>WOUR01000015.1 GCA_009772935.1 Rhodospirillaceae bacterium
GCAGGGCCTGCTCGCCGCGCTCCCCGCCCTCACCGGTCCGCGCCGCCGCCTCGCCGCCATCCCCGGCACCGTGCCCGAGCCCGGCGCCATGCCGGCGGGCTGCCGCTTCGCGCCGCGCTGCCCCGTCGCCGAAACGAAATGCGCGACGGTGCCGCCGCCGTCGCGCACCGTCGGCTTCCTCCACGTCGCCGCCTGTCATCGTCGCTTGGAGGCCGGCACGTCCGCCTGGCATCAGCAGCAGGCTGCCGAATGAGCGCGCTGCTGGAGGCCACTGACCTCCGTCGCCACTACCAGGTCCGTTCCAGCCAGGGTCTCTTCGCTCCCAAGGCGGTGCTTCGCGCCGTCGACGGCGTGTCTCTCGCCCTCCATCCGGGCCGCACCCTGGGTCTGGTCGGCGAGTCAGGTTGCGGCAAGTCGACGACCGGCAAGCTTGTGCTGGGGCTGGTACCGCCCACCGCGGGCACGGTTCGCTATCGCGGCGCACCCCTGCCGTCCTTGAATACGCCGGCCTGGCGCGGTCTGCGCCGTCACATCCAGATGGTCTACCAGGATCCGCTGGGCGCCCTCGACCGCCGCCTGCCGATCGGCACGCAGATCGGGGAGCCGCTGGTCATCCACGAACAGGCCCCGGCCGCCGAGCGCCGCGACCGCGCGCTGGCGGCCATGGAGTCGGTTGGCCTGCAGCGGCACCAGTACGAGCGCTATCCGCACGAATTGTCGGGCGGCCAGCGCCAGCGCGTCGTGCTCGCCCGTGCCCTGATGACGAAGCCTGACCTGCTGGTCTGCGACGAGCCGATCTCGGCACTCGACGTGTCCATCCAGGCGCAGGTCGTGAACCTCCTGCTGGATCTGCAGGAACGGCTGGGCATCGCCTATCTGTTCATCAGCCACGACCTCAAGGTCGTGCGCCAGGTGAGCCACGACGTGGCCGTCATGTATCTCGGCCGCATCGTCGAGCAAGGCGAGGCCGATAGCCTGTTCGCCACGCCGGCGCACCCCTACACGCGCGCGCTGGTGGCCGCGATCCCGACCGTGAGTATCGGCGGCGGCCCGAAGCGCCAACGCCTGTTGCTGCAGGGCGACCCGCCCAACCCGGTGAATGTGCCTTCCGGCTGCGCTTTCCACACGCGCTGCCCCTTCGCCACCGCCCAGTGCCGTGCCGAGGCGCCGACCTTGCAGCCGTCGAATGGCGGACGTCTGGTCGCCTGCCACCGCGTCCACGAACCCGCCCTGCAGGTCGCCGCCTGATGCTGATGTTCGCCACCTCGCGCCTGCTGCGCGCGGGTCTCACCATCCTGTTCGTGATGACCTTCGCCTTCGTGGTGCTGCGCCTGTCGGGCGATCCGGCGCTGCTCATCATGTCGGTCGATGCGCCGCCCGAGGCGATCGCGGCGTTTCGCGAATCCTGGGGCCTCAACCAACCGATCTGGGACCAGTATCTGTCCTATATCGGCCATGCCCTCACCGGCGATTTCGGCAAGTCGATGCGCGACGGAAGGCCCGCCATCGACCTCGTGATGGAAAGGGTCCCGGCGACCCTCTCCATCACCCTGCCGGCACTGGCGCTCAAGATCGGCCTCGGCATTCCCGCCGGCATCTACGCCGCCCTGCATCGCAACTCGATGGCCGACCGGCTGACCATGGCGGCGTCGGTCGCGGGCTTCACCATGCCGAGCTTCGTGCTGGCGCTGCTGCTGGTGCTGGTGTTCGCGGTCCAGCTCGGCTGGCTGCCGGCGAGCGGCAGCGACGGCCTGTCTTCCGCCATCCTGCCCATCCTGACGCTGGGCACCGGTGGTGCGGCGATCATGGCGCGCTTCACGCGCTCGGCCATGCTCGAGGTGCTGGGCCAGCCCTATATCCGCGCGGCCTCGGCGAAGGGCGTGACCTGGCATGCCGTCGTCACGCGCCACGCGCTGCCCAATGCCGCCATCCCCACGGTCACCATCATCGGTTTCATGGTCGGTAGCCTGGTGGCCGGCGCCGTCGTCGTCGAAAGCGTCTTCGCCTGGCCGGGCATCGGCCGACTGCTGGTGTCGGCCGTGGCCAACCGCGACCTCGCGGTCGTGCAGGCCATCCTGATGGTGATCGCGGCCTGGATGGTGATGGCCAACCTCACCGTCGACCTCGCCTATGGCTGGCTCGACCCGCGCGTGCGCGGCACCGCCGCGGCGCACTAGGACGAACAGCATGGCGATCGCCGAACGCGCTCCCGCTCCCGCCCTCCGTCGCCGGCTCCCCGCCCTGCCGGTGGGGGTCACCCTGGCGCTCGCCTGGCTGGCGCTTATGGTCGTGACAGCGCTGGGTGCGGACTTCCTCGTGCCCTATTCCATCACCGCGCTCGATCTCAAGGCGCGGCTGGCGCCGCCCGCGCTGATGGGCGGCACCTGGGCCCATCCGCTGGGCACCGACGAGCTCGGCCGCGACGTGCTCTCGCGGCTCATCATGTCGATCCGCATGAGCCTGCTGATCGCCTTCTTCGGCACGATCATCGCAACGACGCTCGGCACGGCGCTGGGCTTCCTCGCCGCGCACTTCCGCAAGGGAGTCGAGCAGGTCGTGCTGATGGCCATCGACTTCCAGGCCAGCATGCCCTTCATGATCATCGCGCTCGCGGTGCTGGCCTTCCTCGGCAACAGCCTGCCGCTGTTCATCGCGCTGATGGGCTTCCACTCCTGGGAACGCTACGCCCGAATCTCGCGCGGCCTTACGCTCGCCGCCAACGAGCAGGGCTATGCCGCCGCGATCCGCCAGCTCGGCGCCGGCCCGGCCCGCATCTACGGCCTGCACATCCTGCCCAACATCGCCTCGACCCTGATCGTGTCGATGACGCTCACCTTCCCCGAGATCATCCTGCTGGAGAGCGGCCTGTCGTTCCTGGGCCTCGGCGTCCAGCCGCCGCTCGCGTCGCTGGGCAACATGGTGGGCTATGGCCGCGAATACATCAGCCACGCGCCCTGGATCATGCTGGCCCCGGCCGCGACGATCGTGCTGACGACGCTGTCGATCAGCCTGCTGGGCGACTGGCTGCGCGACCGGCTGGATCCAACGCTGCGTTGACGCGCTCCTCTGAGTCAACCGCTTTACGCTCGCTTCTTGCCCTGCGGATGGATCGTCTCGCCGCGCTTCAGCATCTGCACGAAGGCCTCGATCTTCTTCTTGCGACCCGCCTCGGTCTTCATGCTCTCGGTTCGGAAGACGAGCGCGAAGCGGTTCTGGGCGGTGAGCTTCGCCACCATCGCCTTCGCCTTGGGCTCGGCGTCGATGGCAGCCTGTAGATCATCGGGCAGCTTCGAGTCCTTGGCCCGATAGGCACGATTCCAGCGGCCGTCCTTCTTCGCCGCCTCGACCTGCCTCAAGCCATGCTCGGTCATACGGCCGTCCTCGATCAGGCGAGCAACGTTGTCGACGTTGATCTGGCTCCAGACACTCTTGCGGCCGCGCGGCGTGTAGCGTTGCAGGAAGCTCTTCTCGTCGAGGCCCTTGCGAATGCCGTCGATCCAGCCCCAGCACAAGGCGACGTCGATCGCCTCCCTGGGCGTGATCGACCTGAGGCCCGAGCCCACTTTATGGATCTTGATCCAGACTTCGCTTTCCCTGTCGTGATACCGGGCCAGCCATTTGTAGAAGCCGGCTTCCGTCGCAAACTCGCGGACCTTGCCGGGGTCGACCTTGACCGGCGGCATCAGCAGACCCGGTAGCGTTCGACGGCATCCATATCCAACTCGATGCCGAGTCCGGGACCTTCCGGCAACAGGATGTGCCCGGCTTCGAGCCTGAGCGGCCTCTTGAGCAGCTTGGTGCGCAGCTCGTTGTCGCTCATGTCGTATTCCAGCATCGAGGGATGCGGCGGATGCTCGGTGTGCGGCGTTGCCGGCAGGGCCGCGAGGAAATGGCAGGCCGTTGCCAGGCCCACCGCGCCGCCCCAGACATGCGGCGCGACCCGCAGGTTCTGGGCGTGCGCCAGCGCCACGATGCGCTTGGCCTCGGTGATGCCGCCGACGCCGGGGATCGAGGGCTGCACGATGTCGATGCAGCGGCCGTCGATCAGCGCACGGAAATCACGAACCGTATGGTGCGCCTCACCCGCCGCCAGAGCGATCGGTGAGCGTAGCCGCAGTTCGGCATAGCCGCGGATATCGCCCGGCGGCAGCGGCTCCTCGATCCAGTGGATGCCGAAGGGTTCGATCGCGCGCGCGCATTCCAACGCCACGTCGGCGGTATAGGCACCGTTGATGTCGACCAGCAGCAGCTTGTCCGGTCCGATCGCTTCGCGCGCGAGCTTCACGCGCTCGACGTCGCTCCGGATGCCGCGGCCGATCTTGATCTTGGCGCCGGCATAGGGATGCGCCGCCGCCTCCGCCATCATGTGTTCGAGCTGGCGGTCGGGATCGTCGGAGAAGAAGCCGGTCGAGGCATAGGCCGGGAAGCGCGTCGCGCCGCAGCCGCCGATCAGGTCGCACACGCGCACGCCGAAGCCGCGGGCCATGGCATCCCACAGCGCCACGTTGATGGCGGCGAGGCAGGAGGTGAGCTGGTTCCCGACACCCAGATGATAGATCGCGTTGCGCACCTTGGCCTCGACATGGTCGAAATCGAACACGCTGCGGCCCAGGAACATGGGCTCGAGCATGCGGAAATACTCCCGCGTCACATGAGGATTGCCGAAAGCCTCGCCCAGTCCCGTCACGCCCTGGTCGGTCTCGACCTCGACCAACCCGCCCTGGCGTCGGAACCCGCCGCCGCGCGACATGCCGTAGGCCTTTTCCGGCGCGAAGGAATACTCGAGTCCGATGAACGAAAGGCGGCGGATCGTCGGCATGGCAGCTCCTGCAAATCCCGCGCTATGGTGGGGCCCAAAGCAAATCGGAGGCAACCGCTCATGACCATTCCCAAAACGCACCGCCGTGTCGTTCTCGTCCGCCGCCCGCCCGGCGAGCCCGTCGAATCCGATTTTCGCGTCGAGGAAGTGCCGGTGCCCGAGCCACGCCACGGCGAGGTGCTGGTCAAGGTCCACTACCTCTCGCTCGATCCCTACCAGCGCGGTCGCATGCGCGACGCCGCCTCCTACGCTTCGCCGGTCGGACTCGGCGAGGTGATGACCGGTGGCACGGTGGGCGAGGTCGTGGCCTCGCAGCATCCTGACTTCAAGGTGGGCGACATCGTCGAGGATCGTCTCGGCTGGCAGGAATACGCGATCGGCGGCGGCCCCGCCTTGCGCAAGGTCGATCCCTCGCTGGCGCCGATCTCGACCGCCAATGGCGTGCTGGGCATGCCGGGCATGACCGCATACTTCGGCCTGCTCCATGTCGGCCAGCCCAAGCCGGGCGAGACGGTCGTGGTGTCGGCGGCCTCCGGCGCGGTCGGCCAGGTGGTGGGCCAGATCGCCAGGATCATGGGCTGCCGCACCGTCGGCATCGCCGGCGGCGCTAAGAAGTGCGCCTTCGTGAAGGACGAGCTCGGCTTCGATGCCTGCATAGACTACAAGGAAGAGAAGGACCTCGACGCTGCGCTGCGCGCCGCCTGTCCCAACGGACCCGACGTCTATTTCGACAATGTCGGCGGCGAGATCACCGACGCGGTCCTGCGCAACATCAACTTCTTCGGCAGGGTCGCGCTGTGCGGCTCGATCTCGCAATACAATGCGACGGGCGCCTCGATGGGACCGCGCCTGCTCGGCACCTTCGTCGGCAAGCGCGTGATGGCCCGCGGCTTCATCGTCACCGACTTCGCGCAGCATTACGGCCCGGCGATGCGCCAGATGGGCGAGTGGATCCGCGACGGCAGGCTCAACTACCGCGAGGATATCGTCGAGGGCATCGACAAGGCGCCGCGCGCCTTCATCGGCCTGCTGCGTGGCGAGAACTTCGGCAAGATGCTGGTCAAGCTCGCATGAGCTACGACGCGCCCTTCGCCGGCCTCAAGGTCGTCGACCTGAGCCAGGGCATCGCCGGCCCCTATTGCGCCATGCTGCTGGCCCAGCACGGCGCCGAGGTCGTCAAGGTCGAGGGAATCGGCGAGGGCGACTGGGCGCGCACCCTGGGCGTCCACTACGGCAGCCATAGCGCCTTCTCGATCATCGGCAACATGGGCAAGCGCAGCCTCTCGGTCGACCTCAAGAGCGAGGCCGGCAAGGAGATCGTGTGGCGCCTTCTGCAGGGCGCCGACATCTTCCTCGAAGGCTTCCGGCCGGGCGTCATCAAGCGGCTGGGCTTCGACTACGACACCGTGTCGGCGCGCGTGCCGCGCCTGCTCTACGTATCGATCTCCGGCTTCGGCCAGACCGGCCCGCTGGCCGAACGGCCGGCCATGGACCCGGTGCTGCAGGCCTATACCGGCATGATGGCCGAGAATCGCGGCGAGGACGGGATTCCCCATCGCGTGCCGGTCATCGTGGTCGACATGTCGACCGCGCTCTACGCCTTCCAGGCCGTGAGCGCAGCGCTCTATGCAAGACGCGACGAAACGAAAGGGCGCTACATCGACGTCAGCCTGATGCAGTCGGCAACGGCACTGCAGTCGATCCGGCTGATGGCCTGCCATCTCGAGGGCGGTACGATGAAGCCGGGCGGCGTCCCGGGCGGCGTGTTCAGGACAGCGGATGGCTGGATGTCGATCCTCGCCCTCAAGGACAGCGACTGGCAGAGCCTCTGCCGGCTGATGGACGTGCCCGCTCTGGCATACGAGGAACGCTTCGCCACGCCGGCCGCGCGTCTCGCCAACGAAGCGGCGCTCTATGCCATCATCCGGCCGATGATCGAGGCGAAGTCCTCGTCACACTGGAGCGAGAAGCTCACCGAGGCTAAGCTGATGCATGAGCGGCTGAACACCTACGCCGACTTCATCAATCAGCCGCATGTCAAGGAAACCGGCCTGATCCACTGGCTCGAACAGGCCGGCATGCCGCAGAAAGTGCCGGTGCCTGCCTTGCCCGGCATGCTGCCGCCGGCCCCCGGCTCGGCGCGCGCCGAGGCACCGGTGCCCGGCCAGCACAGCCGCGCGATCCTCGACGAGCACGGCTACACGGCCGTTGAAATCGACACGCTGATCGCCAACGGCACCATCGCGACGACGAGGTAGAGGCATGCAGAAGAAAGCCGTCGTGGTCGGCGCCCTGGGCGTCATCGGCCGCTACATCGTCGAGAGGCTGGTGGCCGAGGGCGACTGGCAGGTCGTGGGGCTGTCGCGCCGACCGGAGAAGAACGGCCCGCGCTATCGGCACGTCTCGGTCGACCTGCTCGACCTCGACGACGTCACCGCGAAGCTGAAGGATCTGCGCGACGTCACGCATGTCTTCTATGCCGCCTTCCAGGCCGGCACCGGCAACGCGGCGGGCTATGCGTCCGTGATCGAACCCAATCGCGACATGCTGGTGAACTCGGTCACGGCCATCGCCAGGACCTCGCGCAAACTGCAGCGCGTCGTGCTGGTCACCGGCACGAAATACTACGGCACGCATCTCGGTCCCCTGAAGACGCCGATGCGCGAGACCGATCCGCGTCACATGCCGCCTGATTTCTATTTCGACCAGATCGACTGGCTGACCGGCTTCCAGCACGGCAAGCGGTGGAGCTGGACGGAGTTAAGACCCCAGACGCTGTGCGGCTTCGCGCCGGGCACGGCCATGAGCATCATGCCCGCCCTCGCGGTCTATGCCGCGATCTCGAAGGAACTCGGCCTGCCGTTGCGCTTTCCCGGCAAGCCGGGCGCCTACGGCACGATCTACCAAGTGACGGAATCTGCCCATTTCGCCAACGCGGCGCTGTGGGCCGCCACCGAGAAGCGCGCGGCCAACCAGGCCTACAACATCACCAACGGCGATTACTTCCGCTGGCGCAACGTCTGGCCCCGAATCGCCCGGGTTTTCGACATGCCGGTAGGCGAGCTGCAGACCATCAGCCTGACCCAGCAGATGGCTGACAAGGCCGGCCTCTGGGCGGAAATGACGAAGAAGTACCGGCTGAAGAAGTTCGACTTCGGCCAACTCGTCGCCTGGCCGTTCGCCGACTATGTCTTCGGCTCCGACTGGGACGTGATGTCCGATGTCACCAAGAGCCGCCAGCATGGCTTCCACGAGGTGGTCGACAGCGAGGCCATGTTCGAGCGCCTGCTGACGCGCTTCCGCAGGGAGAGGATCGTGCCCTAGCGGGCGGCGGGGCGACAGACTACAAGGAAGCATGGCCCGGCCCTTGCTGAGGTCCGGACGGCTGCGGGGGCGCCGTCATTCGGGGGTATTTTCGTACAGATGCGTGAGTCGTCCAGTCTCCTGCCGCCCGAGCCGTGGCCCCAGCGCATATCGCGCATTCTCGCCTGGGTAGGCGGCGCCATCATCCTCGTCGGCTGCAGCGGCCTCATCACCATCGACGTCATCACCCGCTACCTCTTCAAGCGCGGCATGGTCGAGAGCTTCGAGGTGTCGGGCTACGCCCTGGCCGCCTGCATCGGCCTCGGCCTCGGATTCGCCACCACCTCGAAGACGCATATCCGCGTCGACATCCTGCTCGACGCCTTTCCCCGGCCCGTCCGGGTCGCCTTCGACCTGCTCGCCGCCCTGTCGATGGCGCTGCTGGCCGTCGCCCTCGCCTGGTTCTGCTGGAGCACGCTCGCGCAATCCATGGCGATGAATGCCAAGTCGGTGTCGGCTCTGCAGACGCCGATGGCCCTGCCGCAGTCCGTCTGGTGGGTCGGCATCTTCTGGTTCGCCTGTGTCGCCGTGCTGCTGCCCGTCCAGGCCGTGCTTCGCCTGCTGGCCGGCGACGGTCCGGGCTTCGACGCCCTGATCGGCAGCCTGCGCGTCACCGAGGAAATCAGCCAGGCCGGCGTCGATCAGGCACCGCCCGCGCAGGGGACGCCGCGATGATCGGCACAGCCTTCACCCTGCTGGTCGTCCTGGTGGGCATCAGCCTGCCGGTCGCCGTCGCGCTCGGCCTGATGGCCTATGTCCTGTCGGAGCGCTTTGCCTTCTTCCCGATGACCGGCGCGATCGGCGAGCTGGCCTGGAACTCGTCGAACGACTTCATCCTGATTGCCGCGCCGATGTTCATCATGATGGGCGAGCTGATGCACCGTTCGGGCATGAGCGAGCGCCTGTTCGCGGCGCTGACGCCGTGGTTCGCGCGCATTCCCGGCCGCCTGATCCACACCAACATCGCCGCGAGCGCGATCTTCGCAGCCACCTCGGGCTCCTCGGTGGCCACCGCCGCCACCATCGGCACGGTGGCCATCCCCAACATGGACAGGGGCGGCTACAACCGGCCACTGTTCCTGGGATCGATCGCCGCCGGCGGGACGCTCGGCATCCTGATCCCGCCGTCGATCAACATGATCATCTATGCCGTGCTGACCGACACGTCGGTGGCGGATCTCTATGCGGCGGGCTTCATCCCGGGCTTCATGCTGGCGGGACTGTTCTCCCTGATGGTGCTGGCCCTCTGCCTGTTCCGCCCGCAATGGGCCGGCCCCCGGCAGGACACCGCGAACCTCTGGCACGAGCGAGTCTCGGGCCTGAAGAACCTGCTGCCGCCGCTCGGCCTGTTCCTCGTCGTGGTGGGGTCGATCTATGCCGGCATCGCCACGCCGACGGAGGCCGCGGCGCTCGGCCTGATGGCCACGCTGGGCCTCGTCGCGGCCAACGGCCAGCTCACTGTGCCGGTCCTGCTGCGTGCCTTCGAGGGCACGGTGCGGACGACCTGCATGGTCATGCTGATCGTGATCGCGGCCTTCTTCCTCAACTTCGTCATGGTCTCGATCGGCCTGGTCAAGGCCATCACCGACTCGGTGCTGGCGCTCGGCCTCTCGCCGCTCGGCATGCTGGTCGCCATCGTCGCGTTCTATCTGGTCCTGGGCTGCTTCATGGAGACGCTGTCCATGATGATCGCCACGACGCCGGTGGTGGTGCCGGTGATCGTGGCGCTGGGCTACAGCCCGGTCTGGTGGGGCATCGTCTTCGTCATCCTGATGGAGGCCGCGCTGATTACCCCGCCGGTCGGCCTCAATCTCTATGTGGTGCAGGCGGTACGGCGCACCGGCGCCTTTTCCGACCTCTGCATCGGTGCGCTGCCTTTCGTGACGATGATGATCGTCATGATCGGCATCCTGATCGCCTTTCCGCAACTGGCCCTGTGGCTGCCGGCCCTTCTCAAGGCCTGATTTCTCAAAGGAGGATTTCATGTTCCTGAAGCATCTCGTTGCAGCGGCCGCTCTCGCCGGCTCGTTCGCCTTCGGCAACGCCATGGCGCAGACACCGCCCGCCCTGCCCTCGACCTCGTTCAACGTCGTGGGCAGCATCGGCGGCCTGTCGATGTACACCAGCCGCGAAGTGCCCTTCTGGACGGTGACCGTGCCGAAGGAATCGGGCGGCGCGATCAAGGTGCAGGTCAAGCCCTTTACCGAGCTCGGCTTCAAGGGCGCGGAGATCTTCCGCCTGGTCTCCAGCGGTACGCTGCAGTTCGCCACCACCGTGCTGAACTACAATTCTGGCGAAGTGCCGATGAACGAAGCGGCCGATCTGGTCGGTCTCGTCGGTTCCGTCGAGGAACTCGAGAAGGTCATCGACGCGATCCGGCCGGCCTATGCCAAGTTCCTCGAGGAGAAGCACGGCATCAAGCTGCTGGGCTTTGGCTCCTACCAGGCCCAGGTCCTCTACTGCCGCGACGCCTTCGTCACCATCGCCGACCTGAAGGGTCGCAAGATCCGCGCGTCGGGCGCGTCGCAGCAGGCCTTCGTGACCCATATCGGCGGCTCGCCGCTCAACATCGCCTTCGCCGAGGTCCAGCCCGCTCTGGCCAGCGGCGTGGTCGACTGCGCCATCACCGGCGCCCTGTCGGGCTACAAGTCGAAGTGGCACGAGGCCGCGAAGTTCATCTCCCCCATGCCGGTCAACTTCGGCGTGGCCGCCCAGCTCGCGAACCTGAAGTGGTGGAACTCACTCGATCCCAAGGTCCAGGCCTTCCTGCAGACCGAACTGAACAAGCTCGAGAAGTCGATCTTCGAGCAGGCGCGGACCGAGACGCAGACCGGCATCAACTGCAACACCGGCACCGGCCCGTGCAGCGAGGGCGCCCCCGCCAGCATGAAGCTGGTGCCCGTCACGCCCGCCGACGAGGCCCTGCGCAAGGACGCACTCACCAAGGCGATCCTGCCGTCCTTCGCCAAGCGCTGCGGCCCGGACTGCGTCAAGACCTGGAACGACACGGTCGGCAAGACACTGAACGTCACGCTGGCACCGTAACGGGCGGCGCATGATCACGCTGCTCGAGCCCGCCGGCTATCTCCGCACGCCATGGAAGAACGGCGGCGGCACGACCGTCGACATCGCCTTCTCCGGCGATGTCTGGCGGTTCGGCCGCACGCCGATCGTGCAGCCCGGACCGTTCTCCGACTATACCGGCTACGATCGCGTCCAGGTCCTCGTCTCCGGCAGCGGGTTGGTGCTGGAGACGCCCCAGGGCGAGATCGACGTGCGCCAGCCCTTCCGGCCCGTGCGCTTTTCCGGTGAAACGAACATCGTCAGCCGACTGGAGGCCGGGCCGGTGGAGGTCGTCAACTTGATCGGCAACCGGGCCCTGGTGAAAGTCGACATCGCCATCCTCGACGAGGACCGCACGCTCCACCTGCTGCCAGGCACGCACATTGCCTACAGTCCTCATGGCGATGCGACGGTGGCGGTGGACGGCAACGAGCGGATTCTCGCGTCGGACCACGCACTGCGGCTGGACATCACCGCGCCGACACGGCTGAGCGGCCGGGTCGGCTGCCTGCTGGTCGGCAGCATCACAGCGGCATAGGAGACAGGCCCGATGAAGATCGCGGTGGTCGGCGCCGGCGGCGTCGGAGGGGGATACGGTGCGGCGCTCGCGCATGCCGGCGCGGATGTCACCTTCATCGCGCGCGGCGCGCATCTCGCGGCGATGAAGAAGGACGGGCTGAGAATCGAGAGCGCGCGCGGAAATACGCACCTGAAGCCGACGCAAGCCACCGAGAACCCGGCCGAGATCGGGCCGGTCGACTATGTGCTGTTCTGCGTGAAGCTGTGGGACGTCGAGAGCGCCGGCATGGCGATCAGGCCGATGATTGGGCCCGACACCGCCGTCATCACCCTCCAGAACGGCGTCGATGCCCATGAGCGGCTGATTCCGATCCTGGGCCCCCGCGCGGTGATGCCGGGTGTCGCCAACATCAGCGCGACCATCGCGGAACCCGGCCTGATCCGCCAGACCGGCACCGTGATGCGCATGGTGTTCGGCGAACCCGACGGCAGCCGCAGCCCGCGCGCCGCGGCCTTCGCCGAGATGTGCGGGAAGGCCGGCATCGACGGCGTGCTGAGCGAGGCCATCCTGACCGACCTCTGGATCAAGTTCATCCTGCTTGCCTCCAATGCCGGCGTCATGGCGCTGACGCGCCTGCCGGTCGGCAAGCTGCGCGACGATGCCGACATCAACGCGATGTTCGGCGCCGCCTACGAGGAAGTGGCCGCCGTCGGGCGCGCCCTGGGCGTCACCCTGCCCGCGGACATCGTCGAGCGGACCTTCAACTTCAACCGCAATGCGCCGCCGCACC
The DNA here is from genome assembly GCA_009772935.1 of Rhodospirillaceae bacterium. GTDB lineage: Bacteria > Pseudomonadota > Alphaproteobacteria > Reyranellales > Reyranellaceae > Reyranella. The sequence continues at coordinate 12,556 of WOUR01000015.1, forward strand.
TGATGGCGTCGATGGCGGTCGACCTGCTGCGCGGCAATCGGATCGAACTACCCTGGCTGTCGGGCAAGGTCGTGGCGCTGGGCCGGAAGCACAATGTCCCGACACCGACGCACGCGCTGATGTATGCTGCGCTGAAGCCCTACGTCATGGGCACGCCAGCCTGAGGGAAACCATGCGCGTCCTGCTCGTCCTCCTGTTCGCCCTCGCCGCGGGCGGCGCCTCGGCCGCCGATCTCAAGCTGTTGACGGCGGGCGCCTACAAGCCGGCCGCTCTCGAAATCGTCGCCGACTTCGAGAAGAAGACCGGCCACAAGGTGACGATCGACAGCGGCACGACCGGGGCCCTGCAGAAGCGCGTCGCCGCCGGCGAGTATTTCGACGTGGTGGTCATCCCGCCGATCCCGATGGCCCAGTTCCTCGGCAACCGCATCGAAGAGAGCAGCGCCAAGGAACTGGCCCGCGCCGGCGTCGGCATGGCGATCAAACAGGGCGCGCCGGTGCCCGACATTTCCGAACCCGACGGCTTCAAGAAGGCGCTGCTGGCGGCGCGCGCCATCGCCTACATCGATCCGGCCTCTGGCGGCTCGAGCGGCATCTACGTCGCCCAGCTCTTCCAGCAGATGGGGATCGCCGACCAGCTCAAGCCGAAGAGCGTTCTGGTCCAGGGCGGACTGGCGGCCGAGCGCATCGTCGACGGCAAGGCCGACGTCGCGCTCCAGCAGAGCAGCGAGCTGATGGGCGTGCCGGGCGTGCAGTTCGTCGGCCCGATCCCCCTGATGCTGCAGAACTACACGATCTATTCCGGCGGAATCGCCGTGGCCACCCGCAACCGCGCCGCCGCCAACGCGCTGCTGCTGGCGCTGGCCAATCCCGAGAACGGCAAGATCCTGAAGTCGAAGGGCCTCGACAGCCCGTAGGCCAAGCGAGACGAAAGGTCCCTCACTTGACGCGACCGCAGCGAGGGACCTTGAATCAGCGGCTCACTTGATCTCCTTCAGCGCCTCTTCCCACGCGCCGATCGTGTGGTCGATGTCGGCCTGGGTGTGGGCCACGCTGACATAGTACTTGCTTTCGCCCTTCATGATGCCGCGCGCGCGCAGGGCCTGGTTGAAGCGCCTCAGCATCGCGGTGTCGGCCTTCAGCGTGTCGCGGTAATCCTTGATCGGCTGGTCGGTGAAGATGATGTCGAACAGCGGCGGTTCGCCGATCACCTGTGCCTTGACGCCGTGCTTCTTCAGCAGCTCCGACAGCGTATCCATCAGCCTGCGGCCGTTGGCGAAGACGCCCTCGTAGGTGCCGGGGCGCTTCAGCACGTCGAGCGTGGCGAGGCCCGCGACGGCGGCCACCGGATTGCCCGAGAGCGTGCCAACCTGGAAGATGAAATCCTCGTCGGTCATCGCCAGGCGATCGAAGTGCTTCATGATGTCGGCGCGGCCGGCGATGGCCGCGAGCGCGAAGCCGCCGCCCACGATCTTGCCCAGCGTACAGAGATCGGGCGTGACGCCGTAGTATTCCTGGGCGCCGCCATAGGCGAAGCGGAAGCCGGTCACGACCTCGTCGAAGATCAGCGGGATGCCGTGCTCGGCCGTCACCTCGCGAAGCGCCTGCAGGAAGCCGGGCTTCGGCGGGATCAGGCGCTGGAACGGCTCGACAATGACGCCGGCCAGCTCGTCCTTCTGCTCCTCGATCAGGCTTCTAACCATGTCGATGTCGTTGAAGGCCGCAACCACCATCTCGTCGGCCACCGACTTCGGAATGCCCGCCGAATCGAGCGTGCCGCGCGGGAAGTTGCCGGGGTTCTTGGGCGCCAGAGACACCAGCGCATAGTCGCTCATGCCGTGATAGCCGCCCTCGAACTTCAGGATCTTGTCGCGCTTGCGGAAGGCGCGCGCGGCCCGCATCGCATAGAGGTCGGCTTCGGTGCCGGAGCAGACGAAGCGAACCTGCTCGGCGCAGGGAACGGCCTCGACGATCGCCTCGGCCAGCGCGATGCCGTGACGGTTGTTGCCGAAGAAGGTCGTGCCCAGCGGCACCTGCGCCTGCACCGCCGCCGTCACCTCGGGATGGGCATGTCCGATGAACATCGGGCCGGAGCCCAGCAGGAAGTCGACATATTCCTTGCCGGCCTCGTCGAAGATCCGGCCGCCCCTGCCCTCCTTGAGGAGCACCTCGGCCGGCATGTTGCCGAAGCTGCCGCCCGGCAGCACGCGGCGCGCCTGCTCGACGAGGTCGTTGGTCGGATCAACTGGGGTCTGGATGTTCATGGGATACCCTTACGCTATTCGATGGGAACGAAGATCGAGTGACGAAGCTGGCCGTTGATCGCCTTCGAGAAGTGGCCCTTGCCGTGCGTGTCCTCGACCAATATCACCTCGCCGGCGCCGATGATGCGCGTCTCGCCGTCGCTGGCCTGGATGGAGACGCCGGCGTCGAGGTTGATGATGTACTGCCGGCGCGGCGCCGGATGCCATTCGTAATCGTAGGTGCCGGGAGTCTCGCGGAAGATGATGCCGGTCGCCGGCAGCGTCGCCGAGGTCTTGCCGCCGCGGCCCTCGTTCTTCCATTCGATCTCGATGTCGCGGAAGTGGGTCTCGCCGTCGGCATCGACATACAGGTTATGGATACGCATGAATTTTTCTCTCCCTTGTCCTCTCGGCCGCATAGCTTAGAACGAAAGCATGCTGAAGAAACCCGTTGAAGCCGTCCTTTTCGACATGGACGGTCTGCTGATCGACACCGAGGCCGTCTATATCGATGCCCTGCAGGATGCGGCCCGCGACTTCGAGATCGAGATGTCTCTGGAGTTCTGTCACTCGATGATCGGCGTCTCGGGCCGCGAATGCGACGTCATGATCCAGAATTTCTATGGGGCCGACTTCCGCATCGACCACTTTCGCGAGCGCTTCTCCGGTCACGCCAGGCGGCGGCTGGAGAGCCACCTGCCGGTCAAGTCCGGCGTCGTCGAGATGCTCGACTTCCTGGCCGGTCGCGGCCTGCGCCTCGCGGTCGCCACCGGCTCCGGCAGGGTCACCGCCGAGCGACACCTCGGGCGCGCCGGCCTCATCGATCGCTTCGCCGCCGTCGCCACGCGCGACGATGTCGAGAACGCCAAGCCCGCACCGGACGTCTATCTCGAAGCCGCCCGCCGGCTGGGGGTGGCGCCGGAGCGCTGCATCGCCTTCGAGGATTCGAACGTCGGACTGACGGCCGCCCATGCCGCGGGCACGATGGCGTTCATGGTGCCGGACATCCTGCCGCCGCTGCCGGAAGTCCGCGCCAAGTGCCTGCGCGTGTTCGACGATCTGCACGCGGCGCGGCTGATGCTCGAAGGGTCGCTTTAATTCATAGGGACTGATCCGCCGGGCCGCCGGGCGCGTAGAGGAGCGTCAACAGCGGAGTTGCCCGTGCGCTTGCTACGTTTTCTCGCCTTCTGCCTCGCAGTCGTCACGGTGCACGCTGGACCCGCTTATGCCCAGCCCACCAGTATAGGCAGCGAGCCTGCAGGGCCGCCGCCGAAGGACTGGACGTTCGACATCGGACCGGGCGTGGTGCTGGCGCCGTGGTTCGAGGGCAGCGCCAACTATCGCGTGCTGCCGATCCCCAACCTCGACCTGCGCTACCAGCGCGACAAGGTCTTCATCTCGGCGCGCGACGGCATCGGGGCCACGCTGTTCGACAATTCCGGCTTCAAGGCCGGCCCGATCTTCCGCTACCGCTTTCCGCGCAACCAGGGCGATGGCGGCTATCTCTACGGCACGGGCAACGTGCCCTTCACGATCGAAGGCGGCGCCTTCCTGCGCTATGACCAGCCCTTCTTCGCCGCAAAGGTCGAACTGCGACGCGGTATCGGCGGCAGCAACGGCCTGATCTTCGACGCTCTGCTCGACGGCAAGCTGAGGGTCAGCGACAGCGTGTTCCTGTCCGGCGGACCGCGGCTCTCAGTGACCGACGGCACCTTCAACCAGGCCTATTTCGGCATCACCGCCCTGCAATCGATCAATTCGGGCTATTCGCAATACTATCCGGGTGCCGGCCTTCGCAGCGTCGGCGTCGGGGCGAGCGCCCTGTGGCGCATCCACGACCAGCTGAGCCTCGTGGCGTTCGGCAGCTACAACTACCTGGCCGACACGGTCGCCAATTCGCCGATCGTCACCGGCCCTGGCGGATCGCGAAACCAGTTCGTGACGGGTGCCGCCCTCACCTGGCGCTTCTCCTGGTAGGCGGTCGCGAAGTCCGCAGGACCAGCTGACCCTCTCGTTGCCGCGAATTCCGGGCAGGTATAGGCTTGGCGGCAATAGGGAAGGAAAAAACGCCATGGACCAGGTCCAACCGACCGGCCGTATCGACGTCATCTCCGACGTCATCTGCCCCTGGTGCTACATCGGCAAGCGCCAGCTCGAGCGCGCGCTCGATCTTCTCGCCGCGCACCACTGCCGGGTCGCAGTCGCCTGGCATCCCTTCCAGCTCAATCCCGAGATGCCGCCTGCGGGCGTCGAGCGCACCAGCTACCGCATCTCCAAGTTCGGCAGCCTGGAACGTTCGCGCCAGCTCGACCAGCGTATCACCGAGACCGCCGCGACGGTCGGCCTCGAATTCCATCTCGACCGCATTGTGCGCACGCCCAATACGGTGAACGCCCATCGCCTGATCCGATTCGCCGGCCAGCGTGGCGTGCAGGACGCGGTCGTCGAGGAGCTGTTCGAGAGCTATTTCTGCAAGGGCGCCGACATCGGCGATTCGAAGATCCTGGCCGAGGTCGCTGCCGAAGCCGGGCTCGACCGCGCCGAGGTGCTCGCGATGCTGGCCAGCGACGAGGGCCGCCGCGAAGTGCTGGCCGGCGACCAGATGGCGCGCAACGCCGGCATCCAGGGTGTGCCGAGCTTCGCCCTGCAAGGCCATGTGCTGTTCTCCGGGGCCGTGCCGGCCGAAGAGATGGCGCAGACCTTCCGCCGCGCCTGGGAAATCTTGAAGGAGCGCGCTGCTTAACGGCAGCTCCTGTCATCACCTGCCGCGAATGCTCATCGTCGGCGCGGAAACGGGCCCGTTCACCGTCATCACATAGTCGGTCGCGCCGTTCGAGCCCGAGTCGAGCGCAATCGTGGTCTCCGTGGTGGCAGCGGTCAGGCTGGTCCGGCTGTTGATTCGCGCCGTGGCGTTCGGACCCTTCAACGCGTGGTTCTGCAGGTTGATCTCGCCGTTCGAGAGGTTGATGTCGCCCTCGATCGTACTCTGCGCGTTGATGAAACCCGAGATGACAGCCGAATTAAATCCCATCTCGGTGCTGAAGAGGCTGCCGATGCCGGTCGCAAAGGAGGCGAAGCCCAGCGAACCGCCGGCGACGGAGGGATAGATGACGCCCGACAGATGGCCCTGCCCCGTCAGGGAATCGCGGATCTGGCCGGGCGAATTGCCCTGCCCCTGCAGCGCGATCCTCATGACGTTGATCTTGCCGTCGACCGCCACCTTCAGGTGCTCGTTGCCGAAGACATTCTGCCCGGCCGCACCGCGCAGCATCTCACCGACATAGATGCCCTGCAGCGTGCCCGCGACGTCGACCGTCATCGTGTCCTTCGAGGCGTCGACCGTACCGGCGAAGTCGACGGCGCCGCTGTAGAACTGGCCGGTGAGCTTGGAGACCTTGAATACGCCGTTTCGCAGGGTCGCATTCATGTCGGCATAGGTGACCTTGAGAGCACCGATCTCGATGGCGCTCGTTTCGAGGTTCAGCGTGGCCTCGAAGGCGCGCAGGCCCGACAGGTCGATCTGCTTGTCGGTCGCGACGCGCGGGCCCCGCGCCGGCAGGGGCACGGCTTGGGCGTTTGCGCCGCCCGGAGCGGCCGGCAGTGCGGGCGTGGGCCGGGCCGGGGCGGGCCCATCGGTGACGCCCAGCCAGTCGTCGAGGTCGAGCGTACCCGGGATGCGCAGATTGGCCACGAAATTGGGCCTCGCGCCCAGCGTGGCATCGATACGCCCCGACATCTGCGTGCCGATCGCCGTCAGGTTGCCCTCGAACGAAGCCCGCTGGTCGTTGCCCTTGAAGGCGCCCTGGGCGGCCAGCCCGCCCAGCCCGGTCTGCGCCTTTCCGGTGGCTACCGAGACCAACCCGCTCGCATCCTGCGCCTGCAGGGCGAAGCTCGAGAGATCGAAGGCGAACTTGTCGCCCAGCACCAGCGAACCGGTGGCGCGGGCGGTCGCCCCCGCTGCCGTGACCGATGCATTGCGCAGGGTCAGCGCCTCCATCGTGCCGGCGACGCTGCCGCCCGCCGTCGAGGCGCCGAGCTTGCCGTTCAGGAACTTCGGCATGCCGGCATAGACCAGCAGCTTGTCGGTATCGGGCATCGTGGCGTTGAAAGTGAGGTCGAACCGCGGCGTCGTGCCGAAGTCGGCGACCTGGCCCTTGAGGTCGAACTTCGCACCCAGGACGTCGGCGACCTTGAGGCCGTTCACCTTCAGGAGGTTGCCCTGCACGGCGAGGTCAGCCTCGATGCCGCTCAACGTCCCGCCGCGGAACACGAGCTTGGCGACCTTGGCCTTGAGTCCGAGTACGGGCAGGGTCTTGTCGGGCGCAGCGGGAGCGGCGACCGGGGCGAGGGCCGGCGGCGTCGATGCGGCCGGATCCGCGACGACCGACGACTCGCGGGGCTGCGGCAGGTAGGCATCGAGGTCGAAACTGTCGAGTTGCACCGAGGTCGCCACCGTGAGCGGCAGTCCGAAGGTGATGCTGCCGCTGCCGCTCGCGCGCTGGCCGTCCAGATCCATCGCAAGATCGGAGATCTGCAGGCTGTTGGCCGTCGAGGCGACCTTCCCCTCGACCGCCAGGGTCTGGAGCTTGCCGGCCGGCACGCCCGACGTGTCGATCTGCAGCCACGCCAGAGTCTCGCGCAAACGCGGACCGGCCAGGCTGAATTGCCCGGCCGATTGTACGGCAGGGGCCGCACCCTGTTTGGGCGCCGGCCCAGCAGGAGCCACGGCCGCGGCGTTCGCCTTCAGGACCATGTCGCCCGGCAAGGTGGCGCTCAGCCGGGGCACGGCGATGACGCCGTTGCGGATCTCCACGGCAAGCCCCACGTCGCGCGCCGACCCCGTACGAGTGGCGACTTCCTGTGCGTCGATCGACAGCAGGACGGTGAACTCGGGCGGAAACGGCGACAGCGAGGTGGCAGCAGGCGCAGCGGGCGCCTTGGCGGGCGCGGCAGGAGCGGCAGGAGCGGCGGATGGGACGCCAGGCGACGCAGCCGGCGCCGCGGCGGGCTTCGGTCGGAACGCCCCCGGGTTGGACAGAATCGCTAGCCATTTCTCGGCATCGATCTTCGGGAAAGACAGTCTGCTCTCGAGCGACGGCTTGGCGCCGGTGACCAGGGTGACGCTGCCCGACACGCTTTCACTGCCGATCGACATCCTGAAGTCGGTGAGCGCCAGCTTCCCAGCCGTGAGGTCGATGTCCCCGTCGAAGGCGAAGGGGCCGATCACCGAAGCATCGAAAGAGGGGGGTTCCTGACCGCCGGCGCGCACCAGACTCGCGATGAAGTCTGTCAGCCCGCCGGTTGCGAGGGAGACCTTGCCCTTCACGTCCGCATCGACGGCGATACGGCTGACATGGCCGTCGAAGTTCAGCGTGCCGCTGTGCACCTTGAGCTTGAAGGACATGTCGCTGCCCTTGTCGGTCGGCACGCCGACCTTCGCCATCAGGGACAGCGGGACACCGTTGACGGTCGCCGTGGCGTCGAAGTCGAACGGCCCCTGCAAAGAGCCGACCGACGCGAGCGCCTCCAGATTCTCGGCCTTCAGTATCTGACCCGTCTTCGGATTGGTGTAGCTGAGCGTCCCCTGACGGATCTTGAGGGTGCCGATCGCCAGATGCAGGCCGCTGCTCGGGGCGCCGGCCGGCTGGGCGGCGCCGGCGCCGGGGTGGAATTCCCAGTTGGGGCGGCCCTCGGCGTCGGTCTCGAGGACGAGAGTCGGCCTGAACAGCGTGAGCCGCCCGACCTCGATGCGCCCCTGCAGCAACGCCCAGAAGGACGGCGTGATGCCGACCCAGCGCACGTCTACCATCTGGGCGCCCTTGCCGCCCACGGCATTGGCGAAATGGACCTGCCGGGCACTGATTCGCAAGGTCGGGAAGACCGTGAGCTTCAGCGGCCCCTCGATCACGAGCTCGCGACCGGTCGCTTCCTTCACGGCCGCGATCATGGCGGGCTTGTACTGGTCGATGTTCAGCAACGTGGGCGCCGCCAGGCCGGCAAGCGCCAGCAGCGCGGAAAACGCCACGACGGCCACGCCGGTCCGGATCCAGGTTCGCTTCTGCATGGCCATCTACTCGTGAACGCCTCGTGCCCGTGAACGCCACCAGGCGTCGCAGGATGCCTCCCCAGTCTATTGGACGCCCCGCTCCGGGGCTATTCCAAGGCGCGCCGCCTGAGATTCTTCTGGACGGCCTCGTCGAGCGCCGACAGGAAGCGCGACCGGTCGCGCGGCGCCATCGGCCGGGGCCCGCCCGTGATCTCGCCCATCGCCCGAAGGTTGGACATCAGTTCCCGGTTCGCCATGGCCATGCCGATCGAGGAGGCGGTGAAGGGCACGCCATTGGCGCCGATGACCGAAGCGCCCTTCTTGAGGCTGCGATCGGCGAGCGGGATATCGGACGTGATGACGATGTCACCGGGCCCGGCCCGCTCGGCGATCCAGTCGTCGGCCGCGTCGAACCCGTCGCTCACGACGACTCGCTCGATCCGCGGATCGCGCGGCACGTTGATGTAGGCGTTGGCCACGACGAAGACCTTGAGTCCGTAGCGCTCGGCCACGCGATAGACCTCGGCCTTCACCGGGCAGGCATCGGCATCGATGTAGATTTCGATTCAAACCTCCTCGGCCTCGTTCCTGTCGAGCTCAACTCAGGACGGCGACTTGCTTGCGCTCGATCAGGGCGAAATCGATGGCCGCTCCCAGGCCCGGTCCGTTCGGCACGTGCACCATGCCGTCGCGCCCGACGACGATGTCCTTTTCCAGACCGTACTTTTGCGCACCGTCCGGAAGCAGGACCTCGAAGAACTCGGTGTTGCGGATCGAGGCGATGACGTGGAGGTTCGCGACATTGTTCAGCGAGTTGCCACCGTGGTGAACCTCGTAGTTCATGCGAAACGCCTCGGCGAGGTGCGCGGTCTTCACCAGCGTGGTGATGCCGCCCTTCACGGCCACGTCGCCACGCAGATAGTCGGTGGCCTTCTCCATGATCCAGGGCTGGTAGGAATCGAGGCCGGTCTGCGGATACTCGGTGGCCATGATCGGAATGGAGAGCTGCTGCTTCAGCTTGGTGTAGTTGTAGATGTCCTGGTCGGCCAGCGGGTCCTCGTACCAGTAGAAACCCATCTCCTCGACGGCGCGGCCGACACGGATGGCGGCCGGGTAATCGTAGCTCCAGGTCGAATCGAGCATGATCGTGTAGTCGCCGACGGCGCGGCGCACCGCCTCGCAGACCTTTATGTCTTCCTTCCAGCGCGTGGGCGGATGGATCTTGTAGGCGGCCCAGCCCTGTTCCTTGAACTGCATCGCTTCCTCGGCGTACTCGGCGGGCGAGGCCAGCACCGCGGAACTGGCATAGGCCGGCACGGTCTCGCGATAGGTTCCGAGCAGGCGATGGATCGGCTGGCCCATCGCCTTGCCCACCAGGTCCCACAGCGCCACGTCGACCGCGCCGATGGCACGCACGCCGGCGGAGCGCTGGCGCTTCCAGATCTCCTGATTGATGTGCTCGCGCTGGAACGGATCCTTGCCGATCAGCACCGGCTTCAAGTGCGATATCAGCCCCTGCCCGTCGGTCGTCGCGGGATTCATCGCCGAGCCTAGGAAGGCGTGCCCCTCCAGGCCCTCGTCCGTCATGACACGCAACAGTCCCAGCGCGCTCTTGCCCGAGAAGCGGCCGGTATGGGCGCCGTAGGTCGTGGGCGGAATGTCGTCCCAGGCGAACAGCGTCAGCGTGACGTCGGTGATCTTCATTGCTTTGTCTCCCAGACCCGCCGCTCCGTGCCCAGCGGGTCGATGTCGAGGTGGCAAACCGTGTCGAAAATCATCGTGGCCCGCATGCGCGTCGAATAGGAGGGCCACACCGGCAAGCCGGGGTGGCTCGGATCGCCGTTGCGCGCGAAGGCGATCCAGGCCCGGCTCATCGTCTCACCGAGCGGCAGGCGCGCGGGATCGTCGCCGGTCAGCTCCGCCGTCTCGAGATTGGAGAAGACGAAGGGAATTTCGAGCGTGTGGCAGGAGCGCAGCCGGCCGCCCAGCACCGGTGTCTCCCAGGCGAAGAGATAGACGAACACCGGCGCCGCCTCCTGCGCCAGCTTGCGTTCCGCGATCACAAGCGACGGTGCGCGGATGCCCTGGTCGGAAACGATGGCGATGGCGATCTCGTCCGGCCTGAGCCTTGGCTGCGCCTTGCGATAGGTGGCGACGATCTCGGCCGCCCGCGCGCCAAGATAGGGCGTGAGCGACTCGGGCAGGCTCTCGAAGGTCGCGTCGGCGACCCAGGGCATGTGACCCAGGAACAGGGTCATCTCGTCCTTGTTGCTGCCGATCATCAGCGGCACGTCGATCGACGGCAGAGGTGCATCGGGGGCGAAGGGCCCGCCCGGAAACAGCGTGCCGTCGATCACCGGGTTGAAGCCGAGCCGTCGCCGGTCGGCGAAGGCGGCTCGGCTGACCCCCGCGAGCACCTTGACCTGCGCTTCGAGGAGCTTCGCCGCAGGCAGTTCGCGAAGCTTGCCGGCATCGGCCGCATCCAGTCCCAGATGCTCCAGCATCTGGCGCGCCGTCCTGGTGCCGTCCTCGCGATTGGCCATCTGCACGGCCGGCCCGCTCTGGATGATGGCCTTGTGGAACAGGCCCTTGGCCGGCGGCATGGCCATCAACACGCTCACCTTCGCGCCACCGCCCGATTCGCCGAAGATGGTGACGTTGTTGGGATCGCCACCGAAGCGGGCGATGTTGTCGCGTACCCATTCGAGCGCCGCCACGATATCGAGCACGCCCGCGAGACCCGCATGCTCGAAGCCGCCGGCCGTGTCCTCGAGATGCAGGTAACCCAGCGCACCCAGCCGATGGTTGAACGAGACGACGACGACATCGTCGAGCCGGCAGAGATTGGCGCCGTCCGACCAGGGCGAGGAACCCGAACCGGTGATGAAGGCGCCGCCATGACACCAGAACAGAACCGGCCGCTCCGATCCGTCGCGCCCCGACGTCCAGACGTTGAGATAGAGACAGTCCTCGTCGAGCTCCTGCTTTCCGGCGAGCGTGAAGATGCGCAGCAGATCCTCGGGCAGCGCGAAGACATTCGGGCTTTGCACCGCCATGTTGCCGTACTCGAACGCGTCGCGAACACCGGACCAGGCCGTGGGCTTGCGCGGCGGCCGGAAGCGCAGCTCGCCAAGCGGCGGCTCGGCATACGGAATGCCCTTGAAGATCTCGACTCCGCGGTCGCTGATGCCGCGGATCCGTCCGGCGGTTGTCTCGACGACGATTTCTGCTGTCATGGCTTCCAGTCTAGCGCGAACGGCGGGGCCGGCGCTGTGATCGGAGCGTATCAGTTTCGCATGGCTGTACGCCAAGCTCCTTCGGGCCCGTGAGCTGGCTGGCCATGCTCATCAACCTATCATCCGGCACCGGTTGGCCATAGACTGCCGGCATGAACGACACGGTCCGAGCCCAACTTGCACCCACCGGCGTCCTGCGCGCCGGCATCAATCTCTCCAACTTCCTGCTGGTCACCGGCCGCAGCGAGAACGGCGAGCCCACCGGAGTCGCGCCCGACATGGCGCGCGAGATCGCGACCGCCCTGGGCGTGCCCGTGAAGTACGTCACCTTCAAGTCGCCCGGCGAACTCGGCGACCAGGTCGGCAAGGACGTATGGGACATCGGCCTGATCGGCGCCGAGCCGCAGCGCGCCGAGAAGATCCAGTTCACCGCCGCCTATGTCGAGATCGAGGCGACCTACATGGTGCCCGAGGGCTCTCCCATCAAATCGATTGCCGATGTGGACAGGAAGGGCGTGCGCATCGCCGTCTCCGCCCGCTCCGCCTACGATCTCTGGCTGGTGAACAACATCAGGAACGCCACCCTGGTGCAGGTGAGCGGTCTCGATGCCGCCTACGAGAAGTTCATGTCCGACAAGCTCGAGGTGCTGGCGGGTCTCCGCCCCGGCCTTCTCAAGGATGTCGAGAAGGCGCCGGGCCTGAAGATCCTCGACGGCAAGTTCACCGCGGTGCAACAGGCGGTCGGCACGGCGAAGGCCAATGTCGAGGCCGCTTCCTTCCTCGCGGACTTCGTCGAGAAGGCCAAGAAGTCCGGCATGGTCCAGAGCTTCATCGACCGTCACAGGGTCAAGGGCCTCTCCGTCGCACCGCCCGCCTGATCGTTCTAGAGACTGCCCGGCCCTTCATGGAACTGAACGTCAAGACCCTCTATCTGATTGGCGGCATCGTCACCCTCGCCAGTGCGGGTGCGACACTCCTGACCTGGTATCACCATCGCAAGGCGCCCGGGCTTCGTGCCTGGGCAGCCGCCCTGCTGCTCACCGTCGTCGGCGCGCTCATCCTGCGTGTCCGCACCTCCCATGCCGATCCGGCGCCTGTCCTGGCCGCCGATATGCTGGTCGTCGCGGGCTTTGCCGCGATGTGGCTGAGCCTGCGCTTCGCCAACCGGGACCGTCGCGACATGGTACGGTTGATTGCGTTCGCCGTCGGCATCAGCGCAGCCTTTCTCGCCCTGTTCGTCGTCCTGAGAGCCCTCGGCGCGGGACTACAGGCGGCGTCGGTGCCCTTCTCTTTGTTCCTCGGCTTGCTGGGACTGGCTTGTGCCTGGGAGATCCGGCAAGGCCGCCGTAAGGACGATCTGCGCAGCCGCCTGCCAGCCGCGCTCGCCTTCGTCGGCCTCGGAATCGCCCGGGTCGCCCGGGCCGCCGTCCTGGGCTTCGAGGTGGCCCACATCCTGCCGCCGGGCGCAGCAGCGGCGACGCATCCCTACACCCTCTACGCCACGATCGTGTTCACCGTGGTGGTGACCTACGGTCTGGTGATGATGGCCAACGAACAGGCCGGCCGCCGCGAGGCGTTGCTGTTCGCCGAACGCTGACGCCGAACCTTCGCTGCCGATGAACGGGCCGATCGCTCTCGTCCCATGAGGCCCAAAGTGTTAGTTGACTAGGAAACCAAATCCCATTAGTTTCCTTGTCAACAAAGAGCATCTCATGACCTCAGCCTCGGAACTGACCGATCACACCGGGTACTGGATGCGGATGGTGTCGAACGCCGTGTCGCAGGAGTTCGCGCGCAAGGTATCGGGTGAAGACGTCACCGTCGCGGAGTGGTCGTTCATGCGGGCGCTCTACGATTTGGAGCCGACATCTCCGTCCGTCCTGGCCGAGAGGATGGGAATGACCAAAGGCGCAATCAGCAAACTAGCCGAGCGGTTGACCCGCAAGAAGCTGGTTGTTCGGGAAGGAAGCCGGGACGACAGGCGTGGCCAAAGCCTCTCCCTGACGACGAAGGGCCGGGCCAAAGTCCCGGTGCTGGCGTCGCTTGCCGACCAGAATGACGCTGAGTTCTTCGGCGTGTTGACGAAGGAAGAGCACAAAGCTCTCGACCGCACCCTGAGGGCCCTCGCCGAACGGCGCGAACTGAAAGCAACCCCGGTGGACTGAACCGGCGGGCCGGACTCACTCTGGAAATGAAAGGAAGCCGCCATGGATGCGGAACGGATCTCTGTTGCCAAAGCCTGCCTGCAGGCTACTCACGATGGAAGCCTGAGCTTTCCGGAAATTGTCGGCCGGCTGATTGCCGCCGGCTTCGAGGGCTACACGGTCGACTATCGTCGCAACTGCCAGACCTGCTATATGCCGGACGGCGACTGCGTGACGATGGATATGCAGCCCTGCCCAGGCAGCGTCGCCGCTGCCTTCGATGCCACCGAGGTCGAGCGCCTGGTGCGATGGGCGCAGGCCAACCCACCCGACTACAGCTACCTCGCCTTCCGTGAGAAGGCGAAAGCCGCCGGTTGCGCGGGGTACCTCGTGTCCTTCCCGGGCCGCCGCGTCGTCTATTTCGGCCGTACGGCCGAGACCCATGTCGAGCATTTTCCCAAGTGATGGATTGCTGGCGATTGCTTGTGGCTTGTCGAACCGGTGCGCCGCGTAGCCTGGCACCCGGTTGAACTGCGTCGGAGGGACCGTTCTGGAAACAGGGCGAAGTCGGGGCGGTTCCCGGCGTAATCGAGGTCTGCATCCTCAACTTTCACGTCGCCCTCCCGTTATCACCGTCCAACACGGAGGTGATACCAAACATGCCGAGAGACATTCGAACCACGCCCAAAGGTCTGATCGCGCCCCTTACCCAGGCCGCCCTTGCTTCCCTGAGTGCGCTGGCCGACGGCACGGCCCCGCCGATGCCTGAAGAGCATCGCGCACGCCTCCTCCACCTGGCCTTGATCGAGACGCGCCCCGAAGGCGATGCCATCACCTCGCTGGGCCGCGAACGGCTGATCTGCGATCGCTAGTAGTTGCCGCCCGTCGCCGTGACGCAACCCGGATCGACCGCCGCCTTGACGATCTTGAGAAAAGTCTCGAGAGGGCAGGCGTTGTTCACGAGGTCCGCCGAACAGGCCGGCAACGCCACCTGCACCATGCCCGGCGGATCGCGATAGGTGAGCGGCGCGCGACGGCGCATTTCATCCAGCGTCTGCGCATAGTAGGCAATGCGCACGTACCGCTTTTCGCTCCTTACCTCACGAAACTGCTCGAAGGCGAGCGCGCCGCCCGGCGTGGCCTCACCCGGGAGGAAGCCCGGAATCTGCCAGGTCAGGTCGAGCAGGGCGGCGACGTTGTGGATGTTGCTCTCGTGGCCCACCAGGAAGCCCAGGCGCACCGGCTGGCCCGTGGCCGCATGGCCGGGGAAGCTATGGCCGTTCACCAGGATGGCGCCGATCAGCGTCAGGAGGTTCGACCCGCGCTGCTGGGCGATCGGCTTGGTCTTCTGGGTGAGATCCTGATCGAGCTTATGGAGCGTGAGGAGTTCGCGCAGCGTCGCATCGTGGGCGAGCCGCCCCCATGCGACCTGGTCCTTGGGCATGCCCTCGGCCGCCTGCATGAGGAAGTTCTCGGCGGCGGTCGACGCATAGCCAAGGGGCCCGCGCAGCCGGACGCCATCCTCGGTGCCGCTCACGATGCTGTTCGGCATGCCCGCCTCGCCACAGCTGCCGCCGCCGGCCCCCTTGGCCGCGTCGGCGGGACAGAGAACGGACTGCATCATGGAGAGCGCGGCGGCGTTGTCGCGCTGCACCGACGCGAAGCTGCCGCCGACACGCGCCAGGATGGCGGTGCGGTTGGCCGCGAGATCCATCGGGCAGGACGCGGACGGCTGCGGATTGAAGAGCGGATCCGGCAGCGTGAAGTTGGCCTGGTTGCGCAGGGGCAGGTTGGCACAGCGCGGATACATGCCGGCCAGGAGCGCCGCGCCCGACGTGCGCGTCCGCTGGGAGAGATCGGTCCACGCCGCGACCGTGCCGGCGGTCGGGCAATCGTCCGCCTGGACCAGCCCACGCCCGCCATAGAGCACGCGGTAGTAGCCGCCGATCAGGCGCATCAGCTCCTCGCCACGGGGCGAGAGGAAGCCGGGTTCGACCGGCCAGGTGGGCCAGGGCGTTGCACTGTATTTGTCGAGCTGCTCGTTGGGCTCGGTCGGCGAGCGCACGCCGTGCCGGTTCACCAGGACGGCCCGTTCGATCTGCCAGCCCGGCGGCGTCGGCAGGATTTCGGCGCTGGCCGGCATCAAGGCCGCCAGAATCGAGGCAACGAGGACGACGGTAAAGACGCGAATGCTCATGATACTCCCCCGGAGATCGCACTATGCCGTCTCAGGGTCCTGCGCGTCATCCATTCCGTGTTAGAATTCCCTCATGCCTGTCCAGTGGACGATCTCGCATACCGACCGCCTGGTCGTCGCCGTTGCCCGAGACAAGGTGACGGTGAGCGACATCGAGCGCTATTTCGCCGACGTGACCGCCGAGGGCGCCATGGGCTATCGCAAGATCTTCGAGATCACCCACACGCCGGGGGCACTGAGCGACGAAAACCTGCGCGCGCTCGGCGCCCGGGTGGTGCTCTACGCGCAGCATGGCCAGATCGGACCGCTGGCGATCGTCGCCGCGTCCGACAGGAGCTTCGGACAGGCCAAGACCTTCGCCGCCGCCGCAGCGGCCCGGCGTCCCCTTGCCATCTTCCGGGAGCTTCACCTCGCGCGGCAGTGGCTGGATGCCCAGCCGCAGCGCGATGACTGAGCCGGAACCCGCCTCCCCTCGCGGGGGTTGAGCCGGGATGCCCTCACCTTCGACGGTCAACGCCAGTTCGTTCCGCGAGCGCGTCGGCGCGCTCCGGAATCTGCGCCCGTTCCTCGCCATGGTCTGGGCCACCAGCCCGACGCTGACCGCCGCGACCATCGCGCTGCGCCTGATGCGCGCGTTGCTGCCGGTGGCGACGCTCTACATCGGCAAGCTGATCATCGACGACGTCGTGATGCTGGTTCAGCTGCCCGACAAGCCCGTGACGCTGCAGCAATGGCTGGACAGCGGCCATCTCAACCGGCTCGGGCTGCTGCTGGCGGCCGAGTTCGCGGTGGCGGTGGCGGCCGACGTGCTGGGGCGCATCGTCTCCCTGGTCGACGGGCTGCTGGCCGAGCGGGTCAGCACCAGCTCGAGCGTGCGGCTGATGGAACATGCCGCAACGCTCGATCTCGAGGATTTCGAGGACGCCGAGTTCCAGGACCAGCTCGAACGGGCGCGCCGCCAGACCAGCGGCCGCATGACCCTGATGAGCCAGCTCTTCTCCCAGGCGCAGGACCTGGTGACGGTGGCGAGCCTCGCCGCCGGCCTCGTCGTTTTCGCGCCCTGGCTGATCGTGCTGCTGCTGGTGGCGCTGGTCCCCGCCTTCCTCGGCGAGGCGCACTTCAACGCCAAGAGCTATTCGCTCGATTTCGGCCGCACGCCCGAGCGGCGGGAGCTCGACTATGTCCGGCAGACCGCCGCCAGCGCCGAGACCGCCAAGGAAGTGAAGATCTTCGGACTCAACGGGTTCCTGATTGATCGGTATCGCCGGCTCGCGACCTCGTTCTACGAGGCCAACCGCCGCCTGGCGCTGCGCCGCGCCGGCTGGGGCGGGCTGTTCACCACCATCGGCACGATCGGCTACTACTTCGCCTACGCCTACATCGCGTGGCGTACGCTCACCGGCGAATTCTCGGTCGGTGACCTCACCTTCCTCGCCGGCTCGTTCCGCCGCCTGCGTACCCTGCTCGAATCGCTGCTGAGCGGCTTCTCCTCGGTGGCCGGCCAGGCGCTCTATCTCGACGACCTCTTCTCCTTCTTCGAGATCCGGCCCGAGATCCATTCGCCGGCCAACCCACTGGCCTTCCCCAAGCCGATCCGCGAAGGTTTCGTGTTCGAGGATGTCGGCTTCATCTATCCCGGCGCCGAGCGCTGGGCGGTGCGCCATCTCTCCTTTACCCTCAGGGCCGGCGAGGTCGTGGCGCTGGTCGGCGAGAACGGCGCCGGCAAGACCACGCTGGTCAAGCTCCTGACGCGGCTCTACGACCCCGACGAGGGCCGCATCCTGCTCGACGGCCGCGACCTGCGCGACTACGGGCTCGACGAGCTGCGCGGCAGCATGGGCGTCATCTTCCAGGACTTCGTGCGCTACAACCTACCGGCCGGCGACAATATCGCGGTGGGACGGGTCGAGGCGCGGGCCGACCGCGAGCGCATCGCGCGCGCCGCCAACCGCAGCCAGGCCGACGAGGTGATCGGCCGACTGCCCCACGGCTACGACCAGATGATCGGCAAGCGCTTCAAGAACGGCGTCGAACTGTCCGGCGGCGAATGGCAGAAGATCGCCATCGCCCGCGCCTACATGCGCGAGGCCGAGGTGCTGATCCTCGACGAACCGACCGCCGCCCTCGATGCCCGCGCCGAGTTCGAGGTGTTCCAGCGCTTCAAGGAGCTGAGCAAGGGCAAGACCGCGGTGCTGATCTCGCACCGCTTCTCCAGCGTCCGCATGGCCGACCGCATCCTGGTGCTGGCCGAAGGCAAGGTCGAGGCCCAGGGCACACACGAGGAACTGCTGGCCCAGCAAGGCCGCTATGCCGAGCTCTTCGAGCTGCAGGCGGCGGGGTATCGCTAGCGCCATGAAGATCGCCACCTTCAACGTGAACAACGTGAACCGGCGCCTCCCCAACCTGCTCGCGTGGCTGAAGCGCGCCAAGCCCGACATCGTCTGCCTGCAGGAGCTGAAGGCGGCCGACGAGGCCTTTCCCGCGGCCGAGCTGCGGCGCGCCGGCTATCACGCCGTCTGGCAGGGGCAGAAGACCTGGAACGGCGTCGCCATCCTGGGACGCAACGCCGAGCCGGTGCTGACGCGAAAGGGCCTGCCGGGCGATCGCAACGACGCGCAGAGCCGCTACATCGAGGCGGCGGTGAACGGATTGATCGTCGGTTGCCTCTATGCTCCGAACGGCAATCCGCAGCCCGGCCCGAAGTTCGACTACAAGCTCGACTGGCTGCGACGTCTGCAACGGCACGCCAAGTCGCTCCTGAAGAGCGGCGCGCCGGTCGTGCTGGCGGGCGACTACAACGTCGTGCCGACCGACTTCGACATCTATTCGCTGCGTTCGTGGAGGAACGACGCTCTCGTCCAGCCGGCCCCGCGGGCGGCCTTCGGGAAGCTGCTGGCGCAGGGCTGGACCGACAGCCTGCGCACGCTCCGTCCCGACGAGCCGATGTACACGTTCTGGGACTACAAGCGGCACCGCTGGGAGCGCAATGCCGGCCTGCGCCTCGATCATCTGCTGCTCAGTCCCGACCTCGCCGTGCGCCTGAAGCGTGGCGGCGTCGACCGGGACGAACGCGGGCGCGAGAGCCCCAGCGACCACGCACCGGCGTGGATCGAGGTCTGAGCTTCGCTCAGCCTTACATCGCCGGCGGGAGTTCCTTCAGGGCCTGCGTGGCGATCGGCATCATCTTCTCGCAGAAGTCCTTCTTGTTCTTCTCCGCTTCCTTTTCCATCGTGTCGTAGGTCTTGTCGAGCTTGCGATCCGCGATGTTGAGCTGCTTTTCGGCCCATTCGATCCAGAATTCGAGGCGCGTTTCCTGGTCCTTGGTCATGTCGAGGTCGCAGGTGTCGACGGCGATGGAAACCGCATAGAGGCCGATCACCATCTTCTCCGCGTCTTCCTTCTTGAGTGTCTGGGCGGAAGCCGCCGCGAGTGGCAGGACCAGCAACGCAAGCGAACAGGCCAACGCACGAACCATCGAAATCTCCCCGGCTTCCGGGGCGCCGCAAAAGGCGGCGTACCCGAACTTCAGGCCGGGAGACTACTTCAGAGACTTGTGGAGCGTAATCTCGGCGTTGAACAACTTGGAGACCGGACAACCTTTCTCGGCCGCCTCGGCCAGCCTGTCGAACGTCGCCTGGTCGAGGTTCGGTACCTCGGCCACCAGGGTGAGCGCCGACTTGCTGATCTTGAAGCCCGCGCCGTCCTGGTCGAGCGAGACCGCCGCCTCGGTCTCCAGCAGGGTCGGCGCGAAACCGGCGGTCTGCAGCTGGAACGCCAGCGCCATGGTGAAGCAGCCGGCATGGGCGGCGGCGATCAATTCTTCGGGATTGGTGCCCTTCTCGTCCTGGAAACGCGTCTTGAACGAATAGGGCGTCCTCGACAGAACGCCGGAATCGCTGGTGAGGTCGCCGGTACCGTCCTTGCCGGTGCCGCGCCATTCGGCCTTTGCCTTGCGGATCATCTGCCGTCTCCTCGGGGTGGTGGATGTCGCACCATGCCCCGGCCCTGTGACAGAAGCGATTCATCCCTTGGTATGGGGTGAGACGAAGCCGGTCGGGCCCCTCTGTGCTATTCTTCACCCTCGGGCGAGGAGATGGATTCATGCGGGTGGTTTTCGCGGCGCTGCTGTCGGCGCTACTGTCGATCGGGTTTGCGGCCGGCGCCTGGGCGCAGAACGGCTTGGAGCGCTTCGAGAAGGAGATCAGGCCCCAGTTCGAACTCAAGACGCTGAGCTATGGCGGTGCCGAGCCCCTCGGCACTGCGGGTTTCGTGCTGAAGGATGTCGTGGCCGTGGTGCCCGCCAATCCAGCGACGGGCGACAAGGAAAGCACCATCAAGATCGAGAAGGTGACGGTCGACGACCTCGACTTCGACCGCCTCCGCAAGGATTCCAAGAACGATCTCGCGCCCCTCTTCGCCAGGCTCCGGATGGAGGGCATGACCGGCGACGACGAGATGTTCACTGCGCTCGAACCCTATGGCGTCCCCAAGGTGCCGTTCGACATCGCGCTCGACTATCGCATCGACCCGGCCGCCAAGGTCCTGACGCTCAACTTGCTGGAAGTGACCCTGCGCGGCCAGGCCCGCTTTGCCTTGTCGATGATCGTGGACGGGGTGAGCGACGACACCGACATGGACACCGCCAAGGACAAGGGCCGGCTGCGCAGGGCGTCCTTCACGATCGACGACAAGCAACTGCTGGACAAGCTCGTCCCTGCCGTCGCCAGCGAGGAGGGGATCAAGTCCGAGGAGCTGATCACGACCGTGCTCGACGCGCTGGCCGGCTTCGCCCAGGCCCAGACCGGGGAGACGTTGAAGGCACTCGACGCCCTCGCTTCCTTCGTCGGCGACTGGAAGGCGCCCAAGGGCCCGCTGGTGCTGGGCGTGAAGCCCATCAAGACCGCGGGTCTCGACGACCTCGACAAGATCATGGTGCCCGACGCGCTCTCGACCCTCTTCGGCTTCACCGCGACCTATGCCGGCACGCGCAGCGGGGCGGCCAAGGCAGGCTCGAAGGGCAAATAGCCAACCAAGACTGAATGGAGGAAACGATGAAGCGGCGTACCCTTCTTGCCGGCGCGGCGATGCTGCCGCTCGGCTTCCCGGTTCGAGCCCAGGAGGCCTATCCGTCCCGGCCGATCACCATGATCGTGCCCTTCCCGCCCGGCGGCGTGGCCGACATCACGGGCCGGCCGACAGCACATGTCATGGGCAAGCTGCTCAAGCAGTCGGTCGTCGTGCAGAACAAGGGCGGCGCCGGCGGCTCGGTGGGCACCGCGCAGGCCGCGCGCTCGGCGCCGGACGGCTACACGATCTTGATGGCGCTGTCGTCGATCTCGGTCCTGCCGGTGGCCGATCGGCTGCAGGGCCGCACGCCGGCCTACGAGCTCGACCAGTTCGCGCCGATCGCCCTGATCAGCGCCGACCCCACGGTTCTGGTCGTGCGGGAGGACGGCCCCTACAAGACACTGAAGGATCTGGTCGAGGCCGCGAAAGCCAAGCCCGGAACGATCAATTACGGCTCCTCGGGCGTCTACGGCACGCTGCACGTCGCGATGGAGATCTTCGCCGACGCCGCGGGCATCAAGCTGTTCCACATTCCCTACCAGGGCGGCGGGCCGGCGGTCGCGGCGCTGCTCGGCGGCCAGATCGATGCGCTGGCCTCGGGTCCTTCGGCGGCCATCGGCCAGATCAAGGCCGGCAAGATGCGCGCGCTCGCGGTGTGGGGCGACAAGCGGTTGGCCTCTTTGCCGGACGTGCCCAGCATGAAGGAACTGGGCTACGACGCCACCTTCTACATCTGGTCGGGGCTCTTTGCGCCCGCGGCGACGCCCTCCCCGATCCTCTCGACGCTGCGCGACGCGGTTCGCCGCACGGTCGAGGATCCGGAGTTCAAGGAGGCGATGGCCAAGGTCGAGACCCCGATCGCCTATCTCGACGCGCCTGCGTTCAAGACCTTCCTCGACAAGGACGCCGCACGACTGAAGGTCGCCGTGGAGCGCATCGGCAAAGTACCGGAGAAGTAGAGCACGGTTACAAGTTCGCGTAGGGCCGGCGAAGGCGGTCGATCTCGGACTGGCTGGGCGTATAGGGCTCGGCCTCCGGATCGAAGCGCGTCCAGCCGGTGGTGCGATAGTCGCCCTCGCGCGCGACGTAATCGATCGGGCGATGCCGGTCCATGATGAGGAGCACGCGCTGCTCATCGGCCTGCGAGGTCCGCATGCTCACCAACGTGCCGCCACGGCGCACGGCCTCGCAATAGACCTCGGCCTCCCGCTGCGGCACGCCGGACGATACGAGGGCACCAACGAGGCCGCCTGTCGCAGCGCCCGCAACTGCGCCAACCGCCGTCGCCGCCAGGGCGCCGGCTGCAACGACCGGCCCGAGCCCGGGAATGGCGATCATGCCGAGGCCCGCGAGAAGACCTGCCGTGCCACCGAGAGCCGCGCCGACTCCCGCTCCCGCGCCGGCGGACTCCTCCCCGCGCGCGGTCTCTTCACAGACATAGCGATTGGCGATGATGTTGATGTCCGACGAGGGCGCACCGGCAGCCTCCAGTTCCGCCACGACCTGGCGCGCCTGTGCATAGGTGTCATAGACACGGGTGATGGTCTTCATGGTGATCCTCCTGCGCAACACCGTTCATTCCCCCTGCACCTGAAGAAACGGCTCGACGTGCAACCCCGTTCCCGAGGGAGGCGTTTTCTAAGCAGCGGTCGCCATTCCGGCGATCGCGGCGAACATGGAGAAACGCCATGAACGACCAGAAGCAGAATCCGTCGCAGCAGCAGGATCGCGATCGCCAGCAGCGCGAGCAGGTCCAGCGCGAGCAGCAGCAGAAGCAGAACCAGCAGCCCAACCAGCCGGGTCAGCCGGGTCAGCGTCAGCAGCCGCAGAACCAGGAACGTTAGACCGCGATTCCTGCACGTCGAATGCCCGCCTCACGGCGGGCATTCGTTTTGGCATTCTCGTGAACCAACAGGAGAGACCGATGAACTTCCAGGCCGCCGACCCGCCGCGTGAGATTCCCGCCGTGCCGCCCACCCCGGGGAAGGTCGACCCGGTGCCCCCGGAGATGCCAGGCCGTCCGGACATGCCCATGCCCGAGGATCAACCCACGCCAGTCCCACATCCGTCCGGTCCCCCGGGCCCCGTCGCCTGAGTCGGAGCGCGCCTGTCGTCAGTGATGGATTGGTAACCTGATTACTGTCGTGCCGCTTGTCGGAACAACGAGCTCCCTACAGGATGTCACATCTGCATTCTGTTGGAGGAAGGTACTGCGATGAATCTAGACGCACTCGGCGCGGCATGGGCACCGCGCCTGCTCAGCGTCCTGCGAATCATGACGGGCCTTCTGTTCCTGCAGCACGGTACGGCAAAGCTGCTGAAGATCCCGGTCATCCCCATGTTCGCGAACCTCAGCCTGACCTCGCCGCCCGGCATTGCCGGCATCCTCGAACTCGTGGGCGGCGTGCTGATGATCCTCGGCCTGTTCACTCGCAGTGTCGCCTTCGTCCTGTCCGGCCTGATGGCGGTGGCCTACTTCATGGCCCACGCGCCGCGCGGCTTCTATCCGATCCTCAACGCGGGCGAGCTGGCGGCGCTCTACTGCTTCGTGTTCCTCTATATCGCCGCGGCCGGCCCCGGCCCCTGGAGTATCGACGCCGCGCGCCGGAAGTAGGGCTTAACGCGCCTTCGCCGAAACGCTATGGAACGAACGGACGGCTGCCTCGTGCAGCCGTTTTGTCGTGTGCACGACCGACAAAAGAGAAGCAGGAGGAGCGTTCATGTCCCAGCCGGTCTCGATCAACCGCCGCCGCTTTGCCGCCCTGGCCGGCGCAACGGCGCTCAGCCTGCCGATGGTGGCCCGCGGCCAGGCAAGCTGGAAGCCCGAGAAGCCGATCACGATCTACAATCCCTTCGCCGCGGGCGGTGTCACCGACGTGCACATGCGCCTGTTGGCCGAAGCCGTGGGCAAGATCCTGGGCCAGCAGATCATCGTCGACATCAAGCCGGGCGCCGCCGGCACGCTGGCCCCGGCCATGCTGCTCAATGCCAAGCCCGACGGCTACACGCTGGCCGTCATGAGCATCAATACCCTGCGCTATCCGCACTACCAGCAGACCAGCTGGAATCCGCTGACCGACTTCACCTACATCACCGGCCTTTCGGGCTACACGATGGGCATCGTCGTGCGCGCCGACTCGCCCTGGAAGACCTTCCAGGACCTGATCGCCGCCGGCAAGAAGGACCCGGACAAGTACAATTACGGCACCTCGGGCGTCGGCGGCACCGGCCAGCTCATGATGATCGAGGTCGAGCAGGCCACCGGCGCGAAGTTCACCCACGTCCCCTACAAGGGCGGCGCGGAATGGATGCAGGCGCTGATGGGTGGCGAGATCCAGTTCATTGCCGACGCCGCCCAGTGGGCGCCCTTCGTCGACGACGGCAAGTGCCGCGTCCTGGCCTTCGCGACCGAGAAGCGCATCCCGCGCTACCCCGACGTGCCGACGATGATCGAGCTCGGCGTCAACGTGGTGGGCCAGAGCCCCTACGGCCTGCTCGGCCCCAAGGGCATGCCACCGGCCATCGTCGACACGCTCTACCGGGCCTTCAAGCAGGCCTCGACCGAGCCGAAGGTGACCGAGTATCTCGCGAAGTTCATCCAGGTCCCGTGGGACAAGAACCCTGCCGAATTCCGCGCCTTCGCCGAGAAGTATTATGCCGAAGTGAAGCCGCTGCTCATCAAGGCCGGCCTCGCGAAGCCCTGAACAGGAGATTGTCATGGCGTTGAAGAAGGTGGCCCTCGAGATCGGCATGGGCACCGACATAAGGGGCGGCGACTATACCAAGGCCGCGGTCCGCGCCCTGCGTGATGCGCTGTGGCACAACTCGCTCACCGTCGCGACGGCGCTCGGCAAGTCGAGCGACGACATGGTGGTCGAGGTCCTGATCGGCGTGCCCCGGCCTGACAAGGTCGACACCGCCCAGGTGCTGGCGGTGCTGCCGCACGGCACCGGCACGGTGAAAGTGGTCGAGGGCGGCCTGGAAATCACCAACGAAGCCGGCACGGACAAGACGGTGATCGCCCAGGCGGCCGCCATCGTCCGGCTCGATCTGTAAGGGAACCAAGACCATGACCGCCAAGCGCGTGATCCTCGAACTCGGCACCGGCAACGATCTGCACGGCGGCGACTATACCAAGGCCGCCCTGCGTGCCGTGCAGGATGCCCTGCACCACTCCTCGCTCGCGATGATCCGGACCCTCAAGATCGACACCAAGACGGGCATGTTCGTCGACGTCACGATCGGCGTGCAACAGCCCGACAAGGTCGACGCCGAGAAGGTGAAGGCCTCCCTGCCGCACGGCATCGTGACCGTGAAGGTGGTCAAGGGCGGCCTCGACATCGCCGATCCGGAGAACAACGATCCGGCGGTGATCGCCAGCGCCGCCATCGCGGTGCGCATGGAGATCCCGGAACGCTGAGACCGCCTCGGAGGCCTCAGCCGCGCGCGGCGCGGCCCATGAACAGGAGGCCGGCGCCGGCGATCACGGCGACGATGCCGGCGATGGTGGGAATGGGAATGGTGCGCTGTTCGTCGGCCGTGACCTTAAGGGGGCCGGCATCGACGATGGTCTTGCGCTCGGTGAACGAGATATTGTCGATCGCGAGGCCGGCGATACCGATCGCGATCAGAAGGACGCCCAGAATTGCCATCGGCTTCATGCCGTAAACTCCCCTATTGGCTCCCCGGACAACGCAAGTCGTCGTCCGGGGTTGCCGAATGGGGATTCAGGCCTCGGACCGAACCAGCATCGCCAAGCCCTGCTCGATGGCCGTGCGGGCCATGGCGCGGAGCTGGTCGTCGGTCGCGCTGCTGACCGGATGGCCAATCTGGGCGAAGGCATAGCCCGGTATGCCGAGCACGCGGCTCATCATCTCGGCGGCACTCGCGAACCGCGTGGTCATCACGCTGAACGCCGGAACTTCAAGTCTTTCAGCGGTGACTGAGTCGTGCAGACTGCACGATGAGCAGGAGCCTCAATCCCCTAAACCAGAAACCACGGCATCCCAGCCCTTGATCTCCGCTACGATGTGCGGATCCGCCGGCGCGCTGTAGTTCGACTTGGTGCGGCTCACCACCTTGGCGACGCCGTATTCCTCGCGCAGGATCTGGTCGAGGTGCTTGAAGAAGCCCTTCGTGCCTTCCTTGCCATTCGAGATGAAGCCCACCGTCTTGCCTTCCAGCGTGTCGAGGCGCGGTGCGAGCCGGCCGGCCGGCGGGGCGGTGCCCGGCGTGGGATCGAGAACTTCGAACATGGTGTTTCCTCTTACTTCTTGGGAGGTTCGCAATCGACGCAGACGCCGATCGGCAAGGTGACGGCATAGCTCTTGTTGCCGAGCCAGGGCGGGATGACGGCGCCGAAGCCGCCCGCGGGACCGCCGGCCGCCACGACCAGCAGCTGGTCGGGCGAATCCATCGCGGAATAGACACTGTCGCCGCGGTCGCGGACCACGGCGCCCTTGCCGACCTCGGCCCATTCGCGGCGATGGATGCGGGCGCGCTCATGGATGAAGGTGGCGACGTCGGCCTTGGTCCAGCCGCCCGCCTGCAGATGCTCGCGCAACTGCTTGGGAATGATCAGCGCGTAGTTGCCAGGATGGATCGAGTAATGGCGCATGTTGGCGCGCATCTCGGCCGCGAAGGTCTCGAGGATCTCCTCCGGCTTGGTCGTCCATTCGTTCATCAGCTGGCGCGGCGCACCGGCCGCCATCACCGTCACGGAAGACGCGCCCTTCGGCACGCCGCGATGCTCGGCCAGCGGAAGCCAGGTCGTGTCCTCCTCGTCCTCGGCCACGCAGTAGCTGAACTTGCCGGGATGGCCGAGGGTCGAACGGTCTATCACGCCCGGCCGGTCGTCGAGCAGGTTGATCAGGCAGAGCCGGATGGCGCGCCCGATGACCGCCGTTGCGCGATCGGAGTTGGCGAGCGCGTTGAACGAACCGCTGGCGCCGATCTCCAGGCGGATCGGCCCGTTCAGGATGACCAGCACCGCGCAGCCACCGGTGCTTGCGGTGGCTCCATGCATCAGAAATTCCTCCTGCATCATGGCAGTCCAGGCCGTCACGACGACCGGGAAGTGCATGGGCAGGCAACCCGCCATTACGGCGTTGATGGCGAGCTTCTCGGCGGTGATGGCCAGGCCCCGCACCGGCTCGATGCCGATCAGCTGGTCGGGCGGCATCATCACCCATTCGAGGCATTCCTGAACCGCCTCGCGGGTCGGCGGCACGATGGGCAGGCCGTCGGTCCAGCCGTTGGAATGATAGAGTTCCTGGACGGCCGAGATGCTGTCGGCCGAGTAGGATCGGGATGCAAACTGCACGTTTTTCCTCCACCGCTCCGCGCACAGGACGCCGGACAGTCTTTTGCCAAGAATAGACCTCTCTGCGCCTATGCCAACCGCAACCTGATAGCCATGATTATTCCACTTGACGCATCAAAGCCGGACGGGTTTCGGCCAGGCCCGTCGCGCCAGCGCCAGGAAGCCGGCCGCCGGCGGTGACGGCTCACGTTCCCGCAGGAGAACAATGCCGAGGCGACGCGAGAGTTTCGGCTCGCCGAGCGGGATGGCGCGCAGGTCGCGACCGAGGAAGAGACCTGTCGCGCCGGTCGGCACGATGGCGAGCCCTACGCCGGCCCGGACACACCCCATCAAGGTGGCGAACTGACTGACGATGACGATCTGGCGCAAGGTGAGGCCCGCGACCGCGGCGGCGGCATCAATCGTCCGACGGGTGCGTGCGTCGCTGGGCAGCGCCACCAGGGGCTCGTCACGCAACTCCGCGAGTGCGATCGTGCGGCGCGAGGCCAACCGATGGCGCCGGGGTACGACCAGGCAGAACGTCTCGCGCTGCAGCGCCTCGCCTGACATCGCATCGGGCAATTCATCGACATAGGCGAGGCCGATGTCGGCGATACCGCTGCGCACCGCTTCCAGCACGCTGCCATGCACGCCTTCCTGGACATGGATCTCGATGCCCGGCCGGTCGGCGCGGTAGGCGGCAAGCAGCAACGGCAGCGTACCGCTGGCCACCGACATGATGCTGGCAATCGCGAGCCGGCCGCGTTGTTCCTCGGCGACCTCGCGGATGGACCGCACCGTAATCCGCAGGTCGTTCAGCATGCGCTCCGCCACCGCCGCGAACTCGCGGCCGGCCGGCGTGATCTGGACATGCCGCGTGCTGCGCTCGAACAGGCGCACGCCCAAGGCCGTCTCGACCCGCTTGATCGTGCGGGTCAGCGCCGGTTGCGAGATACGCAGCCGCGACGCCGCGGCGATGAAGCTGCCATACTCGCCGACGGCGAGGACCGCCTCGAGCTGGCGGGCACTGAAATCCGGCAGGGTCGGCTGGGCCATTGCAGCTCACGCTTGAGAAGAAGAAGGAACCCTCACTGCGTTCGGGATGACACGGTTTTCTTCATCGGCGCACCACGCCTACCCCCCAGCAACTGTGTCATCCCGAACGCAGTGAGGGATCCTTGCTCATATCCGTGCACCCAGCGACGACTAAGCCGCCAGCATGCGCCCGGGGTTGCGCTCGCGCAGGATCGGCATGATCCACTTGCCGAACCGCTCCGCCTCCTCGTCGTGCAGGTACCCTGACAGGCAAAAGGAGTGGCAGCCGAGA
This sequence comes from Rhodospirillaceae bacterium, assembly GCA_009772935.1. Taxonomy (GTDB): domain Bacteria; phylum Pseudomonadota; class Alphaproteobacteria; order Reyranellales; family Reyranellaceae; genus Reyranella. Next base: position 41,116 of record WOUR01000015.1, read on the forward strand.
TCGATGAACTTCTGCAACGTGTCGGCGCACTGTTCGGGATCGCCGACGATGGCGATGCCGGCGCCTGGCCTGACCTGGGTGATGCCAGTCCACAGATGCGGCTCGATGGTCTCGCCGATCGCCGCCAGCTCGCGCACGCGGCGGTTGGCTTCGGAGGTCGCGAAGCGCTCCTTCACGAAGGCCTTCTGCGCCTCGCTGGCATGTTCGACCAGCCCGTGGGCGAAGTCCCAGGCTTCCTTCTCGGTCGGCCGGCAGACGACCTGCAGCCGCATGCCGAAGCCGATGTCCTTCTCCCGGCCGTGGCGCGCCGCCATCGACTTGATCTCGGCCATGTTGGCGCGGATGCGCTCGTAGGTGTCGCCCCAGAAGAGGTGCACGTCGGAATGCTTGGCGGAAATCTCCCAGGCCTGCTTCGAGCCGCCGCCGAGATAGAAGCGCGGATGCGGCTGCTGCAACGGATAGGGCCGGATCTGCGCACCCTTCAGCTGATAGAACTTGCCGTCGAAGTTCACCGGACCCTTCGTGGTCCACAGCGCCTTCAGGATCGAGACTTCCTCGTCCATGATCTCGTAGCGCTCTTCCTTGCCCCACTTGATGCCTTCGGAGGCATTCTCGGCCTCGCTCTGGCCGGCGATCAGGTTGATGCAGATGCGCCCGCCCGAGAGCTGGTCGAAGGCGGTGATCATCTTGGCCAGCAGCACGGGGTTGATGTAGCTCGGCCGCGCTGCCACCAGCATGCGCATCGATTTGGAGCGCGCCACCATCATCGCGCTGGTGATCCAGGCCTCCCAGCAGGCCGTCTGGACCGGCACCAGCATGTACTCGAAGCCCGCTGCCTCGGCCGCGCCGACGATCCTGTCGAACAGCTCGAGCGACGGCGGCACCTGCGCGCTCGGCAATCCATAGGCTGTCGTGTCGCCCGCGGTGGGCAGGAACCAGCCGAATTCGAGTTTGCGCATGAGATCCGTTTCCTTCCGTTGGCAGCTTAGCGCAATTCATTGTGGTCGCGACCGTCTGGAAACGGCACGATCCGCGCCACCATAAGGGGGAGACGGGTAGATGCTGCAACATGGCAGGCGTCCGACAATCGCATCGCGGCACGGCATGGTCGCGGCGGCCCATCCGCTGGCGGCGGCGGCCGGCGCGCGTATCTTGTCGAGCGGCGGCAATGCCTTCGATGCGGCGGTCGCAACTGCAGCGGCACTGAACGTCGTCGAACCCTACATGTCTGGGCTTGCCGGCCGCGGCGTCGCGACCTGCTACATCGCCACCGAAAAGCGTGTCCGCACGCTCGACTTCGTCGGGCCGATCTCGAAGAACTTCCCGATCGACAGGCTGAGCAATCGCGCGCAATTGCAGCGCGGGGCCGTGGCCGTCGGCGCGCCGGGCAATCTCGCCGGCTGGTGCGAGCTGAACAGCAGCCACGGCAAGAAGAAGCTGGCGGAGCTCTTCGCGCCAGCGATCGCCCTTGCACGCGACGGCTTCCAGCTGATCGAATTCAATCTCGAGGAAATGCAGGCCGTCGCGGGCGACCTTGCGACCCACAAGGCGCTGCATCCCGAATGGTCGCGGGTCTATACCGGCGGTGCCGGCACGGTGAAGCCGGGCTTCGTGCTGAAGCAGCCCGACCTTGCGCGCACCCTCGAGGCGCTGGCGAGCGAAGGGCCCAGCCTGCTCTACGGCGGCGCGCTGGGCCAGAAGATCCTCGACCGGCTGGACGAGTTGGGCGGCTGCATGGTCATGGACGACCTGCTGGCCGCCAAGGCCACCTGGCGCGACCCGGTCTCCGTCACCTATCGCGGCCGCACGGTCCACGTGCCGCCCCCGCCCTGTGAGGGTTTCCAGTTCCTGCTGACCCTGCGCATCCTGGAAGGCTTCGACCTCGCCGCGATGAAGCGCAATTCGACCGAGCATCTCGACACGGTGCTGCGCGCCGTCCGCCTCGCTGCCGGCGTGCGCATCGCGGCCGGCGTGCCGTCGCCGCAGAAGCTGGCCGAGATCCTGTCGGACGGCCATGTCGAGATGCTGCGCGCCCGCGTGCGCGACGGTAAGCCGGTGGTCGGCCCCACCGAACAGTGGATGCCGCCTCAGCAGCCGGTCCCGGCGACCGACGAGAGCCACACCACCTCCTTCTCGATCGCCGACAACGAGGGCAACCTGATCTGCCTGACACAGAGCCTGGGCAGCGTCTTCGGCTCGGGCGTCGTGGTGCCCGGCACCGGCCTCTGCCTCAACAACTTCCTCTACTGGGCCGACGTGAACCCGCAGAGCCCCAACCGCGTAAAGCCGGGCGACCAGCTGCCGATGTGCATGGCGCCGTCGATCTCGACCCGGGACGGCAGCCCGATCCTCGCGCTGGGCACCCCCGGAAGCTACGGCATCCTGCAGACCCAGCCGCAGGCGATGGTCCAGCATGTCGACTTCGGCCTGCCGCTGCAGCAGGCGATCGAGGCGCCACGCGGCCGCCTGACCGACGGCGCCGCCGTGCTGCTGGAGTCGCGCCTGTCGCCGGAGGTCCATGCCGACCTTCGCAAGCTCGGACACGACATCACGACCGGGCCGGAATGGACCTGGAGCGTGGGCGGCATGCAGGGCGTCGCGGTCGACCCCGAGACCGGTATCTTCACCGGCGGCTGCGATCCCCGCCGCGACGGCTACTGCGTCCCGGCGTAAAATCACCTTCCTCCCCATTCAAATGGGGGAGGTAGCGGCGTATCGCGGCTTGTAACCAAGCCACTGAGCCGACGGAGGGTCATGCGTGATCGCTCAGTCTTCGGGGCTCACGGACATCGCCGTGCGATGTCCTGACGCTCGAGGAGCCGAGCTTTGCTCGGCCATTAGGCATTCCTCTTGCACGTAGGCGCAAGGCAGGATGGAATGCGTTCCAACAAGAACGTTCAAGAAGGGGATGGGTTGATGCGTAAACTGGCATGGCTCGCGATCGCCGCGATTGCCGTCATCGGCGCCGGCACGGCGAACGCGCAGCAGACGCCGCGCAAGGGCGGCACGCTCCGGATGACAGCCCCCTACGCCGCGAGCTTCGGCAGTCTCGATCCGCACGTGACGCCGCGCGCTCAGGACGACATCGTCGGCAAGGCGCTGCAGCGCTCGCTCTACAACTGGGACACCGCCGCCAACAAGCTGACGCTGGAACTCGCCAAATCGGTCTCGGCATCGGCCGACGGCCTCACCTACACCTTCAAGCTGCGCGACGACGCGTACTTCCACAACGGCCGCAAGATGACGGCCGACGATGTGATCTTCTCCTTCACCCGCATCATGGACGGCAGCAAGGGCTATCCCGGCGCGCGCTACGTCCGCCTGATCAAGGGCGCGGTCGATGTCGAGAAGGGCACCGCCAAGGAAATCTCCGGCCTGAAGAAGATCGACGACTACACGCTCGAGATGACGATCACCGACCGCGTCGACCCCGGCTACTATTTCTTCGGCGGCTCGACCGCGATCCTGCCCAAGGAAGAGGTCGAGAAGGGCAACTATGCCTCCAATCCGGTCGGCCTCGGTCCCTTCAAGTTCAAGGAGCACATCCCGGGCTCGCGCGTCGTGATGGACCGCTTCGACAAGTTCTACAAGACGGGCCAGCCCTACCTCGACAAGCTTGAGGTGCTGATCATGGCCGAAGCGGCCGCCCGCGACGTCGCCTTCCGCAACAAGGAGATCGACACCTCGATCCTGGGCCCGGCGCAGTACGTCGCCTATCGCGCCGATCCGCAGCTCTCGAAGGGCATCCTCGAAGTGGCCGAGATGTTCACGCGCTCGATGCACATGAACCTCAATTCGATCAAGCCGTTCCAGGACAAGCGGGTGCGCCAGGCCTTCAACTACGCGATCGACTCCAACCTGATCATCTCGCGCCTGGTCAAGGACAAGGCCTATCGCGCCACCAGCTGGCTGCCGCCCTCGTCGGCCGCCTTCGACAAGACCATGAAGCCCTACCCCTACGATCCCGAAAAGGCCAAGAAGCTGCTGGCCGAGGCGGGCTTCCCCAACGGCTTCGAATTCGAATGGACGACCAGTCAGAACGAGAGCTGGGGCCTGCCGATCGTCGAGGCGGTGATCCCGATGCTCGCCAAGGTCGGTATCAAGGCCAAGCCGAAGCTGGTCGAGGTCACGGTGCTGACCGAGATCCTGATGAAGGGCGACCACCAGGCCCTCATCGGGTCCAGCCTTACCGGACCCGATTCACTCGCGACGCTGCGCTGCTACTACTCCAAGACGCCGCGCACGGCCTGCAACTACACCGGCTTCAACAACGCCGAGTTCGACAAGCTGCTCGACGCGGCCGCGCAGGAAGGCGACATGGCCAAGCGAGACGAGATCCTGAAGAAGGCCAACAACCTGCTCTACGACGAGGCGCCGGTCTGGTTCTTCAACTACAACAAGGCGGTCCTGGCCTTCCAGCCGTGGGTCCACGGCCTGCAGCCCAACCCGACCGAGATCACGCACCAGTACCCGGAGAACATCTGGGTCGACGCAAGCTCGCCGGCCAAATAGCGCCGGACAAAGAAAGTTAAGGGTCCCTCGCTACGCGCGGGATGACAGCGCCTTTGTCATCCCGAGCGCCAGCCAGGGACCTTTAGAATCCTCGCAATGCTCCTCGTCCTTGGCCGCCGCCTCGCCAACATCATCCCGACGATGCTCGCCGTCGTGGCGCTCGTCTTCCTGCTCTTCTCCGTCCTGCCGGGCAGCTTCATCTCGGGCATGAACGAGGACGGACGCTCGACCATCGACCCCGCGGTCATGGAACGCATGCGCAAGGAGATGGGCCTCGACGACCCGCTGGTCGAGCGCTTCGCCAAGTACGTGGCCGCGACCGCCACGGGCGACCTCGGCACCTCGTTCCGCACCCGCGAGCCGGTCACCAAGATGCTGGCCGGGCGGATCTGGCCGTCGCTGAAGCTGGTCTTCGCGGCCATGACCTTCGCCATCCTGGTCGGCGTCACCCTGGGCTTCCTGGCCGCGCTCAAGCCCGGCAGCCTGATCGACACCGCCGCCATGGTCGGCGCCATATCGGGCCTCTCGCTCAGCCAGTTCTGGTTCGGCCTGATGCTGATGTACCTGTTCGCGCTGAAGCTCCAGTGGCTGCCGAGCTTCGGCTACGGCGATGGCGGCCTGCGCAACCTCATCCTGCCGGCCATCGCGCTGGGCGTCGGGCCGATGGCCCTGCTTGCCCGCACCACGCGCGCCGCGGTGCTCGACGTGCTGAATGCCGACTTCGTCCGCACCGCGCGCAGCAAGGGCATGAGCGAGCGCCGGGTCGTCGAATGGCACGTGCTGCGCAACGCGCTGGTCCTCGTCATCACCATCGTCGGCCTGCAGTTCGGCTCGCTGATGGGCCAGGCGGTGGTCGTCGAGAAGCTGTTCGCCTGGCCGGGCGTCGGCTCGCTGATGGTCGACTCGGTGTTCCAGCGCGACATGCCGACGGTCCAAGGCTGCATCCTGATGATCGTGCTGTTCTTCCTCGTCATCAACACGCTGGTCGACCTGGCCTACGTCGTGATCGACCCCCGGATCCGCTACCGATGAGCCTCGCCCTCAAGCTTCCCCGCCTGCGCCTGAAGGGCGGTACCTCCCTCTGGGTCGGTGGCGGGCTGGTGGCCATCGCCATTTCGTCGGCGATCCTGGCGCCGTGGATCGCGCTGACCGATCCCGTGCTCGACGCCAACCTGATGAACGCCGAACTCCCGCCGAGCTGGGAGTTTCCCTTCGGCACCGACGCGCAGGGCCGAGACATCTACTCGCGCATCGTCTGGGGCGCCCGCGTGTCGCTGAGCGTCGGCATCATCAGCCAGATCTGCAACAGCCTGATCGGCGTCACCCTGGGTCTCACCGCGGGTTACTGGGGCGGCTGGTGGGACGATCTGGTGAGCGGCCTCACCAACCTGATGCTGGCGATCCCGTCGCTGGTCTTTGCATTGGCCATCATGGCGATCCTCGGGCCCGGCCTCGTCAGCCTGGTGATCGCACTCGGCCTCACCAGCTGGTCCTATTCCTGTCGCATCGCACGCGCCCAGGTCCTGTCGCTGAAGAGCCAGGGCTATATCCAGGCCGCGCGCATCCTGGGTTATGGCGACCTGCGCATCATGTTCACGCAGGTCCTGCCCAACATCCTCGGGCCGCTGATCGTGATCGCCACCCTGGGCATGGGCGGCGCCATCCTGGCCGAAGCGGCGCTGTCCTTCCTCGGCCTCGGCATCCGCCCGCCCTTCCCGAGCTGGGGCAGCATGCTGTCGGAAGCGCGCGACCAGATCACGACGGCGCCCTGGCTCTCGGTGTTTCCGGGCCTCGCCATCTTCTTCACGGTGCTCGGCCTCAACCTGCTGGGCGACGGCCTGCGCGACTATCTCGACCCGCAGTCGACGACGCGGCGCGGATGAGGCCACGCGCATGACGACACCCCTCCTCAAGGTCGAGAACCTGCGCATCGCGCTGGCCGGCGACGGCGTCACCTACGATGCCGTCGAGAACGTCTCGTTCGAGATCGGCCGCGGCGAGGCCTTCGGGCTGGTGGGCGAATCGGGCTGCGGCAAGAGCATCACGGCGCTGTCGGTGATGGGCCTGCTGCGCCGGCCGCTGTCGCTGGCCGGCGGCAAGATCATCCTCGACGGAGAGGAGATCCAGAACGTCTCCGCCGCCGAGATGCGCCGCCTGCGCGGCAAGCGTATCGCCATGATCTTCCAGGAGCCGATGACGGCGCTCAATCCGCTGTCGCCGGTCGGCCGGCAGATCGCTGAGATGTTCGTGCTGCACCAGGGCGCCAACTGGAACGAGGCGATGGACCGCGCCGAGGATGCGCTGCGCCAGGTCCGCGTGCCCTCGCCCGAGCGGCGCATCAAGGATTATCCGCACCAGCTCTCGGGCGGCATGCGCCAGCGGGTGATGATCGCCATCGCGCTGGCCTGCGGTCCCGACCTGCTGGTCGCCGACGAGCCGACCACGGCGCTCGACGTCACGGTGCAGGCCGAGATCATCGACCTGATGGCCGAACTCTGCGCCGCCAAGGGCACGGCCGTGCTGATGATCAGCCACGACCTCGGCCTGGTCGCCAACATGTGTCAGCGGGTCGCGGTAATGTATGCCGGCCGCATCGTCGAGAGCCAGGTGGCCGACGCGATCTTCGCCACGCCGACCCATCCCTATACCCAGGGCCTGATCGATTCCCTGCCGCGGCTCGGCGAACGCGCCCGTCGCGGTCGCCAGAAGCTGCGCGAGATCTCGGGCGTCGTGCCCTCGATCGCCAATTACCCGTCCGGTTGCCGGTTCAATCCGCGCTGCCCCGCCGTCACCGACGTCTGCCGCACCATCGTGCCCGAGGCCACGCCGTTGCCGGCCGACGGCCTCGTGAGGTGCCATCACCATGGCTGAGTCCCTGCTTTCGCTCGACGACCTGGCCGTCCATTTCAAGGTCGGCAACGCGCTGGCCGGCGGCATCAAGACCCTGAAGGCGGTCGACGGCGTCACGCTCGACGTGAAGCCCGGCGAGTGCCTGGGCCTGGTGGGCGAATCCGGCTGCGGCAAGTCCACGCTCGCGCTCGCCATCATGGGCCTGCTGCCGCCGACGCGCGGCACGATGAACGTCGACGGCCAGCAGATTTCCGGCGCCACGCCGCCCGACCGCATGAAGATGGCGCGCACGGTCCAGATGGTCTTCCAGGACCCCTACGCCTCGCTCAATCCCCGGCAGACGGTGCGCCGCACGCTCGCCGATCCGCTGCGCCTGCACGGCATCACCGACAAGGAAGAGGTCGAGGCGCGGGTCATCGACATGATGGCCAAGGTCGGCCTGCGCCCCGAACAGGCCGACCGCTACCCGCACGAATTCTCCGGCGGTCAGCGCCAGAGGATCGGCATTGCGCGCGCCCTGATCCTGAAGCCCAAGCTGGTGTTGTGCGACGAGCCGGTGTCGGCGCTCGACGTCTCGATCCGCGCCCAGATCATCAACCTCCTGCTTGAGCTCAAGGACGAGATGGGGCTGGCCTACATCATGATCAGCCACGATCTCGGCGTGGTCGAGCATGTGAGCGACCGCGTGGCCGTCATGTATCTCGGCCGCATCGTCGAGCAGGGCGGCTGGCAGGAGATTTTCGAGAACCCGCGCCATCCCTATACGCGCGCGCTGATCGCCGCGATTCCCGACCCGTTCCACCGCGCCGCCATCAGCGCCGATGCGAAGGCCCGCGGCGAGATCGCCAGCGCGCTCAATCCACCCCCCGGCTGCCATTTCAATCCGCGCTGTCCGCTGAAGACCGATATCTGCACAGCCGAATATCCCGCGTTCGGCGAAGTCTCGCCCGGCCATCGCGCGGCTTGTCATTTCCGCGAGAGGACTCAATGAAGAACGCGCCATTGCCGGCGCGTTCTTGCACAACTTAGAGCCTTTACGGGCAAGATCGAACCGAGCCGAGCATCCCCCCAGACCTCACCCTGAGGAGCGAACGCCGTAAGCGTCTCGAAGGGTGGGCACGCGCACCCCGTCTGTTGCCCATCCCTCGAGACGCCGTGCTGCGCACGGCTCCTCGGGATGAGGTGAATGGTTCAATGTGAGACGGAAGGACTCCAGAGTTTACGCTTCGATCATGACCCAATCGGAACGGTGCGACCTGCCGCTGTTCGCGTAAGGGTCTTGGGCCCGACGAACCCGAATAGGGCCGATTTCCGGAACCGCATCAGCACATACATGTTGGTGAAGTGCATGATGCCCAGGAGCACGACAACGAGACCGATCTTCGTGCTGAGATATTCGACGGCTTCCACAAGTCCGTCCGGTCGGCCGCCGTAGCGCAACATCAGCGTGATGAAGCCGACGTTGATGAGATAGAAGCCGACGAGCAGCAGATGATTGACGCTGCGCGCAAGTTCTTCCCTGCCCTCGAAATTCTCCACCAGGAAAACCAACCCGTTCTTGCTGAGCGTGTTTCCGACCCAGACCGTGATGCCTAGGCTCAGCGCGACGTAGGCGGCGTAATAGGCCATGAAATACTGAATGGACATGATTGTCTCCCCTCTTCGCCTTGTGCTAATTAGAGAGTTAATTAGCGTATTAGCTAATTATTGATTATTAGCTAATTCGTCCACTAGCTAAACAAAGGATCCGGCGGCGTATGATCGACAAGGTTTTCGAGGCGCTCTCGTCCTCCGTGCGGCGCAAAATTCTCGCCTATCTGTCGTCTACGGACCTGACGGCCGGCGAGATCGCCGATCGTTTTGACATCTCGAAGCCCTCGATCTCCAAGCACCTCGCCCTACTGGAAGGCGCCGGCCTGATCGCCAGTGAGAAGAAGGGCCAGTACGTCCATTATCGTCTCGTACGCGACAATCTCGCCAACACGCTGAACAGCTTTGTTCAGGAAGTGTGCCCGGTGTCACGCCCGCTAAAGAAAGAGAGCCAGCGCCTGGCGAAAGCAAAGGCCAGCTAGCGCGAGCTCGCCGACATGACTCCCCTCGACACCGATATCCTGCTCGACTGGATCGTTCGCCGCGGCCTCGACGGCCTGGACGAGGGCGAGCTGCTGCGCGAGTTCTGCGAGAAGTGCCGCGAAGCCGGCCTGATGGTGTCGCGCGCGCTCTCCTTCATCGACACGCTGCATCCCGTGCATGAAGGCCGCATCTACCGCTGGCGCGACGATTCGGTCGAGGAAGAGGCGGCCATGGACTATGCGCGCACCGACCAAGGCGGGCCCGCCGCCGAGTCCTGGCAGCGCAGCCCGTTCTTCCATCTGCTGCAGACCGGCGAGGAGGAGCTGCGCCGCCGCATCGGCTTCGGCGAGGATCCTGGCTTCAGCGTCATCCAGGAGATGAAGGACCTCGGGCACACCGATTACATCGTCTTCATCCACCGCTTTGCCGGCGACACCAAGATCGGCGACATGGACGGAGTCTATTCGGCCTGGTCGACGCGCCATTCCGAGGGCTTCAGCGATGCCAACATCGCAGCCCTGCGCCGCCTGGTGCCGGCGCTGGCGCTCGCCCTCAAGAGCGCGGCCCTGGCGCGCATCGCCGATACGCTGGTCCGGGTCTATCTCGGACGCGACGCTGGCCGGCGCGTGCTGGAGGGCAGCATCCAGCGCGGCGTCGCCGACCGGGTCGAGGCGGCGCTGTGGTTCTCCGACCTGCGCAGCTACACCGCCATCACCGACACCGCGAAACCCAGCGAGATCATCCCGCTCCTGAACGACTATGCCGAGGCGGTGATCACCTCTATCCATGAGGCCGGCGGCGACGTGCTAAAGCTGATCGGCGACGGCACGCTCGCGGTCTTCCGCGCCGACGATCCGGCCGAGGCCTGCCGGTGCGCGCTGCGGGCCGAGGAGAATTTGCGAGTCCGGATGACGGAGCTGAACGAACGTCGTCTCGCCGCGGAGCAGCCGGTTACGACGGCCTATATCGGCCTGCATATCGGCGAGGTCTTCTACGGCAATATCGGCAGTTTCGACCGCCTCGACTTCACCGTCGTAGGGCCGGCGGTCAACGAGACCAGCCGCATCGCCTCGATGTGCCGCTCTGTCGACCGGCCGGTCCTCGTCTCCTCGACATTCGCCGATGCGCTTCCTGCGGGGGAACGCGCCCGTCTTGTTTCCGTCGGCCGCTTCGCCCTGCGCGGCGTCGGCAAGGCGCAGCATCTGTTCACCATCGATCCGGAGCTGCTCTGACCCCTGACATGGTTGCCGATGGCACGGACGCTGCTACGTTCGCGGCCTGACCCAAGAGGAGCAGCCCATGGCCAAGACACCCGCCATCTCGATCGGCATCAAGGAAGCGGACCGCAAGAAAATCGCCGAGGGTCTCAGCCACCTGCTGGCCGACACATATACGCTCTATCTCACGACCCACAATTTCCACTGGAACGTCACCGGACCGATGTTCACGTCGCTCCACACGATGTTCATGACCCAATACACCGAGCTCTGGAACGCGGTCGATCCGATCGCCGAGCGCATCCGCTCGCTGGGCTATCCGGCTCCCGGCTCCTACGGCCAGTTCGGCAAGCTGAGCTCACTCGCCGACGCGCCGGCCAAGCCGCCGAAGGCGCTCGAGATGGTGAGCATCCTCGTCACCGGCCACGAGGCGGTGGCGCGCACCGCCCGCGGCATCTTCCCGGTGGCCGAGAAGGCCGGCGACGAGCCGACGGCGGATCTGCTGACCCAGCGCCTCACCGTGCACGAACAGTCGGCCTGGATGCTGCGCTCACTGCTCGAATAGCACTCGACAGGCGAGATCAGATCTCGCTCGGAAAAATTCCGGATCCCGGCTTGCGCAGCATCCCTGCAGATGCCTACGATGACGGCAATACAAAGCCGTCCCGTGAGGCGGCAGTCCCGGGAGGACAACATGGCCAAGACTAAGCGTCGTAGCGTGCTTAAGCTTGCTGGCGGCGCTGCCGCTGCGTCCATGGGCGGCATGGCCGCCATTCTGGCAACGGGCCGCATGCCGGCCTTTGCCCAGCAGAGGACGGTCCACTGGCTGAAGTGGGTCGACTTCGTCCCGGCGTCCGACGCCCTTCTCCGCAAGGAGATGCTGCCGGAGGCCGAGAAGGCGCTGGGCATCAAGATCAATCTGGAAACGGTGAACGGCAACGATCTGCAGCCGCGGGTGACCGCGGGCATCCAGTCGGGCGCCGGTCCCGACCTGATCATGGCCTTCAACAACCAGACCTATCTCTATGCCAACAGCGTGGTCGATCTGACCGAGATCGCCGAAGCCGTCGGCAAGGCGCAGGGCGGCATGTACAAGTACGCCCGCGCGGTCTGCAGCGACGGCAAGATGTTCATGGGCATGCCCTGGGCGGTGATCGGCGGCATGATCGCCTATCGCAAGTCGTGGTTCGAGGAAGTCGGCGCCACCAAGTTCCCCGAGACCTGGGAGCAGTACCGCGAGGTCGGCAAGAAGCTGAAGGCCAAGGGCCGGCCGATCGGCCAGACGCTCGGCCACACGTTCGGCGACGCGCCGGGCTTCACCTATCCCTACCTCTGGTCGTGGGGCGGCATGGAGGTCGATCCCTCCGGCAAGGTGATCATGAACAGCAAGGAGACGCTGGAATCGGTGAAGTTCATGCAGGCCTTCTGGAAGGACGCACATGACGAGGGCGGGCTCGCCTGGGACGACACCAACAACAACCGCGCCTTCCTGTCACAAACGATCTCCGCCACCCTGAATGGCGCGTCGATCTATATCGAGACGCTGCGCAAGCCCACCCAGTACAAGACCGAGAAGGGCGCGCCGATGCACACCGACATCCTGCATTCGCCGCTGCCCAAGGGACCGGCGGGTCAGTTCGGATTTCACCTGCTGCAGTCGCACATGCTGATGAAGTACTCGAAGAACCAGGACCCCGCGAAGGAGTTCCTGAAGTGGATCCACACCGAGAAGAACTTCGAGAAGTGGTTCGTCTCGCAGAAGGGATTCGCCACGCCCTGCACGGAAAAGTGGGAAGGTCACAAGGTCTGGTCCGACGACCCCGTCATGGCGCCCTTCAAGGTCGCGGCCAAGCTCGGTCAGGCGCCGGGCCATGCCGGGCCGCCGAATGCCAAGGCTGCGGAAGCCCTCTCGAAGTACATCGTCACCGACATGTACGCGAAGGCCGTCCAGGGCATGCCCGCCGAGGACGCCGTGAAGTGGGCCGACGCCGAACTCAAGAAGATCTACGGCTGATCCCGGCCCGGCACACGGCGTCCGGATCATGGCTGTGACCGCACTCGCGACCGCGGAGGGCAAGCGTCCCTCCCGGCTGCGACGCCTCGAGGACGAGCGCTGGCTGGCGCTCGCCCTTCTCACGCCGACGGCCGTGCTGCTCGGGTTGTTCATCGCCTATCCCTTTTTCGAGGGCGTGATGCTGTCGCTCAGCAGCACCCGCGTGGGCGAGCCTGGCCATTTCGTCGGACTGAAGAATTTCCACAAGATCTGGAACGACAGCATCTTCCACACGACCATGTGGAACACGTTCTGGTACACGGGCGTGACGACGGTGTTCAAGCTGGCACTGGGTCTGTGGCTGGCGCTGCTGCTCAACCGGCATTTCAGGGGCAAGGCGATCATCCGCGCCTTCATCCTGCTGCCCTTCATTATCCCGACGGTGCTGTCGACCTTCGCCTGGAAGTGGATGTTCGACCCGACCTTCAGCGTCATCAACTGGACGCTGTTCCAGCTGGGCCTGATCACCGCCCGCATCAACTGGCTGGGCGATCCCGACCTCGCGATGACGTCGATCATCGTGATCAACGTCTGGCGCGGCGTGCCGTTCTTCGCGATCACCCTGCTGGCCGGCCTGCAGACCATCAGCCCGGAGCTCCACGAGGCCGCGGCCATCGACGGCGCGCGGCCCTGGTCGCGCTTCTGGCACGTCACCTGGCCGCTGCTCATGCCGGTGACGCTGGTGGTGGTGCTGTTTTCGGTGATCCAGACCTTCGCCGACTTCCAGCTCGTCTACGTCATGACCGGCGGCGGCCCGGCAAACGCCACCCACCTGTTCGCCACCTATGCCTACCAGCTCGGTATCGGAACCGGCTTGCTGGCCGAGGGCGCGGCGATCTCGCTCGCGATGTTCCCCTTCCTCTTCATCATCGTGGTGGTGCAGCTCCTCTACATTCGCCGGGTGGAAACCAGATGAGCCGGGAGACCCGCTGATGATCGAAGGCGCACTGTGGCGGCGATGGGTCTTCTACAACATCCCGCTGATCCTGTTCGTGTTCGTCCTGCTGTTCCCGTTCTACTGGATGATCATCACGACCTTCCGGCCGGACGGCGAGCTCTATCGGCCGTGGAACGCCGTCAACTACATGCCGTTCTGGACCAACGATCCTACCCTCGAACACATCCTTTATCTGTTCGAGGAGACCAACTTCATGCGCTGGATGTTCAACACGATGTTCATCGCGCTTGTGTCGACGGTGATCTCGCTATTCTGCGGCGTGCTGGCGGGCTATGCGCTGGCCCGCCTCAACTTTCCCTACGCCGGGGGTCTCGGCACCGCGATCTTCGTCACCTACCTGGTGCCGCAGACGCTGCTTTTCATCCCCCTGGCGGAGATCATCCGCAACTTCCAGCTCGGCGACACGCCCTGGTCGCTGATCCTGACCTATCCGACCTTCCTCATCCCGTTCTGCACGTGGCTGATGATGGGCTACTTCAAGGCCATCCCGAAGGAACTGGAGGAGTGCGCGCGCATCGACGGCGCGTCGCGCTGGAAGGCGATGGTCTACATCGTCATCCCGGTCGCCGTGCCCGGTATCCTGTCCTCGGGCATCATCGCTTTCACGCTCTCGTGGAACGAGTTCATCTATGCCCTCGTCTTCCTCTCCTCGCCTGACCAGAAGACCGTCCCCGTCGGCGTCACCTCGGAACTGATCCGTGGTGACGTGTTCTTCTGGGGGCCATTGATGGCCGGCGCCCTGCTGGGCTCGATCCCGGTGGCGATCGTCTATTCATTCTTCGTCGAACATTACGTCTCGGGCCTGACCGGGTCGGTGAAGGGGTAGCGCGTCATGGCCGAGGTCAGCATCCGCAAGCTCAACAAGATGTTCGACGTCACCCATGTGGTGAAGGACGTCGACCTCGAGATCCGCGACAAGGAGTTCGTCGTGCTGGTCGGGCCCTCCGGCTGCGGCAAGACCACGACCCTGCGCATGGTGGCCGGTCTCGAGGCCATCACCTCGGGCCAGATCCTGATCGACGATTCGGTGGTGAACGAGGTGCCGCCGATGGATCGCGACATCGCCATGGTGTTCCAGAACTACGCGCTCTATCCGCACATGAGCGTCGCCGGCAACATGGCGTTCGGCCTGAAGATGCGGAAGTTCGCCAAGCCGGAGATCGAGACGCGCATCAAGCGCGCCGCCGCCATCCTCGGCATCGAGAATCTTCTGGAACGCAAGCCGCGCCAGCTCTCCGGCGGTCAACGCCAGAGGGTTGCGCTGGGCCGCGCGATCGTGCGCGACCCCAAGGTCTTCCTGTTCGACGAGCCGCTCTCCAACCTCGACGCCAAGCTGCGCGTGCAGATGCGGGTGGAGTTGAAGAAGCTGCATGAGCGGCTGGGCACGACGGCGATCTACGTCACCCACGATCAGGTCGAGGCGATGACCCTGGGCGACAGGGTGGTGGTGATGAAGGACGGCTGGGTCCAGCAGGTCGGCGAGCCGCTCGAACTCTACAACACCCCGGCCAACCGCTTCGTCGCGGGTTTCATCGGTTCCCCGGCGATGAACTTCATCGAGGCGACTCTCGGCGAGAGCAACGGCGCCGTGGTGGCCGAGGCGCCCGGCCTGCGCCTCTCCCTGCCTGGCCCGCTCGCCGCACGGGCCCGCGCCAAGGCCGGGCGCGCCATCACCCTCGGCATCCGTCCGGAGGATGTTCACGTCGCCACGGACTCCGATCCAGTCGACCTCTGCTTCGACGTCATCGTCGAGGTCGTGGAACAGCTCGGCTCCGAAATCCTCCTCGATACCCGGGTCGGCCCCGCGACTGTGGTCGCCAGCGTCGAGCCCACGATGCGCATCCGCAGCAACGAGAGGCTGCGCATGTCCCTCAAGCCGGAGCGCCTGCACCTGTTCGACGCCGAGACCGAAGCGGCGATTTAGAAGCCACTCCGCTCAGGACGGCGGCACTTTTCGTGACGGGTTCAATGCGCTTTAGGGCGTCGGCCCGCTCCAAGACTCAAGCGCATCCCACTTCGCCTTGCGCTGCTCGCCGCGAGGCTTCTTGAAGTCGTGGCCGTACGCGGCCGTGTCGAACGACCCGTAGGTCGGGTTGGGCAACATCAGCCACTGCTTGCCCCAATAGGGCATGCCGGCCTCGAACGCCTTCACCCGTTCGGCCTCGCTGCTGCGGTAGCGATCGTCGAAGTCGCCCAGATTGTCGCCGATGTTCAGCAGGATGCGATAATCCTTCGCGATCGTGGCGCGGCGCGTGCTCTTGGCGCCGGTCCAGTCCGGCTTCTCGCCCTGCATCAGGAACGTGTCGACATTGCCGCCCAGGGGAAATCCGAGCTTCTCCATGTTGGCCCGCGTGTCCTTCTCGGTCTCGATGCCCCGGTTGGTGACGTAGAAGACCTTCACGCCCTTCGACTCGGCGTACTTGGTGAACTCGACGGCGCCGGGAATGGCCGCCGAGATCTGGGCGGCGCAGAACAGGTTCCAGCTCTTCGTGCTGAAGCTCTGGTCTGCCCGCATCAGCCAAACCTGATATTTCGAGTTGTCGAGCACGGTTTCGTCGACGTCGAGCACCACGGCCGGCGGCAGGTTCTGGAAATCGCCCGTCTGCTCGCCCGGGGCGGCCGTCCAGCTCCTGTCGGCCAGCGCCTCGTCGAGACGCAGGCGCGCCAGCGCATACACCGTCAAAGCATTGGCCTTGTACTCGACGGCGCGCTGCATCCACAGATTGGCGAGCAGCAGGTCGTGCGCCGGCGGGACATCCTGGGCGCGGACCGCGCCACCGGAGAGGATGGCGAGAAGAAGACCGAGAAGCAAAGTCTTGCGGGCGGTCATGGCGATATCCTCTCCAGCAGCTGCCGCCTGGTTGCCTCGTCGGCAAAGGAGGCCTCGATCGTCGTGCGGACGATGCCGCGCAGTTGTCCCTCGTCGAGCCCGGCGAGATCGTATTCGGTGCCGAGTGTCGTGTGGAAGAAGGGTGGATCGTCGGAGTTGAGCGTGACTCGCACACCCGCATCGATCAACCGATGCAGCGGATGCACGGCCCGATCGGGATAGAGGCCGAGCGCGACGTTGCTGCCTGGACAGACCTCGAGGACGATGCCACGCCGCGCCAGTTCCTCCATCAAGGCCGGATCGTCCGCCGAGCGCACGCCGTGGCCGATACGGGTCACCGGCAGGTCACGGATCGCGGCCCAGACGCTCTCCGGTCCCACGACTTCGCCGGCATGGACGGTGCAGCCATAGCCATTCTCATGGGCGAGGCGGTAGGCGGGTGCGAAGTCGATGGGCGCGAACCTGGCTTCGTCGCCGCCCATGCCGAAGCCCACGACATAGGGATGCGGCTCGGCCAGCATAGCACGGACCATCGCCTCGGCCCGCTCCGGCCCGAGATGGCGGATGCAGATGATGATGATGCGGCCTTCGATACCGAACGCGCGGCGGGCGTCGTCGATGCCCTCAGCCAGCGCCTCCAGCCAATGGGCGTAGGAGATACCGAGCGCGGCCGGCCGCTCGGGCGAACAGAACATCTCGACATAGACCGCACCCTCCCGCGCCGCGCCGGCGAGATAGGTGTAGATCACATCGCGGAAGTCGCGCGGCGTCTTCAGCGCCGTGCAGACGCGGTCGTAGGCGTCGAGGAAGCTCCAGAAATTCGTCCAGGCGTAGTGGCCCTTTGCATCCAACAGGTTCGGAGGCAGCACCAGGCCATTTCGTTCAGCCAGTTCGAGGGCCAGCTTGGGCGGGATCGAGCCTTCGAGATGGCAATGGATTTCGGCCTTGGGAATCACGCGAATCCTCGCAGCGGCAGGTCGGGGCGTTGCAGCCAGTTGTCGGCAGGATAATCGGCCCGACCGTCGATCAGGTGCAAGCTGTAGGCATGGCGCGGACGCGACGAGCGGTTGGCCGTGCTGGCATGAGGCAGGAGCCCGTGCAGGACGATGACGGTGCCGCGCCGGACCTCCAGCGCGACAGGATCGACCGGCGGCCATGGCGTCGAATCGATGGTGCGACTGACGAGTTCTCCACCCTGATAGCCGAACCACTCCCGCAGCGGCCCACGATGGGCACCCGGCAAAGCGATCAGACAGCCATTGTCCCGGTCGGCATCGTCGAGGGCGATCCAGAAGCCCGTGACGCTGGGCGGCTCGGTGCGCAGGAACGTCGCGTCCTGGTGCCAGCCGACCTCGGCGCCTACATGGGCATGCTTGAACAGGTACATCGACTGCAGGAGCAGCGGCGCTTCGATGCCGAGCGCATCCGCGAGCGCGGCCAGCCGCGGCTGCCGCGAGAAGCGGTCGAACACCGGGTCGAGATCGTGCAGGGCGTGGCCGATCTTGTTCAGCTGCGAGGGCGCCTCCGCCTCGACGAAGAAACGGATATCGCCGCCCGATTCACGAAAGTAGCGATCTCTGGCATGGGCCTGGTCGACGGTCGAGAAGATCGTGGACGCAGCGCCGCGGTCGAACCCGGCCAGGAGTGCGTCGGCGCGCGCCTTGAGCGCCTCGCAGTCGGCCACCGACACAAAATCCGGCAGGACCATGAAGCCATCGCGCGCATAGGCGTCGAGGTCGATCACAACGCGACCCGCTCGAGGATGGCGGGTGTCTCGGACGGCGCCTCCTCTTCGATGCGGACGGCACGGCGTATCAGGGCAATCGCCGCGTCCGCATCGGCCTCGCTGGCGGCATGGACGAGGCAGAGCGGTTCGCCGCGCTGTATGTGCCGCCCGACATCGACGAATTCCGTGAGACCGACCGAGGTATCGATGGCATCGTCGGCGTGGCGCCGCCCGCCGCCCAATTCGACGACGGCAATGCCCACCTGCCGGGCGTCCATACCGGTGACATGGCCGGACCGCTCGGCCGTGCAGGGCTTCACGACGGCGGCATGGCCGAGATAGCGGGCACTGTGTTCGAGGAAATCGCCGGGACCTCCCAGTGCCGAAACCATGCGAGCGAAGGTCTCGGCGGCGCGGCCGTTAGCCAGCGCCGTTTCGGCCTTGGCCCTTCCTTCGGCGGTGTCCGCCGCCAGCCTGCCGAGCACCAGCATCTCGCCCGACAGCGCCATCGTGATCTCATGCAGGCGCGGCTCGCGCGCACCGCTGCCGGTGAGATAGGCCACCGTCTCCGCGACTTCGAGCGCGTTGCCGACCTCACGGCCCAGCACCCGGTCCATGTCGGTGATCAGCGCCGCCGTCGGCAGGCCGGCCCTGTTGGCGACATCGACCAGGCTCTGCGCGAGGTCACGCGCCATCTCGGGAGTGTCGCAGAAGGCGCCGGAGCCGCACTTCACATCCATCACCAGCCCGTCCAGCCCCTCGGCGACCTTCTTGCTCAGGATCGAACTCACCAGCAGCGGGATCGATTCGACGCTGCCGGTGACGTCGCGCGTCGCATAGAGACGCCGGTCGGCCGGCGCCAGATCGTCGGTCTGGCCGATCACCGCGCAGCCGACCTCGCGCACGACGCGACGGAACGCGGCGATGTCGGGCTGGGTCTCGTAGCCCGAGATGGCGGAGAGCTTGTCGAGCGTGCCGCCGGTGTGGCCGAGGCCGCGGCCGGAGATCATCGGCACGAAGGCGCCGCAGGCGGCCACGATCGGCGCCAGCATCAGACTCACCTTGTCCCCGACACCGCCGCTCGAATGCTTGTCGAGCACCGGCCCCGGCAGGGCCAGATCGCGCCAGTCGAGCATGATGCCCGAGCGCGCCAATCCGAGAGTCAGCGCGACCCGCTCCGGCACCGTCATGCCTCGGAAGAACACGGTCATCGCGAAGGCCGCCACCTGGCCCTCGCTCAGGCTGCCGTCGTGGATGCCGCGCACGATGAAGGCGATCTCCGCGTCGGAGAGTTCGTGCCCGTCGCGCTTCCGGCGGATTATCTCCTGCGGCAGCATGTTCAGGCGCACCGTTCGAGAAAGGTGCGCAGCACGAGGCGCACCTTGTCCGCCGCCGCGGTCGCCACCGACAGCGTCTGCTCATGGGCGAGCGCACCCGGCACGAGGCCGGCGGCGTAGTTCGTCATCAGCGACAGCGCCGCCACCCTGAGGCCGGCGTGGCGCGCCAGGATCGTTTCGGGGGCCGTCGACATGCCCACGGCATCGGCGCCCAGCACCCGCGCCGCGCGGATCTCGGCCGGTGTCTCGAAGCTCGGCCCGCTGAAGAAGATGTAGACACCCTCGTGGCAGGCGACATTGGCCGCGCGCGCCGCTTCCATCAGCTTCGTGCGCAAGACCGGATCGTAGGCATCGACCATGTCGACGAAGCGGCTGTCGCCCGTCCCCAGGCCGAACAGCGGATTGGCGCCGGTGAAGTTGATGTGATCGCCGATCGCCATCAACGAGCCCGGCGGCATGTCGAGCCGCAGGCTGCCGGCGGCATTGGTCTGCAGCAATGTTTCGCAACCCAGTCCAGCCATCGCATCGATGGCGCCCTTCATCTCGTCGGCCCGGCCGCGTTCATAGTAATGCGCGCGGCCCTGCAGCACAGCAACCGGTGTCGGACCGACATGGCCCAGCACCAGCCGCCCGGCATGACCGCCGACCGTCGGCCGAGGGAAGCCCGGCAGGTCGGCATAAGGAATCGTCGCAACCGCCGCGACTTCGTCAACGAAGCCGCCGAGGCCGGAGCCGAGGATAACCGCGACCTTCGGTCGAAAGCCCGGGGCGACCTGCTTGAGAGTGCTGCTCACGACGATGCGAAGTGCTGCGGACCGAAGGACATCGGCAGGAGCTGCCCCAGGGTTACCGTGCGATGCAGCCCGTCGGGACCGCAGAGATGGACCGGCACATCGTCGGCCGCGAACTCGCGCAGCTTCTGCCGGCAGCCGCCGCAGGGCGTGATGACTTCAGGACCGGGACCGACCACGACGCATTCGAGGATGCGCTTGTGTCCTGCCGCGACCAGGGCCGCAATGGCGCTTGCCTCGGCACAGAGGCCCTGCGGATAGGCCGCGTTCTCGACATTGCAGCCGCCATGGATCGAGCCGTCCGCGGCCCGGAGCGCGGCGCCGACATGGAACTTCGAATATGGCGCATGGGCGTGCAACATCATCCGCTGAGCCAGGTGGAGAAGGTCGTTCATCTCAATGCTCCTTCTCGTAGGGCACGCCGGCCGCCTTCGGCGCGACCGTGCGGCCGATGAACCCGGCCAACAGGAACAGCGTCAGAAGATAAGGCATAGCCTGGATCAGTTGCACCGGGACTTCGCCGACACCCGGCAGTTTCACGCCCTGCAGGCGGATGGCAATGGAATCCAGGAGGCCGAAGGCAAGGCAGGCGCCGAACGCCGGCATCGGCCGCCAGCGCCCGAAGATGATCGCGGCCAGCGCAATGAAGCCCTGCCCCGCCGTCATGTCGCGGCTGAACCCGGCATTCTGGGCGATCGAGAGATAGGCGCCCGCGAGACCGGCGAACAGGCCGCAGATCAGCACCGCCCGATAGCGCAGCCCCGACACCGAAATGCCGGCGGCATCGACCGCCAGGGGCACCTCGCCCACGGCACGCAGCCTGAGGCCGAAGCGCGTGCGCTCGATCACCCACCAGGCGAAGGGCACGGAGAGCAGCGCCACATAGACCAGGACATTGTCGCCGGCGACAGGGAAGAAGATCGGATTGAGACGCTCCGCCGCGGCCAGCGGCGGCGTCTGGCCGCCGCGGCCAAACCATGCCGCGCCCAGCACCACCGTAAGGCCCATTGCCAGGATATTGATCGCGATGCCGCTCACCACCTGGTTGCCGCGATGGGTGACACAGGCAAAGCCGTGCAGCAGGGCCAAAACCTCGGCCGCGAGGATCGCGGCGCCGACACCGGCCCAGGCGGAGCCGGTGAGCGACGCCGTGGCCGCCGCGAAGAAAGCCGCCATCAGCATCTTTCCTTCGAGGCCGACATCGATGATGCCGCTCTTCTCGGAGAACAGCCCGCCCATGGCGCAGAGCACCAGCGGCGTCGCCACGCGCAAGGTGGCGGCGAGCGTCGCAACGACGAGGGTGAGCGTCTCCTCCATCTCAGCCCTTCCGCGCGAAGAGCGCCTGAAGCCACGGCCGCGGCAGATGAACGAGCGCGCCCGAGAATAGGATCACCAGCCCCTGGATCACCACCACCATCTCTCGCGTGATCTTCGGGATTTCGAAATTCAGTTCGGCCCCGCCCTGCTGCAGCGCACCAAACAGCAGCGCCGCCAGAACGATGCCCAGTGGATGCCCCCTTCCCATCAGCGCCACCGCGATGCCGGTGAAACCGTACCCGGCGGCGAAGTCGAGGACGAGCCGGTGATGCACGCCCAGCAGTTCGTTGACGGCGACGCCGCCGGCCAGCGCGCCGGACAGGCACATCGCCAGCATGGTCATGCGCTTCAGGTTGGTGCCGGCATAGAGGGCCGCTTCCGGATTATGCCCCATGGTGCGCAGCGAGTAGCCCCACGGCGTGTGCCACAGGAAGATCCAGACGCCGACGCAAGCCACAAGCGCGAGCAGCAGCGACAGGTTGAGCGCCGACGGCGCGACCGCGATGCCGATCCACTGCAGCGCCGCCTGCATCGACGGCACCGCGGCAGAGGCGGTGAAGCCCCGGCTCTGCGGCGTCATCGAGCCCGGCGCGATCAGCACGTTCACCATCAGGTAGACCATCAGGGCCGAGGCCACGAAGTTGAA
This sequence comes from Rhodospirillaceae bacterium, assembly GCA_009772935.1. Classification (GTDB taxonomy): domain Bacteria; phylum Pseudomonadota; class Alphaproteobacteria; order Reyranellales; family Reyranellaceae; genus Reyranella. The sequence goes on from WOUR01000015.1 coordinate 63,426, forward strand.
CATGATGGTGGTGATGACGATGTGGCTGCCGCGCCAGGCCTGCATCCAGGCGGGAATGGCGGCCCAGGCCGCACCGAAGGCCGCTGAGGCGAGAATGGCCAGCGGGATCACGAGCAATGTCGGCAGGTAGCGGTCGAGTGCCAGCACGGCAAGGCCGCAGCCCAGCCCGCCGATATAGGCCTGACCTTCGCCACCGATGTTGAACAGGCCGGCATGGAAGGCCACTGCGACGGCGAGGCCGGTGAAGATGAAATTGGTGGCGTAATAAAGCGTGTAGCCGATCGATTCGGACGAACCCAAGGCACCCAGCACCAGCAGCTTGAGCGCATGGAAGGGATCGACGCCGATGACCGCCACGATCAACCCGACGAGCAGGAACGCCATCGCGATATTGGCCAGCGGCAGCAGGCCTATCTCGACCCAGCCGGGCAGCGGACGGCGCGACGCGCTCATGCCGCCCGTGCACCCGCCATCATCAGGCCCAGCGTACGCTCATCCGCCTCGCCCGCGGCGACCTCGCCCACGATGCGGCCGCCGAACATCACCAGGATGCGGTCGGCCAGCGACAGGATTTCCTCCAGCTCGACCGACACGACCAGCACCGCGCAGCCCGCGTCGCGGCTCTTGATCAGTTCGCGGCGAATGAACTCGATGGCGCCGATGTCGACACCGCGTGTCGGCTGCCCGACCAGTAGCACCTTGGGATTGCGCGCCATCTCGCGTGCCAGGATCAGCTTCTGCTGGTTGCCACCGGAGAAGTTCGCCGAGCGCAGGCCCGGCGTGCGCGGCCGCACGTCGAAGCGCTCCATCAGATCGGCGCAGTACTTTCCGACGGCCGGACCATCCATCAGGTAGTTGTGGCAGAAGGGCTCGCGATCCTGATAGCCGAGGATCGAGGTCTCCGAGGCGAGGAAGGCCGGCACCAGACCCTGCCGCAACCTGTCTTCCGGCACATGGGCCACCCCGAGGTCCCGCATCTCGGCCGGATCTACGGGATGGGCGGCATCGACTTTGCGCCGGCAGACCTCCATCTCGCCGCCCGTTGGCGGCCGGATGCCGGAGAGGACCTGCAGCAGTTCGGTCTGGCCGTTGCCGGAAACGCCGGCGATGCCCACGATTTCCCCCGACCTGACCTCGAGCGAGATGTCGTCGAGCAGGCGAACGCCGCGACCATCGACCAGCGACAGGTGCCACGCCGCCAGCATGGTCTCGCCTCTCCGCGCCGGTGCCTTGTCGAGATCGAAGCGCACCTTGCGGCCGACCATCAGCTCGGCGAGCTCCTCGGCCCCGGTCTCCGCCGTCCGCCGCTCGGCCACCACCTCGCCGCGACGCATGACGATCACCTTGTCGGTCACCGCGAGGATCTCGCGCAGCTTGTGGGTGATCAGCACGACCGTGACGCCGCGATCGCGCAGCAGGCGCAGGATCTGCAGCAGCCGGTCGGTCTCCTGCGGCGTCAGCACGGCGCTGGGTTCGTCCAGGATGAGAATGCGGGCACCGCGAAGCAGCACCTTGAGGATCTCGACCCGCTGCTGTTCGCCCACCGACAGGTCGGCAACCCGCGCATCGGGATCGACGGCCAGTCCATATTCGCCGGAGAGCCGCGCCAGTTCACCCCGCGCCGACGCCAGTCCGGCGGCCAGCAACGCCCCGCCTTCGGCGCCCAGGATCAGGTTCTCCAGGACGGTGAAGCTGTCGACCAGCATGAAGTGCTGGTGGACCATGCCGATCCCGTGGCCGATCGCGTCGCGCGGGCTCGCCATCTCGACCGGCCGTCCGTCGACCAGGATCTCGCCGGCATCGGCGAGATGGAGCCCGTAGAGGATGCTCATCAGGGTCGACTTGCCGGCGCCGTTCTCGCCCACGATGCCAGTGATGCTGCCTCGTTCCACTCGCAGCGACGCACCGCGCACCGCGTGCACGCTGCCGAACGACTTGTCGATTTCCCGAAGCTCGATGGCAGCGTCGGCCGTCAGCTCTTGCACGAATTGTTGCTCATATAGTCGTGGACGACGATCTGGCCCGAGATGATGCCGGCCTTCGCGGCCTCGACCGCGGCCTTCATCTGCGGCGTGATGAGTTTTTCGTTGTCCTTGTCGAGCGCCCAGTCGACGCCGCCTTCCTTGAGACCCAGCACCTGCACGCCCCCCTTCCACTCGTTGTTCCGGGCAGCCTTGAAGCTGTTGTAGGCCGCAAGATCGACGCGCTTCAGCATCGAGGTCAGCATGTTGCCGGGATGCAGGTGATTCTGGTTGGAGTCGACGCCGATCCCGAGCTTGCCGCGATCCTTGGTCGCCTGGAGGATGCCGAGACCGGTGCTGCCGGCGGCGGCATAGACGACGTCGACCCCGCGATCGAACTGTCCCTTGGCCAGTTCCGCGCCACGGCCCGGATCGTTCCAGGCGGCGGGGGTCGTGCCGGTCATGTTGGTGATCAGCTCGGCGTTGGGACTGGCGTATTTGATGCCCTGCTCGAACCCGCACTGGAAGCGGCGTACCAGAGGGATGTCCATGCCGCCCACGAACCCGATCTTGCCGGTCTTCGAGGCCATTGCCGCCAGCACGCCGACGAGGAAGGAGCCTTCCTGCTCCTTGAACACGACCGACTGGACGTTGGGCAGGTCGACGACGCTGTCGATGACGGTGAAATGGATGTTGGGGAATTCCCGGGCGACCTTGTCGAGGGCGACCGCCTGCGCGAAGCCGACGGCGATGATCGGATCCTGGCCACGCTGGGCGAAGCGCCGCAGCGCCTGCTCGAACTGGGTCTCGTTGCTGGGCTCGAACTCGGCAACGGCGATGTTCGTCTCCTTCTTGAAGCGCTCGGCGCCCTGCCAGACACCCTCATTGAACGACTTGTCGAACTTGCCGCCGGTGCTGAAGACGATGGCCGGCTTGACGGCGACGGTCTGTGCCTGCGCGAGAGCACCGAGACCGACGACGGCCAGCACGGAGATCACGGAGCCAACCCAGCGTTTCATTGCCATTCCCATGTTGTTGGCGAGAGTTTGGACCGTGCCGCGTCCCCGGTCTAGGCGCAGAAGGGGCCACCGGAGACGGGCACGGGACTTGCTATACTACAGCGCAAAGCCGCCCCGGGAGGATTCATGGCCGAGTATGATCTCGTCATCCGCAACACGACGATTGCCACGGCCTCCGACGTGGTGAAGGGCGACATCGGAATCGTCGGCGGGCGCGTGGTGGCGCTGGGCGAAAAGCTCGACAAGGGACGCCGCGAGATCGACGCCACCGGCCTGATCGCGGTGCCCGGCGGCATCGACGCGCATGTCCATTTCGACCAGGACACGGCCGACGGCTCGGTCTTCTGCGACGATTTCGAGAGCGGCAGCCGCGCCGCCGCGGCCGGTGGAACCACCACCATCATTCCCTTCGCCTACCAGAACAAGGGCCAGCCGCTGCGCGACGCGGTCAACAAGTATCACAAGCGCGCCGAGGGCAAGTCGCTGATCGACTATGCGTTCCATGTGATCCTGTCGGATGCCAGCGAGAAGATAATGGGCCAGGATTTCACCGCCCTGGTCGCCGACGGCTACACCTCGTTCAAGGTCTATATGACCTACGACGACGTGAAGCTGACCGACCGCGAGATGCTGGACGCGCTGGCCGCCGCCCGCCGCGAGCAGGCGATGCTCATGATCCACGCGGAAAATTCCGACTGCATCACCTGGCTGACAGAGCGGCTGGAGCTGAAAGGCATGACGGCCGCGAAGTTCCATGCGACCTCGCGCCCCTTCGTGGTCGAGCGCGAGGCCACGCACCGCGCCATCTCGCTGGCCGAACTGCTCGACGTGCCGATGCTGCTGGTCCACGTCTCTGCCAAGGAGGCGATGCACGAGATCCAGCGCGCCCAGGCGCGGGGCCTCAGGGTCTATGGCGAGACCTGCCCGCAATACCTGTTCCTGAGCGAAGAGGATTTCGAGAAGCCGGGCGAGGAAGGCGCCAAATGCGTCTGCTCGCCGCCGCCGCGCGGCACCGACAACCAGGAACATATCTGGACCGGCCTCTCGGCCAACACCTTCCAGGTCCTTTCGTCCGACCATGCCGCGTTCAAATTCGATGATGTGCGCGGCAAGAAGCTGCCGGGTGCGGCCCAGAGCTTCCGCAAGATCCCCAACGGCGTGCCAGGCGTGGAGACGAGATTGCCGCTGCTCTTCTCCGAAGGCGTCAACAAGGGCCGCCTCACCCTGCAGCAGTTCGTGGCGCTCAGTTCGACCAATGCCGCCAAGATCTACGGCCTGCACCCGCGCAAGGGCACGATCGCGGTCGGCTCGGATGCCGATATCGTACTGTGGGATCCCGAGCGCCGGGTGAGCCTCACCAATTCGATCCTCCATCACAATTGCGACTACACGCCCTACGAGGGACGCGAACTCACCGGCTATCCGGTGATGACCCTGTCGCGCGGCGAGGTGGTGATGGAGGAAGGCCGCATGAGCGGCTCGGCCGGCCGCGGCGTCTTCCAGAAATGCGACCGCCCCGAAGCCGCCCGCCCGCGCGGCCGGCCCCTGATCGATCCGTCGATCTTCAATTAGAGAAGGATGACTTTAGGTTCGACCCAAACCACTTCGTCGTCTCGACCGGAGCGCGCAGCGCGGAGCGGAGAGACCTCTTCTCCACCAAAAGCCGTCAAATCGGGGAGAGAAGGTCTCTCCACTCCGCCTCGCTACGCTCGCCTTCGGTCGAGACGACGGGGTGCCTTTTAGCTGGTGGTTCTTTTACGGACGCGACTCCAGATCATCCACTTGAGGACTCCGCTGTATAGCCCTCGAGGAACTCGACCACTTCGACCACCGGCAGGACGTCGGCGTATTTCGCCATCATGTCGTAGAGGTTTGCGAAGTGCGGGCTCTCATGCTTGTCGGCGACGCATTCCTCCGGAACGATCATGCGGAAGCTGCGCGAAAGACCATCAACCACGGTGGCGCGCACGCAGCCTGAGGTCGAGCCGCCGGTGACGATCACCGTATCCACCCGGTGAAAGGTGAGCAGCGACCCCAGGTTCGTCTCGAAGAAGGCCGACGCCATGCGCTTGTTCAAGACGATGTCATGGCCGCGGTCGACTTCGCAGCGATCGTCGAGTTGGGCCCGCCGGTCGCCGGCCGTGATGCTGCGTAGCGCCTCCGACATGTCGGCACGCGTTCCCCAGACGCCGCAATCCTCGCCGGAGCCGAGATAGGCGACGAAGGTCCAGACCACGGGACAGCCGCGAAGGCGCAGCAGCCGCGCCAGCCTGTTCACATGCTCGATCTGGCGTGGATCGGTCTCGTAGGCGGTCCCGAACTCAGAGGGCCGCGTATAGCCGTTCTGGAGATCGATGTTCACCAGGGCGAGCTTGCGCCCGAAGCCGAAACGCGGCCGCTGCGGATCGGCCTTCAGGGCCTCGTAGAGTTGGCGCGCCGTCTTGGTCGACGTTTCCATGCCAGGTGCCGGGGGATGAGGGTGGGTTACCTCCCAGCTTACCGAACGCGCGGTGTCGCGGCGACTCCTGGAACGTGGTTGAGCACCGAATGGACGAGACCGCCATCGACCAGCAGCGACTGGCCGGTGATGTAGCTGGCCTGCGGGCTCAGCAGGAAGGCGATGGCATCGGCGATGTCGCCGGGCTTGGCGACCCGGCCGAGCGGCACCATCCTGGCGCGTCCGCGCGCCAGGATGGGCTTGCTGTAGATCGCGTCCGTCATGGAGGTATGGACGAAGCCGGGGCAAACAGCGTTGGCCCGGATGCCGTCGGGCGCCCATTCCTGCGCCATCATCTCGGTCAGCATGATCAGCGCCGCCTTGGTCGGGCTGTAGGCGCCGGTCGGAAGCTGCGGCACGACGCCCGCCATCGACGCCAGCATCACGATCGCCCCCTTGGAGCGCTTGAGATGCGGATGGGCGGCCTTGGCGAGCAGCCAGTTGGCGCGCAGGTTGATATCGAACACGCGGTTCCAGGTCGCGAGATCGAGATCGACCAGCTTCGAGGGTGCGGTGATGCCGGCATTGCCCACCAGCGCGTCGATGCCGCCCATCGACTTGACGGCGGCGACGATCACCTTGGCAGGCTCCGTCGGCTTGGCCATGTCAGCCTTGAGCGTGCGCACCTTGCAGCCCGAGGTGCGCAGGTTGGTTGCCAACGCCTCGAGCTCGTCGAGATAGGCCACGTCGCAGAGGGTCATCGCCTCCGCGCCGTCGGCGGCCAGTTTCAAGGCGGTCGCGCGACCGATCCCACGGCTTGCGCCGGTAATGACGACCCGCATGATCTTGCCCCCCCCTTTTGCCTTTCTTATGGGGAGGATGGTGGCACGGTTCCCGGCCTCGGGTCGATGGGCAGCAGTCGATCGAATCCCACCATTTTCTCGTAGAGCGCCGCGGCCTGCAGGAGCGCGGCCTCGCCGCGCGGCTTGCCAACGAGCTGCAATCCCACCGGCCGACCGAAACTGTCGAAGCCGCAGGGCACGGCGATCGCCGGGCTGCCGGTGACCGTGATGGCGGAGTTGAGCGTCGAGCCCGACATGTAGTTTTCCAGCTTCTTGCCGGCGATGGTCGCGGGCGCGCGCAGGTTGACGTCGAAGGCGGCGGTGGGTGCGCCGGGCGTCACCAGCAGGTCGTAGGTCTGGAAGAAGCCGAACATCCGCCGGTACAGCGCCGCGCGCTCGCGCTCGGCCCAGGCCAACTGGCTCGTCGTCTGCTTCTGGCCAAGCTCGGTGTTCCAGATGATGTCGGGTTTGAACTTGTCGCGATGCTGCTGGATCTGCAGCTCGCGATCGACGAGGAATTGCTGGCTGCGGAAGGCCATGAAGACCTCGTCGACGGGTCCGAAATCCGGCGAGACTTCCTCGACGATGCAGCCCAGCTCCTCGAAGCGTTGCGCCATCTTCGTGCAGATCTCGCGGATCTCGCGATCGACCTCGAACCGGCCGCCGAAGTCGATGGTGAACGCGACGCGTTTGGGCAGGACGGGATTGGCCACCGCGGCGCTGAACGACACCGCCGGAGCATCGAAGGTCATGGCGTCGTGCGGACAGAAGCCCGCCATCGTGTCGAGGAACAGTGCCAGGTCGGTGACGTTGCGCGCCATCGGCCCCTGCACCGACTGCGGCGAATAGAGATTGTTCGAGGTGCCGCGGGTCACGCGACCGGCCGACGGGCGGAGGCCGACCGTCGAGCAGTAGGTGCCGGGCCGCCGCAGAGAACCGCCATGGTCGGAGCCGTGCGCCAGCCAGACCTCGCCGGTCGCCACCGAGACGGAGCCGCCGCCGGTCGAGCCGCCGCAGGTGAGCGAAGTGTTCCAGGGATTGCGCGTGCGGCCGAAGACTTCGTTGAAGGTGCTGCCTCCGGCGCCGAACTCCGGCGTGTTCGACTTGCCCATCACGATGCCGCCCTTGCGCTCGATGCGCTCGACCAGCGGATTGGACTTCTCCGGCACATGGTCGGCGAAGATCGGCGAACCATAGGTGGTGCGCACGCCGGCCACGTCGGTCAGGTCCTTGATCGACACGGGAAGGCCGGCCAGCCAGCCTGCCTCACCCTCGGCCTCGTTGGCCTTGCCTTCCATGATCCGCTTCGCGTGATCGCGCGCGCGGTCGAGGCAGTGCGTGGGCATGGCGTTCACGGCAGGCTCGACCTGGGCCATGCGTGCTGCCGAAGCGTCCACCAGGTCGAGGGGCGAAATCTCCTTCTTCTTGAGGCGCGAAACGGCCTCGACTGCGGTAAGACGCCAAAGTTCGTTGCTCATGCAGTGCCTCCAGCGACCACTCTGCCAGCCTTCGCCCGCGCCTGTCTGCCTTCTCTGTCGCGCAAAGCTGGTTTAGCTGCCCTGACCGCCTCGCATGCGCTTCGGCCCGATATTCGCCAACGAGGAAACGCACGATGACAAACAATCCCGCCGAAGCCGCCGGACCGCTCAAAGGCCTGCGCATCGTCGACATCTCGACAGTCGTGGCCGGTCCGTTCGCGGCAGGACTGTTGGGCGACTATGGCGCCGAGATCGTGAAGGTCGAGATGCCGGGCGTCGGCGATTCGCTGCGCGCGCTGGCGCCTCACAAGGATGGCGTGCCGCTGTGGTGGAAGGTCACCAACCGCAACAAGAAGGGCGTCACGCTCGATCTTCGACTGCCGGAAGGCCGCGAGCTGTTCGCGAAGCTGGTCGCCGATGCCGACGTGCTGGTCGAAAACTTCCGCCCGGGCACGCTCGACGGCTGGGGCATCACGCGCGCCTGGCTGCAAGGCCTCAATCCGCGTCTGACGATCCTACGCGTTACCGGCTTCGGCCAGAACGGGCCCTATGCCGGTCGGCCGGGCTTCGCCCGCATCTTCGAGGCGATGAGCGGCTTCACGCAGATCTGTGGCGAGGAGGACGGGCGGCCGCTGCATCTCGGCTATCCGATCTCCGACGCCGTCGCCGGCCTGTTCGGCGCGGTGGGAATCCTCGCCGCCCTGCACGATCTCGCGCAGCATCCCGAGCGGCGCGGCCAGGAGATCGACTGCTCCGCGACCGAAGCGATGATGCGCACGCTCGAATTCCTGGCCATCGAATACGACCAGCTCGGCGCCGTGCGCACGCGCTCGGGCAACCGCAGCCAGTATGCCGCGCCGGGCAACGTCTATCGCACCGCCGACGACAAGTGGGCGTCGATCGCGGCCTCGACCCAGAGCATTTTCGTGCGGCTCTGCGCGGCGCTCGACCTCAAGCACCTGCTGGAGGATCCGCGATTCGCCCTCAATCCGGCACGGGTGAAGAACTATCGGGAACTCGACGAGATCGTCGGCGACGCCATCGGCAGACTGACCCTGGCCGAGCTGCGCGAGACCTTCACCCGTCACGAGGTCGGCTTCTCGCCGATCTACGACATCGCCGACGTCTTCGCCGATCCGCAGTTCCAGGCCCGCCAGGCGATCGTAAGCGTGCCCGACGCCGAACTGGGCTCGGTGCGGATGCAGGGCGTGGTCCCGCGCTTCTCCGAGACGCCAGGCGCCGTGCGACATGCCGGCCCGGGGATGGGGCAGCACAACGAAGAAGTCTATGGCGGCCTGGGCCTGTCCGGGGCGGAGATCGCGGCGCTGAGGGCGCGCAAGGTCATCTAGCGGGCCGTCGAAAAAGCCCAGTCCTCGCGAATAAACGAAATAAACGCAATAAACGAAACAGACAAAGGGAAAAAGGCAGGCGCTGATCTTAGGTATCATGGTACCGCTGTCGGGTCGTATTTCCTGCGGGCGCATGCAAAAACCCTCTTCCAACGGCCTGCCAGGGAGGATGACGATGCTACGACGTGCGTTTGGTGCGCTTTCGCTCGCCACGTTGGCCGCGCCCTCGGCCCATGCGCAGGGCGAGAAGGTCGCGAAGCTGGTGGTCGGCTTTCCGGCCGGCCAGGCGACCGACATCGTCGCCCGGCTGCTGGCCGAGGCGCTGAAGCCCGAACTGGGCGAGACCGTCATCGTCGACAACAAGCCGGGTCAGGGCGGCAGCATCGCGCTCGGCCTGGTCGCCCGCGCGGCGCCGGACGGCAGCACCTTCGTCCTGTCGCCGCTCGCCGCCCTGGCCATCAATCCGCACCTCTACAAGAACGTCACCTACCAGAGCCTGACCAGCTTCGAGCCGGTGGCGCGCGTGTGCGATCTGCCGCTCGTGCTGGTGGTGCATCCGTCCCTGCCGGTGAAGACGCTGCCCGAGCTGATCGCCTACGCCAAGGCGAACCCCGACAAGCTCAGCCATCCCTCGTCGGGCAACGGCACGCTGAGCCATGTCGCCATGGAGGAGCTGAAGGCCAAGGCCGGCATGCGCATTCTTCACGTGCCCTATCAGGGCAGCCCGCCGGCGATGAACGACCTCGTCGCTGGCACGGTGCAGGTCGCGATGGATACCGTCACCGTCACCAGGCCGCACATCGATGCCGGGCGACTGCGCCTGATCGCCGTCAGCACGCTCGACCGCCTGACCTTCTTCCCCGACACGCCGACCATCGCCGGGCAGGGCTTCCCCGGCCTCGAAGCCAGTGCGTGGCTGGCCGTCCTCCTGCCGGCGCAGACGCCCGCCGACAAGGTCAAGCGCCTGTCGGACGCCGTCGTGAAGGTGGTCGGCCTGCCGGACATCCAGAAGAAGTTCCTGGCCGTGGGCGCTATCCCGCACCCGATGGACGCGGCCCAGTTCACCGCGTTCCTGAAGAGCGAGGATCAGCGCTGGAGCAAGGTGATCTCCCAATCCGGCATCAAGGCAGACTGACCATCTGCCGCCGGCGCTGGGCCGTGTAGAGAATGCCCAGCAGCATCAGGTTGAGCAGGTTGAAGGCGAGCGCGGACTGGAACGCCGACGTATAGGAAAGCGTCGCGTCGAAGATGAAGCCGCCCAGCCAACCGCCGGCCGCCATGCCGGCCATCGCGAACAGCATCACCACGCCGAGCCGCCAGCCGGCGATCGTCGGGCCGTAGAGGAAGCGCAGGTTGAGCGCATAGCCCTGCACGATCGCGATGAAGGGGATGCCGTGCAGCAGCGACAGCGCGTAGATGCCGTTGATGTCGCGCACGTAAAGGAAGCCGACCAGCGAGCCGATCTGGATCACCGAACAGAGCAGGCTGACGGGCAGCGGGCCGATGCGCTGGGCCAGGCGCGCCATGACGAAGGTGGCGACGATGGCCGACACCAGCACCAGCGACACCGCCTCGGTGCCACGGGCCGCCGGATAACCGAGGTCGCCGCAGAACGCCACCATGTGCACGAAGGGGATCGCCATTGCCGCGCAGCAGCAGAAGCCGGCCGCCGACAGCAGCAGCATGATCGTCGAGGAGGGCAGCGGCAAATGAACCTTCTCCTCGCGCCGCCGCCCGCCCGGCCCGCGCAAGGTCGGCGCCGCGCGGACATAGAGTGCACCCAGCATCAGAAGCGCACCGGACGCCAGCCCGTAGACGAGCAGCGTGTCGCGCCAGCCGATCTCCGGCAGGAGAACGCGATAGACCTGCGGCCAGACCGAGCCGGCCACCGCCGGTCCGATGGAGATCAGCGCGACGGCCATGTTGCGGCGCTTCTCGAACCAGCCCTGCACGTTGTTCATCGCCGGCGTGAAGGTGCCGGCATTGCCGAAGAAGCCGAGCAGTATCGCGTAGCCGGCGTAAAGGGCGATCTCGCCGCCGCGCGAGGCGACCCATCCACCCAGCGCGATCGAGAGGCCGGCGATCAGCAGCGGCACCCTCGGGCTGGTGCGATCGGCCAGCCAGCCCATGAAGACGCCGCCCACGCCCATGCCGAAGAAGCCCACCATGTAGGCAAAGGACGGTACGGCGCGCTGGTCGCCGAAATCGGCCGCCATTTCCTTGAGGCCGACCATGGGCAGGTAGATGCCGCCGCCGCCCAACGCGACGCAGGCCATAGAGACCAGCGCCAGCCGCCACGCATAGGCGCTGTCGATGCCCCTCCCCGGCGGGGCGACGCTCACTCGCGGGCCAGCGCCGCCGCAGCCGCCTTCTCGGCGTCGAGCACCTGGTCGTCATCCATCAGCACGGTGACCTTGCGCAGCTTGCCGGTGAAGGCGAACGGCGCCTCATAATGCGAGACCGGGCTCGACCGGTCGCGGCCGATGTCGAGGCCCGACCAGGAGATGAAGCTCACGAAGCCGTTCTGGGTGTCGAAGCTGCCCGCCGGCTCGCCGTCGATCAGGATCGTGGCGAGGTTGCGCCCCTGGTTGCGGCGCATCCGGACCGCCAGCCTGCGGTTGCCGGCCGGAACAGGACGGTCGGAGACGATCAGGTGATGCTCGCCGCCGATGTTCATGTCGTAGGCGAGCTTGCCGTCCTTCATGTAGAGCGAGTAGCCGGTGGTGGCATCGCCATGTGCGATCAGCACCCCCTCGGTCATCGGCCCGTCGACCTGCACATCGGCTTCGATCGTGTAGGTCCGGTTGCGCACGTCGGGCGCCACGTCGGTCGGGACGTGGCCCATGCCGGCATGGAACACGAAGCGGTTGCGCGGCCCGTGGAAGCGCTTGGCATTGTCGGCGAAGCGCGGCGCGAAGCGGTCGTCGAGCGGCAGCACCTTGCTCGCCTCGGCCTGCCGCCACCATTCCTCGATCATCGCCTTCAGGCGCTCGGGCTCCTTCTCGGCGAGATCGTTGGTCTCGTTGAAGTCCTGGTCGAGATGGTAGAGTTCCCACTTGTCGTTGGCAAAGTCGGCGCCCGGCGGGTGGAAGGAGACCGCCTTCCAGCCGTCCTGCACCAGGCCGCGATGGCCGAACATCTCGAAGTATTGTGGCTTGGCCTTGGACTTGGCCTTGGCGTTCTTCAGGCTCTTCGCGAAGCTGGTGCCCTCGAGCGGCATCTGCTTGACGCCGTTGATCACCTTGGGCGGCTTGATGCCGACGACGTCGAGCAGGGTCGGCACGAGGTCGCTGGCATGGCAGAACTGGTGGCGCAGCTCGCCGCGCGCGGCGATGCCCTTGTCCCAGGCCATCACCAGCGGATCGCGGATGCCACCGCCATGGGTGTTCTGCTTGTAGCGGCGCAGCGGCGTGTTGGCCGCCATCGCCCACCCCCACGGGAAGTTCGAATGCGTGTCGGGGCCGCCGATATCCTCGATACGCGCGATCTTCTCCTCGAGCGATTCGCGACGGAGGTTGTAGGGACCCATGGCGTTGATCATGCCGAACGGGCCGCCTTCCTGGCTGGCGCCATTGTCGGACATGACGATGACCAGCGTGTCGTCGAGCTGGCCGCTGCTCTCGAGGAAGGCCATCAGGCGGCCGATATGCTGGTCGGCATGGTCGAGCATGGCGGCGTAGGCGGCCTGGAGCCGGGTGAAGAGGCGGCGCTCCGGCTCGGCGATCTCGGTCCAGGCACGCACGGAATCGTTGCGCGGCGGCAGCTGCGTGCCCTTCGGCACGACGCCCATCTCGATCTGGCGCGCGAGGCGCTTTTCACGCTCGGCGTCCCAGCCTTCGGCGAATACCTGGTCGTACTTGGAAACGAGGTTGAATGGCGCCTGGTGGGGCGCATGGCAGGCGCCGAAGGCCACCCAGGTGAGCCAGGGAATCTCGGCATTGTCGGCGACGTGATCGGCGAGATAGCGGATCGCCTGGTCGACCAGGTCCGATGTCAGGTGATAGCCGGTGGCGAAGGTGCCCGGCGGATCGACCGGCGTGTTGTCGCGCACCAGCTCCGGCGCAAACTGATCGGTCTCGGCATCCATGAAGCCGTAGTAGCGGTCGAAGCCGCGGCCGAGCGGCCAGCCATCGAACGGCCCGGTCGCGCCGGACTCGGTGAGCGGCGTCACATGCCACTTGCCCAGCATGTAGTTGCGATAGCCGTGCGGGCGCAGCATCTCGGCGATGGTGCCCGCCTCGCGGCTGATCTTGCCGCGATAGCCCGGATAGCCCGAATCGAAGTTGGCGAGGCAGCCGACGCCGACCGAATGATGGTTGCGGCCGGTCAGAAGGGCCGCCCGCGTGGTCGAGCACATGGCCGTCGTATGGAAGCCGGTGTAGCGAAGGCCGCGCTTGGCGATGGCGTCGATGGCGGGTGTCTCGATCGGCGAGCCGTAGCAGCCGAAGTCCGAGAAGCCGACATCGTCGAACAGGATGACCAGGATATTGGGCGCGCCTTTGGGCCGCTTGGGTCCTTCGGGCCAGTGGGGCTGCGAGTCCTGGACCGTCTTGCCGATCTTGCCGCCGTGTTCGGTCATGCGTTTCCTCTTTGGTTGCCGTGGTTGTCCAACACTTGGGCAGCGCGATCAACCTTGTCGCGGTTCATGCCACTTGTTAGGGAAAGTCATGGCTCATTTCACGTCTGACGGCCTCGACCTCGCCTACGACGAATTCGGTCCGGCCGACGGCCGCAAGGCGATCGTGCTGGTGCACGGCTTTTCCGCCAACCGCACTGAGAACTGGAAGCGCATGGGCTGGTACGACGCCATCTCCGCCAAGGGTCTACGCGGCTTCGCGCTCGACAATCGAGGCCATGGCGAGAGCGCCAAGCCGCACGATCCTGCACTCTACGATCGCGAGGCGATGGCCCGCGATGTTTTTGCATTGATGGACCATGCCGGTGTCGAGCGCGCACACGTGCTGGGTTTCTCGATGGGCGCGCACATCGCGCTGACGGCCGCCCTGCTCGATTCCGGCCGTATCGATCATCTCGTGGTCGCGGGCGTGGGCGGCAGACTGTTCGATCCGCCGCGCGCCGAAGGCGCCATGGCGGAGGCCATGGAAGCCGCCATCCCCGACGACATCGCCGATCCGATGCTGAAGAGCTTCCGCCACTTCGCCGACGAACAGAAGGAAGACCGGCTGGCGCTGGCCGCCTGCTCGCGCGGGCCGCGCCTGCCGCTCACCCGCGACTCGCTGATGGCGATCCGCCGCCCGACGCTCGTCGTCGCCGGCGCCCGCGATCAGCTCGCCGGCCCGCCGCAGGGACTGGCCGACGCCATCCCCGGCGCCAAGGCGGTTACCCTGCCGGGCTGCGATCACTTTTCCTGCATCGGCCATCCGATGTTCAAGGCCACCGTGTTCGACTTCTTCGACGGCTGGCTCGAGTAGCCGCGTGGCACGCGTCAGCTTCAAGTCGATCCAGGCGCGCGCCGCCAGGCGCAAGGGCGGCGAGCAGGCGCTGGCGGCCCTGTTGCCGAAAAAGCGCGACAACAAGGAACTGGCGAAGCTGACCGACGACCGCGTGCTGGCGGAGATGGCGCGCCGCGTCTTCTGCGCCGGCTTCGTGTGGAGCGTCATCGACAAGAAGTGGCCGGGCTTCGAGGAAGCCTTCCTCGGCTTCAACCCGAAGCGGCTCCTGTTCCAGCCGAGCGAATTCTGGGAGGGCCTTACGCGGGATACGCGCATCGTGCGCAACCCGACCAGCATCAGGTCGGTGCGAGAGAACGCGAAGTTCGTCACCGAGGTCGCGGCGGAGCATGGCAGCTTCGGCAAGTTCCTCGCCGCCTGGCCGGCCGACGACCAGATCGGCCTGCTGGAAGTCTTTGCCAAACGCGGTTCCCGGCTGGGCGGCTTCTCCGGCCAGTACCTGCTGCGGTTCCTCGGCCGCGATTCCTTCATCCTGACCGGCGATCTGATGATGTGCCTGCGCGATGCCGGCGTGCCGATCAGCGAGAAGGGGACTTCCAAGAAGGACCAGAAGCTTGCCCAGGCGCAGATCAATGCCTGGGCGGCGGAGAGCGGCCTGCCCCTCACCCACATTTCCCGGATCTGCGCCCTGTCGATCGGCGAGAACCACGATGCCGCGCGCCTCGCGGAAACCATGCGGACGTGACCATGACGAATATCCTGCTGATCAATCCCAACACCACGAAGTCGATCACCGATCTCGTCCTCAAGACGGCCAAGGGCTTTGCCTCCAAGGGCACGCGCCTGCGGGCGCTCACCGGTTCCTTCGGCCCCCGCTACATCGCCTCGCGCGCGGGCTATGCCATCGCGAGCCATGCGGCGCTCGACGCCTACGCCAACGATCGCGGACCGAAGGATGCGGTCGTGTTGGCCTGCTTCGGCGATCCCGGCCTCGCGGCCCTGAAGGAGGTCAGTCCGGTGCCGGTCGTGGGCATGGCTGATGCGTCGATCCTGCAAGCCTGCGCCATGGGCAACCGCTTCTCGATCGTCACCGGCGGCGAGCGCTGGAAGTCGATGCTGGAAGAATTCGTCGCCAACCACGGCCTCTCCTCGCGCCTCGCCTCCGTGCGCACCGTGGCGCCGACCGGCGCCGACATCGCGCGCGACCCCAAGGCCGCCATGGAATTGCTGGCACAAGGCTGCTCCGCCTGCGTGAAGGACGGCGCCGACGTCGTGATCCTGGGCGGCGCCGGACTGGCCGGCCTTGCCGCCAAGCTGAAGCCGATGGTCGACGCCCCTCTTCTCGATGGGGTGGCCTGCGCCATCTCGATGGCCGAGGGGCTCGCCCTGCAGAAGCTCGCCAAAGCCACCAATGGTGCACTTGCGAAGCCGGGCGCCGTCGACAGCATCAAACTCTCCAGGGGACTTTCGAAGCTGCTGCAATCGCCCTAGGGTCCGTCCTCATGCGGTTGGTCAGCTTTCGCCATGCGGGCGCGAACAAATTCGGCGCGGTCGTGGACGGCGGCATCGTCGATCTGTCGGCGCGCACGAACGGGCGCTGGCCCGGCTTGCGCGACGTCATCGCAGCCAAGGCGCTCGATGAACTCCGCGCCACGACAAAGGGTGCAGCGGCAGATCTCGCATTCGAAGACGTCGAGCTGCTGCCGGTCATTCCCGATCCGGGCAAGATCCTCTGCGTCGGCCTCAACTATGCGAGCCATGTCGGCGAGGTCGGACGCCAGATGCCGACCGTGCCCAGTGTCTTCTCGCGGCTGCACGACACGCTGTTGCGCCACGGCGGCGACATCGTGCGGCCGCGCGCCTCGACCCACTTCGACTACGAAGGCGAACTCGCCATCGTGATCGGCGAGCGTTGCCGGCACGTCCCGCGCGCCGGCGCCCTGTCGGTGATCGCGGGCTACACCTGCTTCATCGACGGCAGCGTCCGAGACTTCCAGAAGCACTCGGTGTTCGCCGGCAAGAATTTTCCGGCCACCGGGCCTCTCGGGCCGTGGATGGTCACGGCGGACATGGTCCCCGATCCGCAGCGACTCGAACTCACGACGCGGCTGAACGGCACCGTGGTACAGCACGACACGACCGATCACATGATCTTCGATGTCGCCACCATCATCGAATATCTCTCGACGATTGCCTGGCTGGAGCCGGGCGACATCATCGCGACCGGCACGCCCGACGGCGTGGGCACCGGTCGCAAGCCGCCACTCTGGATGAAGGCCGGCGACAGGCTGGAAGTCGAGATCTCGGGCATAGGGACTTTGGGCGTCAATGTCGTCGACGAGTGATCCATTCGACGTGCCGGCCAGCGACGCCGGCACCGATGCGAGGAAGGTCCGCGAATTCAAGGTGATCGCGCTGATCGCCGTGGCGCATTTCGTGAGCCACGTGCACATCATGCTGCTGCCGCCGCTGTTCGCCGAGGTGAAGGACGCTTTCGGCGTGGGCTATGTCGAGATCGGGCTGGCGCTGGCGGCCTTCAACACCGCCTCGGCCCTGTTGCAGACACCGGCGGGCTTCCTGATCGACCGCGTCGGACCGCGCATCATGTTGACCGGTGGCCTGATCCTGGGTGGCTTGGCCGTCGCGGCGGCAGCGCTGCTGCCGGGCTACTGGACCTTCGTCATCGCCTACGGCTTCCTCGGCCTCGCCAACACCGTCTATCACCCGGCCGACTATTCGATCCTCTCGGCCACGATCGACCACAAGCGCATCGGCAAGGCCTTCTCGATCCATACTTTCGCGGGCTATCTCGGCTCGGGCATCACGCCGGCCCTGGCATTCGCCTTTGCGGCAATGTGGGGCTGGCGCGGTGCCTTCCTGTTCGTCGCCGGCCTCTCGATCGCGACCGCCTTCGTGCTGATCGTGGCCGGCAGTATCCTGCCGCGCATCTCGCACAAGCCCGGCCAGGCAACCGCGAAAGGCGACCAGAAGGTCGGGCTTGATCTGCTCTTGAGCGCGCCCATCCTGCGCAACCTGCTGTTCTTCTTCTGCCTTGCCATGGCCAATGGCGGAATCCAGACCTACACCATCGTCGGCATGGCGAAGATCCACGGAACGCCCGCCGACATCGCCAGCACTGCGCTGTCGGCCTTCCTTCTGTGCAGCGCCGGCGGCGTGCTGCTGGGCGGCATCATCGCCGACCGTACGCCGCACCATGAGCGCGTGGCGGCCATCGGCTTCGCCTGCACCTCGACCATGGCCATCCTGATGGCCTGGGTGAACATGCCAGGGGTGATCCTGATCGGCGTGATGTCGGCGGGCGGCCTGCTTAACGGCATCATCCAGCCGTCGCGCGACATGATGGTGCGCGCCGTGACGCCGCCCGGCTCGTTCGGCAAGGTCTTCGGCTTCGTCAGCACCGGCTTCAACCTGGGCGGCATGGTCGCCCCGCTGCTCTACGGCTTCCTGATGGACCATGGCGAGCCGCGCGCTATCTTCATGATCGTCACCGGTTTCATTTTCCTCGCGCTGGTCACCGCGATCACCCGCCGCAAACCCGAGAGCATTGCCTGATGGACTCCCTGACGCCCGCCACGCCTCCCAAGACGGAAGCCCTCGCCCGCCGCTATGGTGCGGACACACTGCCCGCGGCCGGACCGTGGAACGAGACCATCGCCACGATGCTCGATCACCGCTCGGTGCGCAGCTACAAGCCCGATCCCGTCCCGGCCGGTGCGCTGGAGAGCATGATCGCCGCCGCCCAGTCGGCCGCCACCAGTTCCAACATGCAGTGGTGGTCGGCCGTCGCCGTCACCGATCCCGCCAAGAAGAAGGTCCTGGCCGAGATCGCCGGCGGCCAGAAGCATATCGAGCAGTGCCCGCTGTTCATCGCCTGGATCGCCGACATGTCGCGCAACCAGCGCATCTCGGACGCGACGAAGACCCCGTTCGAGACCATGCCCTGGCTGGAAACCTTCATGGTCGCTTCGATCGACGCCGCGCTGGCGGCCCAGAATGCGGTCGTCGCCGCGGAATCGATGGGCCTGCGCACGGTCTATATCGGCGCCATGCGCAACGACCCCACACGCGTTGCCGAGCTGCTCGGCCTGCCGCCCCAAGCCGTCGTCGTGTTCGGCCTCTGCGTCGGATACGCCACGGAGAAGGGCGAAGGCGAGGTGAAGCCGCGCCTGCCGCAGGCGGCCGTGCTCCACAGCGAACGCTACGACGCGAGCCGGGAAGAGGCCCTGCGCGCCGCCTATGACGCCGAGATGAGCAAGTTCTCGGCCCGGCACGAGCTCCAGGCCGCGACCTGGACCCAGCGCGTGCTGAATCGGCTGGGCCCGATCAAGGCCATGAACGGCCGCGAAACGCTGCGCGCCGCGCTGGCGAAGATGGGATTCGAAATCCGGTAACGGAAGCTCGTCAATCGAACTTGCCGCTCTTCAGCCGGTCCACCATCGGGTTCCGGGCCGGCGCCGCGACGCGCCGCAGCGTGTTCGTGTCGCGGTGGTCGAACGCCGGTGTCTTGCCGCGCACCGCCAGGTCGGTGCGCGTCACGTAGGTCCAGCTGCCGTCATCGTTGAAGGTGATGTCGATGCGATAGTAGTCGGTGCGGAACGCCTGCTCGAGGAAGGTGGTCGAGCAGATGCCGAAGCGGGTGTCACCGCGCTTGGCCTCCACCGAAATGGTCCTGTCACCGGGCTTCGCGGTTCCCCCCGCCAGGACGACCTGGCCGCGCGGGATTGCGATGGATTGCATGATCAGGCCGGTGGCCGGCTCCCACAGCCAGTAGCCGACCTGGTCGTGGAAGGTGATGGCTTCCTCGTCGGTGTTGATGTGGATGTGGTAACGCAATCCATAGAGGAGCTGCGGTCCGTTGGGCTGCGGATCGATCGGTTCCATCCGGATATGTTCCCGGAAGTTGCGCTGCTCCGGGCCGGCCGCCTTAGGCGCAATGTCGATGCCCTTGTCGGATTCCCATTCGCCGGCGAGGCGGGCCAGCGGACCGAGATTGGCCAGCGTATCCGGGGAAAAATCCTCGGGCTCGGTAAAGACGTCTTCGGGAATATTCGACATGGGCTCCTCGGGCTGCACTCGGCCGGAATGTGCAGACCCGCCCTCGCATTAACAAGCGCGCCGCTTGTCACGCATCGCGCCAGTCGAAGGCGAGCGGCGCCTCGCGGAAGGCGAAGCGATCGAGGTGGCTGGCGACGGCGCCCTTGAGAGCTTCGAGCTGACCGTCGGCACTAGCCTCGAGCCGGCACTCCAGGGCGTCGCCATGCGCCGCCAGCAGGAGAGTGGCATCGCCCGGCCAGTCGGCGCCGCGGGCGTTGCGTGGAAACACGACCCTGCCCTTGTCCGGCGTGAACTCGACCTCGAGATTGTGGCTCCAGTGCTTGCAGAGCTGCTGGAGGTACCGGCTGCCGTTGGCCGTCGGCACCCGTGCGATGCTGGTGGTGCTCACAGGCGTTCGATCCTCTGCGCCGCCTCGTCGATGATGGCGACGGCGTCGTGGACCGTCTGCTTCTGCACGCCATCGCGCCCGAGGCGGTTGATCAGCGCCTCGCGAAGATTGCCCATGGCCCGGCGCACGGGCGCCGAGTCGGTGCGCTCCTGCACGTTGGCGAGTTCCGCCAGCCTCGCGAACAAGGCGTCGACCTCTCCCTTGCGTTCGGTCAGATGGACGGTGCCGTCGGGCGTGATCGCGAAGGCCTTGCGCGAACCTTCCGACTTGGTCTCGGCGATGTGGCCCATTTCGTCGAGCAGGGTCAGCGTCGGATAGACCATGCCGGGACTAGGCACGTAGCTGCCACCGGTCAGCTCCTCGATGGCGCGGATGAGTTCGTAGCCATGCCGCGGCTCGTCGGCGATCAGCTTCAGCAGGACCAGACGGAGCTCGCCCGAATCGAAGACGCGCCGCCGCCCACGCCCGCCGCGCCCTTCACCCGGGTCGCCGCGCCAACCGTGGCCCGGCCCGCCGAAACCGCGTCGGCCGAAATGATGTCGTTGAGCCTCTTCGCCGCAATGGCGATGAGGGTGATGGAAAGACCTCATGGCCTCATCCTCTATATGATTGAACATATCTAAGATATATCTTGATTGTTCAAAAATACAAGCCCCCACCTGTTTTTCTTTGGAGTTTGAAGGGGGGCGTTAACGCCGGCCGGCGCGATTCACCGGACCGCCGCGGTTGACGTCCCCGTCCCCGGGATGTCCGGGGGCAACCCCTGCGCCGGGAGCGCCCGCGCCCACGCCGGGCGCGACCCCCACACCGGGAGCCCCGACGCCGACGCCCGGCGCGACGCCAACGCCGGGCGCGCCGGCGCCGACACCGGGAACCACACCCACTCCCGGCGCTCCGGCGCCGCGGGGGGCCCAGACGCAGCCATGCGGCACGCCCTCGGCGCGGCAGTAGACCTGAGCTTCGGCCGAGCCGGCTACCAGCAAGAGCCCCAGAGACGTGCCAATGATTGTGCGGATCATGAGTTACTCCCGGAATGGGGTCATCGTACTTGGAGAACCAGCGTCTACCACGTCACGCGGAGCCCCGCGCGAAGTGTCTGCGCCGTGGAGGACGAGCCGATCGCCGCCTGCCATCCGGCAAAGAAGGCCACGCCATCCTCGAGGGCGAAATCGGCGGAAAGACCCACCAATACCGAATCCGGCGAGATCGGCGCGCTGGTCGACGCAAAAGGCACCGCGGGGGCAGCAGCGAAGGCCGCCTGCGTAGTCGCCGACACGTCGGCGAATTCGTGCGCCCAACCGAGCAACCCGCGCAAGGCGAGCGAGCGCTGGTCGGCCAGCATGAGAGTCCGGTTCACCGGCAGCGTCAGGGTGCCGCGCAGGCTGGTAAGCGACTGCCCGTCGATCTCCTGGGCAAGTCCGTTGCTGTTCTGCTCGACGGTGCGCGGCGAGGAGAATCCCGCTGCAGCGAACCCCACCGTGGGTTCCACCGCCCAACCCTCCCAGGCCAATCGCAACCCTGCGGCGACCTGACCACCCACCCCGGTCGTCACGAGACTGTCCCGCGAGACGCTGTTCCACGCTCCCAGCGGACGGGTCGTGGTCTGATCGACGCGCAGATAGGACGCCTGGCCGCCGACGAAGAATGATCCGGCGGTGTACTCACCGTAGACCGTTGCCTGCATCGCCGATCCGAGGGCCGTCGCACCGTTGCCGGCGAAGGTGTTTGCGCTGCCGCCTCCCAGAGCGACCCCACCGACGAAGCCCGGCGCCAGCTCCACATCGAGCCCCGCCATCACGCCGGCAAGCGACGATTGGAAGCCCGGGGCGGCCGCCGCGGCGACCTGCGTCCACTGCCCGAAGCCCGAGAGCCAGGCCGTCGTGCCAAGCGGCCCCGCCACCGTGTTGGGCGCGGCGTTGGGCAGTCCCCCGCAGGCATCGCCACAGGCCATGGCAATGTCTTGGCCACCGCCCTGTCCGGTACGGCGGGTGCCCAGCCGCTGGCTGACCTGATCTGCAAAGCCGTAGAAGCCCTGACGTGCCGACAGGATCATGTCGCCATAGAGGCTGGGCGAAAGCTGATCCAGTGCCTGCGGGATCGATGCGGCCGGCAGGCTGTAGAGCGGCGCGAAGAGCGACTGCGCAAGGCCGCTCATCCGCACGCCTGCCGCGGGACGAAGCACGTCGAGCGCTTGCCCGACCGAGGCCTGGCTGGCCGTCTGAGGCAGGCCGGCGGCACCGAGGTTGCCGTAGGAAGCGGGCGTTACCACCAGCGAAACAGAGGACGGCGCATAAAGAGCATCGAAACGCGTTCCCGCCCCCAAACCGGCCGGCTGGGTAAGGCCGGCGAAGCTTCCCTGCACGCCGCCCTCGGCCGCGACGACCATGAACTGCTGCCCGATGGACGGCGTGAAGCTGTTGGTCGCGGCGCCGGTGATGCCGCGCAGGACCGGCTGCAACGTGCCGCCGGCGGTGAAGCCGTTGCCTGCACCCGACACCACCACGCGGCTGAAGTTGCCGGCCCCGTTGCCGGTTGCCGTTCCGTCGATATCGAGGGAGAGCGTGCTGGCCGCCGCCATGACCACCGGCGCGCCGAAAGTGAGGGTTCCCGGGCTGTTGCCCGGCGCCAGCGTGCCACCGCCCAGCACCGTGGTAGCGCCCCGGATCGTTCCCGTGCCCCGGAGCGTGCCTTGCGCAGAGACCGGCGAGACGATCAAACCATCAACGGACAGGGCGGCGCCGGCCTCGATCGTCGTGATACCGGTATAGGTGCTGTTTCCGGCGAAGGTGACGCTTCCGCCAAGTCCGCTGTTGGCGATGATGAGGTTGCCCGGCGTACCGGGCACCGCATCGGAGAGCACGCCGGTCAGGACAGCCGCGTTGCCGCGCAGGTCGAGGCGGTTCGTGGCCGATCCGTCGACCAGGAAATTCCGGCTGTTGACGCCGAAGGTCTCGTCGACCTGGAGCGTGCCGCCGGTGAAGGCCGGGATGACGGTCGATCCGACATTGCTCAGGAAATAGGTCTGCCCCGCAGCGATGGTCGAAACCGGCATGATGCTGGCCGTTGTCGGAGCGCCGACAGGGCCGGACAGGGTGTAGGCCCTAAGGGCCATGTTGCCAGTCGTGGCATCTCCCGTGATCTGGCCCGAAAGACTGTCGTACGTCACCCCGAACAGCAGGTTGAAGAAGAGGTTTCCCTCGGGTGTCATCGAGCCCAGCACGGTAAAATTGCCAACCAGGCTGTCGAGCGGTGCGGCGCCGACGCCCCAGTAGTATCCGTTGCTGTAGCCCGTGATCTTGAAGGTGCCGGGCGTCGCCGTGCCGAACACGGTGGGGCTCGAGACCTGCCAGGTGGTGCCGGCGGTCCAGCGCCATTCCGGGGAGGTGATGTCGGCGCTGATATACTGCGTCGGCGAAGGCGGCGTGAACACGGCCGGATTGTAGGGCGCCATGTAGGCCCAGTGCGTGACCAGCAGCGAGGTGCCGGTGATCATCTGCATTTCCATCAGCGGCACGCCGCCGATTTCCCGCATCTGGCCGATGCCCACGATGGTCGCGCTGTCTGGAGACGTGAATTCGATCCGGATCTGCCCTGTCTCGGTCACGAGTCCATGCATGGCCGAGAAGGTGGGCGGCGTGACGGTCGGACCGATGGCGAACGTCGCCGCGCTCTGCCCGGTGAACGAGCCGTTGGTGACGGTTCCCAGGGACCACAGGGTCTGGTCGCCGATCGAAAAGGGATTGGTGATGTTACTCCGGTTGCCGCTCGCGTAGGCGACCAGGTTGGGGATCGCCACGTACCAGTTCGTGTTGGACAGAAGCGCGTCCCAGCGCGTGTCCTGCGCGGACGCGGTTGCCGTCGAGGATACGACACTGGCCAGGACCAATGCCGACAGGCGCGCGCCTCTTCCCGTACCCCTTGCGCTCCTGCGGCGCCTCCCGCTACGCGACGCGTCCACTCAAGCATCTCCCGTACTCGAACCGGGGCAAAGTTGGCATCACAGCCCGTGCATTTGCAACAGGACGGCACGACTGTCGTGTAACGATTACTGTGTCACAACGTAGGTCCTCGGCGGATGACGGCGCATCGCCGCCTCGTCGGGTTCGACACCCCAACCCGGCCCCTTGGGCAGGAGATAGTCGCCGTTCTCGAAGACCGGCGGATGATCGACGATCTCGTCTCGCCACGGCACCCCGTCGATGTCGATCTCCATGATCCGAAAATTCGGCACGGCGGCGCAGAAATGCGCCGAGATGGCGCTGGCGAGGTGGCCATAGAAATTGTGCGGCGCCACGTTCACCTCATAGACGTCGGCCATCGCCGCGATCTTCAGCGACTCGGCGAAGCCGTTCCAGATCACGTCGACGATTGCCGTATCGAAGGCATAGGCTTCGAAGTACGGGCGGAAGTCGCGGCGTTCCAGCAGGGTTTCACCGGAGGCGATGGGACAGGGCGCGTCGCGGCGGATCATCGCGATCGACTTCGGATCGTGGATGTCGAGTTCCAGCCACGTGAGGCCGGCCGGTCCCACCGCGCCGGCGATGCGCTTGAAGCCCTCGGTGCGGAAATGGAAATTGGTGTCGAGCATGATGCCGACGTCGGGCCCGGCGCCGTCGCGGAACGCTTCGACGGTCTTCGCCGCACTGCGCGCGATGAAGGCGTCCCAGTTGCGTTCGGGGAATCCCTTGCCGACGACGAAGCCCGGACGATAGGCGCGCAGCCTGCCGTCGACCTCCATGGCGATGTTGGTCTTGCAGGCGGTGAAGCCCTTCTTCCGCACCTCCTCGCCGGTCCGCGCCATGTCGTCGTAGGAGCGCACCGGCGGCGTGCCGCAGAGATCGGGATTGCGCATGCGATAGGAGCCGCAGTGCGACCAGTAGACGGGAATGCGGTCGCGCAGCTTGCCGCCGAACAGCTGGTAGACCGGGACGCCCAGCGCCTTGCCCTTGATGTCGAGTAGCGCGTTCTCGATGGCGGCGATCGCCTGTCGCACTACGCCGCCGCGCGACTGGGTCGACTTGGTGGCGAGCACGGCGTTCACCAGCTCGATGTCCATCGGGTCCATACCGATCACGCCCGGCATCAGGTTCTCGATGACGCCCGAGAGGCCGGGACTGCCGAAGCTCTCATTGTATTCCGACCAGCCGACGGGGCCCGTGTCGGTCACCAGCTTGAGGAACGAGAACAGGCGCCAGCCCGCATCGCAGCGAAAAATCTCGTAGGCCTTGACCTTCATTTCCCCCCCCGTCGATTCACCCGAATCGCAGGAGTGTAGCCCGTTCCGGTCCAGGCGGGACCGCCGGGATTTCGCCCGGCGGCAACTGAATGGCCGCCAGCCCGCCCGCTGTTCGTCGACGATATCGTCCATACTGAGACGGTGAAATTCGTCCTGCTGGCCAATCCCCGCAGCCCCTCCATAGGACACTTCATGAAGTGCCCCACAGGAATCGATCCGGAAGACGCACGGGAACTCGAAGGGCGGTGCGTCCGGCAGCTAGCCGGCTTTCAGACGGGCGGCCACTCGCCGCATCGTTCGCCGCCTGAGTTGGCGGCGCGCCCACATCCATGTCCCGGTCACGATCAGACCAGCCAGGATGATCGAGGTGACCACGTTCATCAGGGCCGACCATGCGCCGGCGAAATTGCCTTCGTGCCAGAGTCTCGGCCAGTTGCGCGGCAAGGCGACCGTCCCTTGGGGCGTGATCGCATAAAGGCGATATTCCCCACCCTCCGCGAGACGCGCCACCATGCGGCCGCCCAGGGAGCGCAGCCATACCAATGTCGAGAGATCATGGCGTTCGCCGACGACGCGCACCGCCTCGGCGAGAGTCACTGCGGGGCCGCGGGTCGACGGGGCGTTCCCGGCTGGCGTGGCAAGGGTGATGCCGAACGCCAAACAGAGGCCGGTCAGCGGCGACAGCAGGATTAAGGGTAGCACGCCCCAGGCCATGCCCTTGTGCCACCCGGAAAGGGTATTCGACACGCGGGGCACGCCCAACAGCAGGCCGAGGATGGCGACGGCCAGCATCGCCACCGTCGAACTCACGACCAGCCAGCCTGCATCGATCAACAGCTTCTCGTGCAGGCGCCTTGTCAGGCCAAGCACCATTGCCAGGGACGACGGCGCGGGCAGCAACTCGCCAGTCGCGACATCGACGACTTTCCCGGCGTTGCGCGCGATGCTGATCGTGACGGTGCGATCGTAGCTGCGATACGCCAGCATTTGCGCCTGGCCGCTCGGGTCGTGCCGGCCGAGCAGGGCGGTGACCCGGTCGCTCGTGAGGGACTTCGGCCCAATGGACTCGACGACCAGCCAGGGCTCGAAGGAAAGGATCAAGCCGCTCGCGACAACCAGGAGAAGCGGAAGCGCGAAGAGGAGCGCGATCCATCTGTGCAGTTTGAGGAGCCTGGCCTTCACGCAATATCTCCGCGACACGATGCCCGCTCTTCTCGCCCGAACCGGCCAACGCCATCAAGACGCGGTTCGTTGCTGCAAGGTAAAGAATCGTGAAGCGGACTCAGCACCGATGGAGAAATCGTGGCCCGGTCGATAGTGACCAGGTGCGGCACGCGAGGTTAAGTCCTGGCCGCGTCATTCCCTTTCTCCGCGTTCAGCGCCGTCGGCGTCCTGGAAGCGCGAGAAGACGTCGCGCAACAGGTCCGGCGCCGTCCGTGCAGGGACGCGCGACGGCACCTCGTCGGCGTACCGCAGTGCATAGACGAGAGGCATCCAGGACACGCCCGCGTCCTCGCTGTCGGCCAGCAACAACGCCCGCGAGGGGCGCGCCGGAAGCGCGACCGTCTCGATGGTATCGGGTGCAGGCGACACGCACTTGGCCGCGGGTGAGGTGACGAGATATTGCCGGCAACTGAGCGGCCGGTCGGGATGGATGGAACAGGCCTCGTTCTCGAGAAACGGGCAGGCAACGCCTTGCCGGAAGTAGCGCATGCCGAGACCGGCGGTCGAATCAGTTACTTCCTCTCTCGCGGCGTCGATCTCTCTGGTCACGCCACCGGAATGAAGCGTCTGCAATGCCGCGGCGAAGCGGCGTCGAATCTCTTCGCGCCGCGGCCCCGGCATGGCGGCGACCAGCGCGGCGAGTGCGCGCGCTTCGGCTTGCGATATCGGCACGAGCTGGCGGCAACAGGCTCCGCAGCCCGCGCGGCAGGAGATGGTGCGCCCCGCTGACTCGGCGACCTCGACACCCCGGTTGACCACGAAATCGGTCAACCCCTGCAAGATCGGCAGCACGTCCTCGAAGCCGATGGGGCCGGAAGGCACGGCCATTTCGAGCGTGACCGGCTCCCCGCCGAGAACCAGCACGACCCGTCCGACGACCAGCGCGTCACGCGCCGGGTCGCCTGCCAGAAGCTGCAGCGTCGCTTCGCTCAACGCCGCTGGGGCGACGGGGTGGCGGTCGCCGGGCCGGTCGTGGAGGGCAGCGCGGTGGAGGCGCCCGCCTTGTCGGTGCGGCAGTACTTGTCGCCCTTGTACTCGACCAGTGTCCCCTTGCCGGCGACGCAGGCATTGGATGACGCCAAATCCCTGATGTCTATTTTCTGGAAGTTGAAGGAATTGGGAAGAGCGTCCATCTTCAAGTAGATTGGGTCCGCCGCTTGCGCTGGCACGATGACTGTTCCCAGGTCGAAGGCGACCGCGCCCATCATGATGAGGCCGAGTTCCTTGCGCATGTTGCTCTCTCCTTGCTGGCGATCAGCGGATTGCGGGTCTCTGCCCTGATGGCGATTCGAGTGACACGGCCTCGCGGCAGACCTTCTGACCGTTGGCCATCGCCACCATCACGGGCTTGACGGTAACATTGTATGTCGACGTCGCCGCTGTCTGATTGGAGACACCGACCGGATACTTGACGGTGAAGGAATAGTTGCCGGCATTGTTCAGCCGGATTGGCACTTCCTCGCCGGCATGGAGGAGGCCCATCATCTGGTCATGCACGACCTGCTGGTTTGCGACGTTGGTGAAGATGAACCGGTAGGTTGTCGTATTCGGTCCGACCTTGACGAGGATGTTGTAAGCATTGCCGTGGCGCATGAAGCACCCGGCCTGGAAACCGAGTATCTGCGGGTTCGGCGCCTGTGCTTCTGCCGTCGCCGGCGCCAAGGCAAGCATCGCCACGCCCGGTAACGCGGCCGAAAAGATCCTGAAAAGCATGGGCCCCCACTCGTCACGCCATGGCAGCGTGACCCGGCAATAGTTGCATATAACGTGAGTGTTTTGTTAGTCCGAATAGCGGCGTTTTCAGGCCGCTCACGTCAAGCCCGCCCTGTGGGCGCACGCCAGGGCCAGCTGCCATTTGGCCCGAAACTCAAGGCATTCCGGCGCAAGCGCGTGCGCCCGGCCATACCAGCTTGCGCTCTCCCCGTATCGCTCCGCCCGGAAGAGCGAAAGTCCGGCTTCCGCCAGAGCACCAGCGCCAAGGATATTCCTGTCGTAGGCGAATTCGCCGACCAGTGTATCGGCATCGATGGCAGCCAGCCGCTCGAAGATCTCGAGAGCCTCGTGCCAGCGGTGCAGGGCAGCGAGCGCCCGCGCCTCCAGACAATCGAGCAGGAGATTGTTCCCCAGCAACGAGCGTGTTTCACCGATCAGATCGAGCGCCTCGCCGCTCGCGCCTGCGACCAGCCTCTGCCTGGCCAGTTCGGTGAAACACAGCGATTGCTCCGCCAGCCGACGCGGCGATCGGCGTGCTGCCTCGATGCCCGAATGCCAGGCCCGCTCGGCTTCCGGCAGGCAACCCTTCTCGAGATGGATCGAACCGAGATGCCACCAGAGATAGGACCGGTCCGGATCGATCTTCACCTGGCGCGCCAACATGGCCAAGTCGCGCTCGTGCTTGCGGACCGACCCTCCATCATAGCCCAGGTGATCGATCGTGAGGTCCGTACAGCCCATGGCGCCGCCTTCCCTGTCGACCAGCCGCCCAAGCGAGGGCACGATCGTCTCGTGGAATGCCCCCTCGAATCGAATGTCGGGATGGCGTCGGAACAGGCGCAGCTCGCGATAGGCCGTAAGGCCGGTCTGCGGATAGAAGCGCAGACGGGCCGCGCGCAAACTTGGAGCAGCGAGCTCGTGGTCGAGCATTGCGCGCGTGTACGGGCGAATGCGCTCATCGGCATCGATCTGTAGAATCCAATCGCCGGACGCCCGGTCGAGCGCGAAGTTGCGCGCCGCGGCGAAATCCTCGCGCCAGACGAAGTCGTGAAGTGTCGCGCCACGGTCAAGCGCAATGGCACGCGTGCGGTCGGTCGATCCGGTATCGACGACCACGATCTCGTCGGCGAAGCCTTGCAACGAGTCGAGACAGTCGGGGAGGAATTTCTCTTCGTTCCGGACGATCAGGGTTGCCGAAAGCATTCCTTGGCGTCCAACGGCAGCGCGTCGCCAACAGCGGCTTAGCGCTTGGCCGGCTCGTTCGCTCTGCCGGTATTGCCGGGAATCGCCGGATCGCCCTGCTTGCTCGCACCGCCCGGATTGGAGCGAATGACCGCGTCACCCACGCCGTTGAAGGTCCGGATCGGGTTCTGGGTCTCGGCGAGAGCATCCATCGGAAAGGAGGCCACGGCCGGCAGCACGAAGGCGCTGTTCAGCAGGAGCTTGCGGAGAAGGTCACGTCGCGATTTGTCGACGCTGGCCAACACGCGAGGATCGATACCGTCTTCCATGGACACATTCGTATCAAAGGAGGCCCCTCATCGCAATGACGGCCGACTCCGGATCGCCCAGTTCGACGAGGCAGGTGCGGGCCCCGTCCAGCATGCGGGCGATGTCACCGATCCATTGCCCCCGTGCCGACGGCGGCGCCGTCGCCTGCGCGAGCAGGCGGCGGGCCATGTCGAGCTTGCCCGTTTCGATCACCCGACTCCGCGAGCCATGGTTCGCCTCGAGGTAGAAAACCGCGGAAACGGTCGCGGCTGCGATGTTCCAGTTTCTGCCGAAGTCGGTTGGATCGACGGGAAACCACCAGTCGCGTGCCGAAGCCCCCTTGCGGGCGACGACGACGGGAAGATCCCGCAGTTGCGGCAGCAAGGCCACGCTGGGCTCGTTCACCCTGAACCGCCAGGGAAAGGCCATCGCCTGGCCATCGGCCACCAGCACGAGATCGTCGCCGCTCACGTCGTAGCCCTCGAACAGCAAGCGTAGGGCGAGCGTCGTCTTTCCCGAGTTTCGAGGCCCGGCGATGAGGAAACTCCCGCCGGCAGCTCGCCCGATGGCCGCTCGCAACCGGACATGGTCGGGCAAGGCGGCCAGTGCGTCGCGATGCATCCGCCGAAGAAGATTCTCGGCGGCATAGAAGGCGGTCAGTTCGAAGTCGTCGCCGTCCGACCCGCCGCTGATCCTGAATTCGCCGTCGAGTTGCCGGGCGGCGAGCGTAAGGCGCCGCAGGATGGCCATTGCCTGGTGGGGCGACGGCGCTGCTTCCCGCAGGCGACGGCGTACGTCGTCGCACTCCGTGTCGATCGTGAACTCCGTGGCAAGGAGCTGGATTCGATCGGACACGTCAGCCGATCAGGCCTTCGCGTGTGAGCGTCTCCAGGCAGGTCGCGACCGCCTCGATCGGCGGTTCCGCGAGATCGAACGCCAGTTGCAGCAACTCGGGAAGATCGCCGACGGAATTCCGGCCGTTGCACAACTCGAGGACGACGGCCGCCGTCGCATTGAGATAATGGATGCGATCGCGAGCCGGCTGATAGACTATGTAGCCGTCGGCGACGGGATTGATCTCGAGGCCGGATACGGAAGATGGGCATTCGAGCGAGCGCATGGGCATCGACGGAAGGATGCCCAAGCCCCTATCGGATGGCAAGGTTCGGGGGGACCGGTAACCGTGCCGATGACACGCGACGAACTGGCAACTGCGCTGAGAGCGGCTGCTGCGTCGCGGGAAGACTTTCCCGAGGATCGTTTCGACGGACGCGGCATCGTCATCTGTGCCGGCGGCGCGCGAATGTTCACCTGCGCCTGGATATGCATCGGCATGTTGCGGCGCCTCGGTTGCACCCTGCCGATCGAGGTATGGCACCTCGGGAGCGAGGAGATGGGGCCGCCGATGCGCGGCTTGCTCGCCGAACTCGGCGCCGAGACGATCGATGCGCATGAAGTCGCCAAGCATCACGCCGTCCGCAGGCTCGGCGGCTGGGAACTCAAGCCCTACGCCCTTCTTCATTCGCGCTTCCGCCAAGTGCTGTTGCTCGATGCGGACAACGTGCCCGTGAAGGATCCGACCGGACTTTTCGACGATCCGGGTTTCCGCGAGACGGGCGCGATGTTCTGGCCGGATCTGCTGCGCCTGTCGCGCAGCAACGCGATCTGGGCCATCGCCGGCCTGGAGCGCCGCGACTGCGTGTCCTTCGAGTCCGGGCAGCTTCTGCTCGACAAGTCGAGATGCTGGCGGGCGCTGTTGCTCGCCCACTGGATGAACCAGCGGTCCGAGGACTTCTACGGTATCCTCCACGGCGACAAGGACACGTTCCTCATCGCCTGGCTGATGCTGGGGCAGCGCCATCATCTCATTCCACACCAGCCCAAGCAGCTCGAGGCGACGATTTGCCAGCGCGGTCCCGACGGCAGCATCCTCTTCCAGCATCGCAACGGCGCGAAGTGGGTACTGAGAGGGATCAATCCGGCCATTGAGGGTTTTCGGCGGGAAGCCGACTGTTTTGCGCTGCTCGCAGACCTCGACGAAAGATGGGACGGCTATGTCTTCAACCCGCCGGGGCGTTCCGGCGCGGCCAAGGCGCTGGAGCGCGGTCTCGCCGCAGTCCGCCACTTCCGCTACGTTCGCGTTTCATCCGACGAGCGCCGGGTGGAACTGCTGGCCGACCATCGAATCGGTGGTGCCGGCGGCGATGAATTCTACTGGTATGTGACCGAGATCGACGCTTCGCCGGTGCTGGTCCTGGCCGGGAACGGCGCAAGCAGCAACCGGCTTCGCCTCGATCCCGATGGCGTGTGGCGCGGTCGGCTGCCCTACGGCCCCGGCACGCCCGTCGAGCTGGTCCCGCTGACGCCTGGCGCCGTCGCCGTCGCCGTCCGACAGGCGCCGGCGACCGGACAGTGCTTCGTGCGTGCCCTCCTCGAGCGCGCGTTCGCTGCCTACGAGTCGCTGCCTCGTGATCGGGAGACGACCCGCGATTTCATGGGCTTCCTGCGCACACTCTCGATCCTCGATCCCACGGTCAAGGACGATCTGGCCCTGTCGGCGCCCGGCGAGGTCGGAGAAAAGCGCCGCCAGATGATCTCGCTCGCACTCGATGGATGGGCAGACCATGTCCAGCGACCGGACGGCAGCGGCGGCATCTCGTCGGGCCACGGCTGGAACCGGCATTCCTTCCCGCTCGCGGGTTATGACCCTGCCTCCTGAACAAGCCCGCCTCCTCGTCCTCACGCCCGTCAAGGATGCGACGCGCCACCTCGACCTCTATTGGCACAACCTCGCGAAGCTGACCTACCCGGCCAAGGCGATCTCGGTCGGATTGCTGGAGAGCGACAGCCGGGACGACACATTCGAGCGGCTTCGCAACAGGCTGGGCGAATTGCGCGCCCGCTACGCGGACGTGGGACTCTGGAAGAAGGATTTCGGCTTTCGGATGCCGGAGGACGTCCCGCGCTGGAGCCACCCCTGGCAACTCGAACGCCGGCGCGTGCTCGCAAAGGCCCGCAATCATCTCCTCTTCCGGGCAATGGCCGATCACGATTGGATCCTCTGGCTCGATGTCGATGTGGTCGAGTATCCGGCCGACCTTCCACAGCGCCTGATTTCTACCGGCCGCGGCATCGTGCATCCCCATTGCGTCCATGACTATGGTGGCCCCACCTTCGACCGCAACGGCTGGCGCGAGCAGGGTCTCGTCCACATGGATGCGCTGCGCGGCGGACCCGACCTTGTCCGCCTCGACAGCGTCGGCGGAAGCGTGCTGCTGGTGCGCGCCGACATCCATCGCGACGGCCTGATCTTCCCGCCTTTTCCCTATGGCAAGGGTCATCCCGCCGTGCGCCGGCCTGGACCGTGGGGAGCGCAGATGGAAGGGGAAATCGAAACCGAAGGCCTCGGCATCATGGCGACCGAGATGGGACACCAGTGCTGGGGCATGCCCAACCTGGAAGTCCTGCACGCCCGGAACTGATGCCGCGGCGGCGGCTTCTCCAGGTGACTCCGGTCATGCCGGCTCCCACCGGCGGCGGCCTCGCGATGCGTGCGGCCTCGACGCTGAAGGCCCTGTCGCGTCATTTCGATGTCGACCTGCTCGTCGTGCCGGTCGCCGGCGCGGCCACGATACCCTCGGATTTCGTTCTCCGGCATGCGGCGACGGTCCAGTGCCTGGACCTGGAGGGCCATCTGGATCCGCACTTCGCCCTGATCGCCCGCCTGAAGGATCCCGCGCATCGGGAGCAGGCCCTGCGCGCCTATCCCAAGCCCCATCTCAGCCGCTACTGCACCGGCGACGGCGCCCGGTACCTCTACCAGTGGCGCGACCGGCGAGCGGTCGCGGCCATACACGTCATGCGTCTCTACCTGGCGCCCTTCGCCGACCTGTTCCTGCGTCTCCCGGACGGCGAACGGCCGCTCTGCGTCCTCGATCTCGATGACGACGAGCCCCTGACGCGACGCCGCCTGGCCGATCTCCACCTCAGGCGGGGCGACCGCGAGAGCGCCGAACGGGAACAGAGCGAGCTGCGGAAATACGCCGCCTTCGCCGCTCGGTACCTGCCGGCCTTCGATCGTGTCACGGTCTGCTCCACCACCGACGCGGATCGCCTGGCCCGGCAGCACACTCGCGCGCGCTTCGCGGTCGTGCCGAACGGCTATGACATGGAGAAGGTGAACCGGCCTACGCCGTCGGCGTCCGGCCCGCTTCGCCTGCTGTTCGTCGGCACCCTCGACTACTTTCCCAACAGCGACGCCGCGCGCTTCCTCTGCACAGACGTTGGCGAGGCGCTGCACCGCCTTTCGGACCGTGAAATGGAGATCGACATCGTCGGCAGCGGCGGCGACGGACTGGCCGGCGACCTCGACGACAGCGGCGCGCGTGTCCACGGTTATGTGCCGAGCGTCACCCCTTTCTACGCGGCAGCAGACGTCGCCATCATCCCGATTCGTGCCGGCGGCGGCACGCGCATCAAGATCCTGGAAGCGTTCGCCCATCGCGTCCCCGTCGTCAGCACGACGATCGGCGCGGAAGGGCTCGACGCGATCGACGGCCAGCACCTGCTTGTCGGCGACGATGCCGAAAGCCTTGCCCGCGCCTGCCTTCGGGTGAAATCGTCGCCGGCACTTGCCCACTCCCTTGCGGAGCAGGCCGCGGCCCTGTGCTCGGCGTCGCATGGCGCGGCTGCCATCGAGAAGGCGATCGGCGACGTCTATCGCCTGTAGCGACGCGGAGTCAGTCCCGGCAGGACCACTCCAGCATGCGCTTCATGAAGGCCTCGCCCGCCTCGACCTGGGAGGCGAGGATGAATTCGTTGGGCTGGTGCGCCTGGGCGATGTCGCCGGGACCGCAGACCACGGTCGGGACGCCCAGCACCTTGCGGAAGATGCCGGCCTCGGTTGCATAGACCACGGCGCCGACGGTGTTGGAGCCAGACCAGCTTCCCGCCAGCGCCTTGGCGTCGTCGTTGCCCTCGGGCGAGAAGGCCGGCGTCGAGGCGCGCAGTTCGGTCTCGATGCCGGCCGCCGGGTGCTTGGCCTTCATCCTGGGCAGCAGCTCTTCCTTCAGCCACTTCTTGGCGCGCTCGCCCAACTCCTCGATCGGGCGGGTCGGCAGCTCCCGGTAGCCCCACAGGACCTCGCACTCGCGCGCCAGGATGTTGCCGGCGGTGCCACCGATGATGGTGCCGACGTTGAAGGTCGCGGCGGCCGGCATGAACTCGCTGTCCTTGGGCGCCGCGGCCTCGAGTTCCTCCTGCACCGTATTGAGGTAGTGGATGAACTCGCCGGCGAAATGGATGGCGCTGACCCCGAGATGGGTCATCGAGGAATGGGCCTCAAAACCGGTGAACTTGGTGACGTAGCTCTGGCTGCCCTTGTGGGCGTGCACCACCGTCATCATGGTCGGCTCGCCGATGATGATGACCCGCGGCTTCGGCACTTCGCTCGCCATGCGGGCGGCCAGCGAATGCGCACCGAAGCAGCCGATCTCCTCGTCATAGGAGAGCGCGAAGTGGATCGGCTTCTTGAGCGGCGCCTTCTGGAACTCCGGCAGCATCGCGAGGCCGATCGCATAGAACGCCTTCATGTCGCAGGTGCCGCGGCCGTAATACTTGCCGTCCTTGAGCGTGAGCGTCCACGGGTCGGTGACCCAGGGCTGGCCGTCGACCGGCACGACGTCCGTATGGCCCGACAGCACGACGCCGCCCGGGACGTTGGGACCGACCGTCGCGAAGAGATTGGCCTTCGAGCCGTCCTCGTTGGGCACCAGCTTCGACTCGACGCCGTGGCCTTTCAGGTAGGCCTGCACGTACTCGATCAAGGCGAGGTTGGAATTACGCGAGGTGGTGTCGAAGGCCACGAGCCTGCGCAGCATTTCGATGGAATTGACGGTCTCTCCGGCCATGATGTCCCTTGTTCACTCTGTTCCGACCTCACCTCTGACGGATGAGGTAGACGCTAAATCGACGATCGACCGATCATGCTCAGGAATTCGCGCCGTGTCTCGCCATTGTCGCGGAAAGCCCCCAGCATGCGGCTGGTGACCATGGTCACGTCCGACTTGTGAACGCCGCGCGTGGTCATGCACTGGTGCGCCGCCTCGATGACCACGGCGACGCCGCGCGGCTGCAGCACCTCCTGCAGCGTATTGGCGATCTGCGCCGTGAGCTTCTCCTGGATCTGCAGGCGGTGGCCGAAGGCATCGACCACGCGGGCGAGCTTGCTGATGCCGACGACGCGCTTGTCCGGCAGGTAGCCGACATGGACCCTGCCGATGATCGGCACCATGTGATGCTCGCAGTGCGATTCCAGGCGAATGTCGCGCAGCGCCACGACCTCGTCGTAGCCCTCGACCTCCTCGAAAGTGCGTTGCAGCATGTCGCGCGGATCCTGGTCGTAGCCGGCAAAGAACTCCTCGTAGGAGCGCACGACCCGGTCGGGCGTGCCGGCTAGGCCTTCGCGACCGGGATCGTCGCCCGCCCACCGGATCAGCGTGCGGACGGCCGCCTCGGCCTCTTCGCGCGAGGGCCGGGACAGGCCGGTGGCGAGCGAAACGACCTCGCGCGGCTTCGCCATCTTGTTCATCTTCTTACTCCCTTGATCCGGGCGGCCTAGTTGAGGCTGCGCTGCACCGTCGGCGTGTCGAGCGAAAAGGTCGGAATCTCGATGTCGAACTTCACGCCCGCCTCGTCCACCATCTGATACGTGCCGCCCATGATGCCGGATGGCGTGGAAAGTGGCGTCCCGGAAGTATACTCGAACACCTCGCCCGGGCGCAGCAGGGGCGTCTTGCCGACGACGCCCGGTCCCTTCACCTCCTGCACCCGGCCGAGACCGTCGGTGATCTTCCAGTGCCGGCTGCGCAACTGCACCGCGACATTGCCCCTGTTCTCGATGCGCACCGTATAGGCCCACACGAATTGTGACTTTTCGGGCTCCGACTGGTCCGGCAGATATTGCGGCTGCACCGTCACCTGGATGGCACGGGTTGTGGCTTTGTACATGCGCGAGTGAATTCCTTCCGGTCCCTGACATGGGAGTTTCAGGCCGAAAGGTCAAACCCGACTAAAGCCACCGCGGATCGGCGGTGAAGTCGATCGTGAGCCAGCGGTGCGGGCTTTCGCCACCGATCGCCTCCGCGATCTCGCGCCGGATGGCATCGGCCTCACCCACGCTGTCGATCGGACTCTCGGGCGGCACGACGACATGGATCTCGATGAACTGGGCGCGGCCGACCTTCGCCACGTAGCTGGTGTAGGTCTTGAAGCCATGCCGCGCGATCACCTCGTCCAGAACCTGCCGGACCTGGGCATCGAGTTCGGGCGGCGTGATCAGCAGGATTTCGGTCAGCGCCCGGCGCACTGTGTGAATCGGCACAAAGACGAGGAAGAGGGAAAGCACCGCCAGGATGAGCGGATCGGCATAGGGAGTGAGATGGGCGTAACGGGTACCTTCGAGGGTCCACGCGACTGCGAACGCCAGCAGCAGCGCCGAGGTGATGGCGGCTGACATCAGCCAGCTCTGCACATCGAGGCGCACGAAATCCGACCCGATCTGCCGATTGCGGTGCCGGGCGTAAAAGAACATGCCAAACGCCACGACGCCGACGGCGGCGGCATAGGCCATCGCCCAGTCGAAATCCAGCCGGCGCCCGCCGTCCAGGAAGCTGCCCGATGCGTTCAGGAAGGCATAGAAGCAGAGCAGCATCAGCGTGCCGCCGTTGAAGGCCAGCACCATGGGCTCGATGTGCCAGTAGCCGAACTGGAAGCGCCGATTGTCGACCACCCGGCTGACCAGGCGCGACACGAGCAGGGCGAGGCCGGACATGGCTGCGTCGATCGCTGAGAACACGCCGTCGAACACGATCGACATTGACCCCGACAGCAGACCGAATAGGACACCGACCGCCGCCACCCCGATGGTGACGGCGATCGAAAGCTTCAGGAGTCTTTGTTCGGCGGCCGCATTCTGCATGCCGCCAGCTTAGGCTAAATCGGGAAGATCAGGCAGGTGGTCGTGCCGTGGGCGAGCAGCTTGCCTGAGGCGTCGGTCAGGCGGCCCTCCGACGTGGCGATGCGCGAGCCGACGTTGATGACCTTGCCCTCGGCGCGAACCGGCCCGGTCCTGTCGGTCATGGCGCGCACGTAATTCACCTTGATCTCGACGGTCGTGTAGCCGCTGCCGGCCTTCAGCATCGTATGGATGCAGCATCCCATCACCGAGTCGAGCAGGGTCGCGGCGATGCCGCCATGCACCGTGCCCAGCGGATTGTAATGATCGAAGAGCGGCGTGTAGCCGAACAGGACGCGGCCGGCTTCGACCTCCAGCAGGCTGAACCCCAGCGTCCTCGAGATCGGCGGCGTCGGATAACGCCCCTCCAGCAGGCCCTTGAACAGATCCAGCCCGTCCAGGGTGCGCGCCTGCTCGATCGGCACCACGCCATATCCCGCCTCTGCCGCCATGTCCGTCTCCGTCGCAATTTTATGTGCATATACACATTGAGGCTTTGCCGGCGCAAGAAGCGGCGATAATCTCGGCGCATGACAGCCGATTCGCCTACGGTCCGCCTGTCGCCCGCCGAGTGCACCTGCTTTCGCGTGCGCAGCGCGGCGCGGCGCGTGACCCAGATCTACAGCCGGCACCTCGCACCGACCGGCCTGCGCATCTCGCAGTTCTCCCTGCTGGGCTACGTGATCGCGCGCGGCCCCGTCAGCATCACCGAACTGTCCGACCTGGTCGCGACCGACCGTACCACCCTCACTCGCAACCTGCGGCCGTTGCTGGCCTCGGGCGTGATCGAACGGGCGGCCGCGGGCGACAAGCGGCGCCACGAGCTGGTCGCGACGCCGGCCGGCCGTGCCCTGTTCAAGCGCGCGCTGCCGCTGTGGGCCGAGGCCGAGCAGGAAGTGCGGACGGCGATGGGCACGAAACTGACCGCCGACCTGCACGGCGCCCTCGACCGCTCGATGGAGAGACTGGCGCCGCTCTAGACGTGCGCGGCGAAGAAGCCCAGTTCGAGCTCCATGGCGCGGCGATAGTTGGCACGCACCGCTTCGCTGTCCTGGGCGTGGAGATCGAGCAGGGCTTCGAGCTGGACGGCCAGCGCCTCGAAGCCGGGGTCGGCATAGGTCTTCACCCAGTCAGAATAGAGTTTGGCCACGTTGTTGGCGGCCAGCGAGCGGCCGAGAAACGCATAAAGCCGCATGCACGGCGTCATCGCCGCGATCGTCTCGCCGAGACTGCCGCGCCGGGCCGTCTCGAGAAGAAAATCGACATAGGCGCGCGTCGCCTCGATGGGAGCGACGCCGTCGAGGTCGACCCGCCAGCGTTCGGCATAGCCCTTATGGAGCTTCAGCTCCTGCAGGACGCCGGCAATCAGGCCGGCGAACCCGTACAGGTCCTCGCGCGAGCGCGAATTGGCGAGGCAGAAGGCATAGGCGCGCGCGAAGGCTTCGAGGAAGTACGCGTCCTGCGCGACATAACCCTTGAAGCACTCGATCGGCAGCGAGCCGTCCCGCAGCCCGCGCACGAAACCGTGCGACAGGATGCGTGAGGCAAGGTCCGAATTCGCCGCCCACAAGTCGGCGGAAAGCGACATCAGCCGCCCAGCGCCTGGGTCAGGTCGGCGATGATGTCCTCGACGTCCTCAAGGCCGACCGAGAGGCGGACCGTGCCGTCGGTGATACCGAGCCTGGCGCGCTCCTCGGCACCGATGCGCATGTGAGTCGTGGTCGCCGGATGGGTGATCAGGCTCTTGGCGTCGCCGAGATTGTTGGAGATGTCGACGATCTGCAGGCGGTTCAACGCCGCGAACGCCGCCGGCTTGCCGGCCTTCACGTCGAACGTCACCACGCCACCGAAGTCGGACATCTGCTTGGCGGCCAGCGCGTGCTGCGGATGGTCGCGCCGTCCCGGGTAGAGCACGCGGCCGATCGCCGGATGGGCGGCCAGCGCGTCGGCGACGCGGCGGGCGTTGGCGCAGTGGCGCTCGACGCGCAGGCCGAGCGTCTCGAGCCCCTTCACCAGCACCCATGCGTTGAACGGGCTGAGTGACGGGCCGGTATTGCGGATGATCGGCTGCAGCTTGTCGATGATGAACTCCTTCGAGCCCAGCACCGCGCCGCCCAGGGTGCGGCCCTGGCCATCGATGTACTTGGTGGCGGAGTGGACCACGACGTCGGCGCCGAATTCGAGCGGCCGCTGCAGGATCGGCGTGGCGAAGGCGTTGTCGAGTACAACCTGGGCGCCGGCCTTGTGGGCGAGGTCGCAGACCGCCTTCACGTCGACGATGTCGAGCATCGGGTTGGAGGGCGATTCGAACAGCACGGCCTGCGTGGGCTTGGCGAGCGCCTTCTCCCACTGCATGAGATCGCCGCCGTCGACCAGTTCGCTCTGGATGCCGTACTTCGGCAGCAGGTCGGCCACGATGTAGTGGCAGGAGCCGAAGAGCTGGCGGGCCGCGACGATGCGGTCGCCCGACTTGAGCAGCGCCAGCAGCGCGAAGAACACGGCCGACATGCCGGTCGAGGTGGCGCGGCAGGCCTCGGCGCCTTCGAGCGCGGCCAGCCGGTTCTCGAACATGGTGACCGTCGGATTGCCGAAGCGCGAATACTGGTAGTGGTTGCTCTCGCCCTTGAAGGTGGCCTCGGCCTCCTCGGCGCTCGAATAGGCGTAACCCGAGGTCAGGAACAGCGCTTCGGACGTCTCGTCGAAATTGCTGCGGATCTGGCCACCGCGCACCGCGCGGGTCTGGGCGCGCCACGTCGAAACATCAGCTGGCGTCTTCTTCGCGGGAATCGAACCGTCCATCACACTCTCCTGTCTCGCCGCGCGCCCTTCCAGCTGCGCAAACGAAAAGCCCCCGACCTGGAAGGACGGGGGCTTTGCGGGCACCTCCGACCTTTTAGCGATGTTTAACGTGGTCGCAAGCCGGTCGGCTCAAATCTCCACGGATCGCCTCTATAAGGGTGGCGATGGTCGGACGCAAGCCCGTCGATCGTGTCTGCGTCCGGCCTTTCGTTTCCCGCGCCTAGTGCTTCTGCTTCGCCAGCGCCTGCTCCCGCAGCTTGCTCATGGTGATGCGCGAGGTGATCGCCTCGGCGTCCGTCTTCACATGGATGATCGACGGCTTTCCGGCCGCAAGCGCGCGCTCGAACGCCGGCTCGAACTCGGCAGTCCGCTCGACCGTCTCGCCATGGCCGCCAAAGGCCCGGGCATAGGCCGCGAAGTCGGGGTTCTTGAGCTCCGTGCCGTGGACGCGCGTCGGATACTCACGCTCCTGGTGCATCCGGATCGTGCCGTACATGCCGTTGTCGACCACGATGAACACGACGTTCGCCCCGTGCTGCACGGCGGTCGCGAACTCCTGCCCGTTCATCAGGAAGCAGCCATCGCCGCTGAACGACACGACGGTGCGCCCCGGCGCGGCGACCTTCGCCGCCACCGCCGACGGCACGCCGTAGCCCATCGAGCCGTTTGTCGGCGCGAGCTGGGTGCGGAAGCCGCGATACTGGAAGAAGCGGTGGACGAAGCCGGCATAGTTGCCCGCGCCGTTGGTGACGATGACGTCTTCGGGCAGGCGCTTGTTCAGCCAGCCCACGATCTCCGCGAGGTTGGCCGAGCCCGGCTGCGGCGTCGGCTCGATGTTCTTCAGGTAGTCGGCGCGCGCCGCGGCGACACCCGCCTTCCAAGCGGAGGCATCGACCGGCTTCATCGCCTTCGCGGCCGCCGCGAACTGTGCCATGCCCGAGTTGATCGGCAGCGTCGCCTGATAGACGCGGCCCAGTTCCTCGGCGCCGGCATGCACATGCACCATCTTCTGCGCCGGCACGGGCAGGTCGAACATGGTGTAGCCGCCGGTGGTGGCCTCGCCGAGACGCGGACCGATCGCGATGATGAGGTCGCTCTCCTTGATGCGCTTGCCGAGCGGCGGGTTCACGCCTAGGCCGAGATCGCCGACGAAATTGTCGTGGCGGTTGTCGATCAGGTCCTGGTTGCGGAAGGCCGTCGTCACCGGCAGGTGGTTGGCTTCGACGAACGCGCGGATGTCGTCGCAGGCCTTGGCGTCCCAGCCGCCGCCGCCCAGGATGACCAGCGGCTGCTTCGCCGCGGCAAGCAGATCGCGGAACGACGCCATGTCCTCCGGGGCCGGCGCGCCGCGCGCGACCTTGTAGGGGCCGGCATCGGCGACCTCGACCTCGTCGACCAGCATGTCCTCGGGCAGGGCGATGACGACCGGACCCGGCCGGCCGTTCATCGCGCGATGGAAGGCCTGGCTCACGATCTCGGGGATGCGGCGCGCATCCTCGATCTGGGTCACCCATTTGGCCATCTGGCCGTACATGCGGCGATAGTCGATTTCCTGAAACGCCTCGCGCTCCGCCTGCTCGCGGGCGACCTGTCCGACCAGCAGAATCATGGGCGTCGAATCCTGGAAGCCGGTATGCATTCCCACGCTGGCATTGGTGGCGCCGGGCCCGCGTGTGACGAAGCAGACGCCGGGCTTTCCGGTCAGCTTGCCGTAGGCCTCGGCCATGTAGGAGGCGCCGCCTTCCTGGCGGCAGATCACATAGCGGATGGAATTTCGTTGCGCGTAAAGCGCGTCGAGGGCCGCCAGGTAGCTTTCGCCGGGCACGCCGAAGATCGTGTCGGTGCCGTGGATACGCAGTTGGTCGATCAGAACCTGCGCGCCGCTGCGGCGCGGGTATGCGGTAGCCATGTTGGAGATCTTTCCCTTACTTCGTGGGTGAGAAGGTGGTGGGCACCAATATCTTGTTGTTCATGGTCTTCATATATTCTCGGCTCTTCTGCAAATAGGCCTGCCAGGCGGGATCGGCGGCCATCGCGGCGCGACGCTTGGCGCGGTCGGCGAGATCCGAATAGCCCCACATGTGAACGATCTCGTTCACGTTGCCGACCTCGGTCGTGTAGTAGCCGACGAGGTTGCCGAGATGCTTGAGCTGGACTGGCAGGCCCTCCTTTTCGTAGAGCGCGAGGAAGTCGCGCAGGCGGCCGGGCTGCAGCTCGTAGGTTCGATGGTCGACGATCACTTTCCAATCCCTCCCGAATTCCCGTCGATTGTGTGCCGTGCTTCGATGCGTCTCAACCCCGCGACGCGGTGGACTCAAAGCTTGAATCAGCGCATAAGTGCTGCATTGCGACACTCGCCGACGAGCATCATCATGAGTCTCGGCACACAGTCGCGGAGCGCGATACCGGTCAACGTCTTCCCGTGAGCTACTTGGTCATCTGTCAAAGGTCATCGAAACGCTTGGACGCATCCGTCCAGCAAGCGCGCGCCGGACTCCGCTCGATCCTTCCTCTAGCCCAGAGCCTTGAATGAGTCGCAAATTGTTTGTGGGCAACCTGCCCTATTCGGTCACGTCTGAGCGTCTGTCTGAAGCCTTCTCTCAGTTCGGCACCGTTACATCTTCGAAAGTGATCGTGGATCGCGAGACCGGCCGCAGCCGCGGCTTCGCGTTCCTCGAGATGGAAACCGATGACCAAGGCGCCTCGGCCATGCAGGCCATGAACGGCGCGTTGCTGGATGGCCGCTCGATCGCGGTCCGTGAAGCCGTCGAACGTCAGCCCGGTGGTGGTGGCGGTGGCGGCGGTGGATACGGCGGCGGCGGTGGCGGCGGCCGTGGTGATGGCGGCGGCTTCCGTCCGCGCGGCCCGCGCCCGCCCTATGGTGGCGGCG
>WOUR01000067.1 GCA_009772935.1 Rhodospirillaceae bacterium
ACCGACCGCGCCCCGCGCGGCCCAGGCGCCGGGCACGCGGCTGCAGGATTATCCGCCGCAGACCTCGAGCCTCGGGGGACCGTCTAGTGGTTCGTTGGATGCGGCGATGGGCGATGGCGGCGCCCGCAACGACTATCTGTCGCGCGTGTACCGCCACATCGAACCCTATCGCGACTATCCCGCCGCCGCCCGCGCCGCCCGGCAGCATGGCCGTGTCGTCACGCGGGTCACGATCAACCGGGCCGGCCAACTCCTCGACATCAGGCTCGATCGTTCAAGCGGCTGGCCGCTGATCGACAATGCCGAATTGGCGGCGATCCGGCGGGCGATGCCTTTGCCGCCGGTGCCGGACGGC
Organism: Rhodospirillaceae bacterium; assembly: GCA_009772935.1. Lineage (GTDB taxonomy): Bacteria > Pseudomonadota > Alphaproteobacteria > Reyranellales > Reyranellaceae > Reyranella. The sequence continues at coordinate 356 of WOUR01000067.1, forward strand.
ATGCGCGGCGATCCGGTCGTCCTCGTCCTGCCGATGAATTACTGACGGTGGCCGGCGTTCAGACGAAATCGGCCGATAGGGCCTGGCGCACGGGAGCCGACATCACGGCCATGTGGCCGTAGTTGGCGTGATCGAAGCCGACGACGACATCGCCGGTGCCGCTCCTGAACGCCTCGACCTGCGCCGGCGAGAAAGGAAAGCGGATGAACTGCACCGACGAGGCCTTGCCGTCCTCGCGCGAGCGTTCCTGGTCGTCCTCCGGCACGCCGCGGATGGTCTCGCCGCCGACCCGGATGAAAGCCTTGTGCTCGACGCCGCCCAGCGAGCCCAGCACGCGCGCTCGCCGCAGCGGATCGTCGATCTCGAACATCACGGTGGCGACCAGCTCGCTGCCCGAGGGGATCAGGGGATTGTAGGCCGCAAGCTCGTCCGGGAGCTGCTCGGCGCCGCCCTTCTCGATGAAGAGCATCTCGAGCACCTGGTGCAGCATCGTGTCGAAGGATTCGAAATAGAAGGTCGCGAACGGCCCGACCTCCAGGCGACGGTTCTTCTTGATCTCGGAGATCTGTCTGCGCCGCTCGGCCCGCAGCTTGGCGTATTCCGCGACCGGGATGATGTCGGAGGCGTCGATCTTGCGCGGCATCACTTGTCCGTCCCGGCAAGCCCATAGGCCTGCGCCAGAAGTTCGATGGGATGGCTGGCGCGCGACGGCTTCGGCGCCGTGTCGCCCGCCGTCATCTCCATCACCTGCATGAGATGGTCGGCCGCCAGCGGGCATTCGGACGCGACGAAGCTGGTGTCGTTCTTGAGCGCGGCCTGGGCGGCCGGCTTGCCGACCTTCACCGCGGTCTCGAAGTTTTCCGTCCGCGCACCCCAGATGCCGCCATGGCCGCTGCAGCGCTCGATCACCGCCACGCGCGTGCCGGGCACCAGGCGCAGCATCTCGGCTGCCTTGGCGCCCATGTTCTGCGCCCGCGCATGGCAGGCGAGGTGGACGGTGACACCGCCTTCTAGCGGCTCGAGACCAGGCGCCAGGCCGTGCTTCTTGGCAATGTCGACGACGTACTCGGAGAGGTCGAAGGTGGCGTTCGACAGCCGCTCGATCGCCGGATCCTTCGGACAGATCAGAGGCCATTCGAACTTGAGCATCAGCGCGCAGGACGGCGTCAGCGCGATGATGTCATAGCCCTTGTCGACCCACGGCAGCAGGGCCGCGGAGACTTCCCTGGCCGCGTTGGCGACCGATTCGATGTCGCCCAGCTCGAGCTTCGGCATGCCACAGCACGCGGGATGCACGACCTCGGTCTCGACGCCGTTCCTGGCCAGCACGGCGCGCGCGGCGGCGCCGATGTCGGTGTTGTTGAAGTTCACGAAGCAGGTGGCGTAGAGGACCGCCTTGCGCTTGCCGAAGGCCGGCGCCGCCTCGTTCAGGACGGCGCCTTCACGGCGCGCGCGGATCTCGAAAGTCTCGCCGGCATAGCGCGGCAAGCGGGCGCCGTGATGGATGCCGGTCCAGCGCTCCATGCTGTGGCGCGTCACCGTGTTGTGCTCGTCGGTCGCCCAGTTGACCGCCGAGGCGAGGAACGTGCCCAGCCGGCCGCTGCGATCGGTGTCGGCCAGCTGCTTGTCGACGAAGTTGACGCCCTTCTTGCGCGCCTGCACGGCGCGGTGGCGCAGCATCAGGTGCGGGAAGTCCAACGCCCATTCGTGCGGCGGCACATAAGGGCACTTGGTCATGAAGCACATGTCGCAGAGCGTGCAGGCTTCCTCGACCTGGGCGTAGTCTTCCTTCTTCACGCCGTCGAGTTCGCCGGTCGGACCGTTGTCGATCAAGTCGAACAGACGCGGGAAGGAATCGCACAGATTGAAGCAGCGCCGACAGCCGTGACAGATGTCGAATACGCGCTCCATCTCCTTCTCGAGCGCAGCCTCGTCCCAGAACCAGGGATTCTGCCAGTCGAGGTCGTGACGGATCGGTGCTTCGAGACTGCCTTCGCGCATGGTCGCTCGCTTCGTGAAGGGGAGCGGGAAGAAAAAGGGGACCCGCGCGGGGTCCCCCTTCGGAACGAGCCGGTTGGGCTCAGCCCATCGTGTCGAGGGCCTTCTGGAAGCGACCGGCGTGGCTCTTCTCGGCCTTCGCCAGCGTCTCGAACCAGTCGGCGACCTCGGCGAAGCCTTCCTCGCGCGCGGTGCGCGCCATGCCCGGGTACATGTCGGTGTACTCGTGCGTCTCGCCGGCGATCGCCGCCTTGAGGTTGCTGTCGGTCGGGCCGATCGGCAGGCCGGTGGCCGGATCGCCGCTCACCTCGAGGAACTCGAGATGGCCGTGCGCATGGCCGGTCTCACCCTCGGCGGTCGACCGGAAGACGACGGCGACGTCGTTGTAGCCTTCCACGTCGGCCTTCTGGGCGAAATACAGGTAGCGGCGATTGGCCTGGCTCTCGCCGGCGAAAGCGGCCTTGAGGTTGTCTTCGGTCTTGGATCCCTTGAGGTTCGCCATGGTTCTTACTCCCTTTGCGATCGGCCCATCCGCCAATCTCACGAGGGGATTTAGAGGGCCGCGCGCGACGGCGTCAAGAACCTTAGAATCGTTCTAAGTATTTGCAAACGCGTCGCAATCGCCCTAGCGGCGGACGCGGACGATGACGTCGACCCGCGAGAGCTTGGTGCCCTCGGGCGGCGCCGGCAGGCCGGCAATGGTCACCTCGTCGGACGGAAAATCGTGCAATTCGCCATCGGTCTCGACGAAGAAGTGATGGTGGTGACCGGTATTCGTATCGAAGTAGGAGCGGCCTGGCGCCACGACGACCTCACGCAGAAGCCCAGCATCGCGAAACTGGTTCAGCGTATTGTAGACGGTGGCCAGCGAAACCGGCATTCGAGTCGCCTTGACCTCGGCGTGCAGGCTCTCTGCAGTGACATGGCGATGGCCGCCCTCGAACAGCACGCGCGCCAATGCGACGCGCTGGCGGGTGGGCCGCAGGCCTGCCGCGCGGAGGCTGACGGTAAAATCGGGGCTATTGCCTGTCATGGTGACAGTCTTATGTAAGCAGGAGAAGAAGACAAGAAAAGGGATTCTCCTGCGGGATTCGCCGGTTTGCACCGGGCGGCCAGCATCCTTATTCTGATCCTGAAGCCCCTCCGGGGCGGCCTGTGGGACGGTGAATGTGAGCGAGCACGAGCAGAAGAATAGTTACACCTTCGAAGAACTGATCGAATGCGCCAAGGGCAACCTTTTCGGGCCCGGGAACGCCCAGCTGCCGCTGCCGCCCATGCTGATGTTCGACCGCATCGTCAAAATCGATTCGACCGGGGGCAAATACGGCAAGGGCGAGATCGTCGCCGAGCTGGACGTGAAGCCCGACCTCTGGTTCTTCGCGTGCCACTTCAAGGGCGATCCGGTGATGCCGGGCTGCCTCGGCCTCGATGCGCTGTGGCAGATGCTGGGCTTCTTCCTGGGCTGGATGAAGGCGCCGGGCCGCGGCCGGGCGATCGGTGTGGGCGAGGTCAAGCTCACCGGCATGATCGTGCCGACGGTCAAGAAGCTGACCTATCACGTCCACCCCAAGCGGCTCATCCTGCGCCGCCTCGTCATGGGCGTCGGCGACGGTTTCGTCACGGCCGACGGCAACCCGGTCTATGAGGCGATCGACATGAAGGTCGGCCTGATCAAGGACGCGGCTCCTGCGGCGGCAGCCGTCTGATGAAGCGCGTCGTCGTCACGGGCCTGGGCATCGTCTCCCCGATCGGCAACAACGCCGCCGAGGTCACGCAGTCGCTGAAGGAAGGCAAGTCGGGCATCGAATTCGTGCCGCAGTATCGCGAACTTGGCTTCCGCAGCCAGGTCGCCGGCACCCTGAAGCTCAATGTCGAGGAACTGGTCGACCGGCGCCTCATGCGGTTCATGGGCAACGGCGCAGCCTATGCCTATCTCTCGATGAAGCAGGCGATCGAGGATGCCGGCCTCAGCGAGGCCGAGATTTCCAACGAGCGCACCGGCCTGGTCGCCGGCTCGGGCGGACCGACGACCGGCGCCATTGTGCAGGCGGCGATCACCACCAAGGAGAAAGGCCCCAAGAGGGTTGGTCCCTTCCAGGTGCCGCGCGCCATGTCGAGCACCGTCTCCGCGAACCTCGCCACGGCCTACAAGATCAAGGGCCCGAGCTATTCGATCAGCTCGGCCTGCTCGACCTCGGCGCACTGCATCGGCAACGCCGTCGAGACCATCCAGCTCGGCAAGGCCGACCGCATGTTCGCGGGCGGCGGCGAGGAGCTGGAATGGACCCTCTCCGTCCTGTTCGATGCCATGGGCGCCATGTCGTCGAAGTTCAACGACACGCCGCACCGGGCGAGCCGTGCCTACGACAAGGATCGCGACGGCTTCGTCATCGCCGGCGGCGGCGGCATCGTGGTGCTGGAGGAGCTGGAGACCGCCAGGGCACGCGGCGCCAGGATCTACGCCGAGGTGATCGGCTATGGCGCCACGTCCGACGGCGCCGACATGGTGGCCCCCTCCGGCGAGGGCGCGCTGCGCTGCATGAAGCTCGCGCTCGCGGGCTTTCCGGGCGCGGCACGGCGCAACACGCCCGTCGACTACATCAACACGCACGGCACCGCGACGCCGGTCGGCGACATCACCGAACTCGACGCCATCCGCGCCGTGTTCGGGGCCAGCCAGCCCGACAAGCTGCCGACCGTCAGCTCGACAAAATCGTTGACCGGGCACAGCCAGGGCGCGACCGGCGCGCACGAGGCGATCTATTCGCTGCTGATGATGAAGGACGACTTCATCGCCGCCTCCGCCAACATCGAGAACCTAGACCCCGGCGCCGAGGGCTATCCCATCGCCCGCCAGCGTATCGACAATGCCGGTCTTCAGACCGTCATGTCGAACAGCTTTGGCTTCGGCGGCACCAACGCCTGCCTCCTGTTCACCCGCTACGATCGCTGAGACGGATCCTCCATGCCGAACGATACCGTCCCCAGAGCGCTGCCTGACGTCCCCAAGCTGATGGCCGGCAAGCGCGGCCTGATCATGGGCGTGGCCAACAACCACTCGATCGCCTGGGGCATCACTCAGGCGCTGCATGCCGCCGGCGCCGAAATGGCGTTCACCTATCAAGGCGCAGCGTTCGGCAAGCGCGTGCTGCCGATGGTGCAGAAGCTCGGCTCGAAAGTGGTCGTCGAGGCCGATGTCGAGGACGAGGCGAGCCTCGACCGGCTGTTCGAGACGCTGAAGAAGGAATGGGGCCGGCTCGACTTCGTGGTCCATGCCATCGCCTTTTCCGACAAGGAGGAGCTGAAGGGCCGCTACGTCGACACGACCAAGGCCAACTTCCAGCGCAGCCTCGCCATCTCCTGCTACTCCTTCACCGAGATCGCGCGCCGCGCCCTGCCGCTGATGACCGAGGGCGGCAGCATGATCACGCTGACCTATGAAGGCTCGACGCGGGTGATGCCGTCCTACAACGTGATGGGTGTGGCCAAGGCCGCACTCGAGGCCAGCGTGCGCTATCTCGCGGCCGATCTCGGCCCGCAGGGCGTGCGCGTGAACGCCCTCTCGCCCGGCCCGATGCGCACCCTTGCCGGCGCGGTGATCGGCGGCGCCCGCTACGTCTATCGCGTGTCGCGCGACGCGGCGCCGCTGCGCCGCAACGTCGAGCTGAGCGATGTCGGCGGCGCGGCGCTCTACTACCTGTCGGACCTCAGCGCCGGCGTCACCGGCACGGTCCATTTCGTCGATTCGGGCTATCACGCCATCGGCCTGCCGCATGACGGCAGCGCCGCGCCCAGCGCCAGCGGCGAACAGTAAGCGTCGCTTCAGGCGATCACGATATCCATCGTGGTCGCCATCGCGCCGGGTTCCAGGCCCGATGCCGGCTCCAGCTTCATCTCGATCCGCTCGCGCTGGCCAGGGGTGCGGATCGCACGCCTGAAGACGCCGTCGCGCTCGTTCTGGGGATCGCCCGCGACGTAGAACTGGCTGGTCAGCGCCCGTCCGTCGGCGGTCGCCACCTTGAGATGGATGTGCGGCGTGCGGCCGGGATAGGCGACGGGCTTCAGGGTGCGGAAGCTGTAGCGGCCCTCGCCATCGACCAGCATGCGACCATACCCCTGGAACGCCGCATCGCGGCGATCACGGCCCGGCTGGCGCGGATGGTCGTAGATGCCCTGCGCGTCGCACTGCCAGATCTCGATCATCGCGCCGCTGCGCGCACCACCGCCGAGGTCGGTGACCCGTCCTTGCAGATGCAGAACCTGACCCATCGCCTGCGCCGCCTGCCCGCGCACCCGCACGAGGTCATTGTCGATGTCGGCCGGGAAACCCGCCGGATAGAACGGCCCCTCGGTCTGTTCGGGAGTCGGCACGAGGCCGGCGGCGAGCACCGGCAGGGCCGGCACAAGGCCGATGCCGGCGCCGGCCAGGAGGGTGCGACGGGAGAGGAGTGGAGGTTTCACTTTCTCGCATAGTCGACAAGAAAACGGCGGCCCTAAGGCCATCGCTCCAAGCATTCGATCGCGTCACTCGGCGGGAACCGGCGGCAGCACCATCCTGAAGCGATCCAGGTCCGGTTCTTCCAGGCGAAGGCCGCCCACGCCGGAATAGACCTCGGGTGTCCAATTGGCGGTGTTGGTGAAGTCTTGTTCGTGTGCCCGGCTGTCGACGGTGAAGGTCGCGAGAGCGTCGATTTCGCCCCGCCAGATATTCGCTGCGGTCGGCTGAAACGCGCACTCGATGGTGAAGTAGATAATGTAGAACTTGGAGTTATCCGGACAGGGGTAGGCGTTGCGGTATGTTTGCCCCGCTGTGAACTGACAGGCGAAGGACTGTCCGGAGGTCATGTCCCGCATGCCCTGGATCCAGTTGCCGGTCGCCTTGTCATAGCTGATGTAGGACTTCACGCGATCACCCGGCTTCGGGACAAACAGATTGCCCCGTTTGACGGTACTGTCGGCCCACCCGAGTTGGGCGGCCGTCGGGCCACTTGGCTCCTGGATCCATGCCGCCGGAGCCGCAGACCAGCCATTGGTGGTCTCACCTTGCATGAGCAGCGGCTGAAAGAGCCAGCAGTAGTTGTTCGCTGCCCCCACATAGGCGCCAGGCCAAAAGCTGATGGCGCCGCCGGGGCCGTCAAGCGGTGCTTGCGGTACGCCATAGGTAACGGCGATCTCGAAGCCCTTTGTGCAATTCACGATGTCGCTGACGATACTGGCACCGCTGGTGTTCGTGCTCAGAGAGATCAGGTACATGCCCATTCCACTTCCCCCGGATTTCGAGGACGATACAACGAGACGCTGTATCAGTAACGTCCTTTCAACCATTCCGGAAATGACGGGGCGAGGAACTGGCGAGCGAAACGCTCGAATGTCACAAACAAAAACGGCGGCCCCTGGGCCGCCGTTTCCGCTATCGATCGATCGGCGATTACTCGCCGGCGGGTGAAGCCTCGTCGGCCGGCTTGTTCGAGATGTCCTCGCCGGTCTCCTGGTCGACAACCTTCATGGAGAGGCGGACCTTGCCGCGATCGTCGACGCCCAGGACCTTGACCTTGACCTGGTCGCCTTCCTTGATGACGTCCGTCACCTTGGCGACGCGGCGCGGCGCCAGTTCCGAGATGTGCACGAGGCCGTCGCGCGCGCCCAGGAAGTTCACGAAGGCGCCGAACTCGACGGTCTTCACGACCTTGCCGGTGTAGATCACGCCGACTTCCGGCTCGGCCACGATGCCCTTGATCCAGTCGATGGCGCGCTGGCCGGCCTTGGCGTCCACCGCCGCGACCTTGATCGTGCCGTCGTCCTCGATGTCGATCTTGGTGCCGGTCTGTTCGGTGATCTCGCGGATCACCTTACCGCCCGTGCCGATGACTTCGCGGATCTTGTCCTTGGGGATCGTGAACTGCGTGATGCGCGGCGCGGTCGACGCGACGCCCTCGCGCGCGCCGCCCAGCCCCTTGGCCATCTCGCCGAGGATGTGGATGCGGCCGTCCTTCGCCTGGCCGAGGGCCACCTTCATGATCTCCTCGGTGATCGAGGTGATCTTGATGTCCATCTGCAGCGAGGTGATGCCGCGCTCCGTGCCGGCTACCTTGAAGTCCATGTCGCCGAGGTGATCCTCGTCGCCCAGGATGTCCGACAGGACGGCGTAGCGGTCGCCTTCCTTGATCAGGCCCATGGCGATGCCCGCCACCGGACGCTCCATCGGCACGCCGGCATCCATCAGCGCCAGCGAACCGCCGCAGACCGAGGCCATCGAGGAGGAGCCGTTCGACTCGGTGATCTCCGAGACGATGCGGATCGTGTACGGGAACTTGTCCTTCGACGGCAGCATCGGACGGATCGCACGCCAGGCGAGCTTGCCGTGGCCGATCTCGCGGCGGCCGGGCGAGCCCATGCGGCGCACTTCACCCACCGAGTAGGGAGGGAAGTTGTAGTGCAGCATGAAGTGCTCGCGGTACTCGCCCTCGAGCGCGTCGATGATCTGCTCGTCCTGGCCGGTGCCGAGCGTGGTCACGACCAGCGCCTGCGTCTCGCCGCGGGTGAACAGCGAGGAGCCGTGGGCGCGCGGCAGGATGCCGACTTCGGCCACGATCGGACGCACGGTCTTGGTGTCGCGGCCGTCGATGCGCTTGCCGGTATCGAGGATGGCGTTGCGCACGACGTCGGCCTCGAGGTTGCCGAACTGCTCGCCGAACGCGGCCAGTGCGGCCTCGTCGCCCTCGAACAGCTTCTTGGCCTCGGTCTTCACCGCGCCGATCTTGGCCTGGCGCGCCTGCTTCTGGGTCTCGGCGAACGCCTCGACCAGCTTGGCCCGCATCTCGGCCTTGAGCTTCTCCGACACGGTCTTCGAGGCTTCCGACGGGTCGGTGAGCGGCAGCGGCTCCTTGGCACAGTGCTCGGCGAGCTGGATGATCGCGTCGATCACCGGCTGGAACGAGCGATGGGCCTCCATGACGGCGTCGAGCATCACTTCCTCGGAAAGCTCCTTGGCTTCCGATTCGACCATCAGCACGCCTTCCTTGGTGCCGGCGACGACGAGATCGAGCGAGCTCGTCTCGAGCTGCACCTTGGTCGGGTTCACGACGTACTTGCCGTCGACATAGCCGACGCGTGCCGCGCCGATCGGGCCCATGAAGGGCACGCCCGAAATCGTCAGCGCCGCAGACGTCGCGACCATCGCCAGCATGTCGGGATCGTTCTCGAGATCGTGGGCCAGCGTCGTGACGACGACCAGCGTCTCGTTGCGATAGCTCTCGTGGAACAGCGGGCGGATCGGGCGATCGATCAGGCGCGAGGTGAGGATCTCCTTCTCGCTGGGACGGCCCTCACGCTTGAAGAAGCCACCCGGGATCTTGCCGGCGGCGAAAGCCTTCTCCTGGTAGTTCACGGTCAGCGGGAAGAAGTCGAGGCCGGGCTTCGGCTTCTTCTCGAACACGACGGCGGCCAGCACGGTGGTGCCGCCGTAGGTGGCCATCACGGCGCCGTCGGCCTGGCGCGCGATCTTGCCGGTCTCGAGCACGAGCTTGCGCCCGGCCCACTCGACTTCCTTGCGGAATACTTCAAACATTCTCATTCATCCTTTCCATCACGGTCGCCTGCCCCCGTTTGGCTGCGACCGCCCATCGGCGCCCTTGCGCCGACAGGACCGGGCCAGGCGTTTGCTCTCGCCCCTGCCTTCCCGGTTACTGCGAAGTCGCGTCAGCCGGCCGAACTCACGGGGACCGGGCGACGCGACGCGAAAAGGCCCCATCCGAGGATGGGGCCGAAGGATCAGCGACGCAGACCCAGACGCTCGATCAACGTGGCGTAGCGCTGTGTGTCGCGCGACTTGAGATAGTCGAGCAGGCGGCGGCGCTGGCCGACCATCTTAAGCAGACCGCGGCGCGAATGGTGGTCCTTCGCGTGGCCCTTGAAGTGCTCGGTAAGGTTGGAAATACGCTCGCTGAGGATCGCGACCTGGACTTCCGGCGAACCCGTGTCGCCTTCGGCCTGGGCATACGTCTTGATCAGCTCCGCCTTGCGGTCGGCTGTAATCGACATCGGTCATCTCCTGAAAAACTAAAGGTTGAACACGCGCACCGGCTGGAGAGCGACGCCGTCCGAACGGACGAGCGCCACGAGCCTGCTGCCGACCTCGGCGCGAACAAGTGCGCCGGACGGAGGTGCGTCCCGGGTCAAGAGAACAGGCTGGCCTTGGCGCAACCGGTCCGCTTGGGCTTCCGTCATGGCCAGCGCCGGGATGTCGTCCAGCGCGGTCGCAACGGGAGCCAAGGCCCCGAAGAGCGCGGGAATATGCCCGAGGGCCTCCAGTTTGGAAAGCGAAATGGACCCTTCTTCCCGGAACGGTCCTACAACCGTCCGGCGCAGGGCCGAGAGGTGCCCGACGGTCCCGAGCGCCCGCGCCAGGTCGCGCCCGAGGGACCGGATATAGGTGCCCTTTCCGCACTGGACCACGAAATCTGCGTGGTCCGCGTCCGGTCGGCCGACGAAATCCAGCCGTTCGATCAGGACCCGGCGGACTTTCAGTTCGACGGATTCGCCGGCACGGGCGAGATCGTAGGCCCGCTTGCCGTCGATTTTCAGCGCCGAGAACGCCGGCGGGCGCTGCTCGATCTCTCCCAGGAAGGCCGGCAGGGCGGCTTCGATGGCGGCGTCGGTGGGCCGGACATCGCTGGTCGCCGTGACCTCGCCCTCGGCATCCTCCGTCGAGCGGGCTTCGCCGAACCGCAGGGTGAACCGGTATTCCTTCCGGGCGTCCATGATGAAGGGGACGGTCTTGGTCGCCTCGCCGAGCGCGATCGGCAGGATCCCGCTGGCCAGCGGATCGAGCGTGCCGCCGTGTCCGGCCTTCTGGGCGCCGAACAGCCGCCGCACGCGCCCGACGGCGGGCGTCGAGCCCAGCCCGACCGGCTTGTCGAGCACGATCCACCCGTCGACCTTCTCGCCCTTTTTCCGCCGGCTCATTGGAGTGCGCCACTCCAGTGGCGCTCTTTCGGCGGCTCTTCCGAGCGCCACTGGAGTGGCGTGCTCCCAGGATTCCCGCCGCCGGTCATTCTCATCGGGCCCGTTTAAGCCCGCAGCCCGTTGCGCGCCAGCCGTCGGTTCAGGCAGGCTACATGCATGAAATCAGGATTGCAGTCGGATCGCGTCCGGCAGACGACACTTTTTGGACTGTTCTTCCTCTCGGGAGCCGCCGCCCTCATCTACCAGACCGCCTGGCATCGACTCCTCGGCCTGTTCGCCGGCGCCGACACGATCGCCGCCGCGCTGGTGGTGGGCGCCTTCCTGCTCGGCCTCGGCATCGGCAGCCTGGCCGCCGGCCTCTATGCCGACCGCCTGTCGCGCCGTGCCGCGCTGATCGCCTTCGCGGTCTGCGAGGTCGGCATCGCGCTCTTCGCCGTGCTGAGCCCCTGGCTCTACTACGACGTGATCTATCGCGAGCTGCTGCCGCTCGCGGAGTCGCGCGGCGTGATCTTCGCCATCGTCTTCGCAGGCCTGCTGTGGCCGACCTTCCTGATGGGCTGCTCGCTGCCGTTCCTCTCCAAGGCGATCGTCAGTCAGATCGCGGGCTCGGCGCAGCTCATCGGCTGGCTCTACGGCCTCAACACGCTGGGCGCCGGCGTCGGCGCCTTCTTCGGCGGCTGGTACCTGATCGGCACGGTGGGTTTCGACAAGGCGGTCTATGTCGGTGCCCTGATCAACCTTGTCGTGGCGATGGGCGGTCTCCTGCTGGCGCGCGGCCTCGACATGGGGGATGCTAGTCCGTTGACCAGGGCGAAGGCCTCCGAAACGGCGGACGGCGTCGTTTGGCGATGGTCGCTGCTGGTGTTCATCAGCGGCTTCCTCATCGTGGCCCTGCAGATCGTCTGGTACCGCCTGATCGGCGTGCTGCTGCAATCGAACGGCTACAGCTTCTCGCTGGTGCTCACCGTCTTCCTGCTGGGTGACGCCGCCGGCCTGATGGTCGGCGCGCGGGTCATCGACCGTATTGCCGATCCGCGCCGCTTCTTCTTCCTGATGCAGAGCGTTGCGACGGCGCTGGCCCTGGCCGGCGCCTGGTTCATTTACCTCGGCATCGGCGCCGGGATCCTGCCCGCCACCTTCGTCGACCGCGACATCATGGGGCCGAACACCGCCAATCCAGCGCTGATCCTGCTGCTGCTCGCCATCGTCGTGCTGCCGGCCTCGTTCATCATGGGGTTCTCGTTCCCGGTGGTGCAGAAGGCCGTACAGCGCGACCTCGACCGGCTCGGCAGCCGCGTGGGGTTCGTGCAGCTCGCCAACATCGTCGGCAACAGCATGGGCAGCCTGGTGGCTGGCCTGCTGCTGCTCGACCTTGCGGGCACGGCCGGCACCCTGAAGCTGCTGGTCGCCATCGGCCTCGCCTTCGCGGCCCTGCAGCTCGCGGGACCGCGCGCCACGCGCTGGGCCTGGCTGCCGGCCGGGGTGCTGGCGGCGGGGCTGCTGTTCTTTCCGGGCGGCGAGGCCTTCTGGCGTCGCCTGCACGGTCTCACCTCCGAGATAGCGATCGTCGCCGAGGACAAGACCGGCCTCAGCCTGCTCAAGCTCACAGACGATTGGGAGAAAGGTCGGCTCTACATACAGGGGCACTCTCAGAGCAGTCTGCCATTCGACACGGTACACATGTTCCTGGGCGCCATCGGACCATTGACGCACAGCGCACCCAAGCGCGTGCTGGTCATTGGCTCGGGAACGGGCGGCACGCCATATGCCGCGGGTCTCAACCCTGCAACCGACAAAGTGCGCGTCATCGAGATCGTCGAACCCGTCATCAAGATTCTACGCGACTGCGCGTACAGGGGCGGATGTACCGGTGCAAATGAACTTCTCTCCGATCGTCGTTCTGAGGTCGTGGTCGCCGACGGACGCCATGCGCTGGCGCTCGATCCGACGCACTACGATGTGATCGAGGCCGACGCGATCCTGCCGAAGTCCGCACTGTCGGGTTTGTTGAACAGCCGCGAGTTCTTCGAACAGGTGCGGGCGAAGCTGGCACCCGGCGGCATCTACGTGCAGTGGGCGCCGACCAAGCGCTCGGTGGCGACCTTCCGCTCGGTCTTCCCCTACGTCACCATGGTCCATCCGGCGATGCTGGGCAGCGACCGGCCGATTCCCTACAGCCGCGAGAAGATCGCGGCGCTGCTGGCACGGCCCGACGTGACGGCGCACCTGAACGCGGCGCGGATCGACCAGACCGAACTGGCCAAATGGTTCGAGGACAAGAAGATCGAAGTGCTGAACGACGGTGCGACCGTGCCGGCACCGTCACCCAACACGGATTTCTTTCCGCGCGACGAGTACTACCTCAATCGTCCTTGATATCGCGGGCGACGTCGGGCCGGCGCAGCAGGGCGCCGATCTTGTCGGCCTCGTCGAAGGTGCGGTCGATGTCGAAGCGGATTTCGGGGGCGCTGCGCAGGCCCGCCTTCTCGCTGACCCGGCCGCGGAACCACGGTGCCGCCCGTCGGAGCGCAGCGAGCAGCCGTTCCTTGTCCTCGCCGCCCAGGGGCATGACGTAGGCCGTGGCATTGCGCAGGTCGGGGCTGATGTCGACCGAGGTCACGGTGATGGTGGCATCGCGCAGGTCGGGATCGCGCATGTTGCCGCGCTCCAGCAGCTCAGCCAGCAGATGGCGGATCTCCTCGCCGACACGCAGCTGACGCTGGCCGGGGGCACGATGTTCCTTGTCGGATGAGCGACGCCGCGACATGGCGTTTCCTTTGTTTCCCTCCTCCCCATTCAGATGAGGAGGTGCCTGCGAAGCGGGCGGAGGGGTCATGACCCCTCCGTCGCCGTATGACGGCGCCACCTCCCCCGCTGACGGGGGAGGCGAAGACAGATGCTACAACGTCGCCTGAACCTGTTCGACGTCGAAGCATTCGACGATGTCGCCGACCTTCAAGTCTTCGTAGTTCTCGAAGGCCATGCCGCACTCGAAGCCGTGCTGCACTTCCTTCACCTCGTCCTTGAAGCGGCGCAGGCTCTTCAGCGTGCCCTCGTGGATCACCACGTTGTCGCGCAACAGGCGAACCTTGTTGCCGCGCGTGACCTTGCCGTCGGTGACCATGCAGCCGGCGACATTGCCGGACTTGGTGACCTTGAAGACCTCGCGGATCTGCGCGTTGCCGACCAGCGTCTCCTTGTAGGTCGGATCGAGCAGGCCGACCATGAGGGCCTGCATGTCCTCGGTCACCTTGTAGATGATCGAGTAGTAGCGGATGTCGATCTTGTCGCGCTTGGCGATCTCGCGGGCCTGCGGGTTCGCCCGCACGTTGAAGCCGATGATCAGCGCACCCGACGCCTTGGCCAGCGTCATGTCGGCTTCGCTGATGCCGCCGACGCCGCTGTAGACGACACGGGTGATGACCTTCTCCGTGCCGAGGCGGCCCAGCGCACCGGCCAGCGCTTCCGCCGAACCCTGCACGTCGGCCTTGATCAGCACCGGCAGTTCCTTGGCCGTGCCCTCGCGAATGCCCTTGATCATCTCCTCGAGGGTGCCGCGGCCGCCCGCGGCACGCGCCAGCTCGAGCTGGCGATCGCGACGGGCGCGGAAGTCGGAGATCTCTCTCGCGCGCGCTTCGCTTTCGACGACGTGGAATTCGTCGCCGGCCTGCGGCGTGCCCGAAAGACCCAGAACCTCGACCGGGAAGGCCGGGCCTGCGTACTCCACGGCGTGGCCGTGATCGTCGACGAGACGGCGTACGCGACCCCAGACCGAGCCTGCAACGAGGATGTCACCGACCTTGAGGGTACCGCGCTGGACCAGCACGGTCGCGACCGAGCCGCGGCCCGGGTCGAGCTTGGCTTCGATCACGACGCCATCGGCGGCGCGCTCCGGATTGGCCTTGAGCTCGAGAACCTCCGCCTGCAGCAGGATGGCTTCCTCCAGCTTGTCGAGGTTCATGCGCTTGGTCGCCGAAACCTCGATCGACTGGATGTCGCCGCCCAGCGCCTCGACCTGGATCTCCTCGCGCAGCAGTTCGTTCTGCACGCGGCTCGCGTCGGCGCCCGGCTTGTCCATCTTGTTGATGGCCACGATGATCGGCACGCCCGCCGCCTTGGCGTGGGCGATCGCCTCCTTGGTCTGCGGCATGACGCCGTCGTCGCCGGCCACCACCAGCACGACGATGTCCGTCACCTTGGCGCCGCGGGCGCGCATGGCGGTGAACGCTTCGTGGCCCGGCGTGTCGAGGAAGGTGATCTTCTGGCCCGAGGGCAGGGTCACCTGGTAGGCGCCGATATGCTGGGTGATGCCGCCGGCTTCGTGTGCCGCCACGTCGGTGGCGCGCAGCGCGTCGAGCAGCGACGTCTTGCCGTGATCGACGTGACCCATGATCGTGACGACCGGCGGACGCGGAGCCAGCGAGTCGGCCGAATCAGGAACATCGGCAAGTCCGGTCTCGACGTCGCCTTCGGTGACGCGCTTGGAGCGATGGCCCATCTCCGTCACGACCAGCTCGGCCGTGTCGGCGTCGATCGCCTGGTTGATGGTGGCCATCACGCCCATGCGCATCAGCGTCTTGATGACGTCCGCACCGCGCTCGGACATACGCGCCGCGAGCTCCTGGACGGTGATCGACTCAGGGATCGTGACTTCGCGATAGACCTTCTGCTGCGGCTCGCTGCCGAACTGCTGGCGACGTTCGCGTTCCAGGCGACGGCGCTGCTGCGCCACCGACCGGCTGCGGAAGTCGTTCTCGCCGGCAACCGCACGGCCGACGTCGACCTTGTCGTTGCGGCGCTTGGGCGCCTCGCGACGCGCACCCGTCGGCTGTGCGGGACGCTTGACGACCACGGGTAGCCGCGGCGGCGGGCGGTTTGCGGGAGACGCGGACGGCCGGCGAATCGGCGTTGCCGGGGCCGCGGGCGAGGGAGCCGCGGGCGGCGGTGCCGGACGGGCGCTGATTTCCTGGGTCTGACGGGCGATCGGGGTTTCCGGCGCAGCCGTCGAGGCCTGGTCGAGACGCTTCTGAACGAGGGCGTCGGCCTTGCGCTTGACCTCTTCCTCGGCCTTCTTGCGGGCTTCTTCCTCGGC
>WOUR01000016.1 GCA_009772935.1 Rhodospirillaceae bacterium
CTGGATCGCCGCGGCGCTGGGCCTGGTCGCCGTCGCCGTCGCGATCGCCGCCTTCCCGGTGGTGCGCGGCCTCGGCCGGCGGCTGGAGCGGCTCAAGGCCGGCGTCGACCGGCTGGGCGGCGGCGATCTCGGCGCCCGCGTGAAGGTCGAAGGCCGCGACGAGGTGGCAGCACTTGCCGCGAGCTTCAACCGTTCGGCCGAGCGTATCGAGGCGCTGGTGGCGGCCCACCGGCTGCTGCTGGCCAATGCCAGTCACGAGCTGCGCACACCGCTCACCCGCATCTCCGTCGCCGCTTCGCTGCTGGGCGACGCCGCCGATCCCCGGACACGCGAATCGCTGAAGCGCGACGTGGCCGAACTCAACGAGCTGATCGAGCAGATCCTGCTGGCGAGCCGACTCGAGGCTGTGCCTGCGCTGGAGCAGCACGAGCCGGTCGACCTGCTGGCGCTCGCCGCCGAAGAAGCCTCGCACTACGACGTCGAGGTGAGCGGCGAGCCGGTGACCGTCAATGGCGACCGCACCCTGCTGCGCCGCCTGGTGCGCAACCTGGTCGAGAACGCGCAGCGCTATGGCGGCGGCACCCCGATCGACGTTTCCGTGACGCGCGAGGCCGACCGTGCGGTGCTCGAAGTACTCGATCACGGCCCCGGCGTGCCGGAGGCCGAACGCCAGCGCATCTTCGAACCCTTCTATCGCCTGGCCGGCGCTGCCGAGACCGGTCGCGGCAGCGGCCTCGGTCTCGCCCTCGTCCTCGACATCGCCCGCCGCCACGGCGGCGACGCGATGTGTCTGGCGGCAGAGGGTGGCGGCAGCCGGTTCAGGATGGAGTTGCCGGCGAATCCGTAGCTGGCAGTGTCTGCGCGCAGCTGCAACCGTCGAATCACGCTCGAAACAGCCATGACTGCCGCTTTTCGCCGTTCCTCCCTCCACGCGTACAACCCGTCGCAATGATGGTTGCGACGGCGCATCGACACCTCCTATAGTTTAGGTGGGATGGGTTCTACACAACCCACTTCTCCTGGCGATTGACACTGCGCGCGGAGGCAAAAATGCCATTCACGGCCAAAGTCATTAGCACCGCCGAATGGGGCGCCAGGCCACCTTTGCACCTCTTCGCATTGCGTACTCCAAAGTATGTGATCATTCATCACACAGACGATCAGAATCCCCCGAACAACCCCTCGCGCAGCACCCGCGACGGCGCCATCAAACTGGCTCAGAGAATTCAGAAGGATCACTTCAGTCGCGGATGGTCCGACTCCGGGCACAACTTCCTCAATACAACCGGGGGCTTCGTCCTGGAGGGGCGGACTGGCACACTAAGCGCCGTAAATCAGGGCCTGTGTCTGCAATCCGCCCATGCCGCACAAGATCCCGGTCTTCTGGCCAATGGCAACGATTCACCCGGAATCGAAAACGAAGGCAACTTCATGAATTTCGCCATGGGTAGCGTCCAATGGGCCAGTCTTGTCGATCTTTGTGCATCCCTGTGCGATGCGTGCAGCATCAGCCCCAACAATATCCGCGGACATCGGGAGTTCAGCAGTACGCTGTGCCCCGGCGACTGGCTCTTTGGACAGCTTCCGCGCTTGCGCCAGGATGTGGCTACGAAGCTGGGCATCGCCTTGACCGCGGCGCAAGCCTTCGACAAGCCGACGGCCGCCGATTCATTCAAACTGGGTGACGTCGGTCCCATGGTGCTGGTCCTGCAGAGGCTGTTGCTCGGAAAAGGGCATTCGGCCGGAGCACTCGACGGAATCTTCGGCGAAAATACAAAGGCGGCCATCGTAGCGTTTCAGAAGGCAAGCGGCATAAAGCCCGCCAACGGCGTAGTCGATCCCAAGACTCGCAAAGCGCTCGGCCTTTGAGGTCATTCAGATCACTGCATCAAGCTCGCCAGAGCGACCCGACGAGAGGAATCCGCCATGGCTTTCCAAGCCACGAAGCAGAAAGTTCACAACAGGGGGGTCGCACCCGACAGCTTTCTTACCGAGCTCGTTGCCTGGGGCAAATCTGCCCCTGACGAGATTTTTGCGCCAAACAATGCTCAGGACATCTATTCGAATATCTTTGGGGCGCTCGGTCCCTGGCAAGACAATCGGCATCGGCGGGCCGTCATGCTCGAGGTAATGCGAGTGCTTGCGGGCTTCGAATCTTCGTGGGACTGGAACGAAGGCGTTGATACGACCAACCCCGATTCCACGACGCCGGACACCATTGAAGCCGGTGCCTGGCAGGTCAGTGCGAACTCCATGGCCTTCGGGCAGGAACTCAAGGACCTCGTGCTCCGCAACGTCGGCTCGATGGATGGGGACGAATTCCAGAAAGCCATGAAGCGGGATCATCAGTTGGCGATGGAGTACGTCGCCCGTCTGCTGCGGCGTACCGTGAACCACCATGGCCCCGTGAAGAGGCATGAAATCGATCCGTGGCTAAGAAAAGATGCCGTGGCCGAGTTTCAGGTATTTCTGGGCGCATCCTGATCGCCGGCACAGGTATGATTTGCCCACTGCCGTATGCGGCCGGCCGGAATCATGACTATGTCCTCAGTACGGGGGTGGCGGCAGACCGGCGCTCTCGAATTTGAACGAGCCGCGGCTGATGTCGAGGCTGCCGATGGCAGGTGATAACTGGTAGCGGCGTGGGTTGGATCCTCCGGCCCAGGTCGGCCACGCATCGACTTGGCCGATCGTCTGAGGCAAGTCGCCGCCAGCCGTGGCGACGCGGAGCCGCAGGGCTTTCAGCAGCGCGTCCTCATGCCGCTGCGCCCAATGTTTGGGATTTGCCGGCCAACTGTCCACGTAGCCTCGCGCCGTCGCATAGACCTCGCGCAGCGCCGACCCCGCTTTGCCGCCGGAGACGATGTGGCCAGGAAAGCGGATATGCCAGCGCTGCAGGATCGCCATGGCGCGCTCCGAAGTGAAGACGTCGCCAATGGTGAGCTGGCCATCGATGCTGGCGGCGGCAATGTCGCGGAGCCGCATGCGCGCCATGGTCCACATGGCACGACGGTAGCCCGGAAGCTGCCGGCCGGCTGCGACGAATCGATAGAACCAATGCCAGGTCTTGAAGTAGTTGCCGTCCTCTTCACGCTCGACCAGACGGCGCGGCTGGCCGGTCTCATCGACCATTGCAACCCAGCCCGTATATTTGCGCGAATCCGGATTGAAAAGTGACTTGCCGGTCGGCTGACCGGTCGCGTCTATCCATGTCTCGTCGATCTCGACGCCAAATTTCGTCATCAGACGATCGTAATCGGCACGATCCGCATGCTTGAGATAGGCAAGGAAGCCGCACAGCTCGCCCTCCGAGACGTTGCCGCCCGGACTGACGATACCAAGTGTCCAGTGGCAAGGGCCTGCCGACACGAAGGCGTTATCATAGGCGTTGACGCTGTCGTAGAACCCGATGCACTCGACCTCGGACACTGCCCGAACCACCTTGTAGGTCGAACGCTCCGCAGCCGAGAGATCCTCGAGGGGACGGCCGACCAGGCTCGATGGCAGCATCTCGGCTTCCGGCACAGTGTGCGTGGGCGGCACCGAGCGGGGCCCGCTCCATTGAAGATACTTCTGAAAGTCGCCCAATACGATCCGGTCGCCGACCGACGTGTTCTCGGGATGGCCGAAATGATCGGACAGGTCGACCACGAACATGCGCGGGGTGCTGCTCGGGACATGGTCGTGGCGCCAGATATTCTCCGCAACCAGACTGGCTCGCTTGCCGCCGGCCATGGTCCAGGCCTCGACCACGACCGGGCAGCGCCATCGCGAGGCAAGCCAGATCTGCAGAGCCGCTCGCGTCGCCTGGTCGACTACGCCCGAGACATGCCCTTGGTAGCGCGCTGCCCCCGTAGCGGCGCGACCGAGCTGGTCGGCGTAGATGCTCGAACCCGGGCTGGCGACAACGGCAACGTGCTCCATCGCTGCGTAGGCCTGGAAGTCACGAACCGCCCAGTAGGTCAAGCGGCCGAACACACCGTCGGCTTTGTCGATACCGTTGAAGCCCAACTCTATCAGGTCGCGCTGCAATCGTTGAACCAGATCGTGGCGGCTGGAACCGCGACGCAAATCCACATCCTCGTAGCGATCGGGCATGACGCGATTCCCTCCTTTAGCGAATACGCCAGACCTGACTGCGGTGTCGTCCCTCGACCTGAAGAAGACTATCTTCAGGCCGCTCAGTAGTCACGGCTGCTTCTTGGCAATCAGCAGCCACTTGCCCCCGGGGGCATCGACGACGCCATCGCTCTTCGCTTTGGCATCGTACTGAATATCGTCACTGACCGATTTGATCTCCGTGTCGTAACCTGGACCAATATAACCAATGCGATCCTGCACATCGTCGAACGTATTGCAGACGTACAAAATGATATGAGGATGATCAGCCATTGGTCACTCCCCTAGGTCTTCGCTTGTGCTGCCTTGAACAGCGCGTTGACGGTTGGCTCTATTCTGTAGAGGTAGTCACGGATTGCGCCGACCGTCTTCCTTTCCTTCAGCCTGGCATTCAGCCCTTTCGGAACGGCCGAAGGATCCTGTTCACGCGCGGCCGTGATAACCTTGTCGAGCGCCGCTTCATCCAAGCTCCCGTCAGGCTTGCTGATCACTTCCATGATCGTGTTGAGCTTAGTCACGACCTCCTTGCCGGCGGCAGCGCCGGCTGCGCGCGCCTCGGCGTTAACAAGAAGAGAAACGGTTCGGGGATGGCTGGCAACCGCTTTCGCCGCAACGCCAGAAGCAAACTGAGTCGAGATTTTCAAATCAGCCTTAAGCGGTGCCTCCTTAGCGTCGAGCGTATTGTCGACCTGAAAACTGGCAAACATGCTCACGGCCTCACCGTCTGGCTTCCCGTTGCTCTCACCGACTGGGGGAACAATCGTCGCAATCGTCCGATTGAGCCCGAAATTCACTTCCAGCGGCGGCGTTGACGACGCATTTGAGCGAATCGCAAGGTTTACCCCGTCGCGTTCGGCGAAGACCAATGTCTTCCCGCAGCCGGCGACCATGACGGCGGGACTGAGCAACACGAGCAGCTTCACGAATCGGAGAGTGTGAGCCGGAAGGATCATGATCCGGTACTCTTAGTGGCAGTGGAGCTCTTTTCGGATTTTTCGTCGCTGTTTTTGAAGCAGACGAAGAAATCCTTGATCTTCCCTGGGTCCTTGTTCAGAGCATCGGCAAAGGCTTCCGCAGCCTGGCCTGTCGCAATTGATTCCGTGAATTTTCTTATCGTCACTCCATAGACCGCCATTTCCGAGCAAGCGATGGCAGCCATAGCATCTCGCTTCTGACCTGGCGCGGCACTACGCTGCTGATCGACACCTGCATCTTGCATCCGCTTGTACTCAGCGCTGCGCGGGATCACAGCTGCGAAGTTGCGGTCATAGCCAACGATCAGAGATCCAGTGCTCTGCTCGGGATTGATCGAAGCATTGATACCAACGACAGTTCGGCTGCCCATATAGAGTTGGTTGGGCTCGCACCCGGTAAGCACCGCTATTGCGCCTGCAGGAATCAAGGCCGCACAAAACGTCAACCGCATCGGCTTTGCTCCGGGGTTTGATTGAGTTCGATTTGCGAGGGTTCATCTGGCGTCAAAATCAGATGCCGATTGATGGACTCGTCTCTAGAGATTTCACTCAAAAGTGCGTCCTCGGAAAAGCCGAGCATGACGCCGATCGTGCGGCGGTTGAGATCCAGCGCCAGGCCACCGGTCCGGCGAACGACGGCGATGGGGCGAAGGCCCTCCAGCGACACACCGAAACTGTATTTTCCAGCACGCGGCGCGGCGGCGCAGTCCGGGATCAACGCAAGTGTCCAGGAATAGCCGATCGTGATGCCGGCATCGGCCTCGCTGCGCAGAGCAACCCCATACGTCTCCGTGCGAACGACACGCGCGCCCTTTGCTTCGATGACCTCCGACGACGCAAAGCCCATGCCGTTGATCGAACACGCGGGCAGCATCAGCATGCTTCCGACGAGGAATGTCCGGGCGCCGAGCAGCCGGGCAACAGGGTTTGCACTTTTCGATGCTCTCGACAGTCGCCTGGATCGCACTCAGGAAGCCTGAATGCCCGAACGACCAGGACGCCGGTATCGCGTGATTGCCCTCGCCAGCATGAAGCCTCCCCCGAAGCGCAACATCCTCGGTTGAACTATCATTCGATTGTGCACGGGAGTCAAATACACGCGCACGATTCCTGCAAATTACTCCACACAAGATAGTGAAGCCTAAGAAAGCGGACGAGGAGCCTTGTCACCGGTTTCGCCTCGCGGGCGCACAGCCGCCATAGTCTGGGATGACCCGCATCCCGAGGGCAGTCTAAGGTGCGGTGAACAACCGTTTACCGAGGAAGCGCGACATGGATTTCAACATTCCCGCGGACATCGCGGCCTATCTGGTCGAGCTCGACGAGTTCATCGAGCGCGAGATCCGGCCGCTGGAGCGCGAGAACGACAATATCCGCTTCTTCGACCATCGCCGCGAGCATGCGCGCACCGACTGGGACAATGACGGCCAACCGCGGCACGAGTGGGAAGAGTTGCTGGCCGAGATGAAGCGTCGCGCCGACAGGGCCGGCCACCTGCGCTTCGGGCTGCCGAAGGCGCTGGGCGGCAAGGACGGGTCCAACCTCGCCATGGCGATCATCCGCGAGCATCTGGCCCACAAGGGGCTCGGCCTGCACAACGACCTGCAGAACGAGAGTTCGATCGTCGGCAACTTCCCGGTGGCCCTGCTGCTGCACCGCTTCGGCACGCAGGAGCAGAAAGACCGCTACATCGAGGGCATGTTCAAGGGCACCGAGCGCATCGGCTTCGGCCTCACCGAGCCGCTGCACGGCTCCGACGCCACGTTCATGGAGACCACCGCGACGAAGCAGGGCTCGGACTGGGTGATCAACGGCATGAAGCGGTTCAACACCGGCATGCATACGGCCACGGTCGACCTCGTCTTCGCGCGCACCTCCGGCAAGGCCGGCGATGCGCGCGGTATCTCGGCGTTCCTGGTGCCGGTGAAGAGCCCGGGCTTCAAGATCGAGTACATGTGGTGGACGTTCAACATGCCGTCCGACCATGCCGAGGTGTCGCTCAGCAACGTCACCGTACCGGGCTCGACCATGCTGGGCGAGGAAGGCCGCGGCCTCGACGTGGCGCAGACCTTCGTGCATGAGAACCGCATCCGCCAGGCCGCCTCGAGCCTCGGCGCGGCGCAATACTGCATCGACCTGTCGGTGGCGTACGCGAAGAACCGCAAGGTGTTCGGCAAGGCGCTGGCGACCAACCAGGCGATCCAGTTCCCGCTGGCGGAGCTGCACACCGAGGCGGAGATGACCCGCGGCCTGGTGCGCAAGACGGCGTGGCACCTCGACCGCGAGCACCACATGAACGTCAGCGAATGGGTGGCGATGTCGAACTACCGCGCCAACCGCCTGGTCTGCGACGCCGCCGACCGTGCGATGCAGGTGCATGGCGGCGTCGGCTATTCGCGTCACACGCCGTTCGAGCACATCTACCGCCACCACCGCCGCTACCGCATCACCGAGGGCTCGGAGGAGATCCAGATCCGCCGCGTCGCCGGCGCCCTGTTCGGCTTCTGGGGCGCGCAGAAGACGGCGACGGCGGCGAAGTAGAAGAATCACTCTCCCCGCATGACGGACGAGGCAAAGGGAGGTCGCCGCTACACCGGCGACCTCATCATGTTCGGCACGGCGATGCTGATGGGATCGAGCTATCCCTTCGCCAAGGACGTGCTGCAGGTCATGAGCCCGCTGCTCTACAGCGGCTCGCGCTACCTGGTCGCCAGCCTCTTCCTGTTCGCCGTCATGGCCTTGATGCGCCGGCCGCTCGGCCTGGCGCAGCGCGACTGGCTGCCGCTGTTCCTGCTGTCGCTGATCGGCGTCACCCTGTTCCAGGCCTGCTGGGGTCTCGCCATGACGTACACGGCACCGAGCGTCGGCTCGATCGTCATGACCACCACCACCGCCTTCTCGGCGATCCTCGCCTGGTTCGGCGGCCGTCGGCTGCCCGCGCTGGGCTGGGCCGGCATCGGGCTGGCCTTCGCAGGGGTCGTGCTGGTGGTGAACAACAGCCTCACGGCGGTCACGCTGTCGTTCGGCAGCCTCGACGGCACCCTGCTCTGGATGCTCTCGGCCTTCGCCTGGGCCCTCTATGTCGAGCGCTGCGCGCCCTACAATCAACGGCTGGGCGCCCTGCCCGTCATGGCTTGGACGACTTTGTTCGGCTCCGTCGTGCTGGTGCCGGTCGCCCTTCTCTTCGAATCGCCGGCCAAGTTCGCCCGGCTCGACGACCGGCTGCTGGGCTTCTGGCTCTACACCGCCATCTTTCCGGTGGGCGTCGCCTTCCTCGGCCTGACGGCCGGGCTCGACCGGCTGGGGGTCAGCCGGGTCATGGTCTACATGTACCTGATCCCGGTCGCCGGGGTGGGCCTGTCGGCTGCCTTCTTCGGCGATCCATTGACCGCAGCCCGCGTGCTGGGCGGACTGATCGTGCTGGCCGGCGTCATTCTGACGCGTGTGGCGCTCGACCGGGCCGCCCGCGTTCCTGTATGAACCTGCCCATGGCCACGACCACCGCTCCCCTGACCACGCCCGGCACCGGCGGACGACGCGCGTCCGTGGACCGAGCGACCAAGGAAACCCGTATCTCCGCCGCCATCAACCTGGATGGCACCGGCGTCTACGACATCAAGACCGGCATCGGCTTCCTCGACCATATGCTCGAGCAGCTCTCGCGCCACAGCCTGATCGACATCACGCTGCGCGCCGAGGGCGACCTGCACATCGACTATCACCACACCACGGAAGACACCGGCATCGTGCTGGGCGAGTGCCTGTCCAAGGCGCTGGGCGACCGCAAGGGCATCCGGCGCTACGGCAGCGCCACCATCCCGATGGACGAGACGCTGACCGAGGTCGCGCTCGACGTGTCGAACCGACCGTATCTGATCTGGAAGGTGAATTTCACCCGCGACAAGCTCGGCACGATGGACACCGAGCTGTTCAAGGAGTGGTTCCAGGCCTTCGCCCAGCTGGGCGGCCTGACGCTGCACGTGTGGAACCATTACGGCGAGAACAACCACCATATCGTCGAGACCTGCTTCAAGGGTATCGCCCGGGCGCTTCGCGTGGCCGTCGAGATCGACCCGCGCCAGACGACGGCCGTACCCAGCACCAAGGGCGTGCTGTAGGCACCACGGATCATGACCGTCGCCATCGTCGATTACGGGTCGGGCAACCTGCGCTCCGCCGCCAAGGCCTTCGAGCGCGCCGCGCGCGAGGCCGGCACGCATGAGCGCGTGCTGGTGACGTCGTCGCCGGACGAGGTCGCCACCGCCGACCGCATCGTGCTGCCCGGCGTCGGTGCCTTCGCCGACTGCCGCGCCGGTCTCTACGCCGTGCCGGGCATGGTCGACACGCTGCAGCGCGAGGTCATCGAGCGCGGCAAGCCGTTCCTCGGCATCTGCGTCGGCATGCAGCTGATGGCCACGCGCGGCGTCGAGTACGGCATCCATGCCGGGCTCGACTGGATCGCGGGCGATGTGGTGCGCATCGAACCCGGCAAGGATCATCTCAAGATCCCGCACATGGGCTGGAACGAGCTGACGGACCTCAAGCCGCATGCATTGCTCGCCGGCATCGCACCGCGCGCCCATGCCTACTTCGTGCATTCCTACCAGCTTGCGGCCAGCAAGCCGGAGACGGTTCTGGCCCTGACCGACTATGGCGGACCGGTCACCGCGATCGTCGGACGCGACAATCTCGCCGGCACACAGTTCCATCCCGAGAAGAGCCAGGCGACCGGACTTCGGCTGATCGCCAACTTCCTGCGCTGGAAGCCCTGAGACCCAGCCTGGATATTCGGATCATGTCCCTCGGCCCCTTCGACGCGTTGTTCGGCTTCCTGCAGGCGCACGCCAACGGCAACCTCCACCTCGCCGGCCTCTTCGTCCTGCTGTTGCTGCTGGCGTCCCTCGAGTTCGGAGTCCAGCTCGGCAAGTTCATCGCCCGCCGGCACGCTCCCACGGACGGCGAGAAATCATCGGTCAACTTCGCGACAGCGGGCATGATGGGCCTGCTGGCCTTCCTGCTCGGCGTCTCGCTTTCCATGGCATCGGATCGCTACCAGCAGCGACGTGACTCGGTCCTGGCCGAAGCCAACGCCATTGGGACGGCGTGGCTGCGTGCGACAGTGACGACCGGCGCTGAGGGCGAGGCGATGCAGCGCCTGCTGCGCGACTATACCGAGACCCGCATCGCCGTGGTGCGGGGCAGTTCCGATCCGGCGGAGGTCGCCCGGCTCAACCAACGGACCAACAGGATCCAGAACGAACTCTGGCAGCTGGCGCGCACTGTCGCCGAGCGCTCGCCGACGCCGATCTCGGGGCTGCTGCTTTCGTCGCTCAACGAAATGATCGACCTGTCGCTCACCAACCGGCGCAACTTCACCAGCCATGTGCCGGCCTACGTCCTGCGGCTGCTGCTGACCGTCTCGATCTTTGCCGTCGGAGCGGTGGGCTACGGATTCGGCCTGGTCGGCAGCCGCCAGCCGGGGCTTTCCGTGCTGCTGCTCGGTGTCTGGACGCTGGCCATCGTGCTGATCATCGACATCGACCGGCCGCAAAGCGGCGAGGTTCGCATCGACCCCGCCCCGCTCGTCTGGACGCTCCAGGGATTCGGGCCGGCGAAGTGACGACAGCCATCTCACCTGCTTGAAGCGAAACCCGCCCGGCCAATCGCGCCAGTCCGGACATCGCCTTCAACCGGGACTGACCGCCGCCAAGTTACCGTTGCGACTCGCCGCCGACGGCAGGGACTGCCGGTGCGGATTGCGCGCAGCGGCATCCCACATGAGACGCGGATCGAAGGCCTCGGCCGCAAAGATCGTGACGATCACCACGGCACAAAAGGCAAGGGCGCCCATGCCGGGATCGATCGTGACCGCGCGGCCGAACTGCACGAGCGCACCGAGCAGCGACTCCATGAAGATGTCGACCATCGACCAGCGGCCGATCCAGGCGACGACGAAATAGAGCTTGGTGCGCTGGCGCAGGAACACGCCGGCGGTCTCGGCCGTGCCGGGCAACGACGTCACCGAGATCATGCCGATCAGGCCGATGAGCTTGAACAGCGGCACCAGCACGCTGGCGAAGAACACCAGCAGCGCCAGCGGATACATCTTGGACGAGACCAGCTCCTCGACGCCGCCCATGATGGTGCTGGGCGCGCCGGAGCCCAACTGGATCACGGTCAGCACTGGATAGACGTTGGCCGGGATGTAAAGCACGGCGCCGGCGAGCGCGAGGGAAAGGGTACGGTTGAGACTGTCGGGCTTGCGTTCGTGCACGCGCGCACCGCAGCGCGGGCAACGCCCGTCATGCTCGGCCGGAACGCAGACGAGCTTGCACTCCTCGCAGCCGGCGGCACCCGGCCTGTACTCCAGCGGCGCGACCGGCGGCATCGGCGCATGGGTCTGGCCGCGGCGTTCGATCTCCTCCCAAACGGCCTGCGGGTCCAACGACAGCTCGGCCCAGACGATCACGACGGTGAGAACGGCCAGCGCATAGACCGCGGGTCCGAGCTGGATCGTCACGAGGTCGCCCAGCTTGGTGTAGGCCACGAACACGCCCAGCAGCAGTACCTCGAGCATCGCCCAGGTCCCCATGCGACGGGCGATGATGAACACGCCGCGCAGGTTGGGAGGCAAGGTGCGCATGCGCAGGCCGACCAGCACGTAGAGCGTGCCGGCGAACTTGATCAAAGGCGCGAACGCCGTGGTGAAAGCGACGGCGATGGCCAGCGGCCACAGCCCATGCCGCACCAGTTCCAATGGGCCGGAGTGAATCGTGGTCTCGTGGACGATCCCCGCCGTCGAGACCTTCATCAGCATCGTGAGCCACAGGATGGCGAACAGGACCAGCGAGGCGAAGGTGAGCGCCAGGCAATGGCCGGTCGGGTCGGCGCGCGTCGAGCGCAGCCGCGTGCCGCAGCGCTCGCAGTCGGAACCCATGTTAGCCGCCATCGCCGGCACGATCTGGAACAGGCCGCAGCCATGGCATTCGCGCAGCTGCGGCGACGTGACCAAAGGACCCGGGTCGCGTGGGACGGCGAAGGCCCGCAGCATGGCGCTACTGAAGCAGCGTCGCGATGCCGTCCGACAGTTCGCCGAGCGCGTCGCTCATGGCGGCGACATGGCCCGGCGTGTCCTGTGTCGGAACGGGCTTCGAGATCGAGAAGTTACGCGCGGCCGTTCGCGTCGGCCGATTGAACTGGATGGCGACCTGCGCCAGCAGGATGACGTTGCCCGCCTTGTCGGCGTCGAAGCGCTGGAAGTCGATGCCGACCGTGGCGTAGGGGTCCATCGTGATCGAACCGGCCTCGCTGTAGACTTGGCTGCCGGGCAGGCGCTGCGACAGATCGAGGACGATGGTGCGCGACAGCATCCCGCCCATCGGCTCGCCCCACCAGGCGTTGGCGCGCACGTCGAGCTTGAAGTCCTCGGTCGAGCGGACGATCTCCTTGCGGTCGAGATAGCCCGGCAGGCCGATGTCGCGGACCTGCACGATCCGCGGTCCCCGCGTCAGCACCGGCCCCGGCCGCACCGCCAGCGTGTAGAGGACGGGTTCTGGCGAAGAACCGCAGGCCTGAAGCGCCGGCGCGGCGAGGGCCGGAAGGGCGAGGAGGCCGAAGCGGCGGCGGCCGAAGGGAGTGGTGATCATTCCTTGCCCGTGTTGGTGCGGCCCTTGATCAGGGCCTCGGGGTGACGCGACAGCAGGTCGGCCAGGGCGCGGATCGAGCGCGCCGCGTCGGTGATCTGGGGCAGAAGGCGGTCGAGGTCGCGATGGAACTTCGACGTGTCGCCGTATCCCTTGTCGACCGAGCCGATCAGGCGATTGGCCTTCGTCATGGCCTCCTGGAGCTGCAGCGCGATGTCGGGCAGGCGCTTCAACGCCGGAGTCCCGTCGACGTCGAGCTTCCGGGCGATGTCCTGGACGTCGACCATCGCCTTCTCGAGAGCCGCCAGGGTCGCCTTGATCTGCGGCCCGTTGACCATCTGGTCGATTCCAACGGAGGCGCTGACCAGGCTGTTGCCGATCTTGTCGAAGTCGATGCGGTTGATCTTGCTCAACAGTTCGCTGGCCGATGCGGTGATGCTGTCGAAGCCGCCGACTTCGGCGGCCGGTATGACATAGTGGCCGCCTTCCTCGGTGAGTTCGCCCCCGGGCGCGCCGGGCACGACCTCCAGCGATATGACCTTCTGCGGGCTGATCAGGCTCGGCGCCTGCAGCGTCGCGCGCAGGCCGCGCTTGATCATCTCCTCGGCGACGTTGATGGGCTCCATGCCCTGCGCCTTTGCAAGGTTGCTGACCCTGCCGGCCTCGACCCGATAATGGACCGGCGCGACCACGCGGTCGGTCTTCGGATCGTAGACCAGCCCGACGCGCGTAACCTCGCCGATCTTGAGGCCGTGGAACCGGACCTCGGCGCCTTCCGTCACCCCGGCGACCGAGCCCGGAAAATAGGAGATCAGCTTGATCTGCTGGCCGAATCCCGCCGACTTGGCTTCCTCGATGTTGGCGTATAGCTGGAAACGCTGGCCGGGCGGGCTGATCGGCGCGGTCGAATTGTGCGCCGTATCG
Organism: Rhodospirillaceae bacterium; assembly: GCA_009772935.1. Classification (GTDB taxonomy): domain Bacteria; phylum Pseudomonadota; class Alphaproteobacteria; order Reyranellales; family Reyranellaceae; genus Reyranella. Next base: position 13,661 of record WOUR01000016.1, read on the forward strand.
AAGGCGATGCCGCCCAGCAGGATGGCGCGCAGCGATTCCATCTCGATGTTGACGCCATTGGCGCCGAGCGAAATCGACAGGCCCGAGGCGTTCCAGAAGTTGGAGTCGTTGCGCACGTAGCGGTCGTACGGCGCGCGCACGAAGGCATGGATCGCCACTCGGCTGGCGAGGTCGTGCAGGTCCCAGCCCAGCACGGTGCCGACCTCGATATCGCGGAAGAAGATCGGGGCGCCGAGGCTGATCGAGCCCAGCCGGCGCGAATCGAGCCGGAACGTGGTGCCCTTCACCGAGGCTTGCAGGATCGGCGGATCCTCCTGTCCCACGAAGTCGCGCTTGTCGGCCCCCGGTTCGGTTGACGGACGCATGCCGATGTAGGAGCCGGACAGGATGGTCTCGAGACCGGAGATGTTGCCGGCGAAGAGCTGCGGCTTCACCACCCAGAAGATCGTCTTGTCGGTGAGCAGCGGCTCGGCTTCCTTCACCGTCTCGATCGTCACCAGCACCTTCGACAGGTCGGGCGGAATGGTGATGGTCTTCACCGTCCCCATGACGACGTTGCGGTACTTGAGCTGCGACTGACCGGCCGTGAGGCCGGCGGCCGTGTCGAAGGACACGGTGATCACCGGACCGCGCTTGGAGAAGGCGTCCCACGCCAGCCATCCGGCAATCAGCGCCGTCACGATGGGCACCAGCCAGACCAGCGGGAAACGGCGGCGGCGGCGAACCGACGCCGCCCCGACGGCGCCTTGCACACCAGGAGTCTTCGCGGCCGGGGTCCCGGAAACCGATCCGGGCGGGGCTTGATCTGTCATCCTACCTCGTTCGCCCCTCAGTCAGACGGGACGCTCAGCGTTCCCGATCGTCGATGTCCCGGGCCAGGACCTCGCGCTTGCCGACATGGTTCGCGGCGCTGACCACGCCCTCGCGCTCCATGCGCTCGACAATGCGGGCGGCCCTGTTATAGCCGATCTGGAGATACCGTTGGATGAAAGACGTGCTGCACTTGCGCTCGCGGGCCACCAGCGCGATGGCCTGGTCGTAGAGCTGGTCGCTCTCGCTCTCCTCGGCATCACCCGGGAACCCGGCCCCCGAGCCCTCCGCGTCGGGATCGTCGGTGACCGACTCGATGTAGGCCGGCGCGCCCTGGGCCCGCAGGTGGCGGACCACCTCCTCGACCTCGCCGTCGCTGACGAAGGGGCCATGGACACGGGCGATCTTGCCGCCCCCGGCCATATAGAGCATGTCGCCCTGGCCCAGCAGCTGCTCGCCGCCCTGCTCGCCCAAGATGGTGCGGCTGTCGATCTTCGACGTCACCTGGAAGGAGATGCGGGTCGGGAAGTTGGCCTTGATGGTGCCGGTGATGACGTCGACCGATGGCCGCTGCGTGGCCATCACCACATGGATGCCGGCGGCGCGCGCCATCTGCGCGAGACGCTGCACGGTCGCCTCGATCTCCTTGCCCGCGACCAGCATCAGGTCCGCCATTTCGTCGATGATGACGACGATGAACGGCAGCGGCGTCAGGTCCATCTCCTCGTCCTCGAAGGTGGGCTTGCGCGTCTCGGGATCGATGCCGGTCTGGACCTTGCGGGTCAGCACCCCGCCCTTGCGCGCCGTCTCCGCGAGCTTCTCGTTGTAGCCGGCGATGTTGCGGACCGCGACAGCGCTCATGGCGCGATAGCGGTCTTCCATCTCGCGCACGACCCACTTCAGAGCGACGATGGCCTTGCGGGGTTCGGTAACGACGGGCGTGAGAAGGTGCGGGATGTCCTGGTAGACACTGAGTTCCAGCATCTTGGGGTCGATCATGATGAAGCGGCACTGATTCGGCGTAAGCCGGTAGAGCAGCGACAGGATCATGGTGTTGACCGCCACCGACTTGCCCGAGCCGGTGGTGCCGCCGATCAGCAGATGCGGCATGCGGGCGAGGTCGGCGATGACCGGATCGCCGCCGATGTCCTTGCCCAGCGCCAACGGCAGGCCGAGGCGGCCATCCTCGTAGTGCTTGGTCGACAGCAGCTCGCGCAGGAACACCGTCTCGCGCTTGGCGTTGGGCAACTCGATGCCGATGACGTTGCGACCGGGCACGGTAGCGACGCGCGCCGAGACCGCGCTCATCGAGCGGGCGATGTCGTCGGCGAGACCGATGACCCGGCTCGATTTGGTGCCGGGCGCCGGTTCGAGCTCGTAGAGGGTCACGACCGGGCCTGGACGCACCTTCACGATCTGTCCCTTGACGCCGAAATCGTCGAGCACCGTCTCGAGCAGGCGCGCATTCTGCTCCAGCGCTTCCTCGTCGATCTTCGGCTGGGCGTTGACCCTCGAGGGCAGCGACAGGATGTCGAGTGGCGGCAGCTGGTACTCGGCCCCGAGGGCCAGCTCGCGCTGTCCGGCCTTGGCGGCGCGCTTGCCCTGCGGCGCGGCCGTCTTGCGCGGCACGATCTTCACGCCCGTGGCCACTGGCGGTGCGACCGCAGGCTGCTCGACGTCGAGCGCATTGTCGGGCGTGAACGGATTCTCGTCGGCCTCGTCGTCCGGTCCCTCTTGGGTGACAGGTGGGAGCGGGGGCGGCGGCGCGACCGCGACCGGCGGAGGCACCTCGAATTCCTCGTCGACACTCGGCTGCCGGTAGTGTGCCGGCGGGGGCGCTGCGTCGTAACCGCCGAAGCCCGGCTCGATTCGTTCCGCCGGGGCCGCGGCGGCCGTCGCCGGGCGCCGCATGAAGGGCTCGATGCGCAGGCCGCCAGTCAGGCGACTGAGGAAGGTGCGCTCCTGCATGCGGGAAGGTGCGGCCTCGTCCAGGACCGGCGGGTACATGCGCGGGCCGCCGGGCGCCTCGGGGATGTCGTCGGCCGGCCGTTCGATCGGGGCATAGGGCGCATCGACCATCAGCGAGTCGCGTGCTGGCAGGACCGCGCCTTCCTCGGGGATCTGCTCATAGCGATTCTCGAAGTGCGCCGGATCGTACTGACTGGCGTCGATCTCGCCCGGAATCTCGGCATAGCCGATGTGAGGCGCTGGCGGCTCGTTCTCCTCCTCCAGCGCCTGCGGCTTGCCGCGCCACAGGTCCATCGCCGCGCGCATGCCCCACACGACCCACAGGAACGGAGCGCGCAGGATGCGGAAGATCAGCGGCAGGTCGGTCCGGTTCATGCCCAGCGCCGGGGCCATCGCGATGAAGGCGAGGGCTGCCGCAGCAGGCTCGATGAAAGTGAGCGCGCCGCCGCTCGAATGAGTGAGAACCAGTTCGCGGAAGCGGCCGACCAGGGCCAGCCCGACCAGCCCGCCCGGTCCGGCATGGGTGGCCGCACCGCCCACGTCGCCCAGGCCCACGCAGGCCACGCTCATCATCAGCAACGCCAGCAGCAGCAGCGAGAGACGCAGCCCGAAGAATCCGAGATGGTGGGTGCGCACCATGCGCACGCCCCAGGTAATGAAGGCGACCGGTGCGAGAATAATGGCGAGACCGAAGGTCTGGAGCAGCAAGTCCGAGATGTAGGCGCCGGGCAGGCCGAGCAGGTTGTTGGGCGCCCGCGCCGTGGCGTGGTTGAGCGAGGGATCGCCGGGGCTGTAGGTGAACAGCGCCATCATCAGCGCGAGGCCGAAGCCTGCCGTGGCAACGCCGACGATCTCCATCATGCGACGGCGCAGGAAATCGCGCCCGCCCTCCGGCAGGATGGAGGTCCTGGGCTGCAACGCTGAAGACAGGCTCAGCATGGCCATGCGCGGTCGCGCTCCCTACAGAACGGCCGCGAGGCGCTGGAGCCCCTCGCGGGTGGTCTTCTCGTCATGCACCAGCGCCACGCGGATGTAGCGCTGGGAGATGTTGATGCCGTTGGTTTCGCGGCAGGCATAGGCACCCGGCAGCACCTTGACGTGCGCCTCGCCCCACAGCCTGCGCGTGGCCTCCTCGCCGTCGCCGACGTCGAGCCACAGGAAGAACCCGCCGCCCGGCGTGTAGTAGGAGAAGCGGTTGTGCAGGATCTGCTCGGCGATCCGGAAGTTCTTCACGTACCATTCGCGCGTCTGGACGGGATGCGTCTCCTCGCGCCACAGCGCGGCCGACGCCTTCTGGACGGCAAAGGGAATCTGCGGGCCGCCATAGCTGCGCCAGCGCAGCACCAACGCGACCAGCTTCGGGTCGCCGGCCATGAAGCCCGAGCGAAGACCCGCCGCGTTCGACCGCTTCGACAGCGAGTGGAACACCGCGAGATTGCGGAAAGGGTCCTTGGCCCCGGTCTCGTCGATCTCGAGGGCGGCCTCGAGCGCACCCGTCGGCGGGGCGCCGGTGTAGATCTCGGCGTAGCACTCGTCGACCGCAAGTACGGTGTCGTACTTCCGGCAGAGCCTCAGCAGCTTCTGCAGGTACTCCTTGCTGGCGATCGCGCCCTGCGGATTGGCCGGCGAGCAGAGATAGACCACCGACATCCGCCGCCAGGTCGCTTCGTCGAGGCTCTCATAGTCCGGCAGGAAACCGTTCGAGGCTTCGGCGTTGACCAGCAGCGGCTCGCCGCCCGACAGGACCGCACCGCCGAGATAGGCCTGGTAGAAAGGGTTGGGCAGCGCGACGATCGGCTTGCCCCCGCCCTTCTCCTGCGGCGTCGCCACGGTGGAGATGATGTAGACACCTTCCTTGCTGCCGGCCGTCGGATGGACGTGCAGGTTCGGATCGAGCAGGCCCTGGGGCAGCTTGTAGCGGCGCGTCAGCCATTCGCAGATCGCGAGGTTGAGGTCGGGCAGGCCCTGGTTGGGCGGATAGCGATTCCAGCCATCGACTTCGTCGATCACGATCTGCCGCGCGAACGCCGGCATCGCGCCCTGCGGCTCGCCCACCGACATGTTGATCATCGAGAGATGCGCCGGCGGCGCGATGGGAGCAATGAGGGCGTTCAACCGCGCAAATGGGAAATCGGTCAGCGTCTCGGTCAGGCGCGGATTGAACATTCTCGTTCCCAATGGGCCAAAGCGGCCGGAAAAATGCCACGGTGCCGGCCAAGGACGACCAGCCTATCGCCACATTCTATGGAACAAATTAGCCAATCACAACAAGGGAATAGGCTTGTTTCTTGAGATGAAGGAAGGGCTTGCGGCCCCTGTCCCGCCAACCACAAGCACTAGTCCGGGCATGGCGCCGCAGGCGCGCCGGAATGCCTATCCCGCGATCAGCCGCTTCGGCTCAAAGAGCGTTTGAGCCCGACTCGCCGGTGCGGATGCGCACGGCCTGCTCGACCGCAGTGACGAAGATCTTGCCGTCGCCGATCTTGCCGGTGTGCGCCGCCTTCTGGATGGCCTCGACGGCGCGCTCGACCTGGCCGTCGTCGACCACGATCTCGATCTTCACCTTGGGCAGGAAGCTCACGAGATACTCGGCGCCGCGATAGATCTCGGTCTGGCCCTTCTGACGGCCGAAGCCCTTGACCTCGCTCACCGTCAGACCCGACACGCCGACGCCGGTCAGCGCGTCGCGCACCTCGTCGAGCTTGAACGGTTTGATGATGGCAGACACGAGCTTCATCTGTTTCCCCTCCTGCCTTTGCGGCTGCGCCCGACAGACTGGCGCCTCGCGTTCGCGGCGTCAAACGCCGGACAGAAAGCGGGCCCGGCGAGAGGCTCGCCGGGCCCGAGGGTCCGCCGCGACACGGTGCGGCGGATGAGAGGGAACCAGGAGGAGAGAGGGGTTCCCGATCTCTAGGAGGAGACGGTCCTAGTGGATCGTCTCGCCGTGCAGGTTGATGTCGAGACCCTCGATCTCTTCCTCGGTCGTCACGCGCAGCCCGATCAGGGCATCGACGATCTTGAGGATGATGAAGGTGGCGACCGCGCACCAAGCGATGCAGACCAGCGAGCCCCAGAGCTGCGTCAGGACCTGGCCGGCGTTGCCGTCGATCAGCCCCTTCTTGCCCTCGCCGCCGATCACTTCCACGGCGAAGACGCCGGTCAGGATGGCGCCGACGAAGCCGCCGATGCCGTGCACGCCGAACGCGTCGAGCGAGTCGTCGTAGCCCATCGCCTTCTTGAGGCCGGTGGCGCCCCAGAAACAGACCAGGCCGGCGATGATGCCGATGGCCAGCGCGCCCATCGGCGTCACGAAGCCCGAGGCCGGGGTGATGGCGACGAGACCGCCGACGGCACCCGAGATGATGCCGAGGACCGACGGCTTGCCGCGCGTCACCCACTCCGCGAACATCCAGGCCAGAGCGGCCGCGGCCGAGGCGAACTGGGTGACCGCCATCGCCATGCCGGCATTGGGGCTGGCGCCGACGGCGGAGCCGGCGTTGAAGCCGAACCAGCCGACCCACAGCAGGGCGGCGCCGATCACGGAGTAGACGAGGTTGTGCGGCGCCATGTTCTCGGTGCCGAAGCCCTTGCGCTTGCCGATGACGAGGGCGCAGACGAGGCCCGCCACGCCGGCGTTGATGTGCACCACGGTGCCGCCGGCATAGTCGAGAACACCCCAGTCGCCGAGGAAGCCGCCGCCCCACACCCAGTGGGCGATGGGCGCATAGACGATCAGCGACCACAGCGCCATGAACCACATCATGGCCGAGAACTTCATGCGCTCGGCGAAGGCGCCGGCGATCAGTGCGGGCGTGATGATGGCAAAGGTGAGCTGGAAGCACATGAAGACGGTCTCGGGAACCGTCTTGGCGAGGTCATGCACGCTGTCGAGCCCGAGGCCAGCCATGAAGATGCGGCCGAGCCCACCAACGATCGAGCTGCCCGGCGTGAAGGCCAGACTGTAGCCGACGATCAGCCACAGTACGGAAATCATGCAGGTGATGGCGAAGCTCTGCATCACCGTCGACAGCACGTTCTTCTTGCGAACCATTCCACCGTAGAACAGGGCGAGGCCCGGAATGGTCATCATCAGCACCAGCGCCGTCGAGGTGAGCATCCACGCCGTATCACCGGTATCGAGCTTGGGCGCGGCCGCCGCCGGAGCCGGCGTCGCGGCAGCCTGGGCCAGCGCCAACGCCGGCAGGAGCAGCACTGCGGCCGCCCCCGCGCCGGCAAGCACCGAGTTGGTCTTGAACTTCATCATCGTCCCCTGGTTCTCGAGTTGATTGTGGTGTCGGATCACAGCGCTTCGGTGCCGGACTCGCCGGTGCGGATGCGGATCGCCTGCTCGACCGGCATGACGAACACCTTGCCGTCGCCGATCTTGCCGGTGCCCGCCGCCTTGCGGATGGTCTCGACCGCGCGCTCGACCATGGTGTCGTCGATCACGACCTCGATCTTCACCTTCGGCAGAAAGCTCACGGCGTACTCCGCGCCGCGATAGATTTCGGTCTGGCCCTTCTGACGACCGAACCCCTTCACTTCACTCACGGTCAATCCCTGGATGCCGAGCGACGTCAGGGCATCCCTGACCTCGTCCAGCTTGAAGGGCTTGAAGATTGCCACGATCATTTTCATTTGCGCCTGTCCTCCAACGGGCGGCACGCCCGCCCCCAAAGTTCAATTCGACGCGAGCAAAGGTCGTGCCAAACCGCGCCCGACAAATTGCATCCTCGCTTGGCACGCCCCTTGCACGGATTGGGGCGGAAACAAGTCATAAGTCTTTGGGGGTGGTCGTGTTGCTTAAAAAAACCGCTGTTCTGGCTACGTCGCTGATCACATTCTATGCATCCAGCGCTGCCTATGCACAGGGTACGCCAGATCCGCAGACCGTTACGGTCACGCAGGATCAGCAGGTAGCGCAGGGAACGCCCGATCCGGCCACCACGCCGGCGGCGCCGGAGAAGGAGACCTGGAAGGCTCCGTTCGGTGGCACCTTCACCGCCGGCTTCGCGGTTCTCAACGACTACTCCTATCGCGGCATCTCGCAGACCCAGCGCCAGATCGCCGTCCAGGCCGCCCTCGGCTACGAGACCCCCACCGTCAGCGAGAAGATCCCGCTCAGCGCCTATGTCGGCGCCTGGGGCTCCAACGTGAACTTCCCCGGCACCGGCACGACCGCCGAGATCGACCTTCTCACCGGCCTGAAGCTCAAGCTCCTCGACGACAAGCTCACCTTCGACCTGGGCTACATCCGCTACAACTATCTCAGCGCCCCCTCGAACCTGTTCTACGACTTCAGTGAGTTCGGCCTCGTCGCCGGATACGATTTCGGCGTCGCCCAGGTCAGCGCCGCCGTCCGCTACAGCCCCAACTTCTTCGCCAACTCGGGCAACGCCTGGTACAAGTGGGCCTCGGTCACCGTTCCCATGCCGTTCCTCCACGTCAACGACAACGTGGCGTTCAAGGCCTTCGGCACCATCGGCAACCAGTATGTCGAGCGCTTCGTCAACTACGGCATTCCCAACGACAACTACTGGGACTGGCAGCTCGGCCTCGTCGTCTCCGTCTACGGCTTCGACCTCTCCGCCGTCTATACGGGCACCAATCTCAGCGTCCAGGACTGCCTCGGCACCCAGAACTGCGCCAGCCGCGTCATCCTCGGCATCGCCAAGGCGTTCTGAGCCCGCTTCCGGCGCGGCCCCATCCGGGGCCGCGTCGCATTGACCATGGAGGGTTGCCGCCCTTCGGAGCGGCTGCCATCTATGGCCAATGGATAGTCGTCCTTCCGGCAGCTCCCCCTTCGACCTTGCCATCGCAGGCGCGGGCCTCAACGGCAGCCTTCTCGCCCTGGCGGCCGGTGAAGCAGGCCTTTCGACCGCCCTCATCGACCGCGTCCCGCTCGCCACGCTGGCCCAGCCCGGTTCCGACGGTCGCACCACCGCCCTCGCCTTCACCAGCCAGCGCATGTTCGCCGCGCTCGGCGCCTGGGACGAGATTGCCCCCGAAGCCGAGCCGATCCGCGACATCCGGATCTCCGATGCCGGCCATGACGGACGCGCGAGCCCGCTCTTCCTCCATTTCGACCACCGCGAGGCCGCCGAAGGCGGCGACGCCGCGGCGCCAATGGGCTGGATCGTCGAGAACCGCTTCCTCCGCGCGGCCTTGCTGCGCCGGCTCGCCGCCTGCCCCAAGGTCGAACTCATCTCGCCCGACGAGGTGGTCGAGAGCGAGCGCGGGCCGGATCGCGCCGGCCTGGTGCTGAAGAGCGGCCGGCGCGTCGCCACCCGCCTGATCGCCTCCGCCGAAGGCCGTCTCGGCTCGATGCGCGAGGAGGCCGGCATCGGCGCGCGCAACTGGTCCTACAACCAGATTGCCATCGTCCTGGTGGCCCACCATGCCGAACCACATCGAGGCATCGCGCAGGAAAGGTTCCTGCCCAGCGGCCCCTTCGCCATCCTGCCGATGACGGACGGCCCCGCGGGCGAGCATCGCTCGTCGATCGTGTGGACCGAACGGTCCGATCTCGCGCCCCGTCTGCTCGAACTCGACGAGCCGCGCTTCCAGGCGGAATTCGCGCGGCGGTTCGGCGATCATCTCGGGCCGGTCGTCGCGGTGGGACCCCGCTGGTCCTATCCGCTGCGCCTCGTCCATGCCGAGCGCTACATCGATACCCGCCTGGTGCTGGTGGGCGATGCCGCGCACGGCATCCACCCCATCGCGGGCCAGGGCTACAATCTCGGCGTTCGCGACATCGCGGCCCTGGTCGAGGTGATGGTCGACGCCAAGCGGCTGGGCCTCGACGTCGGCGGCGCCGATACGCTGGAGCGCTACGCGCAATGGCGCCGGGCGGACAACCTCACCATGGTCGCCGCCACCGACCTGCTGACCCGCCTGTTCTCCAACGACGTCGCGCCGCTCAGGCTGGTGCGCGACGCGGGCCTCGCCGCCGTCAACCGCGTGCCGGCGCTGCGCAAGTTCTTCGTCCGCCACGCCATGGGCCTGGTCGGCGACCTGCCCAAGCTGCTCCGGGGCGAGCAGCCTTAGTATCCAAGATATCTCGGCAGGCTCGTACATCCGACAAGCATCACGCCCAACGGTATGGCCGACGCTAAGCACCAGGAAACACACGCCATCAGAAACAGCTGGTCGAAGTGTATCATGCGCGGCGCAGCCATATTGCCAAAGCCAAACATCGATGGCCGAGGATTGACGATGCTGTCGTAAATCCTCGCTGAGAACGTCTGGTCCCAGCGCAGCGCGACGTAGCATATCCAGGCGGTCGGCAGCCCTGTGACTAGCCCTACCATTGCCCATAGCGAATCCGCCGCGTCCCGAGGCGGCACTATCCATTCCGGGCAGCGGCTGGTGCTTGGATCGACGATAAGGAGAATGAGCGTCTCGAAGACGAGGACGACCAAGCATGCGGCGGCCGTCCGACGCACGATCCTGCGGCAGTAGTCAGAATCATAGTTGGAAGGACCTCTGTAGAGGGGCGCGTCCGGCAAGCTTGCAACCTACGTGAACAGGCACATGCTAGCGGGGGAGCCGCAGTTGCGCAGCCCCGTTGAACACCCTATTTCAAGGGCCATTATTCGAGGTTTTTCAATGGCGCAGCCGCAAGTTCCCGTCACCGTGCTCACCGGCTATCTCGGCGCCGGCAAGACCACCCTCCTCAACCGCATCCTGAGCGAGCAACACGGCAAGAAATACGCCGTCATCGTGAACGAATTCGGCGAGCTGGGTGTCGACAACGACCTCGTGGTGAACGCCGACGAGGAAGTCTTCGAGATGAACAACGGCTGCATCTGCTGCACCGTGCGCGGCGACCTGATCCGCATCATCGAAGGCCTGATGAAGCGCAAGGACAAGTTCGACGGCATCCTGGTCGAAACGACCGGCCTCGCCGATCCCGGTCCCGTCGCGCAGACCTTCTTCACCGACGAGGACGTGAAGGCGAAGACGCGCCTCGACGCCATCGTCACCGTGATCGACGCCAAGCACTTCTTCGGCCAGCTCGAACAGGGCAGCGAGGCCGAGCAGCAGGTGGCGTTCGCCGACGTCATCCTGCTCAACAAGACCGACCTGGTGAGCGCCGACGAACTCGCGAAGGTCGAAGACAGGATCCGCGGCATCAACCGCTACGCCCGCATCTTCCACACGCAGAAGAGCCAGATCGAGCTCGAGGCCATCCTCGACAAGGGTGCGTTCGATCTCGGCCGCATCCTCGAATTCGAGCCCGATTTCCTGCACAGTGGCCACGACCATCACCACGAGGACGAGGTCCGCAGCCTGTCGATCACCGCCGACCGGCCAGTCGACCCCGACAAGTTCCAGAAGTGGATGGGCGCGCTGCTGCAGATCAAGGGCGCCGACATCTTCCGCAGCAAGGGCATCCTTGCCATCGACGGTGCGCCACGGCGCTACGTCTACCAGGGCGTCCACATGATGATGGACAGCGCCTGGGGCACGCCGTGGAAGGACGGCGAGACGCGGTCGAGCAAGCTGGTGTTCATCGGGCGCAACCTCGACGGCGACAACCTGCAGCGCGGCTTCGAAGACTGCCTGAAGTAGTCCTGTGAAGATCGATCTCGCCAACCCGGCCTGGCAGCAGACGCTGCCGCCGGCCCGCTCCCTCGCCGCCGACGCGCCCGTCGCCGCCTGCGCCTTCAATCGCGACGGCTCGACCGTGGCCTTTGCCCTGGGTGACGGCCAGGTCCGCCGCCTGCCCGCCGACATCGCGGCACCGGCCCCCGACGCGGCGCCACCCGTTCACAGCGGTGTCGTTCTGGCACTGGTCGGCGACCCGACGGGCGACGGCTTCGTGAGCGGTGGCGACGACGGCCGCGTGCTGCGCATCGCCGCCGACGGTTCCGCGACGGAGCTGCTGGCGCAGAAGGGCAAGTGGATCGAGCATCTCGTTACCCATAGGACAACGGGTGCGGTCGCCGCCTCGGCCGGCAAGACCATGTTCCTGTTCCGCGACGGCGAGGTCCGCGAGTTCGGCCCGCATCCCAGCACCGTTGCCGGTCTCGATTTCAGCAAGGACGGCAGCCGCGTCGCCTGCGCGCATTACGGCGGCATCACCGTGTGGAGCCTGAGCAAGGACGTCGCCCTGCCGCCGCGCCGCTTCGCCTGGCAGGGCAGCCACGTGGCGCTGCGCTGGAGTACCGACGGCAAGTTCATCGCCACCGGCACGCAGGAGAACGACATCCATGTCTGGCGCGTGGCGCAGGCCACCGACATGCGCATGCAGGGCTATCCCGCCAAGGTGAAGTCGCTGTCGTGGACCGCCGACGCGCGCTTCCTCTACACCTCCTCGCAACCGGTGTTCACCGCCTGGCCGTTCTCCGGCAAGGGTCCCGAGGGCAAGCCGCCGCTGCAGTTCGGCGACGAGGGCGCCGGCCTCATGACGGTTGTCGCCGCTCATCCGGCGGCCGAATTCGTGGCCGGCGGCTACGATTCCGGTGAGTTGCAACTCGGCGACATCCGGACAAAACGCTCGGTCGTGCTGAAGATGGCTGACGGCGCGTCCATCACCTGCCTCGCCTGGTCGCCGGATGGATTCAAGCTGGCGGTCGGCAACGACCGCGGCGATCTGCTGACGGTCGATCTGCGGCGCTGAGTTACCCCCGCCGCACCAGCGCACGGTGCGAGATCAGGCAGAGGATGCCCGCGATGCCCATGGCGGTCGTCATCGGCGCGATGGTGCCATCGAAGGTCTGCCCGACGATCGCGCCGAAGATCGCGCCGGCCCCGAACGTCATGACGCCCATCAGCGACGACGCGGTGCCCGCCATGTGCGGGTAGTGCTGCATCGCCATCGCCGTCGAATTCGGCGCGATCAGGCTCAGCGTCGCGATCTGGAAGACCATGCAAACCAGGAAGGGCCACAGGCCGAACGTGCCGTACCGAGCCTCGATCCAGCCCATGACCATCGCCGCCGTGCCGGACAAGGCCGGAACGATCACCGCGAAGCGCAGGATGCGCCCGGCGCCCAGGAGGCGCACGAACCGCGCATTGAACAGGCTGCCGATGGTCATGAAGATCACCATGCCACCGAACACCACGCCGTAGAAACGGGGCGAGATCCCGTAGCGCTCGATGAACACGAACGGCGATCCCGAGATGTACGAGAACAGGGCGGCGAACATGAAGGACGAGGTCAGGGCATAGCCCATGAAGGTGCGCGTGCTCAGCAACTCGCCGAACCGCTTCAGGATCTGGGTGAAGACCAGCGGCTGGCGATACTCCGGCTTCAGCGTCTCGGGGAGCTGGAACCACGCGACGACGAAGGCAATCACACCGGCGGACGCCAGCACCCAGAAAATGGCGCGCCAACCGGCAAACCACATCACCTGGCCCCCGATCACAGGCGCCAGCATCGGCGCAATGGAGGTGCAGGCCATCATGAGCGACATGGCGCGCGCGGCGTGATCCTTTTCAGCCAGGTCGCGTACCATCGTGCGCGCCAGCACGACGCCGCCGCAAACGCACAGCCGATGCTCGTCAGCACGTAGATCACCAGGCCGATCAGGATGACCGGGCGGCGGCCGAACCGGTCTCCCGCGGGGCCGTAGAAGACCTGCCCCACGCCGAAGGCGATCATGAAGGCCGACAGTGTGAGCTGGATGTCGCCGGCCGAGGATTGGAGGTCGACCGCGATCACCGGCAGGGCCGGCAGGTACATGTCGATCGAAAGCGGGGTGAAGGCCGACAACAGCGCGAGCACCGCCAGGAGGAGCGGCGACAGGGTCGGACGAGTCTTGGTGTTCATTGCGCGGTGGCTCTACAGGCATCCATGGCATCTCGCCATGCTATAAGCGGACCATGACATCGCTGCCTGACCTGTCAGAAACGCAGATCCGCCGTTACGCGCGACATATCGTGCTGGCGGAGATCGGCGGCGTTGGCCAGTCGAAGCTGATTGCGGCGAAAGTCCTGGTCGTCGGTGCCGGCGGCCTCGGCGCACCCCTCCTGCAGTATCTGGCCGCGGCCGGTATCGGCACGCTGGGTGTGATCGACCACGACACGGTTGATCTCTCCAATCTGCAACGCCAGGTGATTCACCGCACGTCCGACGTGGGTGTTTCCAAGGTCGAAAGCGCACGCCGCGCGCTGGAAGAGATCAATCCCGAAGTGGGCGTGCTCACCCATGACGAGCGCCTGACGGCGGACAATGCCGACCGCATCCTCGCCGACTACGACCTCGTAGCCGACGGCAGCGACAACTTCGCCACGCGCTACCTGCTGAACGACGTCTGCTTCCGCCTGCGCAAGACGCTGGTCTCGGCGGCGATCCTGCGCTTCGACGGCCAGATCTCGACCTACAAGGCATGGCAGGGCGCGGGACATCCCTGCCTGCGCTGCCTCTTTCCCGAGGCGCCGTCGGAAGACGCCGTGCCGAGCTGCGCGCAGGCCGGCGTGCTGGGGGCGCTGGCCGGCACCCTGGGCACGCTGCAGGCCACCGAAGTGGTGAAGGAGATCCTGGGCGTCGGGCGTTCGCTCTCGGGGTCGCTCCTGATGTACGACGCGCTCAACGCCTCCTTCGAAACGCTGGCGGTCACCAAGCGACCCGGGTGCCCGACCTGCGGCACCTCAGCGGGAGCAGCGCCGTGAACGAAGGCGGCATTTCGGTCATCCTGCGCTCCGACGACTACGAGAGCGTCCACTACGGCCTTGCCCTCGCCGCGGCGGCGCTGGCCGTCAACAAGCCAGCCGTGCTGTTCTTCACCATGGGTGGCATCCGCGCCCTGCAGGGTTCTCCCCCGGCGCTGCGCGCCTGGGAGCGCGACGCCCTCAATCGCGCGCGCGGCGTCGGCGACTTCGAGACGCTGCTGCAGGCCTGCGTCGAGCTTGGCGCGCGCCTGATCGTGTGCGAAATGGGCCTGCGGTCGCTCGACATCGATCGCGCGAGCCTGCGGGCCGACGTACCCTTCACGGTCGCCGGCATCGTGACCTTGCTGGAAGAGACCAAGCCGGGCATGCACCTGGTTTCACTGTGACCTTGTGGGAGACTTCATGACATCCGCCCCCTTCGACGTGCTGGGAATCGGCAACGCCATCGTCGACGTCATCTCGCGCTCCGACGAAGCCTTCCTCGGCAGGCACGGCCTGGTGAAGGGCAGCATGATGCTGATCGACGAGGCGCGCGCCGAACAGCTCTATGCCGGAATGGGTCCCGGCATTGAGGTGTCCGGCGGCTCCTGCGGCAACACGATGGCCGGCATCGCCTCGTTCGGCGGCAAGGGCGCCTATATCGGCAAGGTGCGCAACGATCAGCTCGGCGGCGTATTCGGCCACGATCTCAAGGCGACGGGCGTGTCCTTCGAGACGCCGCCCGCGACGGAAGGCCCGGCAACCGCGCGCTGCCTGATCCTGGTCACGCCCGACGCGCAGCGGACGATGAACACCTACCTCGGTGCCTGCACCGGCCTCGGGCCGGCCGACATCGACACGAAGCTCGTCGCCTCGGCCCAGGTCACCTATGTCGAGGGCTACCTCTGGGACGCGCCGGCCGCCAAGCAGGCGGTGCTCAAGGCCTTCGACGCCGCCCGCGCCGCCGGCCGCAAGGTCTCGATCACGCTGTCGGATTCCTTCTGCGTCCATCGTTATCGCGACGAGTTCCGCGACCTGATCCGCAACAAGGTCGACATCCTGTTCGGCAACGAGGCCGAGATCAAAGCGCTCTACGAGGTCGAGACCTTCGAGCAGGCGCTCGCCGAAGTGCGCAAGGAAGCCAGGATCGCCGCCCTCACCCGCAGCGAGAAGGGCTCGGTCGTGATCAAGGGCGACGAGACCCATGAGGTCCCGGCGGCGCCCGTCGCCAAGGTCGTCGACACGACCGGCGCCGGCGATCTCTACGCCGCGGGCTTCCTGTTCGGCCTCACCCACGGCAAGCCGCTGGCCGAATGCGCGCGGCTGGGCGGCATTGCCGCCGCCGAGGTGATCTCCCATGTCGGCGCGCGGCCGGAGCAGGCGCTGAAGGGCCTCATTTGAGCGCTGACGCCCCCGCCAAGAGCTGGCGCGAGACGGCGGCGATCTATACGCATCCACGCGTAATCAGCCTGCTGTTCCTGGGCTTTTCGGCCGGACTGCCGCTCCTGCTGGTGTTCTCAACCCTGTCGTACTGGGTGCGCGAGGCGAACGTCAGTCTGACCACGATTGGCTTTCTGAGCTGGATCGGCGTCACCTACTCCACCAAGTTCGTTTGGTCGCCCATTGTCGATCGTATGCCCTTGCCGTTCCTCACGCGCTGGCTGGGGCGGCGGCGGGCGTGGATGCTGCTGGCGCAGGTCGGCATAGCGGGCGGTCTGTTCGCGATGGCGCGTTACGACCCCGCCGTCGACTTGTGGTGGATCGTGGCTTTCGCCGTCCTCGTGGCCTTTTCCTCGGCCACGCAAGACATCGCACTCGATGCCTTCCGTATCGAAGCGACTGACGAGACACTGCAGGGTGCGACGGCGGCGACCTATCAATTGGGCTACCGCATCGCCATGCTCGCGGCCGGCGCGGGGACTTTGTATATCGCCGCCTTCGCCTCCTGGACGGTGGCTTACCAGGCGATGGCCGCGTTGGCGCTCGTCGGCATCGTCACCACGCTGTTGATCTCGGAACCCGACAAACGGATGGCACCCGGCACGGTCGAACGCGAGGACAAGATCGCGGTGTTTGCACAGCGCCATGCTGGCTTGCCGTCATGGCTTCTCGATGCGCTGGTCTGGATTTACGGCGCGATCGTCTGTCCTTTCGTCGACTTCTTTGTGCGCTATCGATGGATGGCGGTCGTGATGCTCGCCTTCATCAGCCTGTTTCGCCTCAGCGACATCGCCATGGGAGTGATGGCCAACCCGTTTTACGTCGACATCGGCTTCACAAAGGAGCAAGTCGCCAACATCAGCAAGATATACGGCGTGCTGGCGTCGATGGCGGGCGCGCTGCTGGGTGGCGTACTCGTCTTCCGCTGGGGAGCCGCTCGGCTTCTCGCCCTGTCGGTCCTGCTGCTCGCTGTGTCGAATCTCACTTTCGCCGGGATGGCCTATATGGGCCAAGCCGACGTGCTGATGCTTACGGCGGCAATCAGCGTCGACAACGTATCAAGTGGTATCGCGGGCACGGTCTTCATCGCCTTCCTGTCAGGCCTCACCAACACCGCCTATACAGCAACGCAGTACGCCTTGTTCACGTCGATCATGTTGTTGCCCGGCAAGCTGATCGGTGGCTTCTCCGGCTTGATCGTCGACTGGCTACAGGCGGACCTCCCACCCACAGTCAAGTTCGGCGGCTACGCGATCTTCTTCGTCTATACCGCGCTGCTCGGCCTGCCCGCGCTGGTGCTGGCGGCGATCGTGCGCCGTCACTTCGAAAAAGAAACCCCTCCTTCCTGACGGAAGGAGGGGTCAGTGGCTCGGCTGCGGTATTCGTCTCCGAGCCGGGGAACCGGCCCGTCCCGGGGAGCGGGGCGTGGGATGCCTGCAAGGAACGGGCGGAGCCTGTCTAGGCCCCCGACGCTACAAAACCGTTACTGGGCGTGTGGAAAACCCGGCGGCACAACTGGCGCGTCACGAGATGGCGGCTCAGCCCGGCGTCGAATCGAGAGCGTAGCCGGCGGCGCGGACCGTGCGGATCACGTCTGTGTGGTTGTCGCCGTTCAGCGCGATGCGCAGGCGCCGGATATGGACATCGACGGTACGGGCCTCGACATAGACGTCCTTGCCCCACACCGAGTCGAGCAGCTGCTCGCGCGAGAAGACGCGGCCGGGATGCTCCATGAAGTGCCGCAGCAGGCGGAACTCGGTGGGACCAAGATGGAGCGGCTTGCCGCCGCGCGTCACGCGGTGCGCCACCAGGTCCATGACGATGTCGGCATAGGACAGCGCCTCGTCGGCCAGCGCCGGGCGGATGCGCCGCAGCACGGCGCGGATGCGCGCCACCAGCTCGGTCGGCGAGAACGGCTTCGGGACATAATCGTCGGCGCCGGCGTCGAGACCGCGCACGCGATCGCCCTCCTCGCCACGCGCCGTCAGCATGATGATCGGCACGTTGGCGGTCGACGTCTGCCGGCGAAGCTGGCGGCAGACCTCGATGCCGGACATCAGGGGTAGCATCCAGTCAAGCAGGATGAGGTCGGGCACGTCCTCCTGCACGGCGCGCAACGCCTCCTCACCGTCATAGGCGACGGCGACCCGGAAGCCCGACTGCTCGAGATTGTAGCGCAGCAGCTCGACCAGCGCCGTCTCGTCCTCGACGACCAGCACATGAGGCTTCATCGAAGAAGTGTGCGCGTCGCGCCGCGCGGGGCTGGTGGCGACCATCGTCACGGCGTCGGACCCGCCGCAGC
Organism: Rhodospirillaceae bacterium; assembly: GCA_009772935.1. GTDB lineage: Bacteria > Pseudomonadota > Alphaproteobacteria > Reyranellales > Reyranellaceae > Reyranella. The sequence continues at coordinate 31,779 of WOUR01000016.1, forward strand.
GCCGGTCGTGGCGTACATCGCGGCGCTGCCCTTCGGCCGGTCCTCCTCGAAGCCGTGTCCGGTGGCGCGGAAACTCACCAGCTCGGCGATGTTGGTGACATGATCGCCGGCGCGCTCGATGTTCTTGGCCATGAACATGAGATGGGTGCATCCGGTGATCGTGCGCGGATCCTCCATCATGTAGGTGAGCAGCTCGCGGAACAGGCCGGTGTAGACCTGGTCAATCTCCTCGTCCCGTTCCCACACGTCGCGGGCCTTGGCGACGTCGCCCTGGGCGAATGCATCGAGCACGTCCTTGAGCGCCGTGCGCACCAGCCGGCCCAGCCGGTCGATCCCGGCGACGGCCGAAGTCGGTGCCGCGGTCTGGCTCAGCACGATGCTGCGCTTGGCGGTGTTCTTGGCATAGTCGGCGATGCGCTCGAGCGCCGCGGCGATCTTGATCGAGGACAGGATGACGCGCAGGTCGACCGCCATCGGCTGGCGCAGGGCCAGCAGCCGCACGGTCTGCTCCTGCACCGCGTCGTCGAGCGCGTCGACGCGGGGATCGTCGACGATCACCTTCTCGGCGATCTCGGTGTCGCGCTCGCGCAGCGCCCGCAGCGCCTGGGCGAGCTGGCTTTCCGTCAGTCCGCCCATTTCGCTGATCGTGGCGCTCAGCCGTTCCAGCTCCTCGTCGAAGCGCTTCAGGGTATGTTCGGGCATCGTTTGTCCCTTCTTCTCGTTCTGGTCGCCGCTCAGCCGAACCGGCCGGTGATGTAGGCCTGGGTACGCTTGTCGGTCGGGGTGGTGAACAGCGTGGCCGTTGCGCCGAACTCGACCAGCTCGCCGAGATACATGAAGGCGGTGAAGTCGGAGACGCGAGCGGCCTGCTGCATGTTGTGGGTCACGATGACGATCGTGTAGTCCTGCTTCAGCTCGTCGATCAGCTCCTCGATCTTGGCCGTCGAGATCGGATCGAGCGCCGAGCAGGGTTCGTCGAAGAGAATGACCTCGGGCTTCACGGCCACGGTGCGGGCAATGCACAGGCGCTGCTGCTGGCCGCCCGACAGGCTGAGGCCGCTGGCGTTCAGCTTGTCCTTGACCTCGTCCCACAGGGCGCCGCGGCGCAGCGCCTGCTCGACCCGGCCATCGATCTCCGACTTGGGCAGGCTCTCGTAGAGGCGGATGCCGAAGGCGATGTTCTCGTAGATCGACATGGGGAACGGCGTCGGCTTCTGGAACACCATGCCGATGCGCGCGCGCAGGAGATTGATGTCCTGTCCTTCGCGCAGGAGATTGTCGCCGTCGAACATCACTTCGCCGGTGGCGCGCTGGCCGGGATAGAGGTCGTACATGCGGTTCAGGATACGCAGCAGGGTGGACTTGCCGCAGCCCGACGGCCCGATGAACGCCGTCGCCTTGTTGGCGTAGAGCGACAGGGAGATGCCCTTGAGCGCCCGGCTGTCGCCGTAGAAGAACTCGAGGTTCTTGATCGAGATCTTCGGCGTGAGCTTGGAGACGTCGAGCTTCGCATGCGTCGCGACGGGAACGGCGACGCTGGGAGCGTCGGTGGATTGCATGGACATCAGGATTTCCTCGCAGAGGTGAGCGAACGGGCCAGGATGCTGAGACCCAGCACGGTGACGGTGATCAGGAGCGCGCCGGTCCAGGCGAGTTTCTGCCATTCGGCGTAGGGCGACAGGGCGAACTGGAAGATGACCACCGGCAGGCTGGGCATCGGCGCATTCATGTTCATGCTGAAGAACTGATTGTTGAGGGCGGTGAACAGAAGCGGTGCCGTCTCGCCGCTGATGCGCGCGATGGCCAGCAGGATGCCGGTGACGATGCCCGCCTGCGCCGCGCGATAGGCGATGCGGACGATCATGTGGGCGCGTGGCAGGCCGATCGATGCCGCCGCCTCGCGCAGTGTGTCGGGCACCAGGCTGAGCATGTCCTCGGTCGTGCGGACGACGACGGGGATCACGATCACGGCCAGGGCGACCGCGCCGGCCCAGCCCGAGAAGTGGCCCATCGGCGCGACCAGGATCTCGTAGACGAACAGGCCGATCACGATCGACGGTGCGCTGAGCAGGATGTCGTTGATGAAGCGCACGACGCTCGAGAGCTTGTCGTGACGACCGTACTCCGCGAGGTAGGTGCCAGCCAGGACGCCGATCGGCGTGCCGATCACCACCGCCAGCACGGTCATCACGATGCTGCCCATGATTGCGTTGAGCAGGCCGCCCGCGGCGCCCGGCGGCGGCGTGTTCTCGGTGAACACCGCGAGCGAGAGCCCGCCGAGGCCCTTGTACAGCAGCACCCCCAGGATCAGGACCAGCCAGCCCAGTCCAAAAATGGTCGCGGCGTACGCCAGGCCCTTGGCGATGGTGTTGCGGCGGCGGCGGCCCGCGTACAGCGGACTGTCCATGGCGGCCGTCTTCGATGCAGTCGTAGCCATTGTCTTACTTCCCTCCCTGCCGCTGCAGGCGCATCAGCATGTAGCGCGCCATCGCCAGCACGCAGAAGGTGATGAAGAAGAGGATGAGGCCGAGTGCGACCAGCGACGATGTGTAGAGGTCGCCCACGGCTTCGGTGAACTCGTTGGCGATCGAGGCCGAGATCGTCGTACCGGGCGCGAACAGCGAGGCCGAGACGTGATGGGCGTTGCCGATCACGAAGGTGACGGCCATCGTCTCGCCCAGCGCGCGACCGAGGCCCAGCATGAAGCCGCCGATGACGCCGACCCGGGTGAACGGCAGGACGACGTAGCGGAACACTTCCCAGGTCGTGCAGCCGACGCCGTAGGCCGCTTCCTTGAGAACCGGCGGCACCGCGTCGAACACGTCGCGTGAGATCGAGGTCACGAAGGGCAGCACCATGATCGCCAGGATGAGCCCGGCGGTGAACATGCCGATGCCATAGGGCGGGCCCGCGAACAGCGTCGACAGGATCGGCACGTTGGCGAAGGTATCGATGAAGAAGGGCTGCACGTATTGCTGCAGGAAGGGCGCGAACACGAACAGGCCCCAGATGCCGTAGATGATGCTGGGAATGCCCGCGAGCAGCTCGATGGCGATGCCGATGGGGCGGCGCAGCACCTTGGGGCAGAGCTCGGTCAGGAAGAAGGCGACCATCAGGCCGACGGGCACCGCGATCAGCATGGCGATGAACGACGTGACAAGGGTGCCGAAGATCGGCGCCAGGGCACCGAACCGCTCGGTCACCGGGTTCCATGATTCATCGAACAGGAAGCCGAAGCCGAAGGTGCTCAGTGCGGGAGCCGCGCCATAGATAAGGGCGATGATGACGCCGCTCAGCAAGGCGAGCACGGCGAGCGAGGCGCCGCGCGTCAACCCGTGGAATATGGAGTCCGTCAGCCTCAGGCGTCGCAGCACCGCCGCGCGCGAGGCGGATGCCGCCGCCGGCAGGCTTGCGCCTTTCAATGCAACTTCACTCACGTCACGCTCCCCCGAAGCCATGCGCCCCCCAAGAAAGAGGGGCGGGTGTCTCCACCCGCCCCGTCACCATTCAGTTCGTCGGCGAGTAGAGCGGCTTGCCGTCCGCGCCCTTGATCTCGGCCTGCCACATCTTCTGGATGTCGCTCACGACGTTGGCCGGCATCGGCACGTAGTCGAGCGAGTCGGCCATCTTGTCGCCCTTGGCGTAGGCCCAGGCGAAGAACTTCAGCGCTTCGGCCGACTCAGCCGGCTTCTCCGGCTTCTTGTACATCAGGATCCAGGTCGCGGCCGCCATCGGCCAGGACTGGTCGCCCGGCTGGTTGGCCAGGATCACGCCGAACCCCGGCTTGGAGCTCCAGTCGGCGTTCGCAGCGGCGGCCTGCACCGTATCCGAGCCCGGGGCGACGGCCTTGCCCGCCTTGTTGATCATCTTGGTGAAGGTCATCTTGTTTTCTTTGGCGTAGGCGTACTCGACATAGCCGATCGAGCCCTTGGTCTGCGCCACGTTGCCGGCGACGCCTTCGTTGCCCTTGGCGCCGATGCCCACCGGCCACTGCAGCGCCGTGCTGACGCCGACCTTCGCCTTCCAGTCCGGGCTGACCTCGGCCAGGTAATAGGCGAAGTTGTAGGTCGTGCCCGACCCGTCCGAGCGACGCACCGGCACGATGGCCTGCTTCGGCAGCTTGACGTTGGGGTTGAGCTTGGCGATCGCCGCATCGTCCCAGCTCTTGATCTGGCCGAGATAGATATTCGCCAGCGTCGGCCCGTCGAGCACCAGCTCGCCCGGCTTGACGCCCTCGAGATTAACGACAGGCGTCACCGAACCCATCACCATCGGAAACTGGACGAGACCCGACTCCTCGAGGTCCTTGCCCGTGAGCGGCGCGTCGGTGGCGCCGAAGGTCACGGTCTTGGCCTTGATCTGCTTGATGCCGCCGCCCGAGCCGATCGACTGGTAGTTGAGACCGTTGCCGGTCTCCTTCTTGTAGGTGTCGGCCCACTTGGCATAGACGGGATAGGGGAAGGTAGCGCCGGCGCCGGAAATGTCGATGGCATAGGCAGCCGCCGGGGAAAGCGCGAAAGCTGTCGCGAGGACGATCTTGGAAATTTTCACGGGGTTTCTCCTTCGGTGAATTTCGAAGCGCCCGTCATCTAGGAGCCGTACGTCTCCCTCATATGACGGATATATGACAATCCGGTTACAGAGGCGGCCTGCCGCGCAGGATAGATGCGCGTCGATCCTGAATATTTGACCTAAATCAACGGGTTGGACTCCCGGGGCCGAGACGTCGGACCGTCACACGAATTTAACGCTGGTCCCTCGGAACGGTAACGCACCCCCCCGATGGTGCGCCTCTTTCGAGAGCGCCCCATGCCTTCCAGTCCCTCCATCGAGCGCCGTCGCCGGTGGCTTTCAATCCTCGCGAAAGCGCCCGGCGCGCGGCTCGCTTCCCTCTGGCAGGCGCTCGGCCCAACTCCCGCTTACCTCGTCCTGCGCCGCCCCGAGATCGGCCTCGTGATGGTGCAGGGCCGCATCTCGGGCACCGGTGCCCCCTTCTGCGCGGGCGAAATGACGGTGACGCGCGCTGCGGTACGCCTCGACAGCGGCGAGATGGGCTTCGGCTATGTCCGTGGCCGCGATGCACGGCATGCCGAGATTGTCGCCGCCATCGATGCGCTGGGGCAGCGCCCGGAATGGGACGAGAAGCTCGAAGCCGCGATCGTGACGCCGCTCGCCCACGAGGCCGAGGCCCGTCACCGCCTGATCGCCGCCCGCGCCGCCGCCACCCGGGTGGATTTCTTCACCGTCGCGCGTGAGGCCGGCGCATGAGCACGACGCTCCTCGCTCCCGGCCTCGCCGATCTGTCGCACGATGCGCAGCGCCTGTTCCGCGGCGTGCTCGACGCCTTTTCCCATCCCGGCCGCATCGTCGAGTTGCGGGATGCGCCGGCCGGACCGGGCACGCTCAGCCCGGCGGCCGTGGCTTTCCTGCTCACCTTCGCCGATCGCGAGACGCCGCTGTGGCTCGAAGCCGGGGTCGACAAGCAGGAGGTCCGCGACTTCCTGCGCTTCCATGCCGGTACGCCGATCGTCCAGGCCCGCGAGGCCGCGACTTTCGCCGTGATCATCGGCGGCGGCGGCGAACCCTTTGCCGGGTTCGCCATCGGCACCGACACCTACCCCGACCGCGCCGCGACCCTGGTGATCGAGGTGCCGGCACTCGACGGCGGGCGGGACACCACCTGGCGCGGGCCGGGCATCGACGGCGCGGTCCGCGTCGCGATCGACGGGCTGGGCGAGGGCTTCTGGCCGGCCTGGGCCGCCAACCATGCGCTCTTTCCCTGCGGCGTCGATCTCGTCTTCGCCTCGGGGTCCCGACTCATCGCGCTGCCCCGCAGCGTCGCCGTGGAGGCCTGACCATGTATGTCGCGGTCAAGGGCGGCGAGACCGCCATCGCCCATTCGCTCGATCTCGTGGCCGACAAGCGTCGCGGCGACCGCGACGTTCCCGAGCTGTCGCTCGACCAGATCGACCAGCAGCTCGGCCTCGCGGTCGACCGCGTCATGACCGAAGGCTCCTGCTACGACCGCACCCTGGCGGCACTCGCCATCAAGCAGGCACGCGGCGATCTCATCGAAGCGATCTTCCTGCTGCGCGCCTATCGCACCACCCTGCCGCGCTTCGGCGCATCCGAGCCGCTCGACACCACCCGCATGGTGGCGGAGCGCCGCATCTCCTCCACCTTCAAGGACGTGCCGGGTGGCCAGGTGCTGGGACCGACCTATGACTACACGCACCGCCTGCTCGACTTCTCGCTGGCCGCTGCGGGCGAACGCGCCGAAGCACCGATCGCGCCGGCGGATGCCACCCACGCCCTGCCGAGGGTCGGCGACATCCTGCAGCGCGACGGCCTGCTCGAACCGCCGCCGTCCCGCAACCACGGCGAAGCGCGCGACCTGACGCGGGACCCGCTGGTGCTGCCGGCCAGCCGGCCGCTGCGCCTGCAGAACCTGGCGCGCGGCGACGAGGGCTTCCTGCTGGCGCTTGGCTATTCGACGCAGCGCGGCTACGGCAACAACCATCCCTTCGTCGGCGAGATCCGCTACGGCCATGTGCCGGTCTCGTTCGTGCCCGAGGAGCTGGGCTTCGCCATCGAGATCGGCGAGATCGACGTGACCGAGTGCGACATGGTCAACCAGTTCGCCGGCTCGCACGACGTGCCGCCGCAGTTCACGCGCGGCTATGGCCTGGCCTTCGGCCATGCAGAGCGCAAGGCGATGGCGATGGCCCTGGTCGACCGTGCGCTGCGCGCCGAGGAGCTGGGCGAGGCCGTGACGTCGCCCGCCCAGGACGAGGAATTCGTGCTGGCCCACAGTGACAATGTCGAGGCCTCGGGCTTCGTGCAGCACCTCAAGCTGCCGCACTATGTCGACTTCCAGTCCGAGCTGGTGGTGGTGCGGGCGTTGCGCGCCGAGGTCGAGAAGCGCCTCGAGCAGGCCGCCCTCGCCCAGGCGGCGGAGTGAACCATGCCTGACACGACGATCCGGGACACGTCCTCGCAGGACGCTGCCTACAACTACGCCTATCTCGACGAGCAGACCAAGCGGATGATCCGCCGCGCCATCCTCAAGGCGGTGGCGGTGCCGGGTTATCAGGTGCCGTTCGGCGGCCGCGAGATGCCGTTGCCCTATGGCTGGGGCACCGGCGGCATCCAGGTGACTGCCGCCCTGATCGGCCGCGACGACACGTTGAAGGTGATCGACCAGGGCGCCGACGACACGACCAACGCGGTCTCGATCCGCCGCTTCTTCGCGCGGGTGGCGCAGGTCGCCACCACGACGCACACCGGGGAAGCCACCATCATCCAGACGCGGCACCGCGTGCCCGAGACGCCGCTGACGGACGGACAGATCCTGGTCTTCCAGGTGCCGATCCCCGAGCCGCTGCGCATGCTCGAGCCGCGCGAGACCGAGACGCGGACCCTGCATGCGCTGTCGGAGTACGGCGTCATGCAGGTGAGCCTCTACGAGAGCATCGCCCGCCACGGCCGCATCGCCAAGACCTACAACTACCCGGTGATGGTGAACGGGCGCTACATCATGAGCCCCTCGCCGATCCCGAAGTTCGACAATCCCAAGCTCGATCGCAGTCCCGCGCTGCAGCTCTACGGCGCGGGCCGCGAGAAGCGCATCTATGCGGTGCCACCGCACACGCCGGTGAAAAGCCTCGACTTCGACGACCATCCCTTCGAGATCGAGACCTGGACCGAATGCTGCGCGCTGTGCGGCTCGACCGAGAGCTTCCTCGACGAGATGATCGTCGACGACACCGGCAAGCGCCTGTTCGTCTGTTCCGACACCGACTATTGCGAGAGCCGGCGATGAGCGCCCCGCTCCTCTCCGCCCGGGACGTCGGCAAGCGCTTCGGCGGCAGGATCGCCTGCCGCGACGTGAGCTTCGACCTGTGGCCTGGCGAGGTGCTGGGCATCGTGGGTGAGTCGGGCTCCGGCAAGACGACCCTGCTCAACTGCCTGGCCGGCCGCCTCGTCCCCGACAGCGGCTCCGTCACCTACGAGACACGGTCGGCCGGCAGCGTCGACGTGCACCGCCTCTCGGAAGCCCGCCGCCGGCTGCTGGCGCGGACCGAATGGGGATTCGTGAACCAGGATGCCCGCGAGGGCCTGCGCATGGGCGTCAGCGCCGGCGCCAACATCGGCGAGCGGCTGATGGCGGTGGGCGCGCGCCACTATGGCGAGATCCGTGGCCAGGCCGCCGACTGGATGGCGCGGGTCGAGATCGACATCGAACGGCTCGACGACCGGCCGACCTCCTATTCCGGCGGCATGCGCCAGCGCCTGCAGATCGCCCGCAACCTGGTGAGCCGTCCGCGACTGGTCTTCATGGACGAGCCGACCGGCGGCCTCGACGTGTCGGTGCAGGCCCGCATCCTCGACCTGCTGCGCGGCCTGGTCGAAGGGCTGCACCTGTCGGTGGTGCTGGTGACCCACGACCTCGGCGTCGCACGGCTGCTGACGCATCGGTTGATGGTGATGCAGGGCGGCAGCGTCGTGGAGCAAGGGCTCACCGACCAGGTGCTCGACGATCCGCAGCATCCCTACACCCAGATGCTCGTCTCCTCGATCCTGCCGGTGTAACGGATATGACTTGCTCTCAACCCGCCCTCCGGGTCTCCGGCCTCGCCAAGTCGTTCACCGTCCATGCCCAGGGGGGCATGGCGCTTCCCGTGCTGCGCGACGTGTCGCTGGCAGTGTCGCCCGGCGAATGCCTGGCGCTGGTCGGCCCGTCGGGCGCCGGCAAGAGCACCCTGTTGCGCTCGCTCTACGGCAACTATCGCGCCGACAGCGGCTCGATCCGCGTACGCCAGGACGATGCCTGGACCGAGCTTGTCGGCGCCGAGCCGCGCACCGTACTCGACGTGCGCCACCGCACCATGGGCTTCGTCAGCCAGTTCCTGCGAGTGATCCCGCGGGTTTCCGCCGTCGATATCGTGGCCGAGCCACTGCGGCGACGCGGCACCGATCCTCTCGAGGCGCTGCAACGCGCGGAGTTCCTACTGGCCATGCTCGGCATTCCCCCGCGGCTGTGGGCGTTGCCGCCCGCGACCTTCTCCGGCGGCGAACAGCAGCGGGTCAACATCGCCCGCTCGCTGATCGTCGACTATCCGATCCTCCTGCTCGACGAACCGACCGCCTCGCTCGACGCCGCCAATCGCGACGGTGTTGTCGAGCTCATTTGCCGGCGGCGCGACGCCGGCGCCGCCATCGTCGGCATCTTCCACGATACCGACGTGCGCGATGCCGTGGCGACCCGGGTGCATGAAGTCGTTCCCCCCGCCTCATCGGCCGGAGTTTCCCCATGAGCCTCGAGACCATCCTGACCAATGCGCGCGTCGTCACCGCCGACGCGGAGTTCGACGGCACCGTCGTCGTCCGCGCCGGGCGCATCGTCGAGATCGCCACGGAACGTTCCCACGTCGCGGGCGCCCTCGACCTCGAAGGCGACTATCTCGTGCCAGGCCTGGTCGAGCTGCACACCGACAACATGGAGAAGCACTTCGCCCCGCGACCGGGCGTGAAATGGCCGAGCGTTTCGGCGGTGATGGCGCATGACACCCAGGTCAGCGCCGCCGGCATCACGACGGTGTTCGATTCGCTGGCCCTGGGCGACGTCCACGGCAAGTCTGATCGCGTGGAGAACCGCGAGCGCATGATCGAGGCGGTCTGCATGGCCGCCGACCGGCGCATGACCCGTGCCGAGCACCGCATCCACCTGCGCTGCGAGATCACGGCCGACGATGCCGTCGAGGCCGTCGACAAGTGGATCGACCTGCCGCTGGTCGGCCTGGTGTCGATCAACGACCATACGCCCGGTCAGCGCCAGTTCCTCGATCCGGAGAAGCTGAAGCAATACTACAAGGGCAAGCACGCGATGACCGACGAGCAGTTCGAGGAGTTCTCGATCCGCGTCACCGCGCTTCACCATCGCAATGCCGCGAGACATCGCCGGGAGATCGTGAGTCGCGCCCAGGCCCGCGCCCTGCCGATCGCCAGCCATGACGACGCGACCCACGGCCATGTCCAGGAAGCCGTCGCCAACGGCATGACCATCGCCGAATTCCCAACCACGCACGAGGCCGCCAGCGCTTCGCGCGAGGCCGGCCTCGCCGTGCTGATGGGAGCGCCGAACCTGGTGCTCGGTGGTTCGCATTCCGGCAACATCGCCGCCATCGACCTGCTGCGTGCCGGCCACGTCGACATCCTGTCGTCGGACTACGTGCCGGCCAGCCTGATGGAGAGCGTGTTCAGGCTGCCGTCGTCCGGCATCGGGATTTCGCTGCCACAGGCCGTGCGGCTGGCAACGCTCAATCCGGCGCGCGCGGTCGGCCTCGGCGACCGCGGCGAGATCGCTCCCGAGCGCCGCGCCGACCTCGTGAGGGTGCGCACGGTCGATGGCGCCGCCGTCGTCCGCGCCGTGTGGCGCGAAGGCGACCGCGTCGTTTGACGCGGGAGACGGTAATGGAAGGCTCGCTGGTGTATGTCATGGGTCCGTCGGGGGCCGGCAAGGATTCGGTCCTCGAACGGGCCCGGGCCCTGTTGCCGCCCGGAGCCCCCGTGGTCTTCGCGCACCGCTACATCACCCGGCCGGCCGAGGTCGGTGGTGAGAACCATGTCGCGCTGACGCGCGAGGAGTTCGCGACCCGTCGCGCTTACGGTCTGTTCGCCTATCACTGGAACGCGCATGGCAACGACTACGGCGTGGGGCGCGAAATCCACGACTGGCGCGCCGCCGGCCTGACCGTCGTGGTGAGCGGCTCGCGCGACCATTTCCTGCGGACCGGCGGCCTCGACTCACAGGCCCGTCCGGTCCTGATCACCGCGCCCGCCGAGCGCCTGAGGCAGCGCCTCGCCGGCCGCGGTCGCGAATCCGCCGTCGAGGCCGCAGAGCGCCTGGAGCGTGCCGATGCCTACGAGATCAACGACCCGCGGCTCGTGACGATCGTGAACGACGCCACGATCGAAGACGCCGCCTCTTCCTTCGTCACGCTGCTCGCCAGACCTGGGTGGCCAGACGCCGCCCTCCGCCGAGCCTGAACCGCGCCAGAACCGTGAAGGGTCGGCCCGGCGCCGGCTGACGGAAGACGCAAAGGTCGCGGACCGCCAAGGGCCGGTCGACGAAGGCCGTGAAGCGCCGGCGCAGCTCATCGAGGATCACGGCGCGTTCGCGGGACTCGTTCACCCTCCCGGTGAGGGTCAGGTGGAAGCGTCCCTGCTCGAGGACGTAGGGATAGCCCCAGCGCAGCAGCAGATCCTCCTGCCTCTGCGTCAGGCCTGCGGCGCGCCGGCGCGCCAGTTCGGCCTCGTCGGCGGGACGACGGAACTCGTCGAACTCCACGACGCAGCGATCCGAGAAGTCCTGCAGCGCAGCGCACCGCCCGGCCGGCACCAGCGCCAGGAAATCCTGCAGCTCGGACAGGGTCAGGGCCGGCACGTCGATCTGGCGCTCCGTCGCGGCGAAGGCGCCTACGGCTTCGATGAAGTCGCGCTCGGTCGCGCCCTCGGCCAGAGCGATCGGAGGTTTCAGCGTGCCGTGGAAGCCATAGAGCCGCGGAGCGGCGACGACCGCCGACAGGCGCTCGTGAGAAACGCCGCTCATCGGGACGAGGTCGCGCGACTCGCCCGTCTCCGCATTGCGGCCGAGCCATCGGCTGGCCGCCACGGCCAGACCTTCCTCCGCGCGCGGCGCGTAATAGAGAGCGTAGCGGGACAGCGCCGACGTCTCGCGCATGCAATTGCTCATGCGGTTGCTCCCGCACGACGACCGATCATGGCGAGACGGAGCTTGCTCGAGACCCAGTCGATGGCGGAGACCGTAACCAGGATCATCAGGATGATGAAAGCCACCCTTTGCCACTCCGCCTGGGCGATCTCGTTGGCAAGGTAGAGACCGATGCCGCCCGCGCCCACGATTCCGATAATGGTGGCGGAGCGCGTGTTGCTTTCGAAGTAATAAAGGACCTGGCTCATGAGCACCGGCATCACCTGCGGCAGAATGCCAAAGCGGAAGCTGTGCAGTTCCGATCCACCGGCGGACAGGACGCCGTCGACCGGCCTGCGATCCGACGCTTCGATCGCTTCCGAGAACAGCTTCCCGAACGAGCCGAAGTCCGAAGTCATGATGGCCAGGATGCCCGCGAAGGGTCCGAGACCGACAACGTTGATCCAGATGAGAGCCCAGATCAGCGTATCGACACCGCGTATCGTATCGAGAAACCGTCGGCTCGCGAAATGCAGGATGCGATTGGCGACGACGTTCTTCGCCGCAAGCATGCTCATGGGAAGGGCGAGGATCGCGGCACCCAGCGTGCCGAGAAATGCGATGGCAAGGGTTTCGGCCAGGGCCGAGGCGTAGTGCCAGAGCTGGCTGCCGGGATCAGGAGGCATCATCAGCACAACAACGATTCCCAGCTTGTCCAGCCCGTCGACGAACTTCGCCGGCGAGAAACCGAAGCGCCACAGCGTGTAGATCGCGAGAGCGGCTCCGCCGACGACGATCGCCAGTGAAAGACACCGCTCGACGACCGGCGCCCGGAACGCTTGCGGATAACGTCGCCTCATTTCGGACCTGTCAGCCTCTGCGAGGCCGCGGTTCGTTCTTGCAGGTTCGCTCACCGGGTGTCTCCTACGATGCCGAGCAGCCGATGACGCAGGATCTCGGTCAGCCAGTCGATCAGAAAGACCGTGCCGATGATGATGACCAGAATCGCGCTCACATCGGCGTAGTAGAACTGCCGGATGGATGAGATCAACTCCTTGCCGATTCCACCGGCGCCGACGAACCCGAGCACGGTCGCGCCGCGCACGTTGATCTCGAACCGCAGCAGCGAATAGCTGACAAAGTTCGACAGCACCTGCGGCACCACGCCGAAACGGATGGCTTCGACATAGTTTGCACCGCTCGCCGTCAGGCCTTCGACCGGGTGCATGTCGACATTCTCGACGACTTCCGAGAACTGCTTGCCCAGCGCGCCCGCGGTGTGGATCGCGATGGCGAGAACCCCAGGCATCGGACCGAAACCGAAGGCGTAGACGAACATCAGGGCGAAGACGATCTCAGGGAAAGTCCGGCAGAACTCGAGCGAGCGCCGCGCGATGAACCGCACAGGCGTCGACTTCGTCAGGTTTGCGGAAGCCAGGAAGCAGAGGATGAATCCCGCCATTGCCCCGGCCAGCGTGCCGACGTAGGCGACCAGCAGCGTGTCCCACAGAAGCGCAAGCCATCCATCGAAGTTCCAGAACCACTCGGCCATGTCGGCGGCGAACGTCTCGAACCGCAGACGTGGCACGATGTCGCTCAAGTAGCTGGCGAACCGCGGTAACCCCGTCCAGAACTTCACGATATCGACCTGACCGGCCCATACCGACAACAATGTACAGACCGCCAACACCGCGAGACCGCCGATGGTCCAGCGTCGCTTGACCGCCATCGCGGCACGATAGGCTTCGGCCAGCGGCGCCAGCTGCGCCGGCGGCAGGATCGCCAGGGTCTTCGCCATCTGCTCCGTCACACCTCGGTCGACGAACGATCAGCCCTTCTTGCGGCGCAGTTCCTCGAGGTACTTGTTGAGTTCGATGAACTCGAGATAGTCCTTGTGACCCACCGGGACGAAGGCGAGGTCCTTGCCGTCCGACAGCTTGTCGAACGCAGCCTTGTCCTTCTTGTTGGCGTTGTAGAAAGCGTCCGCGATCGCCTTCTTGAGATCGGCGGGCATGTCGTTGAGATAGGCGAAGGGAGAGCCTGCAAGCAGCGGCGACTTCCAGACGATGCGGAAGTCCTCGTACTTCATCGGCGAACCGTCGGCCTTCTTGAGCATGCCCTTGTTGAGCATGCGCGTAAGGTTGGAGTCGGTGTCGGAGTTCCACCAGTTGGTCGCCGCATCGACAGTACCCTGGGTCATGGCGAGCACCGCGTTCTCGTGGCTGCCGGTCACCTGGGCCACCGAGAAGAACTTGTCGGGCGCCTTGCCTTCCCTGTTCATGAAGAAGACCGGCGCCTTGTAGCCGGATGTCGACTCGACATCGACCAGCCCGAGCTTCTTGCCCTTCAGGTCGTCGAGATTCTTGTAGGGACTGTCTGCCTTCACATAGACGACCGAATAGTAGCCGATCGAGCCGTCCTGGTTCTGCGTGGTTCCGAAAGCCACCGTGTTGCCGCCGGAGACGGCATAGGCCCGTGCATAGGAGCCAGGACCGTAGAAGCCGATGTGGATCTGGCGGTTCTTTTGACCTTCGATCACCGCAGTATAGTCGTTGGCGACGCGCAGGGTGACCTTCGTGCCCAGTTCCTTCTCAAGATATTTGACGAACGGACCGAAGCGGTCGACGACGCCGCCCGCATTCTCGGCGGGAACGATGGCCATGACGATCTCGGGATACTTGGCTTTCCACTCCTGCGCATTCGCGGCGAAGGGCACGGCGAGAAGCACACCCGCCGTGGAGGCGAGAACTGAACGACGCTTGATCATGATGTTACTCCGTCTGGATGGCGTGATTTGGCGCGGTGTCCCGGCTTCAGGCGACCGCGAGCGAGGGCTGGTAGGGGGCGGCGGGAGCGGGCAACGCTGTGCCCGCCGTGTCCATGATTTCCCCGGCATCCAGCCCGTACAGTCCGCGGGCAACCTCGTCGGTGAGGGCCTGCGGCACGTCGTCGAACACCACGCGGCCCTGAGCCATGCCGATCAGCCGATTGCAGTAGGCACGCGCCGTGTCGAGCGAGTGCAGGTTGCAGATCACTGTGATGCCAAACTGCTTGTTGATGCGCTGCAGCGCATCCATGACCATCCTGGTGTTGCGTGGATCGAGAGAGGCGATGGGCTCGTCTGCCAGGATCATGTCGGGTTCCTGCACCAGCGCCCGCGCGATGGCGACGCGCTGCTGCTGGCCGCCCGAGAGTGTGTCGGTCCTCTGGGCCGCGAGACCCGCCATGTCGAACTGATCGAGACTGGAGAGCGCAACCGCGCGGTCGTGCTCGCTCCAGAGATTGAGGAGGGCCGGCAACGTGCTGACGTAGCTGAGGCGCCCCATCATGACGTTGGTCAGCACGTCGAGACGGCCGGCGAGGTTGAACTGCTGGAAGATCATGGCGCAACGCGCGCGCCAGGCCCGCAGCGGGCGGCCGCTCAATGCGGTCACGTCGGTGTCGCCGAACAGGATGCGGCCCGAGGTCGGGTCGCCCAGGCGGTTGATCATGCGCAGCAGAGTCGACTTGCCGGCGCCGGATCGACCGATCACGCCGACCATCTGGCCCGTCGGCACGACGAGCGAGACGCTGTCGACGGCCTTCTTGCCGCCAAAGCTCTTGGTAACGCCTTCCAGTCGAAGCATCCGGCCTCCGGTCCCCACTGGAGGCTCGGTACCGGCCACAGGCTTCTTCCGTGCGACGTTTGAGTTACAGACGAAAGACAGTGGTGGAGAAGAACGTCACACTCCGTGAGCCTGCCGATCGTCGCCTATTTGTGACCGAGCATCCGCAGGGCCTGCAGCATCGTCGGCGTCGGCATGCCGAGGCTTTCGGGAGGCGCCGCCGCCGCCATGGCCCGGTAGGCCATGGCCAGCGCCTCGCCGTCGGCGAGCGACGGCCACGATTTCACGACTTCGAGCCCGGCCCGGATCATCTGGGCCGTCACCACGATTTCGCTCGGTTCGCTGGCTTTGGACGTCATGGGCCTGCACTCGCACTCGGTGCCGGTGACTATGCGACGGAATCCTTACAATGCGCTTTCGCCGGGACCGTGGCCGCTTCAGGCGACGTCCGAGGCCGGCAGCGTCACCGTGAAAGTCGAGCCCTTTCCCGGCACACTCTGGATGTCGAGCCGGCCGCGGTGGCGATTGACCACATGCTTCACGATGGCGAGGCCCAGGCCCGTTCCGCCGAGCTGGCGCGAGCGGGCCGTGTCGACGCGGTAGAAGCGCTCGGTGAGCCGCGGCAGGTGCGCGGCGGGAATGCCGTCGCCCTCGTCCTTCACCGCGACCGCGACGCGGTCCTTGCCCGACGGACGCGCCTCGACGCGGACCGACGTGGCCGGGCGCGCATACTTCACCGCATTGTCGATCAGGTTCTGGAAAACGATGATCAGTTCGTCGTGGTCGCCGACGGCTCGCGGCAGCTCGGGCGGCAGGTCGAGTTCGATCTTCACCTTGCGCGAGGAGGCCTTGAGCTGCAGCAGGTCGAGCACCGAACGCAGCACCTTGCCGAGGTCGACGGCGGCGGCCGGCCGCGCATGCTCGTGCTGCTCGATCCGCGACAGCATCAGCAGGTCGTCGACCAGGCGGCGCATGCGGTCGGCCTGATCGGCCATGATTCCCAGGAAGCGCTCGCGCGCCGCCGTATCCTCCCGCGCGGGGCCGCGCAGCGTCTCGATGAAGCCCGCCAGACCCGCGATCGGCGTCTTAAGCTCGTGGCTGGCATTGGCCACGAAATCGGCGCGCATGCGCTCGGCGCGGCGCAGCGCCGTCGTGTCGTGCAGCACGATCAGCGCCAGCGAGCCGTCGGCGGCGGCCCGCGGCAAGCGCCGCAGATGGGCCACCATGTCGAGCTCCGGCGGCCCGGCCAGCACCAGCTCGACCACGCTCTGGTCGGGCCGCGCGAAGTTGCCGTCGGGGCCGGTCTCGAGCAGCGCATCGATGGCCGTCAGGAGCTGCGGCTGGCGTAGCACCGTCGAGACGTCGCGTTCGGAGCCGCCGGGGCTGCCCAGCAGCAGGGCGGCGGCGAGATTGGTACGCACGATGCGGCGCTGCCGGTCGAGGCACACGAGGGGATCGGGAAGACCGTCGACGATCGCCTGGGCAGAGGCGGCCAGATTGTCGATCGACGCCCGCTGGCGCCGCCAGCCGATCGAGAGAGTCGCTGCCGCGCTCGCCAGTTCCTCGGTCGCCGGCGCAAAGGAGAGCCGCGGCATCACCGGCTCGCGCTCGTCGGAGAGCTCGCCGACGAAACGGGCGAAACTCGCCAGCGAGCTGAGATAGCGCTGGACCAGGAGGGTCGTGACGGCGGCGATGCCTGCCATCGCGATCAACGTCGTCCGGCCCGACAGTTCGCCGAGGCCAAAGAGAATGGCGAGCGCGCCCCAGGACGGCGCCAACGCCACGGCGTTGGCGACGAGCGTGCGACGGAAGGGGATCGCGTTGTCGGCCATGTGCCGACTATAGCGACTTAGCTCATCCGTGGTGTGAAGAAGCGAATACTCGCCATGCCGAACACGAAGCCCGCGATGTGCGCAACCCAGGCGACCGATTCGCCGCCGGCGCCCGGCGTGCCGCCGAAGATGCCGAAGAAGACGTTGAGGCCGATCCAGATGCCGGCAACCGGCAGCAGCGACGTCAGGCTGCCGACATAGCGCATCAGCATCAACACGGCGCCGAAGACGCCGCTGATCGCGCCCGACGCGCCGACCACGGGGTCGGGCGAATCGGGATAGACGAGGATATGCACGAGGCCGGCGACGACGCCACACAGGAGGTAGAAGAGCACGAAGCGGCGCACGCCCAGCAGCCGCTCGACCGGCGCGCCGAAGGCCGCCAGGGTCAGCATGTTGATGCCGAGATGCATCCAGCCACCATGGAGGAACTGGTAGGTGACCGGCGCCACGAGCAAGGAGAAGAGATCCCGGCCGCTGTCGGTCGTGTAGGCGGCGGGCACCAGGCCGAACTGCAGGATGATCTCCAGGTCGGCCTGCTCGCCGAGCATCTGGCGCAGCAGATGGACGGCGACGTTGATGCCGATCAGCCACAGCACGGCGGGCGGCAGGTTGATCGCCCGCTCCCCCGTTCCGCGTCCTCCGGGGAGGCGACGCTCGTCATCGTCGAATGGCATGCGCCGTTCCCGTCAGGTCAGGTGGATCAGCTCTTCGGGCCGCTAGCTCTTGGGGCCACCCTGGCCCAGGGCGCGCAGGCGCAGCCTGAGCGCGTTCAGCTTGATGAAGCCCTCGGCGTCGCGCTGATTGTAGGCGCCCTGGTCTTCCTCGAAGGTGACGTGCTGCATCGAGTAGAGCGACACCGGCGACTTGCGGCCGACGACCGTCGTGTTGCCCTTGTAGAGCTTGAGCCGCACCGTGCCGGTCACGTTCTCCTGGCTCTTGTCGATCAGCGCCTGCAGCATCTCGCGCTCCGGCGAGTACCAGAAGCCGTAGTAGATCAGCTCGGCGTACTTCGGCATCACCTCGTCCTTGAGGTGGCCGGCGCCGCGGTCGAGCGTGATCGATTCGATGCCGCGATGGGCGGCGTAGAGAATGGTGCCGCCCGGCGTCTCGTAGATGCCGCGGCTCTTCATGCCGACGAAGCGGTTCTCGACCAGGTCGAGGCGACCGATGCCGTTGGCCTTGCCGAGCTCGTTGAGTTTCGTGAGCAGGGTCGCGGGCGACATCTTCACGCCGTCGATGGCGACCGCGTCGCCCTTCTCGAACTCGATCTCGATGTAGGTCGCCTTGTCGGGCGCGCTCTCGGGCGAGATCGTGCGCTGGTAGACCATCTCGTCGGCCTCTTCCCACGGGTCTTCGAGGATCTTGCCCTCGCTGGAGGAGTGCAGGAGGTTGGCGTCGACCGAGAACGGCGCCTCGCCGCGCTTGTCCTTGGCGATCGGAATCTGGTGCTCCTCGGCGAACTCGAGCAGCTTAGTGCGCGAGGTCAGTTCCCACTCGCGCCACGGCGCGATCACCTTGATGTCCGGCTTCAGCGCGTAATAGGAGAGTTCGAAACGGACCTGGTCGTTGCCCTTGCCGGTGGCGCCGTGGCAGACCGCGTCGGCGCCGGTCTTCAGCGCGAGGTCGATCTGGTGCTTGGAGATCAGCGGCCGCGCGATCGAGGTGCCGAGCAGGTACTGGCCCTCGTACAGCGCATTGGCGCGGAACATCGGGAAGACGAAGTCCTTCACGAACTCTTCGCGCACGTCCTCGATGAAGATGTTCTCGGGCTTGATGCCCAGCAGTTCGGCCTTCTTGCGGGCCGGCGACAGTTCCTCGCCCTGGCCGAGATCGGCGGTGAAGGTCACCACCTCGCAGCCATAGGCCGTCTGCAGCCACTTCAGGATGACCGAGGTGTCGAGGCCGCCGGAATAGGCGAGGACGACCTTCTTGATGTCGCCCTTCTTGTAGGGCCCGGTATAAGAAACGCTCATGCTGGCCGCTTTCGTGTCCGTTCGGTGAAGGCGCGCGAATATAGCGGTCGACCCCACCGGGGCAAGCGCGCCGCAAAGACGCTATAATCGGGGCGAGGATAGCATCCCATGGTTTCCGCCCTCGATCGCCTCTCCTACGCCGCCCGCCAGACCGCCCGGGTCGCCTGGTATGCCGGCCACTATGCCGCGGGCCGCCGCCTGCTGAAGCCCATGCCCAAGCCCGATTTTGCCATCGGGCCGACGCCCGGCCGGCCCGAGCTGACCGCCGACATGCGCGCTCTGTTCCGGCGCGAATGGCGGGACGTCGCCGCCGGCCTGTTTCCCGCGCCCCGCCTGCTGGGACCGGAACCCGCCGAATTCCTGCGCCGCAGCCTGCTCTATTTCCGCGACCTGCCGCAGGTCGACGCGCGGCGGCACGGCGCGCTGGACGACGAGTTGCCGCCCGGCACCCAGGCCGATGGCCTGCCCGACTACTACCGCCAGAACTTCCACTTCCAGAGCGATGGCTGGCTCTCCGACCACTCCGCGGTGCTTTACGACACGCAGGTCGAAGTCCTGTTCACCGGCGCGGCCGACGTCATGCGCCGCCGGGCCCTGGCGCCGATCGCCGCCTGGCTCGCCGGCCGCAACCAGCGCGAGGTCCGGGGGCTCGACGTCGCCTGCGGCACCGGCCGCCTGCTCGCCGCCGTGCATGGCGCCTGGCCGGGGATGAAGCTCACCGGGATCGACCTCAGCCGCCCCTACCTCGACGAGGCGCGCCGCCTGATCGGCCGCACCGCCCGGGTGAAGCTCGAGGAGGCCGCGGCCGAATCGCTGCCCTTCGCCGAGGCCAGTCTCGACCTGGTCGTCTCGTCGTTCCTGCTGCACGAACTGCCCAGGGAGATCCGCGCCAAGGCGATCGCGGAGATGGCGCGGGTCGTAAAGCCCGGCGGGCTGGTCGTGATCGTCGACTCGCTGCAGAAGGCCGACCGTCCCGAGTGGAACGGCCTGCTCGACCTCTTCCCGCATTACTTCCACGAGCCCTATTACGCGGAGTACACCGCCGGCAGCCTGGAAGAGTGGTTCGGCGCGGCCGGGCTTCAGCCCGTTTCGACGGAACTCGCCTTCCTGTCGAAGGTCGCCGCCTTCAGGAAGTAGCTACAGCGCGACCTTGACGCCGCGCTGGCGCAGGCTGGCGCTCTTCAGCTGGCCGCAGGCGGCGGAGATGTCGCGGCCGCGCGGCGTACGCACGGGCGCGCTCAGGCCGCCATCGTTCACGATCTCGGCGAAGCGGTGGATGCGGTTGTTCGAGCTGCACTCATAGGGTGCGCCCGGCCAGGGATTGAACGGGATCAGGTTCACCTTGGCGTGGATCGGCGTCAGGATGCGCACCAGCTCGCGCGCGTCGGCATCGCTGTCATTGACGCCCTTCAGCATCGCGTATTCGAAGGTGATTCGTCGGCTGTTGCGCGCGCCGGGATAGTCGGCACAGGCACGCAGCAGCTCGGCGATCGGCCACTTCCTGTTGATCGGCACCAGCGTGTCGCGCACCTCGTCGTTCACCGCATGCAGCGACACCGCGAGGTTGACGTCGAGCGCCTCGCCCACCTTCGGGATCATCGGCACGACGCCGGAGGTCGAGAGCGTGATGCGGCGGCGGCTGAGGGCGATGCCCTGATCGTCCATGACGATCTTCAGCGCCGTGACGACATTGTCGAAGTTGTAGAGCGGCTCGCCCATGCCCATCATGACGATGTTGCTGAGCATGCGCTGGGCATCGGCGGTCGGCGTCGGCCATTCGCCGTAGCTGTCGCGCGCCACCATGAACTGGCCGACGATCTCGTCAGGCGTGAGGTTGCGCACCAGCGGCTGGGTGCCGGTGTGGCAGAAGGTGCAGGTGAGCGTGCAGCCGACCTGGCTGGAGACGCAGACCGATCCGCGATCGGTCTCCGGGATGTTGACCGTCTCGGCCTCGTTGCCATCGGCGAAGCGCAGCAGCCATTTGCGCGTGCCGTCGACCGAGCGCTGCTCGGTCACGATCGAGGGCCGCTCGATCACGAACTGGTCGGCCAGGCGATCGCGCGCCTTCTTGGCGATGTTGGTCATGCGACCGAAATCGGTGACGCCGTGCCAATAGATCCACTGCCAGATCTGGGCGGCGCGGAACGGCTCCAGCCCGGCCTCGGCCAGCGCCGCCTTCAGCCCGTCGCGCGACAGGCCGATCAGGTTGCGGCGCAGATCGTTGCGGCCGTGCGTGGGGGCGCCGGGCTCGAGGATCTGCAGCGGTTCGGTGGGCAGGACGGACATGGAGCGCCCGAGATAGTCGTCGCACTCGCTCTGCGCAACCGGGCCGGCGCAATCTATTGTTTTGATTGCTCTTTTTGCCGCAGCCGCTGCCGCTGCTTGCGCTTGTAGAGCGGCTCGCCGAACACCGGCAGTTCCAGCGCCTCGGTGGGGGCGCCCTCGCCGACCGGCCGCGGGGCGTGGCGTCCGAGGCTGATCAGCCGGTCGTACATGACCAGTGCCCCGGCGGTGCCCAGGTTGACCGAGAACCGTGTCGGGATCTTCACGACATAGTCGCAGGTCGACTGAACCTCGGGCGACAGGCCTTCCCGCTCGGAGCCCAGGATATAGGCGCACTGGCGCGGATGCCGGAAGCTCGGCAGCTCGATGGCATCGTCGGTGATCTCGATGCCGACCAGCCGGCAGCCCAGCGGCAGGCGGAAGCTCTCCAGGTCGGCAAACCGGTAGGTCGGCACCGACAGCGGCGTGTCCGAGGTGTCGGCGAGTGCGCCGGCGCGTGCGTCATACTGGGCACGCAGGGTGAAGACGAACGAGGCGCCGAACGCATGGGCCGTCCGGAACAAGGTGCCGACGTTCATCGACTTGCTCGGACCCTCGATGCCGATGCCGAAATAGCCTTTCATGGCCCTTCGATTTGTTGCAGAAATGATTGGCAGGTGTTGCCATCCCTCCGGTAGCGCCCAGCCTGCCGTCAAACAAGGCCCTGATGACCGTTTCCTCGCCGTTGGACAGTGTTCGCGCCCAGTACGAGGCGCTTCCCTATCCTTCCCGAGACCCGCGCGACGAGGCGATCCGCCTGATCACGGGCACGCCGAGCCACGTCCTCGAGATCAACCACTACCTGTACGCCGGCCGGCTGAACTTCATCCGGCCGTTCCGCGCGCTGGTCGCCGGCGGCGGCACGGGCGATGCCTGCATCATGCTGGCCCAGCAGCTGGTCGATCGCCGGTGCCCCGGCGAGGTCTTCTATCTCGACCTCTCCTCTGCCTCCCGACAGATCTGCGAGGCGCGCGCCAAGGCGCGCGGCCTGCGCAACATCACGTTCCTGACCGGCTCGCTGCTCGACCTGCCGACCATGAACATCGGCCAGTTCGACTACATCGACTGCACCGGCGTACTGCATCACCTGCCCGACCCGACGGCCGGCATGCAGGCGCTGGCGAGCGTGCTGCACAACGAGGGCGGCATGGGCGTCATGCTCTACGGCGAATACGGCCGCAGCGGCGTCTATCCCCTGCAGGAGATGCTGCAGACCCTGGCGCCGCCGTCGATGGCGATCGAAGACCGGCTGGCGATGGCCAAGCGCCTGATCCGCTTCCTGCCGACGACCAACCTGTTCCGCCGCAATCCCTACCTCAACGACCATGTGACGGGCGGCGACGCCGGTCTCTACGACCTGCTGCTGCACAGCTGCGACCGCGCCTTCACGGTGCCGCAGATCGGCAAGATGGCCGCCGCCTCCGGCCTGAGGGTCGTCGCCTTCCTCGAGCCGGTGCGCTACGAGCCCGCGACCTACATGAGCGATCCCGTGATCGCGCGCCAGATGAGCTCGCTGCCGCTGCTAGAGCGGGCGGCCTTCGCCGAACGCCTGGCCGGCAACCTGCGCACCCACGTCTTCTATGCCACGCGCGCCGGCTTCGACACGGTGGCGCGGCCCGAGGACACGTCGGCCATCCCGGTGCTGCGCGAGATGGATGCGCAGAAGTTCGCCGCCGGCCTGCAGCCCGGCGCGCCGCTGGTCGCCAATCTCGACGGCTTTCCCTGGCGCGCCCAGCTGCCGCCGCTGGCGCCGCGCATCATCTCGCAGATCGACGGCCGCCGGACGGTCGCGGAAATCTACACCTCGCTCGGCAGCCAGGGCGGCCTGCCGCGATGGGAGGATTTCTACACGCAGTTCGAGGACCTCTACGTCAAGCTGAACGGCGTCAATCACCTGCTGCTGCGCTTCCGCACCTGAAACCAAGCCCGCAGGATCCGCCATGAGCGGCCACGTCCTGACCATTGCGCTCGGCAACTCCCTCCTCTGGTCGGTCTATCTGCTGCTGACGCGCCATGTCGTGAGCGGCGCGCAGCTCGATGCCTGGGCCTACACGCTGGTACAGCTGCTGAGCGCGGGCCTCGCCATGCTCTGGGCCGGCCGCCGCACGCCCGGCAGCTGGGCCGACCTGCTGGTCCCCTGGACCGTCTGCTACGCCTTCATGCGCGTGATCATCAACGGCTGCACGGCCGCCGCCATCGTCTGGCTGGCCGTCACCCAGAGCACGCTGCTGTCGACGATGAGCGTGCTGATCGGCGCGGGCTCGGGCTGGGCGCTGACGCGCCAGGCGCCGTCACGGCGCGACTGGCCGGGCCTCGCGTTGCTGGCGCTGGGCATCGCCGCCTTCGCCGCCGCGCTGGGATCGGAAACGGCCTGGCGCGGTGTCGGCTGGCTGGTCGCCTCGGAGGCGGTCGCGGTCGCGGCCTCGTGGATGATCGCCTGGCACCCGCGCAACCGCGCGGCCGATCCGGCGGCGCGCAGCCGTTTCACCGGCGAGATCCTGGTCGCCGCGTCCCTGGCGCTGATCCTCGTCTGGACGCTGGCCGGCCTGGTGGGCGCCATGGCCTCCCCCTGGGCCGGCGGCGGCGACGCCTTCGGCCGGATCGAGCTCTGGCTCTATGCGATCCTGGCCGGCCTGCTGTTCCGCGCGCCGGGCACCTGGCTCGGCTTCTGGACCATCAACCATTCGGGCGTGCAGACCTACCTGATCGCCCTCACCGCGATGCCCTTCTTCGCCATCGCGCTGGAAGCCGTGTTCGCCCGCTTGGGCTGGCTCACGCCCGCGAGCCTCACCACGCCGGAATGGCTGGCCGCCGGCGTGATCCTCGCCGGCGCCGTCTGGCTGATCGTGGCGCGCGTGCGCACGAAATAGGCAGTTCAGACACACCAAGAAGCAACATTGTTGCGGCCGGTCGCCGGCACGGGGTCCGGGGGTGCGACATCCGTTTCAATTGTTTTGTTTATTTCGTTCGTTTCGTTTATTCGCCCCGACTCCGGCTTTTTTCAGCGGCCTGTCAGGCTTTCTTCAGCGCGTCCGGGTTGAGGACGTTGATCGGCTGGCCGTCCAGCCAGGCCTCGATGTCCTTGACCGTGCCCTCGTAGAAGTGCCGGTAGCTCTCCTCGACGACATAGCCAAGGTGGGGAATCAGCGTGACGTTGTCGAGTCTCGTGAGCGGATGGTCGGCGGGCAGCGGCTCCCGGTCGTAGACGTCGAGGCCGGCATGCAGGATCGTGCGGTTCTTCAGCGCCTCGATCAGCGCCGCCTCGTCGACGATCGGCCCGCGCGACGTGTTCACCAGGATCGCGGTCTTCTTCATCCTGGCGAGTTCGGCGGCGCCGATCAGGCCGCGCGTGCGATCCGACAAAGCGAGATGGATCGACACGAAGTCCGAGGTCGCCAGCAGCTCGTCCTTGCTGACGTACTTCGCGCCACCCGCCTCCGCCTTCTCCGGCGTGAGATTCTGGCTCCAGGCCACGACCTCCATGCCGAACGCCTTGGCGTAGTGCGCGGCGCGGCTGCCCAGCTTGCCGAGGCCCAGGATGCCCAGCCGCTTGCCCTCGAGCACGACCATCTGCTCGATGCCGTCGTGCCACTTGCCCTGGCGTGCCAGCCGCTCGGCCTTGGCGAGATCACGCGCGCACATCATCAGGAGCGCCCAGCCGAGTTCCGCGGTCGGCGCATTGGAGGTGCCGCCCGGCGTCGTCGAGATCGGGATGCCGCGCTCGGCCGCCGCCTTGTCGTCGAGGCTGGCGGCGCGGGCGCCGGTCAGCACCATGAACTTGAGGTTGGGCAGCTTCTCGATCAGCGCGCGCGGGAAGGCGGTTCGCTCGCGCAGCAATCCCAGCATGTCGAAGGGCGCCAGTTTCTGCGCCGCCTCTTCGACCGAGGCGAACGGCTCGTGGAAGACCGTGATCTCGACGCCGCGCTTCCGGAGACGGTCCCAGTCGGCCATGCGCAGCGCAACCTTCTGGTAGTCGTCGAGCAAAGCGAGCTTCATGGTTTGCGGCATGGCGTTTCCTGGGGGACAATGATTGGAAACGCACTATAGCCGCGGGAGGCGGTCATGAGCATCACCGTTACGCCAGTGCATCCCGAATTCGTCGCCGAGATCTCCGGCGTCGACGTGGCAAAGCCGCTCGAGCCCACCGACCGCCAGACCATCGAGGACGCCATCAACCGCTACGCGGTCGTGGTGTTCCGCGGGCAGGCGCTCGACGACGAGAAGCAGGTCGCCTTCGCCGCCAATTTCGGCCCGATCGAATCCTCGGCGCTGAAGCTCCGGCATCGCGACATCAAGCACCGGATCGCGTCCAGCCAGGTGGCCGACATCTCGAACCTCGACGGCGACGGCAACGTGATGAAGCCCGATGCACGCCGCCGGCTCGACGGACTCGCCAACCGGCTGTGGCATACCGATGCCTCGTTCCGCGCCGTGCCCGGCGCCCTCTCGATGCTCTACGCGCATGTCATTCCCGAGGAAGGCGGCGACACCGAATTCGCCGACATGCGCGCGGCCTACGATGCGCTGCCCGAGGCGAAGAAGAAGGAGCTGGAAGGGCTGGTCGCCGAACATTCGATCTGGCGCTCGCGCGAGCAGCTCGGCGTGGTGCAGTACACCGACGAGGAACGCGCCTCGCTGCCGCCGGTGCCGCAGCGCGTGGTGCGCACGCATCCCGGCTCGCACCGCAAGACGCTCTACCTCGCCGCCCACGCCTCGCACATCCTCGGCCTGCCGGTGGCCGACGGACGCCTGATCATCCTCGACCTGATCGAGCACGCCACGCAGCCGCGCTTCGTGCATGCCCATCGCTGGGCGAAGGGCGACCTCGTGATCTGGGACAATCGCTGCACCATGCACCGCGCCCGGCCGTTCGACACGACCAGGGTTCGCGATCTGCGCCGCGTGACGACGCGCGACGTCGCCTCGACGCTGGAACAGGCGGCCTGACGTTCCCGTCGCGCCCGGTCAGACCGCGAGATTGTCGATCAGGCGCGTGCGTCCGAGGCGGGCGGCGGCGATGACGCGCGCCGGGCCCGCGACGCGTTCGAGCGGCTTCAGGCTCTCGGCATCGACCACGGTGAAATACTCGACGATGTCGAAGCCGCCGTCGCGCAGCGCCTGGGATGCCACCGCCGTGGCTTCGGCGCAGGAGCTCTTCCCGTCGCGCACCGTGTCGGCGACCGTCACGAGCTGCCGGTACATGCCCAGCGCCTGGAGGCGCTCGTCCGCGCTCATGTAGCGGTTGCGCGACGACATCGCGAGACCGTCCTTCTCGCGCACCGTCGGCATGCCCACGATCTCGAACGGCATCGCGAGGTCGCGCACCATGCGCTTGATCACCTGGAGCTGCTGGTAATCCTTCTCGCCGAAATAGGCGCGGTCGGGCATCGCCATCAGCAGAAGTTTGCTCACCACCGTGGCGACGCCCTGAAAATGGCCGGGTCGCAGCGGGCCGCACAGGCCGTCGGTGATGCCGGCGACCGTCACGGTCGTGAGCTGCTCGCCGGGATACATCTCCTCCTTGCTGGGCGCGTAGGCGATGCGGCAGCCCGCCTCGCGCAGCTTGGCGAAGTCGCCCTCCTCGTCGCGCGGATAGGCGGAGAAATCCTCCTTCGGGCCGAACTGCGTCGGATTAACGAAGATGCTGGTCACCGGCACGTCGCCGCGATCGAGCGCACCCTTCACCAGGCTGACATGGCCCTCGTGCAACGCGCCCATGGTCGGCACCAGCCCGATGGTGCGGCCCGCCTTGCGGAAGCCGGCGACGGCGCGGCGCAGGTCCGCCACCGTGCGGACGACGAGAAGGCCCGTGTCTTCGATCGGGTTGCTTGAAGTCTTCACTTTGTACACCGCACCCCAATGCCCCTGACCGGTTCAAATTAGCGGGAATCCACTGGGGATCAATGTGAACGAGGCGCCGTGCGCGGTCAGGCTCGCTGCCCCCGGGACGTCACGCGTTTCCAGATGACGTCGTCGAGACGCGTCATCTCCTCGAGGCGATCGAAGGTCCGCCTCGTCGCGCCAAGTGACTTCAGGTCGGCGATGCGCGACGCGTGATTGCCGCTGCCCCGGTTCAGGTTCAGGGTGCGCAGCGGCGAGAAGCGCGCACGCAGCGCGCCCCAACGCCCGACGATGCCGCGGGCGCACGCCGCGACGAGATCCTCCTCCACCGCAGCCAGATCGTCGATCGAGTAAAGTCCATCGAGCGCGCCCAGGTTTCGGTTCGCCTTTGCGAGGAGTTCCGTCTCGGAAATGGAGGCGCCGACCCGGAGGCGCCTTCGCGCGTCGAACGATCTCTCGGCGAAATAGTAGGCGTAGAAATTGTCGAAGAGGGCATCGAGATGCCGGCGCACTTCGCGGGTACCGCCGTCACAAAAGAACGCGTCGGGCGACAATGTCAGCGCGGCGTGAAATCCGCGATTCTCGTCGAGAGCAAGACTACGCCCATCCAGCCTGGCGCCCTCGGCCCGCATATAGAAATAGTAGGAGACCAGGCGATCCTGCGGCCGACGCAGGGTGCTGAAGGTGAAGCACTCGCCTTCGATCTGATCGAGATAGGTCCAGTCGAAATGGCCGGTGAAAAGACGATAGGACCTCAGCTGCTCCGCCGACAAGGCCAGGAACTCGAGGTTGTTGGTCGCCGGACAGACATGTCGGGAAAGAAAGAACTGCTGAAGAAAGATCCGGATGCTCGTTCCTGCCGTCTTTGGAACATGCAAAAACTTGATCTTCATCCACGGCTCTCCGACGCCCGAAGGCCGGCCGGAACTCGGCCATCAGCATGGAGCGCCGTTACGCTCCTGCTGCCAGATGGACCGGTAGAAATTGGAGCGGGCGAAGGGATTCGAACCCTCGACCCCGACCTTGGCAAGGTCGTGCTCTACCCCTGAGCTACGCCCGCGCTCCAGATCCGGCCGGGTAGGTTGCCGGAAGGCGGCGTTGATAGGGCTTTTCCGATCCCTTGGCAAGGGCTGGCGAACCGCTCTTTTCGTCGGTAGAGCCCTCACCCACCATGCTCGATCCGCACCAACTGCTCTCCCGCCTCGACGCGCTCGGCATCGCCCACCGCACCGTCGAACATCCCCCCGTGTTCACGGTCGAGGAGGCCAAGGCGCTGCGCGGCGACCTACCCGGCCATCACATCAAGAACCTCTTCCTGCGCAACCGGAAGGAGGAGATGTGGCTGGTGGTGGCGCTCGAGGACCGCGCCATCGACCTGAAGCGGCTCGGCGAGCGGCTGGGCGCGGGCAAGTTCTCGTTCGGCAGCCCGGACCGGCTGCGCCGCCATCTCGGGGTGGAGCCGGGCTCGGTCACGCCGCTCGCCGTCGTCAACGACCCGGAGCATCAGGTCCGGCTGGTGCTCGACCGCGGCCTCGCCGACGGCGAGGGTCCGATCAATGCCCACCCGCTGGTCAACACCATGACCACGGCGCTCGCCCTCTCCGACCTGCTGCGCTTCTTCGAAGCGACGGGGCACGCGCCGGAGTGGCTCGACTTTCCCCTGTAGCGTTACGTCGTGTGGCGTTATATTATAACGGAATGCTTCGTCGTGCATTCCTCCTGACACCCGCTCTCCTCGCCGTCGCCCCGCCCGCCTCGGCGCAGGCGCCGATCAAGGCCGTGGCGACCTTCTCGATCCTGGGCGACCTGCTGGCCGAGGTGGCCGGCGACAAGGTCGAACTGTCGGTCGTGGTCGGTCCCGACATCGACGCGCATGCCTACCAGCCCCGCCCCACCGACGCGCGCGCACTGGCCGACGCGAAGGTGCTGGTGAGCAACGGGCTGGGCTTCGAAGGCTGGATCGACCGGCTGGCCAAGGCGGCGCCCTTCAAGGGCAAGGCGATCGTGGCGACCGCTGGCGTCGCGACCCTCAAGGCCGGCGCGGACCACGGTCATTCCCATGGACACTCGCATGGGCAGGGGCCCGACCCGCATTGCTGGCAGGACGTCCAGCGGGTCCGCACCTACGTCGCCAACATCGCCAAGGGGCTCGCCGAAGCCGATCCGCCGAATGCCGCCTCCTACCGCGAGCGGGCGCAGGACTTCGATCGCCGGCTGGTCGCCCTGGACGCCTGGGTGAAGGCCGAGATCGCCAGCGTGCCGGCCGACAAGAGGCGGGCGATCACCGGGCACGATTCCTTCCGCTACTTCGCGAGCGCCTACGGCGTGAAGTTCCAGTCGCCGCGCGGCTACAACACCAGCAGCGAGCCTTCGGCGCGCGACGTCGCGACGCTGATCCGCGAGGTGCGCGAGCAGCGCATCAAGGCGCTGTTCGTCGAGAACATGACCAACCCCGGCCTGATCGACCAGATCGCGAAGGAATCCGGCGGCGTGGTCGGCCCGCGCCTCTATACCGACGCCCTGTCAGGACCGGACGGGCCGGCGCCGACCTACGAGAAGATGATGCGCCACAACGTGACCGCGCTGGTCGCGGGCATGCTGAAGAACTAGGGTCTCCCCGACTGAGCCGGAATCAACTCGGACCTTCCAAAAGCACCTCACCCTGAGGACCGCGACGCTGGAGCGCGTCTCGAAGGGTGGGCACGAGCACCACGTCTGTTGCCCATCCTTCGAGACGGCCCTTCGGGCCTCCTCAGGATGAGGCAGTGGGTCAACTCGAAGCGGAAAGATTCTGATCAGACAGCGACGAACGGCAGGCCGGCGACCCGCCGGGCCGCCTGCAGGGTGTTGTACATCAGGCAGGCCACCGTCATCGGGCCGACGCCGCCCGGCACGGGCGTGATGTATCCCGCCACCTTCTGCGCCTCGGCGAAGGCCACGTCGCCGACCAGCCGGCTCTTGCCCTCCTGCGTCGGGATGCGGTTGATGCCGACGTCGATCACCGCCGCGCCCGGCTTGATCCAGTCGCCCTTCACGAACTCGGTCCGGCCGATCGCCACGACGAGGATATCGGCCTGGCGGCAGAGGCCCGGCAGGTCGCGCGTGCGCGAATGGGTGATGGTGACCGTGCAATCGGCACGCAGCAGAAGTTGCGCCACCGGCCGGCCGACGAGGTTGGACCGGCCGACGATCACCGCATTGAGGCCCGACAGCGAGCCCAGCGCGTCCTGCAGCAGCATCGAGACGCCGAGCGGCGTGCAGGGCACCGGGAAGTCGAGCGGAGCGCCCGGCGCGATCGAGCCGAGGCGTCCGACATTCACCGGGTGGAAGCCATCGACGTCCTTGGCGGGATCGATGGCGATCAGGACCTGGGCCGTGTCGAGATGCTTCGGCAGCGGCAGCTGGACCAGGATGCCGTTGACCGCGGGATCGGTATTGAGACGCCCGATCAGTTCCAGCAGCTCGGCCTGCGTCGTGTCCTCGGGCAGCTGGTGGTCGAAGCTCGCCATGCCCAGTTCGACGGCGAGCTTGCCCTTGCTGCGGACATAGACCTGGCTCGCCGGATCGTCGCCGACCAGCACCGTGGCCAGGCCGGGCTTCGACCCACCCTTGGCCACGAAGCCGGCAACCTCGGCGCCCACGCGCTGGCGCAGCCCGCCCGCGAAGGCCTTTCCATCGATCAGTTTCGCATCAGCCATTCTTGCGCATCCATTCGGCAATCCGGTCGGCGAGCACGGCAGGGTCGCCCGCGACCATGAGGGTCTTCTCTCGCGCCGTCCCGCCGCGCACGATCTCGAAGGTCGATTTCGGAAGGCGCCAGGCCTGCGACAGCAGCGCGACGACGGCGTCGTTGGCTTTGCCATCCTCGGGCGCCGCCGTCACTGCGGCCTTGAGCGCCCCTTCGGGCGTGCGCTCGAGCGCCGTACGGCGCGCCCGCGGCTGGACGCGCAGCTGGATGGTGACGCCGCCGGGGTTCCGGCGCAGGAAGACGGGATCGGCCGGCGGCGGGCTCAGTGCACGAAGGCCGGCCAGACATACTCCCACAGCAGGCTGCGGATGAAGAACAGGCCGAGCAGGAGGATGACGGGCGAGATGTCGACGCCGCCGAGGTTCGGCAGCACGCGACGGATCGGGCGCAGGACCGGCTCGGTCAACTTGTAGAGCATGTCGACCACGACATTGATGAAGCGGTTGCGGACATTCACCACGCCGAACGCCACCAGCCAGCTCATGATCGCGCTCGCGATCACGATCCAGGTGTAGATGTCGATCACCTTGTCGATCAGCACCGCCAGCGACAGCATCGAATCCCCGCCTCTTGAGACCGGCACCGCGCCGGCCGCGGCACCCTACTCGGCGGGCATTGCCGATCACAAGCCCATTCAGGCCCGCGAAAGCACGAGTTCCACGCTGCCGAGGCGGATCGAGCGCACCGCGCTGATGTCGCGCGGTCCATGCTCGGGCAGAAGCCGGGCGCCGTCGATGAAGGTCCCGCCCGGGCTGCCGAGATCCTCGAGGCCCAGACGCTGGCCCGAGAGCATCAGCCGGGCATGGGGCCGGCCGACCGAGGGATCGGGAACGCTGAGATCCGTCGGCGCGCCGCCCGGGGCGCCGGTCAGCGCATAGGTGCCCGAGGTGCCGGAGACCGCGAGCGAGACCGTGCCGCCAGTGCCGAGCGTGCCGGAGAGCCGCCAGCCGCGCCCATCGGGCAGGGCCATGGAGGGGCCACCCAGAGCGACCGGCCCGGTCGCCGGCGCGGGCCCCGGCGGAGGCGCAAAGCCGTAGCCCGCCCCGCCCCCGGCCACGGGTTCGTCGCGCGGCCAGCGCATGAAGGCGAATATCCAGAGCAGGATCAGGGGCACGATCGTGCCCACGCCGGTCAGCGTGAGCAGGATGGCGCCGAGGCCGGTCCATCCCGGCAGGCCGGCCTTCTCCACGATGCGCCAGGCCATCCACGCCGCCAGCACGGTGCCGACCAGCGCGAAGGCGCCGGTCAGGCCGAAGAAGCTCGTGAGAGCCGCGATTTCCACACCCATCGGTTAACGCCTCGGTGACGCTTCGCCGGCGGGCCAGGTGCTGAAGGCCAGCATGCCCATGACGATGAAGGAGCCGATGAACGGCACCAGATGGAACAGCGACAGCGCGCCTGAGAAGCCGGCCCGCGTGCAGATGCGCCAAGTCGGGATGATGAGGATGAGGGACATCAGCACGTAGCTGACCAGCAGGAGGGCCACCGTGAGGGAGCCCAGGGCCAGCATCCATGTCACCAGGCTGGCCATGATGTCAGGCGAGGGCAACAACTTCGATCTCGACCATCACGTCGCGCGGCAGCCGGGCGACTTCCACGGTCGAGCGCGCAGGAGTCGAGCTGCCGAAATACTCGGGCAGCCCGTAGACCTGGTTCATGGCGGCGAAGCTGTCCATGCTCTTCAGGAACACGGTGGTCTTGACCGCGTGCCCGAGGTCGCTGCCCGCCGCCTTCAGCACCGCACGCAGGTTCTTCAGCACCTGGTGCGTCTGCTCGGTGATGCCGCCCGCGACGATCTCGCCGGTCGCGGGGTCGAGCGGGATCTGGCCGGCGCAGAAGACCAGCCCGTTGGCCACGACCGCCTGCGAATAGGGGCCGAGCGCCTTGGGGGCGGCGTCGGTCTGAACGACCTTCTTGGCGTGGGCCATCGTCTACTCTCCTTCGAAAATGCGGATCGAATTGCCGGCCGGACGCTATCACAGGCCGGTTTGCTTGACAGGTGCCCCGGCAACCATTATCCGCGCGGTTCTCCAAGGGTCGGAGGGGGCTGTAGCTCAGCTGGGAGAGCGCCTCGTTCGCAATGAGGAGGTCAGGGGTTCGATCCCCCTCAGCTCCACCAACCACCCCGACCCCCGGCCGTTGCCACCCGGCCTCATTCACTGGCCTGTTGCGGCGCATCACGGCACAATTGCACTCGATGCGCAGACGCAAACGCCCCACCCCGGCAGAACTCGGCCTCACCGCCGCCGAAGGACGCATCCTCACGTCGCTCCGCACGCCACAGCGCGTGCAGGAATTCCTCACGGCCCTGCCGGCCAATTTCGAGCCGGACGGGGATTGCCTGCGCTCGGTGCGCGGCGTGCTGCGCCATCGCGAGGCCCATTGCCTCGAGGCGGCCTTCGTCGCGGCCTGCGCGCTGTGGCTGCAGGGCGAGCCGCCCCTGGTCATGGACCTGACGGCCACGCGCGAGGATGCCGATCACGTCGTCACCCTGTTCCGCCGCGACGGCTGCTGGGGCGCGATCTCGAAGAGCAACCATGTCTGGCTGCGCTGGCGCGACCCGGTCTATCGCAGCCTGCGCGAGCTCGCGATGTCGTACTTCCACGAGTACTTCAACAAGGGCCGCAAGACGCTGCGGACCTATTCGGTCTCGATCGACCTGCGCCGCTTCGCGCCCGACACCTGGATCACCCGCGAAGAGGATTGCTGGGAGGTCGGCGCCGCGCTCGACGATGCGCGCCACTACCCGCTGATCAGGCCGGCGCAGAAGCGCTGGCTGATGCCGCCCGACGCCACCGTGCTGCGGGCCGACGACCTCGTCCAATACGAAAGCCGTGACCGCACGACGGCGCGCAAATACTGAAGGGAGCCTGCCATGAGACGACTCCTCTCGATCCTGCTGCTGATGCTGCTGGGCACCTTCACGCCGGCCGCCGCCCAGATCCCTCCCGAATGGCAGGCCGCCGCCCAGGCCGTGATCGGCGAGCTGGAGCGCGACACGCCGCAGGCCGCCAAACCGTGGACGGGCGCGGAACTCACGCAGGGGTGGAACCTCGCGCGCGCCTGGCGGCGGCACAACAACGGCAACATCGAGATCATCCTCGCCGAATATCTGACCTTCGTGGCGCTGTGCCGGATCGGCTGTGCCGGCAGTACGATCGAAGGCCAGGGCTATATCGGCGTGGCCGGCGAGGTGAAGGCGCTGATCGCCCGGAATGGCGGGTCCTATGCGCTGGCCTCCAACGCCCATGCCTGGCTGGCCGGCCTCGCCGATCCGTCAGGCGCGGCGCAGAAGAACATGGCCCTCTGGGCGAAGGATCCCGACGTCCCGTCGGCCGACTTCGCGACCGGCAACCTCTATGCGCTCACCTGGCTGCTGGCGCGCAAGCGACCGACGCCCGAGGCACAGGCCGACACCTTCGCCCGCTTCGCGATCCTGGTGCAGACCAAGGCCTGGATCGGCCCGCGCTGCCTCGACATCTCGAAGGTCGCCACGGTGCTCGGCGCGGCCCCGCGCATCGAGGCGTGCGGCTGACACTACCTCATCCCGAGGAGCGGCCGCAGGCCGCGTCTCGAAGGATGGGCAACAGACGTGGTGCGCGTTCCCATGCTTCGAGACGGCCGCTTCGCGGCCTCCTCAGCAGGAGGTTGTTGTTGTTACTCCGTGAAAGAAAAAGGGGGCCGCGAGGCCCCCTTTCCGATTCCAGATGCGATCACCGCTACTCGGCGGCGATCTGGTCGTGCACGAACTTCTTGGCGTCGAAGTCCTCGGCGACCTTGAGGTCGTTGCCGATCAGCTTCTCGACGTCGATCTCGGCGTAGCCCAGCACGCCCATCTCGCCCAGCGCCTTCTGCACCTTCGGCCCGAACAGGCCGATCTCCTTGAGGATCGGCACGATGCGGGTGAAGAGGCGGGTGCGGAACTGCTGCATGGCGCCCGAGTGATAGGCGTGCTCCAGCATTTCCTTCACCGGCAGGCCCGACCGCATCCAGACTTCGCCCTGGTTGAAGCGGTCGCGCATGAAGTAGAGCGCCTCGACGACGAACTCCTCGCGCTCGGCGCGCTCGTGGTCGGAGATGTGCGGATAGTACTCGCGCAGCGCCATGCGTCCGAAGGTGACGTGGCGCGCCTCGTCCTGCATGACATAGGCGTTCACGGCGCCGGCCAGGTTGTTCTTGGCGGTGTCGCGGATGCGCTGGAAGGCGGCGAGCGCCAGGCCCTCGATCAGCACCTGCATGCCGAGATAGGTCATGTCCCAGCGGCGGTCGGTCAGCGTCTGCTCGAGCAGGTTCTTGAGCGAATCCGTGATCGGATAGGCCGCCTTGAACTTCTCGTGGATCAGACGCTTGTAGCTCTCGACGTGGCGGGCCTCGTCCATCACCTGCGTGGCGGCGTAGAACTTCGCGTTCATGTCCGGCACGGTGTTGACGATCTTGGCGGTGGCGATCAGTGCGCCCTGCTCGCCGTGCATGAACTGGCAGATGGAATGGCACTGCAGGTTGAAGCGCAGCCAGTCCTTCTCCTTGTCGGTCATCTTGTCCCAGAAGGGCGAGCCGTAGATCGGGATCGTCTCGTCGGCCATGCCCATCGGGTTGCCTTCGAACAGCTCCTGGGACCAGTCGATACGGGTGCTGGTGTCCCACTGCTGCTGCTTGCCCTTCTCGTAAAGGTTCAGCAGGTCGGCGGAGCCGTCCTCGTATTCCCAGTTGAAGGCGATCTCGGTCGCGCCATCGAACTTCCAGTTCGTGATTTCGACCGGCAGCTGATAAATTTTTTGCGTTGTCATCGGCTCTTGCCTCCTGGCCCTGAACCTTGTCCCATCCCTTAGGAGCGTCGGAACAATGACGCTCCGCTCATTTTTCTCGGCGGACGCTAGCACAGTCTGCTAGGAGAGTCCGCCCGGAAATCGGGCATCTGAAGACGAGTTTTTGATGTCCTATAATCAGCTGCGCATCGCCAAGATCATCCAGGAAACGCCGGACGCCCGCTCCTTCGTCCTCGAGATTCCCCCCGGCCTGGCCGAAAAGTACCGCTACCGGGCGGGCCAGTTCCTGACCTTCCGCGTCCCGCACGCCGACGGCGCCTTCAACCGCTGCTACTCCCTCTCCAGCGCCCCCGAGACCGACGGGTTGCCCAAGGTCACGATCAAGCGGGTTGCCGGCGGCAAGGGCTCCAACTGGTTCCACGACTCGCTGACGGAGGGCGGCACGCTCGACGTCCTGCCGCCGGCCGGCCGATTCGTGCTGGGCGAGGGCGATGCCCCGCTCCTGCTGTTCGGCGGCGGCAGCGGCATCACGCCCATGATGTCGCTGATCAAGAGCGCCCTGAAGCAGGGCAAGCGGCAGATCAGGCTGTTCTATGCCAACCGCGACAAGCCATCCGTCATCTTCGACGCCGAGTTCGAGGCGCTCCTGAAGGCGCATCCCGGCCGGCTGGAAATCGTCCACCACCTCGATTCGACGCAGGGCATCATCAAGCCCGAGGAAATCGTGGCGGCGATGAAGGGCTTCGAGACGGGCGACGTCTATCTCTGCGGTCCCGGCCCGTTCATGAAGCTGGTCGAGGAGACGCTGTTCGAACACGGCATGCCGCACGACAAGGTGCGCATCGAGCGGTTCGAGGCCTCGGGCAACGACGCGATCCCGATCCAGCCCAGCGAGGAAGGCGACGTGATCCCGAGCGAGATCACGATTCATTTCGAGGGCAAGGTGCACAAGGTGGCCTATGCCAAGGGCCAGACGATCCTCGAGGCGGCGCGCGCCGGCGGGCTCAACCCGCTCTCTTCCTGCGAGGAAGGCTTCTGCGCCTCCTGCGCGGCCAAGCGCATCAAGGGCAAGGTCATCCTGGCCAAGAACGACATCTATACGCCCGAGGATCTCGCCAACAACTGGATCCTGACCTGCCAGGGCCACTGCTTCGGGGCCGAGGTCGAGATCACCTACGACGTGGTGTAGCGATCAGCGCCCGTCCCCTCGCCCAGGCGACCATCCTGACCCTGGTCGCCGGCATCGCCGACGCCGTGGGCTACGTCACCATGGGAGGCGTGTTCGCCGCCAACATGACCGGCAATACGGTGCTGGCTGGCATCGACCTCGCCAAGGGCAGCCATCTCGGCGCGTGGAACCATCTCACGCCGCTGGTCGCGTTCTTCCCGGGCGCCATGCTCGCCCGCGCGATGGTGCGCCTGTTCAAGGGCCCGGTGGCCGGCATCCTGCTCGAAGCGGCACTGCTCGCGGTCGTGGGCTTCCTGCCCGTGGGCGAGGAGACTGCGGTGATGATCGTCGCCTTCGCGATGGGACTGCAGGCCTCGACGATCACCAGCTTCGCCGGCCATTCGGTCAGCACCGTCGTCGTCACCAGCACCCTGGCCCGCACCGCCGACGCCGCCGTCGACCGGCTGTGGCGCGGCGCCGCGATCTCTCCGCCCTCGGCCCTCAACACCGGGCTGCTGGCCCTGACCTGGACGGGCTACCTGGTGGGCGCCGTGATCGGCGGGCTGCTGTTGCCGGTCCTGGCCTGGCCGTTGCTCGTGCCGGCAGCGTTGCTGGTCCTGATGCTGCCGCTGCTCTGAGCGCGTCTAAGCCGTCGCGATCGCCTTCTCGACGAACATCTTCCTGTCGAACTCCTCGGCCACCTTGCCGTCGTTGGCGAGAACCTCGGCGACATCGATCTTGGCGTAGTCCATCACGCCCATCTCGGTGAAGGCCTTCTGCACCCTGGGCCCCCACAGGCCGATATCCTTCACGGTCGGCACGATGCGGCTGAACAGGCGGCCGCGGAAGGACTGCATCTGCTTGGAATTGTAGTGGATGTCGTCGAGCACCTTGGTCGGCAGGCCGAGCCGCTCCCAGACCTCGGACTGGTTGAAACGGTCGCGCATGAAGTAGAGCGCCTCGACCAGGAATTCCTCGCGCTCGTCGCGCTCGGCATCCGACAGGTGCGGGTAGTACTCACGCAGCGCCAGCCGCCCGAAGGAGACGTGGCGCGCCTCGTCCTGCATGACATAGGCGTTCACGGCCCCGGCCAGCGTATTGCCGGCCTTGTCGCGGATCGACTGGAAGGCGGCGAGCGCCAGACCCTCGATCAGCACCTGCATGCCGAGATAGGTCATGTCCCAGCGGCGGTCGGTCAGCGTCTGCTCGAGCAGGGTTTGCAACGCCTTGTTGATCGGATAGGCGACCTTGAACTTGTCGTGCAGCAGCCGCTTGTAGGCCTCGACGTGACGCGCCTCGTCCATCACCTGCGTGGCGCCGTAGAACTTGGCGTTCATGTCGGGAACGGTGCTGACGATCTTGGCGCTGGCGATCAGGGCGCCCTGCTCGCCATGCATGAACTGCGAGATCGAGTTGGCCTGGAGATGGAGCCTGAGCCAGCTCCGCTCCTTCTCCGTCATCTTGTTCCAGTGATCGGTGCCGTAGATCGAGATCGCCTCGTCCTTCAGCTCCATCGGATTGTCGGGATTGAGCTCCAGCGACCAGTCCAGCCGCGTGCTGGCATCCCACTGCTGCTGCTTGCCCTTCTCATAGAGCTCAAGCAGCGGCGCCGAGCCGTCGTCGTATTCCCAGTTGAACAGGAGCTCGGTCGCGCCGTCGAACGTCCATTGCGTCACGTCGACGGGCAGGGCGTAAATCCGTTGCGTGGTCATGGCATCACCCTCCCAGGGTGGTTCTGGCTATTTCTTGCGCAAAAGATGACGCCTCGTTCACGAATTGGCAAGACCCCGGTTTGTCAGGGCTGGAGCCGGTAGCCCCCGCGGTCGGTGACCAGGATGGCGGCGCTGGCCGGGTCCTTCTCGATCTTCTGGCGCAGGCGGTAGATGTGGGTTTCCAGGGTGTGGGTCGTCACGCCGGCATTGTAGCCCCAGACCTCGTTCAGCAGGATGTCGCGGGCCACCGGCCGGTCGCCGGCGCGGAACAGATACTTCAGGATCGAGGCTTCCTTGTCGGTCAGGCGGACCTTCTTCTTCCCGCCCTTCTCCATCAGCAACTTGCCCGCAGGGTGGAATTCGTAGGGGCCGATCGACATGACGGCATCCTCGCTGCGCTCATGCTGGCGCAGATGCGCGCGCAGCCGGGCGAGCAGGACGTTGATGCGGAAGGGCTTGGTCACATAGTCGTTGGCGCCCGATTCCAGGCCCAGGATCGTGTCGGCGTCGCTGTCGGCCGCGGTCAGCATGATGATCGGCGCGCGCACGCCCTCGCGGCGCATCAGCTTGCACAGCTCGCGGCCGTCCATGTCGGGCAGGCCGATGTCGAGCAGGATGGCGTCGTAATGGGCCAGCTTGGCCTTCTCCAGCCCTTCGGCCGCGGTGCTGACCTGGATGGTGGTGAAGCCATCATAGAGATCGAGCTGCTCGGCGAGCACCGTGCGCAACGCCTGGTCGTCATCGACCAACAGGATCTTCTTGCCACGATTGTTCACGGACATGCGTTTGTTACCTGTCAGCCATCTCGAAATTTACTCTATCCGGTACGATCTGGGCACAAAAGTGGTTCACTTCGGCGAAATCCCGTGGCGTGATACCGTGAGTGTCATGAATTCCAATCCCGCCCACTCCCGCAGCGCGGCTGCAGTCGCCGCCGTCGAACGCGCCATGGCGGAGCTGCGCCGCGGTGGAATCGTGGTGCTGCGCGGCGAGGACGGCGCCGGCGGCCTCGTGATCGCCGCCGAATCCTGCGGCCCGCGCGCCCTGCAGCGCCTGCAGGGCCTGGCCCAGAATCCGCCGGTGCTGGTCACGACGCGCCGCCGCGCCGAGGCGATCGGCATGGACATCCCGCCGCACATCGCGGGCGGCATGGGCGAGACCAACAAGCCGATCACCATCGACCTGCCCGAGGGCGTCCCGGTCGACGTCATCCTGCGACCGCACGAGAGCGACCGGACCGGCCGGCACGTCGCCCTGCGCCACCTGTCCCGGCCGGTGGCCAGCCATGCGCCCGGCATCGCGCAGGCGGCGATCGAGCTCGCCAAGCTGTCGCGTCTCCTGCCGGCCGTCGTCCTCGGACCGCTGACCCGCGATCCGGGCAACAAGCGGCGCGACTGGGCACGCGAGCAGGATCTCGTCTATGTCGACGCCGCCGACGTGTCGACCTACGAGGAAACCGCGTCGCGGACGCTGCAGCAGGTCGCGCAGGCGCACGTGCCGCTCGAAGGGGCCGAGAATACCCGCATCCTCGCCTGGCGACCCAGCGACGGCGGCAAGGAGCATCTGGCCATCGTCGTCGGCGAGATCGACCCGACCGAGCCCGTCCTGATCCGCCTCCATTCGGAGTGCTTCACCGGCGACCTGCTGGGCTCGCTGCGCTGCGATTGCGGCGTGCAGCTGCGCAGCGCCATCGCCGAGATCGCCCGGCAGGGATCGGGCGTCCTGCTCTACCTGGCGCAGGAAGGTCGCGGCATCGGCCTGGTCAACAAGCTGCGCGCCTACGAGCTGCAGGACGACGGGTTCGATACGATCGACGCCAACGAGCAGCTCGGCTTCGACGCCGACGAGCGGATCTACGCGCCGGCCGCCACCATGCTGTCGCGCATGGGCATCCAGCGGGTGCGGCTGATGACCAACAATCCGGAGAAGATCGCGCAGCTCGAGCGCTACGGCATCGAGGTCGCTGCGCGCGTCCCGCACTCCTTCCCGTCCAACGGGCACAACGAGAACTATCTTCGCACCAAGGCGGAGCGAGCAGGCCACCTGCTCTAATAACGACGACTGGAGAGGAAAAATGACCAAGATGCGTCGCCGCGTTTTCGCGGCCGGTAGTGCTGCGTTCGCGTTCGCTCCCTACATCGCGCATGCCCAGAAGAAGTACGATCCGGGCGTCACCGACAAGGAGATCAAGCTCGGTCACACCAACCCCTATAGCGGGCCGCTCTCGGCCTACGGCACCATCGGCAAGGCGATCGAGGCCTATTGGAGGATGGTGAACGACAACGGCGGCATCAACGGCCGCAAGATCAACTTCATCACCTACGACGACGGCTTCTCCCCACCCAAGACCGTCGAGATGGTCCGCAAGCTGGTCGAGGACGACAAGGTCTACGCGATCTTCCAGCTGCTCGGCACGCCGACCAACACGGTCGTGCAGAAGTACCTGAACCAGAAGAAGGTGCCGCAGCTCTTCGTGGCGACCGGCGCCTCGAAGTGGGGCATGCCCAAGGAGTTCCCGTGGACCATGGGCTGGCAGCCCGACTATCACACCGAGGCCGCGATCTACGCCAAGCACGTCCTGGCCAGGCACAAGGACAAGCTGAAGGACCTGCGCATCGGCATGCTCTACCAGAACGACGATTCGGGTAAGGACTATGTCGGCGGCTTCCTCGCCGGCCTCGGCAAGGAGAACGAGAAGTACGTCACCGCCAAGGTGAGCTACGAGGTCACCGATCCCACGGTCGACAGCCAGATCATCCAGATCAAGAACTCCGGCGCCAACGTCTTCTTCAACGACGCCGCGCCCAAGGCGGCGGCGCAGGCCATCCGCAAGGTCGCCGACCTCGGCTGGAAGCCCGACCACTATCTCGCCAACGTCTCGGCCTCCGTGGCCGCCGTGCTGAAGCCCGCCGGGTTCGAGAACAGCAAGGGCATCATCACGGCCGCCTACCTCAAGGACGCCACAGACAAGCAATGGGCCAACGACGCGGACTACAAGGAATGGGACGCGTGGATGAAGAAGTACCTGCCCGACGCCAATCCCGCCGATTCGGGCAACACCTACGCCTATGCCGTCTCCGCCACCATGAAGCACTGTCTCGAAGCCTGCGGCGACAACCTCACGCGCGAGAACCTCATGAAGCAGGCCGCCAGCATGAAGAAACTGGTCGTGCCGATGCTGCTGCCCGGCATCACCATCAACACCAGCCCGACGGATTTCTATCCCATCCAGTCGGTCCGCCTCTCCGCCTTCGACGGCGAGACGTGGAAGCTGTTCGGCGACGTGCTGAGTAACGAAGGGTCCTAGCCCCGGCGGCCTCACCGCCCGCACTTCGCGGTGGACTGGCACACTGGATGCTTCGTACGGTTTGTGACCGACCGGAGCCGCGCCAGCCGATGCCATTCAAACTGACCCGCCGCCGCACTCTTCTCGTCGCGGCGGGCGCCTCCGCCCTGGCGGCGGGGGCCTACGGATCGGCCCACACGGCTTCCCGAAACGCCCAGAGCCCGCGCCGGCTGGCCGCGGGCTTTCCCGACGGCTTTCGTTGGGGCACCGCGACCTCGGCCTACCAGGTCGAGGGCGCCGCCCGCGAGGAAGGCCGCGGCCCCTCGATCTGGGACACGTTCACACAGGCGCCGGGCCGGATCCGCGACGGCTCGACCGGCGATGTCAGCGTCGACCACTACAATCGCTACAGGGAAGACGTGGCGCTGATGAAGTCGATGGGCGCCCGGGCCTACCGCTTCTCGATCGCCTGGCCGCGCGTGTTCCCCGAGGGAAGAGGCACCGCCAATCCAAAGGGTCTCGATTTCTACGACCGGCTGGTCGACGAGCTGCTCGCCGCCGGCATCGAGCCCTACGCAACGCTCTACCACTGGGACCTGCCGCAGGCGCTGCAGGACCGCGGCGGCTGGGAATCGCGCGACACCGCCCAGGCGTTCGGCGACTACGCGGCGTACGTCGCCGGCCGGCTCACCGACCGCGTCCGCCAGGTGTTCACCCTCAACGAGATGCAGACCTTCGTGGAGCAGGGCCACGAGACCGGGAACTTCGCCCCGGGCCTCAAGCTGCCCCCCGCCCGCCTCAACCAGGTCCGCCACCATGCGGTGCTGGCGCACGGCCTCGCGGTGCAGGCCGTGCGGGCCAGCGGACGCCGCGGCACCAAGGTGGGGCCCGCGGAAAACATCGCCACGGCGCTGCCGGCCATCGAGACGGTCGAGAACGTCCGGGCCGCCGAACTGGCG
Source organism: Rhodospirillaceae bacterium (assembly GCA_009772935.1). Classification (GTDB taxonomy): domain Bacteria; phylum Pseudomonadota; class Alphaproteobacteria; order Reyranellales; family Reyranellaceae; genus Reyranella. Next base: position 74,707 of record WOUR01000016.1, read on the forward strand.
ACGCGCGAGCTGAACGCGCCCTACCTCACGGTGATGATGGAGGGCCGCTACACCGACGCCTGGCTCGCGAAAACGGGCCGCGACGCGCCGCGCTTCACCGACGAAGAGCTGAAGATCATCTCGAGCAAGGTCGATTTCGTCGGCCTGAACGTCTATGCGCCGAGCCAGTATGTGCTGGCGAGCGAGGCGGCGCCGGGCTTCACAGCGGTGCCCTTCCCGTCGTCGCATCCGCACATGGCCTCGTCCTGGCTCCTGCTGGGACCGGAGGCGCTGTACTGGGCGCCGCGCCACGCCGCGCGGCTCTGGCAGGTGAAGGACATCTTCATCACCGAGAACGGCGCATCGGCGGCGGACGAGCCATCGGCGGACGGCACGGTCCACGACGTCGACCGCGTCATGTACCTGCGCAACTGTCTGATGCACCTGCAGCGGGCGACCGCGGAAGGCGTTCCGGTCCGCGGCTACTTCCTGTGGAGCCTGCTCGACAATTTCGAATGGGCCGACGGTTACGCGACGCGGTTCGGTCTCGTGCATGTCGACTACGCGACGCAGAAGCGAACCCCCAAGCTCAGCGCGGCCTTCTATCGTGAGGTCATTTCGCGCAACGGTTTGGCATGAGCTTAGCGGCAAATCGCAGGCCACAATACGATGCTCGCCCACGCGGCCCGGAAATAGGATTTCCTTTCCATCCCGCCTGCGAAACTTGGAAACGGTTTTCGCTCATGAATGCTTCGCTCGCTAATATAAGAAATCCTGACGTGCCCGCTGTGCCAAGATGGGCGACGCTGTGAACGGCGAGAGGGGGAATGAAATGAAGCTGCCCGTAGCAACGCTCGATCACGTGGTCATCAATGCCCGCGACGACATGGACCACGCGGCCGATGTCTATACGCGTCTCGGCTTTTCGCTCACCGAACGCGGCTATCATTCGCTCGGTTCGATGAACCACCTCGCCATGTTCGGCACGGACTATCTCGAGCTGATCGCCATTCCGAAGGACGCCGCGTCCGGGCGCCTCGACCTGCTGACCTTTCCCTTCGGCCTGAACGGTCTCGTCTTCGGTGCGGAAGATTCCGCCGTCACCTACGAAGCGCTCAGCAAGGCCAGCGTGCCGGTCGACCCGCCCGTCGAGTTCACGCGGCCCGTGAAGGTCGGCGACGAGATGCGCGATGCGCGTTTCCGCACGGTCCGCATGAAGGCCGGCGTCGTACCGTACGGACGCGTCTATTATTGTCACCACTTCACCCGCGACGTCGTATGGCGCGACGAGTGGCGCCACCACGCCAACGGCACGGTCGCCATCGTGCGCTTCCTGATCGTCGAGCCGGATCCCGCCGCAGCCTCGAAGCTCTATGCCGACATGTTCGGACCGGAGGCAGTGCGCGACATCAAGGGCGGCAAGTCGGTCGTGGTCGGCAATTCGCGAGTCGACATCGTGACCGAGGACGAGCTGAAGGCGCAATTCGGCGATGCCGCGCCGGATGCCGAGGGCCGCAAGGCCTATATGGCGGGCCTCACGTTCCGCACGCTGTCCGCCGCCAAGGCGGCACGTGCCTTGCAGGCTGGCGGCATCAGCGGGGTGACCGAGAGCGCGGGCCGGGTCGTCGTGCCGGCCAAACAGGCGTTGAACGCGGTGTTGGAGTTCATCGAATAGTCTGAAGAGCAATCGTCGGGGCTGCTGGGGAGCGGCCTGGAAGGGAAGCCATGGAATATTACGATTGCTTCGCCGCAAGCTATGCCAACGCGCGTGCGAAGTTCCTGAAGGCGGCGACGGCGGCGCAGGGCGAGGTGCGCTCGTTCCTCCACCCCGCGAAGAAGGCGCCCGACGGCGGCCCGCTGGCGATCGACGTCGCCTGCTTCGGCGACCGAAAGGCGGCGCGGCAGGCGCTGTTCCTGAGCGGCACGCACGGCCAGGAAGGCTTCTCCGGATCGGCCGTGCAGATCGGCTGGCTGAACTCAGGCGGCGCGGCGCGGTTGCCCGCCGGTCTCGGGGTGGTGCTGGTGCATGGCCTCAATCCCTACGGCTTCGCGCACTCCACGCGCACGACCGAAAACAACGTCGACCTCAACCGCAACTTCATCGACCGCGATGCCGGCGCGGCCCCGGCCAACCCGCACTATGAAGAGCTTCATGCCGACCTGCTGATCCGCGAATGGACCGACGCGGAGAATGAACGGATTGCCGGCGTGCTCGACCGCTTCGCCGACAGCAAGGGTCGCGACGTGCTGTTCGATACGCTGGCGCGCGGCCAGTACCAGCACCAGGACGGCCTGATGTTCGGCGGCAAGGACCGCGAATGGTCCAACCGGACCCTCGAAACCATCGTCGCCGAAACCCTGGCCGACGCCGAGCGCGTGGCCTTCATCGACTGGCACACCGGCATCGGCGAGTACGGCAAGCCGTTCTTCCTCTGCTTCAACGATCCCGCGGGCCCGCTGTTCGCACGCGCCTGCGCCTGGTGGGGCAAGGACAATGTCGATGGCGTGCGTCCGCACGGCATGGAACGGCCGAACTATACCGGCCTGGTCTTCCACGGCGTGCAGCGCTTCCTCGGCAATCGCGACATGTGCGGCGCGGTGATCGAGTTCGGCACGCGCGGCGTCAACATGCGCCGCGTGCTGCGGCTGGACCAGTGGCTGCGCCGTCAGCACGGGCTCGATCCCGATGTGCGCGCCACCCTGCAGGCCGACATGATGGACGCCTTCTGTCCGTTCGACGGTCAATGGCGCAAGGACACGCTGGCCTACGGGCTGAAGCTCACCGACCAGGCACTTTCGGGACTCGCAGCATGGTGACGATCAAGTACGACAACCAGGGAGACGCGATATCGCGCGACGTGCCGGCCGACAGCGTGGCGCTGATCGACGCGGGCGGCGATGGCAGCGAACGCACCTATACCTATGGTGACATCCTGCGGCTGAGCGGCGCGGTCGCGCGCGGCCTGCTGAAGCGCGGCCTGCAGCGTGGCGACCGTGTCGCGATCCTCTCGGCCAACCGCGCCGAATTCCTGCTGACCTTCCTCGGCACGATGCAGGCCGGCCTGGTCTCCGTGCCGGTGAACTACAAGCTGCCGGCCGAGACGGTCGCCTATGTCGTGGGCGACTGCGACGCGAAGCTGGTGATCGGCGACGATGCGAGGCTGCCGCTGGCGCCGGACGACGTGCCGAAACTCTCCTTCGACAGGGACTTCGAAAACCTGCTCGACGAGGGTCCGTTCACGCCGTTTCCCATGAAGCCCGAGGAACCGGCGATGTTCCTCTACACGTCGGGCTCGACGGGCCGGCCCAAGGGCGTGGTGCTGTCGCATTACTCCCACCTCTGGGCGATCAGCCAGCGCGTGCGCCGGCCGGCGCCGATCGGCCAGCGCGCGCTCGTGGCCGCGCCGCTCTACCACATGAACGGGCTGGCCATGTGCCAGACCACCTTCTCGCACGGCGACACCGTGGTGCTGCTGCCGCAGTTCACGACCCGGGGCTATGTCGAGGCCGCCGCGAAGCATCGCGTGGCCTTCCTGACCTCGGTGCCGACCATGATCGCGATGATGTTGCGCGAGCGCGAGCTGCTGGCGAACAACGATCTCTCCGCCGTCGAGGCCGTGCGCATGGGTTCCGCGCCGATCACCCAGTCGCTGATCGACCAGGTGCGCGACGTGTTTCCCAGGGCGGCCATCAGCAACGGCTACGGTACGACCGAGGCCGGCCCCGTCGTGTTCGGGCCGCATCCCCAGGGACTGCCCCAGCCCGAACTCTCGACCGGCTACCCGCATCCCGAGGTCCAGCTGCGCCTCGTGCGCGACGGCCGGGAGGTGCAGGACGAGGGGGCGCTCGAGATGAAGTGCGGCGCACTGATGACTCACTATCACAAGCTGCCCGCGAAGACCGCCGAGGTCATGACCCCGGACGGCTATTACCGCACCAGCGACGTCTTCCGGCGCGACGAGAACGGCTTCTTCTACTTCGTCGGCCGGGTCGACGACATGTTCGTGTGTGGCGGCGAGAACATCTATCCCGGCGAGGTCGAGAAGATGCTGGAGCGGCATCCCGGCATCCACCAGGCCGCGGTGATTCCCGTGCCCGACGAACTCAAGGGCCACAAGCCGATCGCCTTCGTCGTCAGGGCGGCCGGCGCCGATCTCGACGAGCAGGCGGTGAAGGCCTACGCGCTGGCCAATGCGCCGGCCTACCAGCATCCGCGACGCGTGCTGTTCGTCGACGAGATGCCGCTCGCCGGGACCAACAAGATCGACAAGCGCGCCCTCGCAAAGCAAATCCCAACCGGAGAAGTATAAGAATGAAAGCTGCTGTCGTCCGTGAACATGGCGGACCGGACCGCCTCGTCTTCGAAACCAGCTTCCCCGACCCGACGCCCGGCGAGGGCGACGTGATCGTGGCCGTGAAGGCCTCGTCGCTGAACTATCACGACGTCTTCACCCGCCGCGGCATGCCCGGCATCAAGGTGCCGATGCCGGCGATCATGGGTCTCGACGTCGCCGGCGAGATCGCCGAGGTCGGCCCCGGCGTCACCGGCTGGAAGAAGGGCGACCGCGTCCTGGTCGATCCGATCAACCGGGTCGAGGGCGGCCTGATGGGCGAGACGGTGCATGGCGGCCTGGCCGAGCTGTGCAAGGCGCGCGCCCACCAGCTGATCAGGATTCCCGATGGCGTGAGCTACGCCGATGCCGCGGCGCTGCCCGTGGCCTACGGCACGGCGCTGCGCATGATGGTCACCAACGGCCATGTCGCGAAGGGCGAGAAGGTCCTGATCCTGGGCGCCTCGGGCGGCGTCGGCGTCTGCTGCCTGCAGCTCGCCAAGCTCGCAGGCTGCGAAGTCATCGCCTGCGCCGGCACCGACGCCAAGGCCAAGCGCCTCGCCGAACTCGGCGCCGACAAGACGATCAACTACATCGAGAAGGATTTCATGAAGGAAATCTTCGCGATGTACGGCAAGCCGACGCGTCGCGGCAACGGCACCGACCAGGGCGTCGACGTCGTCGTCAACTACACCGGCGGCGACACCTGGGTGAACTCGCTGAAGACGCTCAAGGTCGGCGGCCGCCTGCTGACCTGCGGCGCCACCGCCGGCTACGCGCCGACCGAGGACATCCGCTTCATCTGGACCTTCGAGCTCAAGATCCTGGGATCCAACGGCTGGATGCGCACCGACATAGAGAAGCTGCTGGAGCTGGTGCAGAGCGGCAAGCTGAAGGTGCTGGTCGACAAGGTCTACCCGCTCGCCGAGGCGCGCGAGGCGTTGCGCGTGATCGAGGATCGCGAAGTGTTCGGCAAGATCGTGGTGGCGCCATGAACGACAAGCTCCAGCCGCTGACGTCCGAGGAGATGCAGGCGCAGCTCGACCGCTCGCCGTTCATCGCCTTTCTCGGCCTGAAGGTCATCGCGAGCGATCCGGCGAAGGAAGAGGTCACCATGACCTGCGCCATGCGGCCGGAGTTCGAGCGCGGCGCCGGCACCGGCCAGTGGCACGGCGGGCCGCTTGCGGCGATCATCGACACGGTCGGCGACTATGCGCTGATCATGGCGCTGCGCCGCCCGCTGCCGACCATCAACTTCCGCGTCGACTATCTCCGGCCCGCGATCAAGACATCGCTCATCACGACGGCGCGCGTGCGACGCGCCGGCAAGAGCGTCGGCGTCGTCGATGTCGACGTGTTCAACGAACAGAAGGCTCTCCTCGCCGTGGGCCGTGCGACCTATTCGACGCTGCAGACCTAGACCACACGGTATGAAGTTTGCTTCGCCCGGCTTGGGAATTGGGGAACGGAGGGTGTCATGACGATCAAGGTTTCACGCCGCGTTTTTAGCGCGGGTATCCTGGCCACCGGTGTGGTCGGCACATCGCGGGGATCGTTCGCGCAGGGCACGCCCAAGCGGGGCGGCACCCTGGTGGCGACCTGGGGCGGCGGCGAGCCGCAGGCCTGCTACGTGCCGGCCGGCGGCGGCTCGAGCCCGACCTTCTCCTCCTCCAAGCTGTTCGAGCGGCTGGCCCGGCGCAAGATGGACGGCGCGTTCGAAGGCGTGCTGGCCGAATCGTGGAAGCCGTCGGCCGACTTCAAGACCTACACGGTGAAGATCCGCAAGGGCGTGAAGTTCCATGACGGCAAGGACATGACGGTCGATGACGTCGTCTATTCCGTCAGCGAGATCTGGAAGAAGTATGCCGTCGCATCGGCGCTGACCGACTTCGCGGGCATCGACTCGCCCGACGCCGACACGGTGGTCTTCAAGTACAGCAATCCGACGCCGGAGTTCTTCTTCGCGTCGACCCTGTGCTCGCCGGTCGCCTACATCTTGCCGAAGCACATCTATGCCGGCAGCGATCCGGTCACCAATCCCGCGAACAACGCGCCAATCGCCACCGGTCCGTGGAAGTTCAAGGAATGGGTGCGCGGCAGCCACTTCGAATATGTGAAGAACGAGAACTACTGGAAGAAGGACGAACCCTATCTCGACCGCCTGATCATCCGCTACGTGCGCGACCCCGCCGGCCGCGCCGCGGCGATGGAGGCGGGCGACATCCATATCGGCGTGTTCAACCCGGTCGCCCCTCCGGACATCAAGCGCCTGACCGGCACCGGCAAGTTCGTCGCCACGCCCAAGGGCTACGAGGAAGCGGTCTGGTCGACGACGCTCGAATGCAACATGCGCAATCCGGTGTTCGCCAAGCGCGAGGTCCGGCAGGCCATGTTCCACGCCGTCAATCGCGAGTTCATCGCCAAGACGGTCTACTACGGCTATGCGCGGCCGGGCACGAGCCCGATCTACTCGCCCAACAAGGAGTTCTTCACCGCCGACACGTTCAAGACCGGCTTCGATCCGAAGAAGGCGGCCGCCCTGCTCGACGCGGCCGGCTTCCCGAAGAAGGCCGACGGCAAACGCTTCACCCTGAACCTGCTCTCGGCGGGCTGGTTCCAGGAGAACGGCAAGGTCGGCGCCTATGTGAAGCAGGCCCTCGAGGACGTCGGGGTCGGCATCAATCTCACGGTCCCGGACCGTCCGAGTTCCATCAAGCGCATCTATACCGACTACGATTTCGACCTGGCGATCTCCAACCAGGCCAACCCTTCGGAGCCGGTGCCGTCGACCACGCAATACTTCACGACCGACGGCATCCTGAAGGGCGTGCCGTTCCGCAATGCCTCGGGCTATTCCAATCCCGACGTCGACAAGCTGGTCGCCAGCATCAAGGTCGAGACCGACCCGGCCAAGCGCAAGGCACTGGTCTTCGAGTTCCAGAAGATCATCACCCAGGAAGCCCCGCTCCTGCCGCTGGTCGAGCTGGAGTCGATCACCCTGGCCAGCACCAAGGTGCAGAACCACTCCAACGACCCGAACTTCCTCGCGGCAAGCTGGGGAGACCTATGGCTGGCGAGCTAGCCTCGCCGACGCCCGCCCTTCGCGGCTCCGCCCGTCGCACGGCGGCGCTGCGGCTCCTGCGGCGACGGCTGATTCAGGCCGTCCCGCTGATGCTGGGCGTGGTGATCATCAATTTCTGCCTGATCCAGATGGCACCAGGCAGCTTCCTCGAACTGATGACGGCCGAGAACCAGGTGAGCGACCCGGCGACGGTCGCCCTGCTGCGCAAGACCTACGGGCTGGACGATCCGGTGTGGATGCAGCTGCTGAAGTACATCTGGGCGCTGCTGCATTTCGACTTCGGCTTCTCCTATCGCCAGAACATGCCGGTCATCCAGGCGATCTGGATCCACCTGCCGGCGACGATCCTGCTGATGGTCTCGAGCATCGCGCTGGCGATCTCGATCGGCGTGGCGGCGGGAGTCGTCGCCTCGATGAAGGTCCGGACCTTCTGGGACAGCCTCGTCTCGATCGCCGCCATGTTCTTCTACGCCGCGCCCAGCTTCTGGCTCGGAATCATGATGATCGTGCTGTTCTCGGTGAAGCTCGGCTGGCTGCCGGTCGGCGGCATGATGAAGATCGGCGGCAATGGCGGGGTGCTGGACATCCTGCACCACCTGATCCTGCCGACGCTGGCCCTGGGCCTGTTCTATGCCGCGATCTATACGCGCGTCATGCGCTCCTCGATGCTCGAGGTCGCGCAACTCGACTTCGTGCGCACGGCCCGCGCCAAGGGGCTGAGCCGCAACAAGGTGACGATCCACCACGTGCTGCGCAACGCGCTGCTGCCGGTGGTCACGATCCTCGGCGTGCAGATGGGCACCGTGCTGGCCGGAAGCGTCGTGATCGAGAGCGTGTTCAGCTGGCCGGGCGTCGGCTCGCTGCTGTTCGACAGCGTGAGCTCGCGCAACTATCCGGTCGTGCTCGGCATCATGGTGCTGGGCTCGCTGGTCGTCATCGCCGCCAACATCGCGGTCGACCTCATCTACATGTGGCTCGATCCGCGCATCGAGATCCGCTGATGCAACGCTTCGAGTTTCTCGGCCGCTTTGCCCGCAATCGCGGCGCCCTGGTCGGTGCCTGCCTGATCCTGCTCGTCGCGCTCATGGCGGCCTTCGCCTCCGTCTTCTTCCCGACCGACCCGCTGCGCATCGTCGGCCTGCCCGAACTGTGGCCGGGCGAGGACCCCGAGTTCCCCCTGGGCACCGATTCGCTGGGCCGCGACATCCTCTCGATGATCGTGCACGGCGCGCGGGCGACCCTGCTGATCGGCCTGTTCGCCTCGGCGGTCGCCACGATCATCGGCGTGGGCGTCGGCGCCATCGCCGGCTATTTCGGCGGCTGGGTCGACGAGATCGCCATGCGTGCGGCCGAGCTGTTCCAGACCATCCCGAACCTGATCTTCGTGCTCACCATCGTGGTGATCCTGGGCTCGACCCTGACGAACATCGTGATCGCCATCGGCATCGTGAGCTGGACGCCGATCGCGCGCATGACGCGGGCGGAGTTCCTGTCGCTCAGGGACCGCGAGTTCGTGCAGGCCTGCCGCTCGATGGGCATGAGCGACTTCCGGATCATCGTCTCGGAGATCCTGCCCAACGCCCTGCCACCGGTGATCGTGCTCTCCTCGCTGGTCGTGGCCGGCGCCATCCTGTTCGAATCTGCCGTCTCCTTCCTCGGCCTGGGCGATCCCAACGTCGCAAGCTGGGGCCGGCTGGTCGGCGACGGGCGCCAGCTCATCCGCAGCTCCTGGTACATCTGCGCCATCCCGGGCATCGCCATCATGATCACCGTGCTCTGCCTCAACCTGGTGGGCGACGGGCTGAACGACGCGCTCAATCCCAAGCTGAGGGACCGGTGATGAGCGGCCAGGCCCTTCCCCTCGAGATCACCGACCTCCGCACCACGCTGTTCACCCGTCGCGGCGAGATGAAGGCGGTGGATGGGCTCAGCCTCACCGTCGGCGCCGGCGAGACCGTGGCCCTGGTCGGCGAATCCGGGTGCGGCAAGTCACTGTCGGCGCTCTCGGTCATGCGGCTGCTGCCCGATCCGCCGGCCCGCATCGTCGGCGGCCAGGTCAGGCTCAACGGGCGGGACATCGTGCCCCTGCCCGAGGAGACCATGCTCGGTATCCGCGGCAAGGAGATCGGCATGATCTTCCAGGACCCAATCAGCTCGCTGAACCCGGTCGCCACGGTCGAGAAGCAGATCGTCGAAGTGCTGATGACCCATACGGAGCTCGGCCGCGGCCAGGCGCGCGTGCGCGCCCACGAGCTGCTGGAGCTGGTCGGCATGCCGGATGCGGCGCGCCGGCTCGACGCCTACCCGCACCAGCTCTCCGGCGGCATGTGCCAGCGGGTCGTGATCGCCATGGCGATCGCCTGCAGCCCGTCGGTGCTGATCGCCGACGAGCCGACCACGGCGCTCGACGTCACGGTGCAGGCCCAGGTGCTGGCGCTGCTCAAGAAGCTGCAGGCCGATGCCGGCATGGCGATGATCTTCATCACCCACGATCTCGGCGTCGTCGCCGAGACGGCCGACCGGGTCGTGGTCATGTATGCCGGCCGCAAGGTCGAGGAAGCCTCGGTCGACGAGCTGTTCGAGAACCCGCTGCACCCCTACACGGTGGGCCTGATTGGCGCGACGCCGACGCCGGGCGCCGAGCGCGCTGAACGGCTGGCCGACATTCCCGGCATGGTGCCGCCGCTCAACGCGCTGCCGCAGGGCTGCGCCTTCGCGCCGCGCTGCAAGCGGGTGATGGACCGCTGCCTCACCGAGAAGCCGGCTCTCACGGTTCCCGGGCCGGGCCGCCTCGTCGCCTGCTTCGCGGCACAGGGAGGCTGAGCATGTCGTTGCTGTCCCTGCGCGATGTGCGCGTCCAGTTCAACACCGCGGGCGGCGTCGTGCGCGCCGTCAACGGCGTCAGCCTCGACCTCGCCGTCGGCGAGACCCTGGGCCTCGTCGGCGAATCCGGGTGCGGCAAGTCCACGCTCGGCAAGGCGATCATGAAGCTGGTGCCGGTTAGCGGCGGTGAGATCGTGGTCGAGGGCGTCGACATCGCGCCGCTCAGCGGCGAGCAGCTCACCGGCATGCGCCGCAAGGTGCAGATGATCTTCCAGGACCCCTACGGGTCGCTGAACCCGCGCTCGACCGTGGGCCGCTCGGTGGCGCAGCCGCTGGTTCTCGCCGGCTGGAAGGCCGGCGCGACGGCCGAGCGCGTGGAGACCCTGCTGCGCTGGGTCGGCCTGCCGAGCGACGCCAAGCAGCGCTACCCGCACGAGTTCTCCGGCGGCCAACGCCAGCGCATCGGCATCGCCCGCGCCCTGGCGCTCAGCCCCAAGCTGATCATCTGCGACGAGCCGGTCTCGGCACTCGACGTCTCGGTGCGCGCCCAGGTGATCAACCTGCTGGAGGACCTGAAGAGCGAGTTCGGCGTCTCCTACCTGTTCATCAGCCACGACCTCAGCGTGGTCGAGCACATCGCCGACCGGGTGGCGGTGATGTATCTCGGCATGCTGTTCGAGGTCGGTGGCCGCGACCAGATCTGGAAGAGCCCGCAGCATCCCTACACAAGGGCGCTGCTGGCGGCGGCGCCGATCGCCAATCCGAAGCTCGCCCGCGCCCGCCAGCGCACGGTGCTGCAGGGCGAGCTGCCCAGCCCGCTGAACCCGCCGCCCGGCTGTCCCTTCAATTCACGCTGCCCGATGGCCCAGGATCGCTGCCGGGTCGAGAAGCCGGTGCTGCGTCCGGTCGCCAACGGCGCGCAGGCGGCGTGCCATTTCGTCTGATTTGGCTATGATCCGGGCCATGAGACTGCCCGTCCTCGTCGCCGCCCTGCTTGCCGCCGGAACCTTCTCCGGCGCCGCCTCCGCCCAGACCATGGAGTTCGCCTGCCCCGATCCGGGCACGACCTTCACCTACGACAGCGGCGTCAAGGTCGTGGCGCGTGGCCGCGAGGGCATGGACTGCACCATGGATCGCGTCGGCGGAAAGCCCTTCAAGCTGCGCGCCCTGCTGTTCGACAATCCTTCGGCCGACGGCGCCGACCTCACCGCCTTCCTCGCGGCGCTGCGGCCCGAACGCCTGTGGCCGCTCGAGGTCGGCAAGAAGATCGAGGCGAGCTACCGGCTCGGCGGCGGCACCTGGAGCTACACGCTCGCCGTCGCCCGCTACGAGCGGCGCACCGGGCCGGGCGACAGGATGATCGACGCCTTCCTGATCGAGATGAACGAGACCGGCGACAAGGGGCAGCGCACCATCTCCCGCTGGTGGATCTCGCCCGCCGACAAGTTCGCCATCCGCTACGATTTCAGCGACGGCGCCGGCAAGGCCAACCGCGCGGTCGTGACCGAGGTCACGCGGTAGCCGGTCAAGCCACCGATCCGGGATCGGTGTTGGCGCCGCAGATCAGGGTCGCGACGCGCTCGCCCGGGGCGGGGCGATAGGCGCCGGCGCGCAAGGCAGCGAGGCCGGTCGCACCGGCCGGTTCGGCGACGATGCGCAACTCGTCCCACAGCGCGCGCTGGGCCTCGCGCACAGCCTCGTCCGTGACCAGCACGGAGTCGCGGACCAGCGCCCGCGCGACCTCGAAGTTGGGGGTGCCGATGCGGCTGGCGCCCAGCGCATCGGCGGCAATGCCGGAGATTGCCACGTCGACCGGCTTCCCGGCCTTCAGCGCCTCGTGCAGAGTCGGCGTGCCTTCGGTCTCGACGGCAACGATCTTCTTCCCCGCGCCGATCGCGGTGGCGCAGCCGGCGATCAGGCCGCCGCCGCCGACGGCGATCAGCAGCGTGTCGAACCCGGCCTGCTCGGCGAATTCCAGCGCGACGCTCCCCGCGCCGGCGAACACGACCTCGTCCTCATAGGCCGGCACCATCAGGGCACCGGTTTCGGCGGCGCGCGCCTCGGATGCGGCACGGGCCTCGGCATAGACGGAACCGACCTGATTCACGACCGCGCCATAGCTGCGCAGCCGCGCCACCTTTGCGGGCGCGGCGATGGTCGGCACGAAGATCTCGGCCTTGTGGCCCAGGGCGCGCGCGGCATAGGCCGCGGCGGCACCGTGATTGCCACCCGAGGCGGCGACGATTCCCGCTGCCGGGACCTTCGAGGCGAGCAGCTTGTGGAACGCGCCGCGCCCCTTGAACGAGCCGCTGACCTGCAGCGATTCGACCTTCAGCGCCAGCGGTGCCGTCACAGCCAGCGAGCCGGCGGAGAGTTCGATGACCGGCGTACGACGCACATGCGGCCGGATCAGGCCCCAGGCGGCCTCGACGTCGGAACGGGAGATCATGCGGACTCAGGCGCGACGGCAGGCCGGGACGTGGCGCAGGTAGTAGTCGAAGTCGGGGGTGCTGGCGCGCGGGTTCTTGGCTTCCTCGTCATAGCGCCTGAGCCGCACCGCTTCGGCGTGATAGGGATTGGCGCGGAAGGCTTCGACCTCATCGGGCGACATCAGGCCGCCCTGCAGTTCGAGACTGCGAACCGAATCGGGCGCCAGCTTGCCGAAATAGTCGGACTCGACGGTGCAGAGATAGCGCTTGGCCGACACATGCAGGCGGACGGGCTCGCTGACCGCGGGTCCGAAACGCTCGGCCAGCCATTGCGCGCCCAGCTCCTCATGAACGTCGTCGACGCCCTGCGAGGCCGGGTCTTCGCCCAGCCCGTGGATCATGTGTCCGACATCGTGCAGCAGCGAGGCCAGCACGGTTGCCGGCGGTGCACCGTCGGCCTCGGCCAGAGCCGCGGCCTGCAGCGCATGCTGCAGCTGGTTGATGTCGGAGAGGCCGTAGCGCCGCGTGGCGCGGCCGGCGAAGATTTCCAGGAGTTCCTGGCGAAGGGGATCGCTCATGCGCTCTTTTTACCATGAAGCGGGGCAAAGCCGGGAATCATGGAAAGCGCCTGCTTCAAAGGGTCCGACTGCCACGCGCGTGTAACAAAATCGCCATGCATGTCGAGCCCGCCGGTGGGTCCCACGAAGCAGGCGGTGCCCGGCGTCAGCGCTTTCGGAACACTGCGAGCGAACGGAATGCGGCGCTTGGTCAACAGCCCCTGAAGGGTGGCGTTCTCGTCTTTGGTCGACTCGGTGAAGGCACTCAGCAGGAAGGCCTGCCGGCGGCGGGCGGCGAACCAGGCGGCGAACTTGGGCTCCTCGCCATAGAGCGCATCCAGCAGGATCAGCCCGTTCACGCGATGGTTGGCGCCGCCGCGCTCCAACGCATAGGCGGCCGACAGATAGCCGCCGCTGTAGGCGGCGATCGTCACCGGCGCGAGGTTGAAGCTGCGGCCGGCGCTGCGGTTGCCGTAAAGGCGCATCAGCCGTTCCGCCGCCTCGTCGAGATACCTAGCGAAATGTCCGCCGCGCCAGAAATTGCCGGCGCTCGAATCGAGGGCGTCGACGGCGAGCTGCGGCGCCACCAGGGCGATGTTCTTGCCCGACTCGTCGACCTGCCGCGACACGGCCTGGCGCAGCACGACGTCGCGCTCCAGGGTGGCGCCCTGACCGTGGAGGAACAGCAGGATCATCACCGGCCGCGACGGGTCGAAACCCTGCGGCAGGTAGAGCAGAGAGCGGCGATCGCTGTAGGTCGTCTCCTCCCAATAGACGTCGCCGCGGCCCGTCGTGTGGCCGCGCCGCTTGCCGTCGCGCGCGTCGAGGAAGGGCCTGGTCGTATCGGGGATGAAGCCGCGATAGGGAAAGGGCGAGGCGTCGAACGCCACGAGCTGCGTCTTCGCCTCCTTCAGCCCAGGCGGCGGCGCGGGCGGGGCTGGCTTTGCGGCATGCACCGGCGCGGGCTTCGCGGCAGGCTTGGGCGCCTGCCGCTTGCTGGGTTTCCTGGGCTTCTTCGGCTGGGCGTGCGCAGCGGTCGGCATCAGGAGAGCCCCCAGCAGCAGCAGCGCCCGCCGCTTCACGCGACGGCGGACCGCGCTCCCCCCGTCGCCTGGGGCTGGAGCGGCATGATGACCGAGAAGAAGGCGGGCAGCGCGATCAGATAGGCGAAGGCGCCGACCAGCACCACGGCCGGCAGGCCGAAGCTGGTGGCCACGATCGGCACCAGCGCGGCGCCGATCACCGAGAAGCAGCCGTTGATGCCCCAGGCCCACAGGAACATGTGATCCTTGCCCAGGCGTCCGAGCAGCGTCATCGCGGTCGGCATGGGGAAGCCCATGAGAAAGGCCGGCGGGAAGACGATCAGCAGGCAGAGCAGGATGCGCAGCGCGTAGGGCAGCGTGCCGATCCAGTCGAGCGCGTAGTCGATGGTGAAGGCATAGGTCGCCAGGATCGCGAAGATCGCGAGGAAGACCTTGGGCATGAACGAGCGCGCCCGGTCGAGATAGCGCTCGGAGAAGAAGCTGCCGATGCCGGAGAAGACCAGCATGCCGGTGATCAGCACCGAGGCCGAGACCGTGGCGTTGGAGAGCGCCAGGATGAAGTGGGAGATCATGCCCACCTCGACGATGATGTAGCCCAGGCCGAGGCACAGGAAGTACAGCATCGTGCCGGCCTTGCCGGGGTAGCGGCTGAAGATGGTGCGCCAGCCGAACACGACCGGGAACAAGACCAGGGTCAATGCGAAGACCGTGGCGATACCGAGCGTCGCCCACAGGAGCAGATAGCCCCATTCATCCTGCACCAGCTCGAGCCGGTCGGTGAACTTCAGCAGGTCCGGCACCTTGATGTAGGCGGCGAAGTACGGCTGGTGGTTGGTCAGGATGCGGGTGTCGAAGACATACTGGTCCGCGACCTGCTGCCAGCCACCGTTGATCAGATAGTGCCAGGCGAGGCGGCCGAGCACGGTCGCCGGCACGACCGGCGCCGGCGGCGGGCCGTCGGCCTTGGCCTCGGTCGCGCCGGGAGCGCCCTCTGTCGTCGCTCCGGGCGGCGGCTTGTCGTTGGGCTCCGTCTCGGCCGGCGCGGTCGGATCGTGGGCATGACCGGCGAAGAAGAACTGGTCGCGATAGTCCTGCAGGATCTGCTTCAGGTCGGCGGTGTCGACCTTGAAGCCTGGATAGTAGATCTCGTCGAACGACATCGCCTTGGTGTGGGCGTTGAGCAGCTCGATCTCGGCCGACGTGAAACCGTCGCGCTTGTAGAGCACGGTGGCGGTCGAGAGGTAGGACGAGACGACGTAGAATTTCTGGGCGATGTCCTTGCCGCCGTCCACGTCGCGCGCCGCGGCGGCCATCGTGGCGTAGAGCTTCAGCACCGACTTGGGCGGCTCTTCCTTGTTCCACAAGGTCACCGACAGGACGCCGCCCGGCGTCAGGGCGCGCATGTAGGCGCTCATCGCCTCGCGGCTGTAGGAATACTTCTCGACGATCGAGAAGCCGCCGGGGCTCGACAGGCCGGCCGAATCGGCCAGCGACAGGTCGATCACGTCGTAGCGGTTCTTGGTATGGGCGACGTAGAGGCGGCCGTCATAGTCGATGACGTTGACCTTCGGGTTGTTCAGGATGTCGCCGGTGAAGTCGCGCAGGAACCTGTCTTCGCGGAAGGCGGTCAACAGTGCGGGATTGCCCTCGGCCACCGTCACCTGGCTGGAGCCCGACTTCAGTGCCACCGCCGTCGAGATGCCGCCGCCGAACTGGACCACGAAGGTCTTCGGATCCTTCTTCAGCAGGTACGGATAGTACATCGGAAGGTACTTGAAATACGCCGTCTCGTCGGCCGGCAGATCCTTGATGATACCGGCGGGGCCTTCGGAATCGATGTAGAGGCCGAGATAGGCGTTGGACGGCATCTTCTTCAGGTTGAAGGCCGCGTTGTCGGACTGGCCCGGGGCGAAATGCAGGTACGAGCTGGAATAGACCTCAATGTAGCCGAACGGCGAGGCGCGCTCGTAGACGCGCTTGGCGTCGGGGAACTTGCGGGCGTAGGAGACGCCCTTGTAGTCCGACACGGCGAGCTTGGGCACGCTCAGGACCTGCGGCGCCAGATGGTGCACGGCCGCCGACAGGATGGCGACGACGACGATGGCCACCGTGCCGCGGCGATCGCCGAGCGCCACGAACCACAGGATGCCACCGGCCAGCCACAGCAGCAGCGGCGCCATGATCAGGTCGTCGGGCCGCCAGGCATACATCGCCAGCAGCACGGTGAGGCCGCACAAGCCCGAGCCGACGAGATCGGCGAAGTAGACGCGGTTGAAGGTCTTCTGCGCCTTCAGGAAGATGACGCCGAGATACAGTGCACCCGCGAGGAACGGCAGGAAGTAGAGCACGAAGTTGGCGAACAGGCGCCACTTCTGCATCGGGTCGGAGATCAGGAAGATCGCGTTGAACGGCACCTGCTGGGCAGCGAGGTTGCACACCACCATCAGCGGCCCGAAGGCCAGCAGCGCGCCTTTCACGGACCCGATCCAGTGGCGCTCGAACCAGCTCTTGCCGACGCACATCACCGCGCTGGTGAGGCCGAAGCCGAACATGGCGAGGCTCACCACCAGCGAGCCGAAATGGGCCCAGCTGCCGACGGAGAACACGCGCATGATGCCGATCTGCAGCGCGATGATGCTGCCGGCGACCAGGCCTACGGAAAGATAGAAGGAGAGCGGCGGGCGGTGATCGAGATCGACCGTGACGGACAAGGGGGATCTCCGTTGTTCTTGTTGGACCGCTTTGTGCGGTCTCTAGAGGGGGTAGCGGATCGCAGATCCCGAAAACTTGTGTCGTCCCGAGCGCAGCGAGGGATCCTTCGCCGCGCCCGATCAAGGATCCCTCGCTACGCTCGGGATGACACCACTTTCGTAGTGTCCCCGCACAACCGTTAGCGGTTGTGCGTGCCGACGATCTTGTCGCCGTCGAGCTTGGTGAAGGGGACGAACGGCACGATCTTGCCGCCGTAGATGTCCTCGCGGCTCGTGGTGATGGAACCGTCGGCGCCCTGCGTCTTGGTCACCTTGAGCACGCGCTGCGCGCCCGGCGGACCGACCGGAATCACCATCAGGCCACCGGACTTGAGCTGCTGCAGCAGCGGCGGCGGCACATGGTCGATGCCGCAGGTCACGATGATCTTGTCGAACGGCGCCGCCTCTTCCCAGCCGTAGAAGCCGTCGGCGGCCTTGGTCTTGATGTGCTTGTACTCGGTGTAGCCCTTGTCGATCAGCTTGTCGTACAGGCCCCGCGTGCGCTGGGCGAGCGGCGCGATGATCTCGATCGTGTAGGCATTCTCGGTGAGGTTGGCGATGTAGGCCGACTGCACGCCCGAACCGGTGCCGATCTCGAGCACCTTCTCGCCGCGCTTCACGTCGATGACATTGGTCATGCGGCCCTGGACGTGCGGGCCGGACATGGTCACGCCGTAGCCGATGTCGAGGAAGGCATGCTCATAGCCGCGCTTGGCAATCGCCGGGCTGATCGCGGCGAACTCTTCGCGCGGGGTGAGCAGGAAGGCGCGCATCGTCGCCTGACCCCAGATGTCCTTGTTCCGGATCAGGGCCTGGAAGCGGTCCCAGCGCTGGCCGAGGTAGACGGGATCCTCACCGCGGGCCTTGCCCCAGGCGATGAAGTTCTCGCGCGAGTCCATCGGCGGGTTGAGATCCCAGCTGTAGGGCTTGACCGTGGCGGCGATGGCCGGAGCGGCCAGGGTACCGGCGGCGAGCGCGACCGAACCGGAGACGAAAGTGCGCCTCTTCAAGATATTCCTCCTTGGCGCGGACCCGTTGAAAGAGAGGGACAAACCGCCGGAAAAGCCCGGCGGTTCGGGGGCGACCGCGCGTCGAATAGATACGGGAATTGTGGCGGATTTGCCAGCGCGGCCATGCTAGGGGATCGGTAACAATCACGAATCGAGGGAGGAATCATGAGCCGTAATCTGTCCCGCCGCGCTGCCTTGGGCGCCGCGGCCGCCTTGCCCGCGGCCGCCCTGCTGCCCCGTGGCCTGCAGGCCCAGGCCGCCTGGAAGCCGACCCAGAACGTCCGCATCGTCGTCCCGGCCGCGCCCGGCGGCACCACCGACATCGCCGCCCGCCTGCTGGCGTCCTTCCTGTCCGAAGCCTGGGGCCAGTCCTGCGTCGTAGATAACAAGTCCGGCGCCGGCGGCGTCATCGGCTCGACCGAGGTGGTCAAATCAGCGCCGGACGGCAACACGATCCTGATGGGCAACATCGGACCGCAGTCGATCGCCTACTCGCTCTACCGCAACATGCCCTACACGCCGGCCAGCCTGATCCCGGTGTCCAATGCCATCACCGCCCCCAACGTGCTGGTCGTCCACCCGTCGGTGCCGGCCAAGACGGTGCCGGAGTTCGTGGCCTGGCTGAAGGCGCAGAATGGCAAGGCCTCCTATGCTTCGTCCGGCACCGGCCAGTCGCCCCACCTGTGCGGCGCCTGGTTCCTGCAGCTTACCGGCACGAAGGCCGAGCATATCCCCTATCGCGGCGCGGCGCCGGCGCTCGTCGACCTGACGGCGGGCGTCACCCAGTTCTTCTTCGACAATCTGACGACGGCCATCGAGTTCGTGCGCGCGGGCAAGCTCAGGGCGCTCGGCCTTACCTCGGCGCAGCGCAACCCGCTGACCCCCGACCTGGTCCCGATCAGCGAGACCATGCCGGAGCTGAAGCCGTTCGACGTCTCGACCTGGTTCGGCGTCTTTCTGCCGGCCAACACGCCCAAGCCCATCGTCGATTCGCTCAACGCCCAGATGAAGGCGTGGCTTGCCGACCCGAAGACCCTGGAGCGCATCAAGACCATGGCGGGCTTTCCCGCCTACGGCACGCCAGACCAGTTCAACGCCTTCGTCAACGCCCAGATCGCCCAATGGAAGGGCGTCATCGACAAGGAAGGCCTGAAGCTCGACGTGAACTGAGCCTCACATGATCTGGTTCACGACGCCGCCATCGACACGCATGGCGGCGCCCGACGTGCCGGATGCGGCTTCGCTGCAGAGATAGACGCCGAGCGCCGCCACCTCCTCCGGGGAGGTGAAGCGGCGGATCAGCGTGGTCGGCCGGAAGTCGCGCAGGAAGCCCGCCTCGATCTCCGCGACGCTCACGCCTGTGGCCCGCGCCCGCTCGGCGCGCATCCGGTCGGTGTTCTCGGTGTGGGTCGGGCCGGGCAGCAAGGCGTTCACCGTGACGCCGGTGCCCGCCAGTTCCATGGCGAAGCCGCGCGACAGGGAAAGCTGCGCGGTCTTGGTCATGCCGTAGTGGATCATTTCCTTGGGAATGTTCAGCGCCGATTCGCTCGAGACGAAGACGATACGGCCCCAGCCCCGCCCGGCCATCCCGGGTGCGTAATGGCGTGTGAAGCGCACACCGCTCATGACGTTGACCTCGAAGAAGCGCTGCCATTCGCCGTCGTCGATCTCGAAGGCCGGCTTGCGGCCATAGATTCCGAGATTGTTCACCAGGATGTCGATCTGCGGCACCTTGGCGAACACGGACTTCGCGCCCTCCGCCGTGGCGCAATCCGCCGCGATGCCCGTGGCTTTGGCCTCCGGCACGGCTTCCTTCAACCGCCTCAACGCGTCGTCGACGCCCTGTTGGCTGCGGCCCGTGATCACCACGCTCGCGCCTTCGGCGGCGAGGCCCTTGGCGATGGCGTAGCCGATGCCCGCGGTCGAGCCGGTGATCAGCGCATGCTTGTTGGCCAGTCCCAGATCCATGGCATTCCCTCCTTCAGGGCCGTCCCATGAGGTGCGATGTGCCCTTCAGGCGATAGCCCAGACGCTCGTAGAAAGCCCGCGACCTGCCGCGATCGATGCGCGTGTAAAGCGCGGTCGACGTCAGATTAAGGCTGGCAGCCCATCGTTCCGCCTCGCGCATCAGCGCCTCGCCGACACCGGCACTGCGCCGATCGACTTCGACGACGAGTGCCTGCACGACGATGTCGCAGGACTTCTCCAAGGCCGGCCGCACGAACGCATGGAGCACACCGACGACGCGGCCGTCTTCTTCGGCGACGAAAATCCGGTGATCCGGCGTGGCTAGGACCCGCTCGAAGCGCGCCTGGAATTCCAGCGGATCGACGAGGTAGCCCAACTGCCCGATCAGGCGATGGGCGGCCGCAAGGTCGTCCTTGCCGGCGTCACGAACGATCATGGTCGCGGCCTCACGTGTAGGTGCGGGTATCGACGCACGGTAGGCGGCGCTGCGGACCTTGCCAAGCGCCGCCCCGCGCATAATATCAGCACTCTGATATATGGAGCTGCCGATGTCCCCGCCCCGCCTGACCTACGACGCCTTCGCCCGCATCGCACCAGCGACCCCGCAGGCCCTGATTGCCATGGGCCGGCAGGCCGACGAATCGGGGATCGACAAGCAGATCGTCGAGTTGGTGAAGCTGCGCGTGTCGCAGCTCAACAACTGCGCCTTCTGCCTGCAGATCCATCTCAACGTCTCGCGCAAGCTCGACCTGCCGCAGGAGAAACTGGACCTGGTCGCCACCTGGGAAGAGGCGGGCATCTTCTCCGAGCGCGAATGCGCGGCCCTCGCTTGGGCCGAAACGCTGACGCGGCTCGTGGGCCACAGCGTGCCGGACGCCGCCTACGAAGCCGTGCGCCGGCACTTCAGCGAGGAGGAAGTCACCTTCCTGTCGGTCTCGATCGCCACGATCAATGCCTGGAACCGGTTGGGCGCGGCCTTCCGCTTCGCACCGCCGATCGTCAAGGCCATCCGACCAGCGACTTGATTTGCAACTGACAATCGTTTGCATTTGCTATAGAAACGACGTCATGCCTGACATCACCCACGCGCGCGAGCCTCGCCTGCTTGCCCTCGACCAGCTGCTGTCCCGCCGCTCGGTGGGCCTCCTGCAGGAGCCGGCGCCCGCCGGTGCCGACCTCGACCTGATCCTCGACGCCGGCTTGCGCGCACCCGATCACGGGCGGCTGAAGCCCTGGCGCTTCGTGGTCATCCGCGGCGAGGCCCGCCTCGCCTACGCCGAGAAGCTCGCCGAGGCCGCCATGGTGCGCGACCCGGCCAATGCCGCGACGCTCGCCGAGCGCTATCGCGCCTGGGTCCGGCGCACACCGATGCTGATCGCGGTCGGCGCCGTCGTGAAGCCGGGCAACATCCCCGAGATCGAACAGCTGCTGGCCGCCGGATCGGCCGCGATGAACATGCTGAACGCGCTGCACATGCTGGGCTATGGCGGCATGTGGGTTACGGGTCCGAACGTCTACGACTCGAACGTGAACCGGCTGCTGGGCTTCGAGGCGCCGTCACGCCTCGTCGGTCACCTCGCCGTCGGCACGCCGGCCCCCTCGACCGCCCCGGTTCCGGCGCGGCCTGACCGGGCCGCGCATGTGAGCGAGTGGACGCCCTGATTCTTCCGCCCCCCTGTCTGACGGGGAAGGCCGGAAGGGGAGAAGGCAACGCGAAGATCATCTGCAGGGAAGAGTTCAGACTCATGGCCTTTCCCCTCTCCGGCCCTTCGGGCCACCTCCCCCGTATGACGGGGGAGGCAGATCAACGCCAAGCCGCGCCCTACTTGCCCGCGGCGTCGAGCGCCTGCGCCAGATCGGCGAGGATGTCGTCGATGTGCTCGAGGCCGATCGACAGCCGCACATAGCCGTCCGAGACACCGGTCGCGAGCTGCTCCTCGGCCGAGAGCTGCGAATGCGTGGTCGAGGCCGGATGGATCGCCAGGCTGCGCGCGTCGCCGATATTGGCGACGTGATAGAGGAGCTTCAGCGAATCGATGAAGCGCCGTCCCGCTTCGCGCCCCGCCGCCAGCTCGAAGCCGACCAGCCCGCCATAACCGCCCTTGAGATAGGCGTCGGCCCGCCGCCGGCTCTCGCCCGTCTGCTGCGAGGGGTGGATGACCTTCGCGACCTCGGGTCGCTTGGCGAGGAAATCGGCAACGGCCTGCGCGTTCTTCACATGGCGTTCCATGCGCAGGGTCACCGTCTCGATTCCCTGCAGGATCAGGAAGGCGTTGAACGGCGACAGCGCTGATCCAAGATCGCGCAGCAGCGTCGTGCGGGCCTTGATGATGTAGGCCACCGGGCCGATCGGCTTCACCGCCTCGACCCAGACGGCGCCGTGATAGCTGGGGTCCGGCGTGTTCAGCGCGGGCTGACGCTTCGGATGCGCGGCCCAGTCGAAGGTGCCGCCATCGACGATCAGGCCGGCGATCGAGGTGCCATGGCCGCCGAGATACTTCGTGCCCGAATACACGACCACCGCCGCACCGTGATCGAGCGGCCGCGCCAGGAGCGGCGCCGCCGTGTTGTCGACGATCAGAGGAATGCCGAGCGGGCGGCCGATGTCAGCCACCTCCTTGATCGGGAAGACCGCGAGCTTCGGATTGGGCAGTGTCTCGGCATAGTAGGCGCGGGTGCGGTCGTCGGTGGCGCGCGCGAAGGCCTGCGGATCGGCCGGGTCGACGAAGCGGACCTCGATACCCTGATCCTTCAGCGTGTGGGCGAACAGGTTCCACGTGCCGCCATAGAGGTCGGTCGAACTCACGACATTGTCGCCCGCCTTGGCCAGATTCTGGATCGCGAAGGCCGAGGCCGCCTGCCCCGAGCTCACGGCCAGCGCTGCAACACCGCCCTCGAGGGCCGCGACGCGCTGCTCCAGCACGTCGAGCGTCGGATTGCCGATACGCGTGTAGATGTTGCCGAGCTCCTTCAGCGCGAACAGGTTCGACGCATGCTCGGTGTCGCGGAACTGATAGGAGGTGGTCTGGTGGATCGGCACGGCGACCGAGCCGGTCGTGGCGTCGGCGCGCCAGCCGGCATGCAGCGACAGGGTCTCGGGATGGCGGGAATTGGTCATGTTCGGCCTGCTGGGTTGCGGTGACCGGCCAACCTCATCGCTGCCGGGGCCACAGTCAAAGGGAATGGCTGCCGACGTCCGACGGGCGGACGACGGGATCAGCCTTCCTTCCGCGACCGCCGCAGCAAAATTTTCTCTATCGGCCGGGCGAAGACACCGTCTGCGCTGTGGGCGGCGGGAACGCGGGGGGCGCCGGGTTGGCCTGCTTCAGGCCGCCGATCGGCACCGGCGGCGGCAGATCCTCCTGTCGCCATCCGCCGCCCAGCGCCTTCACGAGGTTGGCGCTGGCGACCAGCCGGTTGAGGCGGATGGTGAGCAGCGCCTGCTCGGCGGTGAGTGCCGCGGCCTGCGTCTGCACCACGGTCGTGTAGGGAACAGTGCCCACGCGATACTGGTTGAGGGAGAGGCGCTCGGCTTCGCGGGCGGCGGCAACGGCGGCGCGCTGCACCCGTTCCTGCAGCACGAGGATCCGCTGCTGGGCGAGCGCATCCTCGACCTGCTGGAAGGCCGTCAGGATGGTCTGGCGATAGGTCGCGACCGTGGCGTCGTAGCTCGCGCGCGCGCCCTGGACCTGCGCGGCGATGCCACCGCCGTCGACCATGGTGCCGGCGATCTGCGGACCCACCGACCAGGCGGCCGTGCCGAGCTGCAGCAGCGACCCCAGGCCGCCGCTCAGGAAGCCGATCGTCGCGCCGAGCGAGATCTGCGGATAGTAGGCGCCCTTGGCCACGCCGACCTGCGCATTGGCCGCCGCCATCTGGCGCTCGGCCGAGGCGATGTCGGGCCGCCGCTCGAGCAGGCTCGACGGGACGCCGGACTCGACCGTGGGCACGGTGAGCCGCGTCGGCGCCGGCTCGATGGTCACTTCCGACGGCGCCTTGCCGACCAGGAGGGCGATCGCATGCTCGAGCAGCGCGCGGTTGATGCTTTCGTTCACGAGCTGGGCGCGGGTCTGTTCGTACTGGGTCTGCGCCTGCACGAGGTCGACCCGCGAGACGATGCCGGCGTCGACCTGGTTCTGCGCGATCTGCATCGAGCGCAGATAGGCTGCCACGGTCGCCTCGTAGAGCCGCTTGCGATCGTCGGAGATGCGCAGCGAGGCGTAGTTCGTCACCAGATCGGTCTGCGCCGACAGGCGCGCGTTGGCGAGATCGGCATCGCTGGCCTGCGCCGCCGCCGAATCGCTCTCGACCTGGCGGCGGAGCGTGCCCCAGAGGTCGAGCTCCCAGTTGAGGGTGAAGCCGGTCGAGAACTGGCCCACCGTGGAATCGAAGCGGGTCACCGTCGAGCTGCTGCTCCCGCCGGCGCCGCGCTGGGCGCCCGTACCGGTCTGCTGGGCCGCGCCGGTGCCGGAGATGTTGGGATAGAGGGCCGACTGGTCCTGGCGGATCAGCGCCCGTGCCCGCCGATAGTTGGCCTCGAAGATCTTCAGGTTCTGGTTCGAGACGTCGACCTGGGCGGCGAGGCTGTCGAGCGTCGGATCGTCGTAGACCCGCCACCATTGCCCGCGGTCCGCACCGTCGCTCGGCTGGGCCGGACGGAACAGCGACGCCGCCCCGGGCGGCAGCTCCGCCTCCTTGTACTGCGGCGCCACCGGACTGGCCGGCGGCGCGCGCTCGTAGTTCGGACCGACGAGACAGCCCGAGACCAGCAGCAGGGGAAGCAGCGCCACGGAGCGCCTCATGCCGGCACTCCGCCGCCACCCATGACACGCGCGACGCGGCTCGGCTGGTCGCGGTCGCGGCGACGGAAGCGGTCGAGATAAAGGTAGATCACGGGAGTGGTGTACAGGGTCAGGATCTGACTCACGATGAGGCCGCCGATAATCGAGATGCCGAGAGGCCGGCGCAACTCCGCGCCGTCGCCGTAGCCGACGGCCAGCGGCAGCGCGCCGAGGATCGCCGCCATGGTTGTCATGAGGATGGGCCGGAACCGCAGCACCGCCGCCTGATGGATTGCGGCGGAAGGTTCGAGCCCCTCGCTGCGTTCGCGGTCGAGCGCGACGTCGATCATCATGATCGCGTTCTTCTTCACGATTCCGATCAGCAGCAGCACGCCGATCATGGCGATGATGCTGAATTCGACGCCCGAGAACTGCAGCGCCAGCAACGCACCGACGCCGGCCGACGGCAGGGTCGACAGGATGGTGATGGGATGGATGTAGCTCTCGTAGAGAATGCCCAGCACGATATAGACGGCCGCCAGCGCCGCGAGCACCAGCAGGAGCTGGTTATTGAGCGACTGCTGGAAGGCCCGCGCCGTCCCCTGGAAGGCCCCGTGCAGGGTCGTGGGCACGCCGATCTCGCGCATCGTGTCGTTCACGTACTGCACGGCATCGCTCAACGTCTTGCCGGGCGCCAGGTTGAAGGAGACGGTGCTGGCCACGAACATGCTCTGATGGTTCACGGCCAACGGCGTCGTGCCGTAGTCCCAGCGCGTCACCGAAGACAGCGGCACCAGGGTTTCGGGCGTCGTGCTCACCGCCGCTCCCGTCGAGGCCGAGCCGCGACCGCTGACGGCGATCTGGTTGGTGCGCAGGTTGCGCACCGCCTGGGCCGGATCGATGGTCTGCGCGCCGGCACCGGCCGCCCCGGTCGACGTGGAACTGGAAGTCGAGGAGGCGATGCTGCCGGTCGTCTGCGTGCCGCTCAGGGCGCCACCGGACTTGCTGACATAGATGTCCTTCAGCGATTCGGGGTTCTCCCACCACTGCGGCGCCACTTCCATGACCACGTGATACTGGTTGAGGGCATTGTAGATCGTCGAGACCTGGCGCTGGCCGAAGGCGTCGTAGAGCGTCGCGGAGATGTTGCGCGTCGATATGCCGAGGCGGCTCGCCGCGTCGCGGTCGATGGTGAGGTTGAGCTGCAGCCCGCGCTGCTGCTGGTCGGAATCGACGTCGGTGATCACCGAGCTGTCGGCCTGCAGCGCCTGCGTGAGCCGCGGTCCCCAGGTATAGAGGTCGGACAGCGAATCGGCCTGCAGGGTGAACTGATACTGCGCATTGCCCTGCCGTCCGCCGACACGGATGTCCTGCACCGCCTGGAGGAACAGCATGGCGCCCGGGACCTGGCCGAGCTTTGGCCTGAGCCGCGCGATCACCTGGTCGGCCGTGACGTCGCGCTCGCTGAGCGGCTTCAGGGTCGCGAAGATGAACCCCGAATTCGTCGTCCCGCCGCCCGTGAAGCCGGCGACGCTCTCGATCGCCGGATCCGACCGCACGATCTCGACGAACTGGCGGAACTTCCGGCGCATGGCCTGGAAGGAGATGCTCTGGTCGGCGCGGATGCCGCCCATGATGCGGCCGGTATCCTGCTGCGGAAAGAAGCCCTTGGGGATCGTGACGTAGAGATGGATGTTGAGCAGCACCGTCGCCAGGAACACGAACATGGTGAGCAGCGGATGGCGCAGCACCAGCCCGAGGCTGCGTCCATACAGGCGCTGCAGGCCGCCCAGGCCGCGTTCGCTCAGGCGGGCCAGGAAGCCCGGCGCGCGATGGGCCCCCGGCGACCGCAGCACGTACGCGCACATCATCGGCGTCGTGGTGAGCGAAACCACCATCGAGATCAGGATCGCCATCGACAGCGTCACCGCGAACTCGCGGAACAGGCGGCCGACGATGCCGCTCATGAGCAGGATCGGAATGAAGACGGCGATCAGCGAGACGCTCATCGACACGACGGTGAAGCCGACCTCGCGGGCCCCCTTGAGGGCAGCCTCCATCCGCGACATGCCGGCCTCGAGATGGCGGGTCACGTTCTCCAGCACGATGATCGCGTCGTCGACCACGAAGCCCGCGGCGATGGTGAGCGCCATCAGCGAGAGGTTGTTCAGGCTGTAGCCCAGCAGGTACATGCAGCCAAAGGTGGCGACGAGCGACACCGGCACGGTCACGGCGGCGACGAAGCCGGCGCGGGCCGAGCGCAGGAAGGCGAAGGTCACCAGCACCACCAGCACCACGCTGATCACCAGCGCCTGCTCGACCTCCCTGAGGGCTGCGCGGATCGTCGTCGTGCGGTCGCTCACCACCTGCAGCTCGACGTCGTTCGGCATCGAGGCCTGCAGCTCGGGCAGCAGCGCCTTGATCTCGTCCACCGTCTCGATGATGTTGGCATTGGGCTGCTTGTAGATGATCACCAGCACCGAGCGCTTGCCGTTGGCCTGGCCCTCGTTGCGGATGTTCTCCGTCGAATCCAGCACCTCGGCCACGTCCGACAGCCGGACCGGGGCGCCGTTGCGCCAGGCGATGATCAGCGAGCGGTATTCGTCGGCGACGGTCGCCTGATCGTTGGAATAGATCTGGAAGCGCCGGTCGCCGACCTCGATGGCGCCCTTGGGCGAGTTGGCGTTGGCGGCAGCGAGCGCCGCGCGCACGCTTTCCAGGCCGATCCCGTACTTGTTGAGCGCCGTCGGATTGAGCTCGACCCTCACCGCCGGCAACGAACTGCCGCCCAGCTGCACCTGGCCGACCCCGCTTACCTGGCTCAGCTTCTGCTGCAGGATGTTGGAGCCGGCGTCGAACAGCCGGCCCTGCCCCAGCGTGTTCGAGGTGAGCGCGATCACCATGACCGGCGCGTCGGCGGGATTGAGCTTGCGGTACTGCGGATTGCTGCGCAGGTCGGCGGGCATGTCGGCGCGGGCGGCGCTGATCGCCGCCTGGACGTCGCGGGCGGCGCCGTCGATGTCGCGCGACAGGTCGAACTGGAGCGTGATGCGCGAATTGCCGACCGTGCTCGACGAGGTGATCTCGGTGACGCCCGCGATCGCGCCCAGCCGCCGTTCGAGAGGGGTCGTCACACTGGTCGCCACCGTCTCCGGCGAGGCGCCGGGCAGGCTCGCCGTCACCTGGATCGTCGGGAAGTCGATCTTGGGCAGCGGCGAAACCGGCAGGCCGAAGAAGGCCACCAGGCCAGCGAGCGCCAGGCCGATCGTCAGCAGGGTCGTGGCGACGGGGCGCGCGATGAAGGGCGCCGACAGGTTCACGGGGCGCCCTCTCCGGCCCCGGCACGCAGCGGATGGAGCGGCGTATCGGCCGGCAGACCGCGCAGTCGGCGACCCAGCCGGTCGAAGGCGAGATAGATCACCGGCGTGGTGAAGAGCGTCAGGAGCTGGCTCACGATCAGGCCGCCAACGATCGTCAGGCCGAGCGGCTGGCGCAGCTCCGAGCCCGTGCCGGTACCCAGCATCAGCGGCAGCGCCCCGACCAGGGCCGCGACCGTGGTCATCAGGATCGGCCGGAAGCGCAGCAGGCAGGCCTGGTGGATCGCCTCCTTCGGCGCCTTGCCCTCGTTGCGCTCGGCGTCGAGCGCGAAGTCGATCATCATGATCGCGTTCTTCTTCACGATGCCGATCAGCAGCACGATGCCGATGATGGCCACGATGCTGAGGTCGGTCCCGGCCAGCATCAGGGCGAGCAGGGCGCCGATGCCGGCCGACGGCAGGGTCGACAAGATCGTGATCGGATGGATGTAGCTCTCGTAGAGCACGCCCAGCACGATGTAGACGGTGACGATGGCGGCCAGGATCAGCAGGAGCTGGCTGTCGAGCGACTTCTGGAAGGCCAGCGCCGCGCCCTGGAAGTGGGTCGTGATCGAACGCGGCATGCCGATCTCGCGCTGGGCGGCGACGATGGCGTCGACCGCCTGCCCCAGCGCGAAGCCCGGCGCGAGATTGAAGGAAATGGTGGTGGCCGGGAACTGACCGAACCGGTCGAGCCGCAGCGGTGCGGTTCGCTCCTCGAACGTCGCGATGGCCGACAGCGGCACCTGCTTGCCGGCCGTCGAGCTCGGCAGATACAGGTCGTTGAGCGAGGCGAGCGAGCGCATCATCTCGGGTTCGACCTCGTAGATCACCCGGTACTGGTTGGACTGGGTGTAGACGGTCGAGACGATGCGCTGGCCGAACACGTCGTAGAGCACGTTGTCGATCGTGGCGGCGGTGATGCCGAACCGCGCCGCGGCATCGCGGTCGATCCGGATGAACATCGACAGGCCCTTGTTCTGCAGGTCGCTGGTCACGTCGATGAGTTCCGGCTGCTTCGCCAGCCGGTCCATCAGGCGCGGTACCCAGGCGTCGAACTCAGCGGCATTGGCCGACTCCAGGACGAACTGGTACTGCGTGCGGCTCACGGCCGAATCGATGGTGAGATCCTGGGCCGGCTGCATGAAGAGCGAGATGCCCGCGACGCCCGAAGTCTCTTGCTGGAGCCGGCGGATCACCTGCGTCGCCGTCAGCGTTCGTTCGCTGCGGGGCTTGAGGTTGATCAGCATGCGGCCCGAATTGAGCGTCGGGTTGGTGCCGTCGACGCCGACGAACGACGTCAGGCTCTCGACGTCGGGATCCTTGAGGATCGCTTCGGCGAGGGCTCGCTGACGCTGGCTCATCGCGGCGAAGGAGATGCTCTGCGGCCCCTCGGTCACGGCCTGGATCAGGCCGGTGTCCTGCACCGGGAAGAAGCCCTTGGGAATGACGACATAGAGTGCCACCGTCAGCACCACCGTGCCGACCGCGACCAGCAGGGTCAGCGCCTGGTGCCGGAACACGATGACCAGGCAGCGGTCGTAGAAGCGGATGACGCCGGAGAACCAGCCCGTGCCCATCGTCTCCGACTCGACGCTGGCCGTGGCCTCCGCCTGTGACGCGCCGGCGCCGTGGGGCCGCCGGCGCAGGAACTGGGCGCACAGCATCGGCACGAGGGTCAGCGACACCACGCCGGAGATCAGGATGGTGACGGACAGGGTGACGGCGAATTCGCTGAACAGGCGGCCGACCACGTCGCTCATGAACAGCAGCGGGATCAGCACCGCGATCAGCGAGACGGTGAGCGACACGACGGTGAAGGCGATCTGCTTCGAGCCCTTGAGCGCCGCCGTCTTCGGATCGTCGCCGCGCTCGATGTAGCGCGCGATGTTCTCGATCATGACGATGGCGTCGTCGACCACGAAGCCGGTGGCGATGGTGAGCGCCATGATCGACAGGTTGTTGAGGCTGAAGTCGGCGAGATACATCACCGCCAGCGTGCCGACCAGCGACAGCGGCACCGAGAGGCTCGGGATGACCGTCGCCCGCGCATCGCCCAGGAAGGCGAAGATCACCGCCACGACCAGGACGACGGCGAAGCCCAGTTCGATCTGCACGTCGCGGACGGAGGCGCGGATGGTCACCGTCCGGTCGGTGAGCACGGTGATGTCCAGTGAGTTGGGCAGCGTCTCGCGCAGGGTCGGCAGCAGGGTCTTGATGCGGTCCACGACCTCGATGACGTTGGCGCCGGGCTGGCGCTGGACGTTCACGATCACGGCCTGGGTGTTGTTCGCCCAGGCGGCGATGCGGGTGTTCTCCTGCCCCTCCTCGACCGTGGCGACGTCGCGGATACGCACCGGGGCGCCGTTGCGATAGGCCACGATGATGTCGCGGAAGGTATCGGGATCGGTGATCTGGTCGTTGGCGTTGATGGTCAGCGCGCGCGCCGGGCCGTCGAAATTGCCCTTGGGCGTGTTGACGTTGGCGTTGGAAATGGTGGTGCGCAGATCGTCGATGTTGAGGCCGTAGGCGGCGAGCGACGTCGGATTGGCGCGGATGCGGACGCCAGGCTTCTGGCCGCCTTCGAGGTTCACCAGGCCGACCCCGGGAAGCTGCGAGATCTTCTGCGCCAGCCGCGTGTCGACCAGGTCGTGGACCCTGGTGAGCGGCTCGGTCTTGGAGGTGACGGCCAGTGTCAGCACCGGCGCGTCGGCCGGATTGAACTTGGCGTAGATCGGCGGCGACGGCAGGTCGCCCGGCAGGAGGTTGCCGGCGGCATTGATGGCGGCCTGGACCTGCTGCTCGGCGATGTCGAGTCCCAGCTTCAGGTCGAACTGCAGGGTGATCGACGAGGCGCCGGCCGAGCTGGTCGACGTCATCTGGTTGAGGCCCGGCATCTGGCCGAACTGGCGCTCCAGGGGCGCCGTGACCGACGTCGTCATCACCTCCGGGCTGGCGCCGGGATAGATCGTGAGGACCCGGATCGTCGGGTAGTCGACCTGCGGCAGCGCGGACAGCGGCAGGAAGCGGTACGCGATGATGCCGACCAGCATGATCGCGACCATGAAGAGCGAGGTCGCGACCGGCCGCTCGATGAAGATCCGCGACGGATTCATGTCGCGGGCGCGCTATTGGTTGGT
Source organism: Rhodospirillaceae bacterium (assembly GCA_009772935.1). Lineage (GTDB taxonomy): Bacteria > Pseudomonadota > Alphaproteobacteria > Reyranellales > Reyranellaceae > Reyranella. The sequence goes on from WOUR01000016.1 coordinate 105,956, forward strand.
CTGCGTGGCAGGGCGTCCGACGCCGCTTGCGGGATTCGCTCCGGTGCCACCGTTGACCTGCTGACGCCGGCGCTGCCCTTCCGCCGGGGCCTGGGCATCCGGCGGCGCGTTGGCGACCGGCGGCCCCGCCGAGGCGCGCGGGGCCGGCATCGGCTTGCGGATCCTGGCGCCGTCGCGCAGCCGGTCTTGCGGATCCTGGCGCCGTCGCGCAGCCGGTCGACGCCGTCGATCACGACCTGGTCGCCGACCTTCAGGCCCTTGAGGATCGCCACCTTCTCACCGTCGGTCGCGCCGAGCTCGACGACGCGGATCTCCACCGTATCGTCGGCCTTGGCGAGGTAGACGAAGGTGCCGGGCTGGCCGCGCTGGATGGCGGCGACCGGCACCACGACGGCATCCTTCACCGTGTCGGCCAGCAGGCGGACGTTCACGAACTGGTTGGGGAACAGAGACTCGTCGGCATTGTCGAAGATCGCGCGCAGCTTCACGGTACCGGTCGTCAGGTCGATCACGTTGTCGGTCGTGTCGAGACGACCCACGGCGAGTTCGGTCTTCTGCGAACGATCGAGCACGCGCACTTCGAGATTCTCGCCGCTCTTCAGCCGCTGCCGCACCAGCGGGAGGGAATCCTCGGGGATCGTGAACAGAACCGAGATCGGCTGCACCTGGATGATGACGCAGATGCTGCTCGCATCGCCCATGGTGACGTAGTTGCCCTTGTCGACCATGCGAAGGCCGATCTTGCCGGTGAGCGGCGCCACGATCTTCGTGTAGGTGACGTTCAGCCTGGCGGCGTCGACCTGCGCCTGGTCGATGACCAGCGCGGCCTCGTACTGGCGCACCAGGGAGATCTGCGTGTCGTATTGCTGCCGCGCGATCGAGTCCTGCTGTACCAGCTTGCGGTAGCGTTCGAGGTCCGTCTGCGCGTTCTTGAGCAGCGCCTCGTCGCGCTGCTGCTGGCCGATCGCCTGCTGCAGGGCGACGTCGTAGGGCCGTGGGTCGACCTGGGCCAGCAGGTCGCCCTGCTTCACCATCTGGCCTTCCTTGAAATGGACCTCGGTGAGCTGGCCGGTGATCTGGGTCTTCACGTTGACGGTCTGGAGCGGCGTCACCGTGCCCAGGGCGCGCAGAACGATGGGAATGTCGCCCTTGCTGGCGGTGGCCACCCCCACCGGGACGGCCGCGCCGGCGGCGAACCGCCCGGCGCCCGGACGCGCAGGCGGCGCCGTGCCCGACTGCGAAATGTACCAGCCCGCGCCAGCCACAACGGCCAGCCCGAAACCGATCCCGAGGAGGGTTCGCAGCCGCTTCATTCGTCCCATTCACTCCAGAAAACTCAGCCCAATTCACATACGAGCCGACGCGGCGGAGTCTCCCCCACGTAAATGGCGGACGCAAGGCGACAGCCTCCCGACGGGCCATTCAACGTCCGAGAGGCCGAAAAGACCCCTCGGACACCGAACAAATGCCCCTATTCGGCCGGCTTGCCCTCAACGTAGAGACTGCCGCCGCCCGCCCGGAACTTGGCGCTCATCTCGTCCATGCCCTTCCTGGCGTAGTCCCGGATGTCCTGGGTGATACGCATCGAGCAGAACTTCGGACCGCACATCGAGCAGAAATGCGCGGTCTTGTGGGCCTCCTTGGGCATCGTCTCGTCGTGGAACCTCTCGGCCGTGGCGGGATCGAGCGAGAGGTTGAACTGGTCGCGCCAGCGGAAGTCGAAGCGCGCCCGGGACAGCGCATCATCGCGCAGGCGGGCTGCGGGATGGCCCTTCGCCAGATCGGCGGCATGGGCCGCGATCTTGTAGGTGATCACCCCCACCTTCACATCGTCGCGGTCGGGCAGGCCGAGATGCTCCTTGGGCGTCACGTAGCAGAGCATCGCCGTACCGAACCAGCCGATCATGGCGGCGCCGATCCCCGAGGTGATGTGGTCGTACCCCGGTGCGATGTCGGTCACGAGCGGCCCCAGCGTATAGAACGGCGCCTCGCCGCATTCGCGCAGCTGCTTGTCCATGTTGGCCTTTATCTTGTGCATGGGCACATGGCCCGGCCCCTCGATCATGACCTGGCAGCCTTTGTCCCAGGCGACCTTGGTGAGCTCGCCCAGGGTCTCCAGCTCGGCGAACTGGGCGGCGTCGTTGGCGTCGGCGTTGCAGCCCGGCCGCAGCCCGTCGCCCAGCGAGAAGGAGACGTCGTACTTGCGCATGATGTCGCAGATGTCGCCGAAATGCTCGTAGAGGAAGCTCTCGCGATGCTCGGTGAGACACCACTGCGCCATCATCGAGCCGCCGCGGCTCACGATGCCGGTGACCCGGCTGGCCGTCAGCGGCACATGCGCGAGGCGCACGCCGGCATGGATGGTGAAGTAGTCGACGCCCTGCTCGGCCTGCTCGATCAGCGTGTCGCGGAAGACTTCCCAGGAGAGCTTCGTCGGATCGCCGCCGACCTTCTCCAGCGCCTGGTAGATCGGCACGGTGCCGATCGGCACCGGTGCATTGCGCACGATCCATTCGCGCGTGTCGTGGATGTTCCGTCCCGTCGACAGGTCCATGACCGTGTCGGCGCCCCACCGGATTGCCCAGACCATCTTCTCGACCTCCTCCTCCATCGAGGAGGAAACGGCGGAGTTGCCGATGTTGGCGTTGATCTTCACCAGGAAGTTCCGGCCGATGATCATCGGTTCGAGTTCGGTGTGGTTGATGTTGGCCGGGATGATGGCGCGTCCCGCCGCCACTTCCTGGCGCACGAACTCCGGCGTGATGAACGCGGGCAGCGCGGCGCCGAAACTCTCGCCATCGGCCAGCCGTGCCTCGGCCTCGTCGAGGACCTGCTTGCGGCCGAGATTCTCGCGAGCCGCGACGTAGATCATCTCTTTGGTGATCACGCCGGCGCGCGCCCATTCGAACTGGGTGATCGGCCGGCCGTCGAGGCCGCGCAGAGGCCGCGGCGTGTGGGGAAACGGCCGCAGCACCGATTCCTTCACGTTGCCGTTGTCGATCGGCTGGATCGCGCGGCCGGCATAGTCCTCGACCCCGCCGCGTTCGAGAACCCAGGTGCGCCGCGTCCGGGCGAGACCCTTGCGCACGTCGATCGTGACATCGGTGTCGGTGTAGGGGCCGGTCGTGTCGTAGACGCGCATCGGCGGCTCGGCAGGCGACGAGAGTTCGATCTCACGCAGGGGAACGCGCAGATCGGGCGCGGCTTCAGGCGTCGCGTAAACCTTGCGGGACGCAGGCAGCGGCCCCGTGGTGACGGTCGGGGCAGTGGTGGTGACGATGGTATCCATGATGGATCTCCCGTGGCTGGTTGGCAGACGGAGATCCGGTGTTGTGACGTGCAAAGGATGTATCCAGTCCCTTCGCCGGCATGACCCGGATCAGGTTCAAAGGGTCACCGCGCCGACGCCAGTTGGACTGGCGACCATCGGTATCTCAGCCCCTTGACGGGACCCCCCTTGGACAGGGCGACCCTAGAGCGCCGGACCTTCGATCTCAAGCGCGCGTTCGCGAACTGTCGCGTGTGTTCCGCATTTCCGTAACCACCCCTCTCTAAGCCTTGACCAACAAGAGTGGGGGAGTAGCCGATGGTGCGCGCGCCACTGTCCGCCAGAATGACCGGCTGGCTTGCCTTTGCCTTGCTGGCCGTTGCGCCGCCCGAGCCGAGCCACGCCCAGGACCTTCCGGTTCCGGCGGAATCGCCCGACACCGGGCTCAAGGGCGAACTGCAGCGTTTCCTGTACGACGAGGCGACGGCCGTCCTGCACCTTCGGAGCTATCTGTTCGACCGGCAGAACCAGAGGCCGCCCAACCTGGCGGCCATCGTCACCGGCGGCTGGGTCGGCCTGCAGACCGGATGGCTCTACGATACGCTGCAGCTCGGCGCGGTCGGCTACACGACACAACCGGTCTGGGCGCCTCAGGGCCGCGACACCACCTCCGACGGCACATCGCTGCTCAAGCCCGGCGGATACGGCTACTTCACCCTCGGCCAGGCCTACGCCTCGGCCCGCTGGAAGAAGCAGACCGCCACCGTGTTCCGGCAATACGTCGACGAACTCGAGGTCAATCCGCGCGACGACCGCGAGCTTCCGCAGACGTTCGAAGCCTATGCGCTGCGCGGCGCGCTCGGGCCGGTCAACTATTTCGCGGGCTACGTCGCCGCTATGAAGCCGCGCGACTATTCGGCCTTCATCAACATGGGCGAGGCGGCCGGCGCGCCGAACGTGAACAAGGGCATGGCCCTGTTCAGCGCGAAGTACGGCAGCATGAGCGACCTGCAGGTCCGCGCCTCGACCTACTATGTCCCGGACATCCTGTGGTCGAGCTACGGCGATGTCGGCGGCACGATCAAGGTGAACGAAGACCTCCGCGTCGCCCTCGCCGCGCAGTTCGCGGTACAGGGCAGCAACGGCATGAACCTTCTCACCGGCACGCCCTTCAGCACCTTCTGGGGCGGCTTCCGCGCGGATGCCTTCTGGGGGCCGATGGCCTTCCGCGTGTCATACACGCAGATCGGCTCGGCGGCGGCCTGGCGCAATCCCTACGGCATCTTCATCGGCTACAACAAGATGCAGTCGCTCGACTTCAACCGGGCCGGCGAGATGGCCGTGACCGCAGGCGCCAGCTACGACTTCAAGGGCGCGGGCCTTCCCGGCATGATCTTCCTCGCGACGGCAACCTACGGCGGCAACTCGGTCAATCCCCAGACGCACACGTCCCTCTCCAACAACTGGGAATACGATCTCGAGCTCGCGATCAGAGGCGATGCCATGCCGGACGCGCCCGACTGGCTGAAACCGTTCAACCTGCGCAACCGCGTCGCCTTCGTCGACCAGTACCTCGACAGGACGGTCACCTCCTATACAGAGTACCGCTTGCAGCTGAACTATGAGCTGACCTGGAAGGGCCCGCGCCTGCGCCAGGCGTCGGCCCACTGAGGCGCATTCAGACCACGGCCGCCTGGCGCATCTCCGCGATCTCGGCGTCGGAATAGCCGGCTTCCTTCAGCACCTCGTCGGTGTGCTGGCCCAGCGTCGCCGGCGGTCGGTCGATCGAGCCGCCGCCATGTTCGAGGCGGAAACCGGAGCCCACGACCTTGATGGGCCCATGCTCGGTCTCGACGGTCTGCAGCACGGTGCGATGCTTGAAAAGGTCGAGCTGCGCGGTCTCGGGGATGCTGTGGACGCGACCGGCCGGCACGTCGGCCTTGGCGAAGCGCTCGATCCAGGTACCTGAATCCTCGGTCTTCATCGCCCCTTCCACGATCTCGTGGAGCGCGGTGTTGTTGGCGATGCGCGTGCCCCAGTCGACGAAGCGCGAATCTTCCAGCGCCTCCTCGCGGCCCAGCACCTTCATCAGACGCTTGAACTGCGGGTCGGTCATGACGGCCAGCACGATCCAGCCGTCGCGGGTCTTGAAGAGATTGCCCGTGGGCTTGCGCGTCACCGACAGGTTCGCGGCCTGGCCGTGGACCCGGCCGGTCATCATGTGCTCGGTGAACTGCTGTGCGAGATAGCCCATTACGGCGTCGATCATGGCGACGTCGACGAGTTGGCCCTTGCCGGTGTGGGTACGCTGGTACAGCGCCGAGGCGATGCCCAGAGCGGCGGTGGCGCCCGACATCACGTCGGCGCCGGCGAAGCCCACGCGCGTCGGGCCGTTGTTCTCGAAGCCGGTGATCGACATCAGGCCCGACATCGCCTGGATCATGCCGTCGAACGCCGCCGTCTTGGACTCAGGCCCGACCTGGCCGAAACCCGACACGGCGCAATAGATCAGCCGGGGATTGATCTGCTTCAGCGTCTCGTAGCCGATGCCGAGCTTGTCCATCACGCCGGGGCGGAAATTCTCGACGACCACGTCGGCCGTCTCGACCAGTCGCTTCACGACCTCGATCGCCTTGGGCTGCTTCAGGTCGAGCGTGATCGACCGCTTGTTGCCGTTCACCGCGACCCAGGGCGCCGCGAGGCCCCGCTTCTCCCAGTCGTTGGACCGGGTGCCGAAGCGCATGTCGTCGCCTTCGCGCGACTCGATCTTGACCACGTCCGCCCCGAGCAGGGCGAGCTGGTAGGAGCTGTAGGGCCCCGCCAGCACGCGGGTGAAATCGACGACCTTTACGCCCGTGAACGGCTTGCTCATGTCACTCCTACGCCACGCCCGCCTGCTTGCGCTGGCTGAGCGCCACCTGCTTCACCTTGTCGAATTCGGCCCGCCGCTTGGCGACCTCTTCGGGCGGCATGCGCTCGATATTGTTGTAGTCGTTCTTCCAGTCCCCGTCCTCGGTCCAGCGCAGCGGCGACTGAACCGTCGTGCGCGGGCCGATGGCGCTCTCCAGCACCTTCAACGCCAGATCGAGCGTGAAGCGCTGGGTGTCGGGCTCGTGCGGCTTGCCGCAGGAATTGCCCAGCGGGAAATCGCTGAACAGGAAGCGGGGCACGCCCACCCATTCGACGATGTCCTTTGCCGCCCCCATCACCACGGTGGGGATGCCGTTCCGTTCGAGGTATCGTGCGACCAGACTCACGGTCTGGTGACAGACGGGTCATGTAGGGACGAGCAGCGCGGCATCGACCTGGTCCTGACGGCAGCGAGCCAGGATCTCCGGCGCATCGGTCTCCAGCGTCACGCGCTGGCTGCGGTTGGTCGGCGCCCCATGGAACCGGGTCGCAAGCTTGAATCGGCCCTGGCTGGCGAACTCGCGCATCAGCGGCAGCGGGAACCAGGTGTTGCTGTCCTTCGCCGTCGTGTGCTTGCGGTCGTAGCCGATATGGGAGATGCGGGTATCGTGATCCTGGGCGGTGTCGCCCGAATAGACCGAATAGAATTTGGCGGCGGCGTTATAGAGCGCGCCGGGCCCCTGATCGCCCTTGTCCGGCTGGTACGGCGCCGCGGTCGAGATCAGCGCGACCGTGCTGTCCTTCAGCGGCTTCTTCAGCGGCGTGAACGGCGCGTCGGTGTAATGTGCCCAGCGATAGGGATTGTCATAGCCCAGCGCGAGATAGTACTCGCGCGTGCGGCGCATGTATTCGAGCGGCGCGTCGAATTCCGGCGCGAAATCTGTCGTGTCGACCATAGTTGAAAACTGAACCCGCCTTTGCCCCAAGTCAAATTCGCAGGGCGGCTGCCTCCTCCCGAGGTTCTCGTGCCAGAGCAAGGGCGAACCTGACCCCGTTGTAACCCGCCGGCCATAGTGCCGCCCAACTCCCTCGCGCTATATATGAAGCGAGTTCGGACAGGCTGGGGAGCGCATCGCATGGCGATCAGACGGCGCAGCGTTTTGGCGGGCGGCGCGGCCCTTTGGGTCGGCGCGCCCGCGATTCTGCGGGCCCAGACTCCGGCGCCGGCCGGCAAGGTCAACGTCAGTCACGGTTTCGCCATGCATGGCGAGCCCAAGTACAAGGCCGATGCCGGTCCACCGGATTACCTCAATCCCGACGCCCCCAAGGGCGGCAGCGTGCGGCTCGGTGCCCGCGGCACCTTCGATTCGCTGCATCCCTTCATCGTGAAGAGCGTGCCGGCCGCCGGCATCACCCAGATCTGGGACACGCTCTGCTGGAACTCGCGCGACGAGGCCTCGACCGAATATGGGCTGATCGCCGAGACGATCGAATGGCCGGACGACCGGTCGTGGGTCGCCTTCAACCTGAGGCCGCAGGCGCGCTGGCACGACGGCAGCCCGATCACCGTCGAGGACGTGATCTTCTCCCTCGACATCCTGAAGGCCAAGGGCGCGCCCAACTATGCCTTCTATTATCACGACGTCCTGAAGGCGGAGAAAGTCGGCGACCGCAAGGTGCTCTTCACCTTCCGCGACAGCACCAACAAGGAGCTGCCGCTGATCGTCGGCCAGCTTCCCATCCTGCCCTCCAAATGGTGGGCCAGCCGCGACTTCGAGAAGGTGTCGCTCGAGATCCCGCTCGGCAGCGGCCCCTACAAGGTGGACGCCTTCGACGTCGGCCGCTCGATCTCCTATCGCCGCGTTCCCGACTGGTGGGCGAAGGACCTCTGGATGAATCGCGGGCGGAATAATTTCGATGTGCTCCGCTACGAATACTATCGCGACGTGACCGTCCAGTTCGAGGCCTTCAAGGCCGGCGATCTCGACGTTCGCCAGGAGAACATCGCGCGCAACTGGGCGACGGCCTACGACATTCCGGCGGTGCGCGACGGCCGCATCCAGCGCGCCGAGATCCTGCACGAGCTGCCGACCGGCATGCAGTGCTTCGCCTTCAACACGCGCCGCGACTACTTCAAGGACAAGCGCGTGCGCGAAGCGATCGCCACCATGTTCGACTTCGCCTGGGCCAACAAGAACCTGTTCTACGGGATGTACAAGCGGAACGTCTCGTTCTTCGGCAATTCCGAGCTCGCCTCGTCGGGCCTGCCGACGGCGGCGGAGCTGAAGTACCTCGAGCCGTTGCGCGGCAAGATTCCCGAGGAGGTCTTCACCAAGGAGTTCAAGCTCCCCGAATCCGATGGTACCGGCAACGTCCGCGACCTGGCCCGCCGCGCGCTCGCGCTGCTCAAGGAGGCCGGCTGGGAAATCAAGGACGGCAAGATGACGGAGACGAAGACGGGCAAGAAGCTCGCCTTCGAGATGCTCCTGAACGACGCCAGCTTCGAGAGGGTCGTGCTGCCCTACAAGCAGAACCTCGAGCGCATCGGCGTCGACATGAACGTGCGCACGGTCGACACCGCGCAGTTCAAGAGGCGCGAGGACGAGTTCGACTACGACATGATGGTCGAGGGTTTCGGTCAGTCCCTGTCGCCGGGCAACGAGCAGCGCGACTTCTGGGGCTCGAAGGCGGCCGACACGCCGGGCAGCCGCAATTCGCTGGGCGTCAAGGACGCCGCCATCGATTCGCTGATCGACACGCTGATCGCGGCGCCGGATCGCGAGAGCCTGATTGCCGTCACACGGGCGCTGGACCGCGTGCTGCTCTGGAGCAACTTCGTGGTGCCCAACTGGCACAACAACAAGGTGTTCGTCGCCTACTGGAACCGTTTCGCCCGGCCGGAGAAGAGCGCCCGCTATGCGCCCTTCGCCTTCGACACCTGGTGGATCGACGAAGCCAAGGACCGCGCCCTTCAGCGCGAGAGGAAGTAGGCGTCCGGCCGCTCCATGATCGCCTACATCCTGCGACGCCTGATGCTGGTGGTGCCGACCCTGTTCGGCATCATGGTGGTCAACTTCTTCATCATCCAGGCCGCGCCCGGCGGGCCGGTCGAACAGATGCTGTCCCAGATCCAGGGCACGGCAGTCGACGCGACGGAGCGCTTCTCCGGCAGTTCCAGCGGCGGCGAGACGCTACGCAAGTCGGCGTCGGATTCGTCGGGCGGTTCCGGCACCTATCGCGGCGCCCGTGGCCTGCCGCGCGAGCTGATCGAGCGCATCGAGAAGATGTACGGCTTCGACAAGCCGATCGGCGAACGCTTCCTGCTGATGATGAAGAACTATCTCGTCTTCGATTTCGGCGAGAGCTTCTTCCGCAACAAGCGGGTGGTCGACCTCATCATCGAGAAGATGCCCGTGTCGATCTCGCTCGGCCTGTGGACCACGCTGCTGATCTACATGGTGTCGATTCCCCTGGGCATCGCCAAGGCGGTGCGCGACGGCTCTCGCTTCGATGTGTCGACTTCGACCACCCTCATCGTGCTGAACGCCATCCCGGGATTCCTGTTCGCGCTCCTGCTCGTCGTGCTGTTCGCCGGCGGCGGCTACTTCAAGTGGTTCCCCCTGCGCGGCCTCGTCTCCGACGACTGGAGTTCGCTCGGGCCAATCGACAAGGTGCTCGACTATTTCTGGCACATGGCGCTGCCGATCGGCGCCATGGTGATCGGCGGCTTCGCCACGCTCACCTTCCTCACCAAGAATTCGTTCCTGGAGGAGATCCACAAGCAGTATGTCCTGACCGCCCGCGCCAAGGGGCTGGTCGAGCGCCGCGTGCTCTACGGCCACGTCTTCCGCAACGCCATGCTGATCGTGATCGCGGGCTTTCCCGCCGCCTTCGTCGGTGTGCTGTTCACCGGCTCGCTGCTGATCGAGGTGATCTTCTCGCTCGACGGGATCGGCCTGCTGGGCTTCGAGGCGGCGCTCAATCGCGACTATCCGATCATGTTCGGCACACTCTACTTCTTCGGCCTGATCGGCCTCGTGATGGGGATCCTGGGCGACATCATGTACACGGTGGTCGATCCCCGGATCGATTTCGAGGCGCGCGGCTGATGAACCCGATGAATCGCCGCCGGCTGGCGGCCTTCCGCTCCAGCAAGCGCGGCATGATCTCGCTCGCGATCTTCGGCTTGCTGTTCTTCCTCTCCTTGTTCGCCGAGCTGCTGGCCAACGACAAGCCGATCCTCATCCGCTACGATGGCGCCTTCTATTCGCCGCTGGTGAAGGACTATCCGGAGACGACCTTCGGCGGCGACTTCCCGACCAACACCGTCTACTCCGACCCGGAAGTGCGGAAGCTGATCGAGGAAAAGGGCTGGATCCTCTGGCCGCCGATCCCCTACAGCTACGACACGGTGCTGAAGGGCGAGGGCCGCACGACCCTGCAGCCGCCCTCCCCGCAGCACTGGCTCGGCACCGACGACAGCGGCCGCGACGTGATGGCCCGCCTCATCTACGGGTTCCGCATCTCCGTCCTGTTCGGGCTGGCCCTCACCGTGGCCAGCACGGTGATCGGCATCGCCGCCGGCGCCGTGCAGGGCTATTTCGGCGGCGTGGTCGACCTCCTGATGCAGCGCTTCCTCGAGATCTGGTCGAGCCTCCCGACCCTCTATCTGCTGATCATCCTGGCGAGCTTCATCCAGCCGGGTTTCTGGGTCCTGCTGGGCATCATGCTGCTGTTCAGCTGGATGGCGCTGGTCGGGCTGGTACGTGCCGAATTCCTGCGCGGTCGCAACTTCGACTATGTCCGGGCCGCCCGCGCCCTGGGTATGATGGATGCGCGCATCATGTACCGGCACATCCTTCCCAATGCGATGACGGCCAGCCTTACCTTCCTGCCCTTCATCCTGGCGGGGTCGGTGACGACGCTGACCTCGCTCGACTTCCTGGGCTTCGGCCTGCCGGTTGGCTCGCCCTCGCTCGGCGAGCTGCTGCTGCAGGGCAAGAACAACCTCACCGCCCCGTGGCTGGCCTTCACCGGCTTCTTCGTGATCGCGCTGATGCTGTCGCTGCTGGTGTTCATCGGCGAGGCGGTGCGCGACGCCTTCAACCCGCGCAAGGTGCTGGCGTGAGCGACCCTCTCCTGCTCGAGGTCAAGGACCTCTCGGTCAACTTCGGCACCGGCGACAAGGCCGTGCGCGCGGTGCGCGGCGTCAGCTTCGACATCCGGCGCGGCGAGACCGTCGCGCTGGTGGGCGAATCGGGCTCCGGCAAGTCGGTGACGGCGCTGTCGGTCCTGCAGCTGCTGGCCTATCCGGCGGCCAGCCATCCCACGGGCAGCATCCGCTTCCAGGGCAAGGAGCTGGTCGGCGCCTCGACGCGCGATCTGCTGTCGGTGCGCGGCAACCGGATCTCGATGATCTTCCAGGAGCCGATGACTTCGCTGAACCCGCTGCACACGATCGAGCGGCAGGTGAACGAGGTACTGATCCTGCACAAGGGCCTGTCGCGCGAGGCCGCGCGCAAGCGCACGCTCGAACTGCTCGAACAGGTCGGCATTCCCGACGCGGCCAACCGGCTCGACGCCTACCCGCACCAGCTTTCGGGCGGCCAGCGCCAACGCGTGATGATCGCCATGGCGCTCGCCAACGAGCCCGACCTGCTGATCGCCGACGAACCCACCACGGCGCTCGACGTCACCATCCAGGCCCAGATCCTGAAGCTGCTGAAATCGCTGCAGGCGCGCTACGGCATGGCGCTGCTGTTCATCACCCACGACCTCGGCATCGTGCGCAAGATGGCCGACCGGGTGTGCGTGATGACCCAGGGCCGCATCGTCGAGCAAGGCCCGGTGGCCGAAGTCTTCGACCGGCCGCAGCACAGCTATACCCAGCACCTGCTCTCGGCCGAGCCCAAGGGCCGTCCGGCGGCGACCGATCCCGCCGCGCCCGAGATCCTGCGGCTCGACGATCTCAAGGTGCATTTCCCGATCCGGCGCGGCGTGATGCGGCGCACGGTCGGCCACGTGAAGGCGGTCGACGGCGTCAGCCTGGCGCTGCGCGAGGGCCACACGATCGGCCTGGTCGGCGAATCGGGATCGGGCAAGACGACCCTGGGCCTTGCGCTGCTGCGCCTCGAACGCAGCGCGGGCGGCATCCGATTCGACGGGCGCGAGCTGCAGGGACTGAGCCAGCGCGAGCTGCGGCCGATGCGCCGCGAGATGCAGATCGTCTTCCAGGATCCGTTCAGCTCGCTGAGCCCGCGCATGTCGGTGGGCGAGATCGTGGGCGAGGGGCTGGAGGTCCACCGCATCGGCACGAAGCAGGAGCGCGACGTCCTGATCGACCAGGTGCTGCGCGAGGTCGGCCTCGATCCGTCGAGCCGCGAACGCTACCCGCACGAATTTTCCGGCGGCCAGCGCCAGCGCATCTCGATCGCCCGCGCCCTGGTCCTGAAGCCGCGGCTGATCGTGCTCGACGAGCCGACCTCGGCGCTCGACATGAGCGTCCAGGCCCAGATCGTCGACCTGCTGCGCGACCTCCAGCAGCGACACAAGCTTGCCTATCTTTTCATCAGCCACGACCTCAAGGTCGTGCGGGCGCTGGCCGACGAGGTCGTCGTCCTGCGCCACGGCAAGGTGGTCGAGCGCGGCCCCGCGACGCAGATCTTCGACGCGCCCCAGACTCCTTACACGCAGGCGCTCATCGCCGCGGCCTTCAATCTCGAGGCGATCGGCGGCGACAGCCGCGTCGTCGCAACCTAGTCGACAAGAATGAGGGATGGGGCTCGACCCGGCGACGCTGCCTAAGTAGAAAAGGGAATGGCCGACGCTATTGCCTATCTCAGCCGCGATACCGACGGCGTTCTCTGGAAAAAAGTACTCGAAGCGGGCCTCGGTCCGCTCGATTTCCGCACCCGCGACAATCTCGGCAACAAGGACGACATCGAAGTGGTGCTCGCCTGGAAGCCCGATCGCGGCCTGATCGCCTCCTTCCCCAACGTGAAGCTGATCGTGTCGCTCGGCATGGGCGTCGACCATCTGCTGGCCGACGACCAGCTGCCGGCCGGCGTGCCGATCACGCGCATCATGGACGACGGGCTGGTCGGGCAGATGAGCGAATACGCCATCTACTTCGCGCTGCGTCACCACCGCGACATCGACAAGTATGCCGAGAGCCAGCGGGCGAGGCTGTGGAAGCCAGAGGATTTCGTCGACACCATCCATCGCCGCATCGGCATCACCGGCCTCGGCACGATCGGCCAGGACACGGCGAAAAAGTTTGCGGCGCTCGGCTTCCCGACAGCCGGCTGGAGCCGCACGCAAAAGAGCCTGTCCGGCGTCGAGACGTTCCACGGCCCCGACGGGCTGGCGGCCTTCCTCGCCCGCACCGACATCCTGGTGAACGTGCTGCCGCTCACGCGCGACACCAGGGGCCTGCTCGACGCCAGGCTGTTCGCCGCCCTGCCGAAGGGCGCCTACCTGATCAACATGGGTCGCGGCGGGCATGTGGTCGACGACGACCTGCTGGCCGCGATCGACTCCGGTCACCTCGCCGGCGCGGCGCTCGACGTGTTCAACACCGAGCCGCTGCCCGAGAGCCATCCCTACTGGACGCATCCCAAGGTCAAGGTGACGCCGCACATCGCCGGCGCCACCAACCCGCGCACCGCCTCACCCGGCGTGATCGAGAACATCAAGCGCCTGCGGGCAGGCCAACCGCTGATCAACACGGTCGACCCGGTCACGGGGTATTAGAGTCTTTCCGATCGAGATCGAATCACGCCAGACACTCAACAAGCATCTCATCCCGAGGAGCGAACGCAGTGAGCGTCTCGAAGGGTGGGCACGAGCACCGCGTCTGTTGCCGATCCTTCGAGACGGCCACTTCGTGGCCTCCTCAGGATGAGGTCGGTGGGGCGATTCGAGGCGGAAAGACTCCAAGACTAGCCGTCGTCTCGACCAGAGCGCGCAGCGCGGAGTGGAGAGGCCTTTTCTCCACCAAAGGCCGGCAATTCGCGGAGAGAAGAACTCTCCGCTCCGCACCTGCGGTGCTCCGGTCGAGATGACGGGCTTTGTTTTCTACTTCCCGAACCTGTCGGCGATCGTGCGGTAGATCGCGCGGGCGACCTGGGCTTCGCCGCCTTCGGGGCGGCCCGGACGGCTGGTGTTGTTCCAGGCCATCATGTCGAAATGCGCCCACGGCACGTCGTCGGGCACGAACTCCTTGAGATAGAGCGCGGCGGTGATCGCGCCGCCGAAGGCCCCGGGCGAGACGTTGTTTATGTCGGCCACCTTGCTGTCGAGCATGCGGCGATAGGCCGGGAAGAGCGGCATCCGCCACATCGGGTCCGTCACGGCATCGCCGGCGGCGACGAGCGCATGCGCGAGCTTGTCGTCGTTGCAGAACAGCGCCGGCAGGTCGGGACCCAGCGCCACCCGCGCCGCGCCGGTGAGGGTCGCGCAGTCGACCATCATCGCGGGCTTCTCCGACGCACCCTCGTGCAGCGCGTCGCACAGGATCAGCCGGCCTTCGGCATCGGTATTGCCGATCTCGACGGTGATGCCCTTGCGCGTCCTGATCACGTCCATCGGCCGGAAGGCGTTGCCCGACACGGAGTTCTCGACCGCCGGAATGAGCACGCGCAGCCGCACCGGCAGCCCCGTCGCCATGATCATCGACGCCACCGCGAGCACCGTCGCCGCGCCGCCCATGTCCTTCTTCATCATCAGCATGCCGGTCGCGGGCTTGAGGTCGAGGCCGCCGGTGTCGAAGCACACACCCTTGCCGACCAGCGTCACCTTGGGATGACCAGCCTTGCCCCAGGTGAGGTCGATCAGCCGCGGCGCGCGCGTAGAGGCGCGGCCGACCGCATGGATCGTCGGATAGTTCTGCTTCAGGAGATCGTCTCCCACGATCACCTTCACCCTGGCCTTGTGCGCCTTGGCGAGGCCCTGCGCTGCCGCCGCCAGTTCGGCCGGACCCATGTCGGAAGACGGTGTGGTGATCAGGGTGCGCGCCATCGAAATCGCCTCGATGGTCGCCGTTGCGCGCTTCTTGTCGGCATCGGCAGGCCACACGAAGCGCGGTCCCGCCTTGCTCTTGGTGGCGCGGTAGCGCTCGAATTTCCAGACACCGAGCCCGATCGCCACGGCGACGTCGGTCATCGGGACCGGTGCGGTCTCGCCCTCCAGGCGCCACGTCGCGACCGGCAATTTCGACCCGAGCGCGCCGAAATCCCACAAGGTCGGCGCATTCGGAATCACAAGCACTGCACCTGAAGCCTTGCCGTCATCTCCCGGCAACACGGCGACCTCTCCCGGCGATCCGGAGATGCCCAGCGATTCGATCCAGGCACGTCGCGTCGCGGACTGTGCCTTCAGCCAGGCACCCCACTGCGATTGACCCACAAACTGCAGGGGCAAGGAGGAAGAAGAACGGTCGACGAACGGCAGCGACATGGCCATGCTCACAATATTCAAGGAGAACGGTTAACATTGCCGGCCAAACTCCATGGCTGGCAAGGAGGGCGTACATGGCCGAATTCACCGTCGTGATCGGCAACAAGAACTATTCGTCGTGGTCGCTGCGCGGCTGGCTGATGGCGAAGATTGCCGGCATCGAGTTCGACGAGATCGTCGTGCCGCTCGACAGGCCCGAGACGCAGGCGGCGATCCGCAAGCACTCGCCGTCGGGCCGCGTGCCGGTGCTGCTGCACCGCGGGCTGGCGGTCTGGGATTCGCTGGCCATCGCCGAATACCTGAACGACCTCAAGCCCGAGGCCGGCCTGTGGCCGCCGTCGGCCGCCGCGCGGGCGCACGCCCGCTCGATCTCGGCCGAGATGCACTCGAGCTTCGTCGACCTGCGCGACAACATGCCGATGAACATCCGCGCTTCATTCTCCGGCAAGGGCGTCACGCCGGGCGTGCGCGCCGACATCGAGCGCATCACCTTCCTGTGGCGCGACTGCCGCAAGCGCTTCTCCGGCGCCTTCCAGAAGGACGAGGGATTCCTGTTCGGCACCTTCGGTGCCGCCGATGCGATGTTTGCGCCCGTGGCGACCCGCTTCAAGACCTACAACGTCACGCTCGACAGTGACGCCGACGCCTATTGCAAGGCTGTGCTGGCCCATCCCGCGATGAAGGAATGGATCGATGCCGCCGAGCACGAGCCCTGGCTGATCGACAAGTACGAGTTCAAGTAGCAGGCAGGCTCGGCGTCTTGTCCTGGCGTTCCTCCGGCGTCATGAAGATGCGCCAGCGGCGGGCGCCGACGCCGAGGTTGCGGCGACTGGAGTAGACCGCGAGCAGCGGGGCCAGCAGGAGTCCCGCGACCACTGGCAGCAACCAGTAGAGGAACGACGGCGCCCAGTAGCCCATCACCGCGACCGCGGCGATACCCAGCAGGATCTGGCCGAGATGACGGCCCAGTGCGAGATCCCACGACATGCCGCGATCGCCGCGCTCCTGCGGCGGCCAGCCGACGGCGCGACCCGCCAGGATGTTCAAGACGAACACCGAGTGGAACAGCATCATCACCGGCGCCAGCAGCATCGAGAACAGCGTCTCGAGCAGCACGCTGCCGATCAGCGCCAGCCGGCCGCCATAGGCACGCGCCGGCGAGAACAGGCCCAGCACCATCGCCAGCAGCTTGGGCAGGAACAGCATCAGCGCCGTCACCATCAGCAGCCCGTGGACATGGCCGGTATTGTATTGCGGCCAGTTGGGAAACAGCGACGGCAGGTTGCCGAAGTAGACCGGCCCCACGATCTCGTGCTCCAGCACGATGGCGGCGCTCAACAGCAGCGAGCCCAGCCAGAGCGGCGAGGCGAGATAGCCCATGATGCCCATCATCAGGTGCAACCGGCTCATCCAGTGAAGTCCGCGCGCGGGCACGAGCCGTGCATGCTGCAGGTTGCCCTGCATCCATCGGCGGTCGCGCACCGCATAGTCGATCACGTTGGTCGGCAGTTCCTCGTAGCTACCGCCGAGGGTCGGCAGGTTCCAGACGAAGTAGCCGGCACGGCGGATGAAGGCCGCCTCCACGAAATCGTGGCTCAGGATTTCCCCGCCGAATGGCGCGCGGCCCTTGAAGACCGGCAGGCGGCAATGCTCGGAAAAGGCCGCGACGCGGATGATGGCGTTGTGGCCGTAGTAATTGGCCTCGCCCATCTGCCAGAAGGCGTGCCCCGTCGCCAGCATGCTGCCGTAGAGGCGTGACGAGAATTGCAGCGCGCGGGCGAACAGCGTCTCGCGTCCCATCGCCACGGCATGCGTCTGGATGATGCCGGTGCGCGGGCTCGCCTCCATCAGCGCGGCGAGCCGCACCATCGTGTCCCCCGACATCACGCTGTCGGCATCGAACACGATCATGTGGTCGAAGCGGGCGCCATGGGTATCGACCCATTCCATGATGTTGCCTGCCTTGCGACCGATGTTGTTCGTGCGGCGCCGCCAGTGCAGGCGTTCCCCGATCCCCAGCTGCTGGCGCAGCCCCTCGATCCCCGCCGCCTCCTCCGTGGCGATCGCGTCGTTCGTCGTGTCGCTCAGCACGAACAGGTCGAACGCATCGGACTGGCCGGTGGCCACCAGCGAGCGCCAGGTCGTCGCGAGCCGGGCGAAGACTTCCTCAGGCGCCTCGTTGTAGACGGGCACGAGGATCGCTGTGCGGCCGCGCAGCGCCGGCACTTCCCCGTCCCCGGCACCCCGCCGCCGCAGCGACAGTGGATGCAGGCCGAACAGCTTGAGTATGAAGCCGATCAGGCCTGCCCAGAAAGAAAGAGTGATCCAGCCGAACCCCAGGGCAAACACCGCGAGCAAGGCGATGGCCAGCCCGTAAGGCACCTGCGGCCCGAGCGCCATCGCCAGCAGATGGACCCCGCCGGCGGTGGTCGCGGCGGCCAGGGCGAACAGGAGAAAGCGTCGCCAGCCCGTGCGGCTGGCATGACGGTCAAGGTTCCAGAGCGTGCGGTCTTCCGTTTCTTCCATCGGACGCGCCTCCGTACGCGAACATCGATCAGGGCCGAAGCTGGATGCTGAAGGTCTCGCTCACTCGTTTGCCGTCCACGGTCAGGTAGGCGCGGATTTCGGCGGCGCGACGGCTCTCCGGCTCGACGTCGATGAACAGGCGCCGGTTCGTCGAACCGGGAACCCGATCGATCTTGGCCCGCACCAGCTTGCCGCCGTTCACCTCTACGTTGGACTCGACCAGCCGTTGCTCGGGCAGCTCGGTCAAAGTGTCGCCCTCGAACTCAATGACGAGGCGGCGCGCCTTGGTGTTGCCGTCGACCGGCGCCTGACGCGTCGCCACGACGCGCGCCTCGGGTGAAAGGGCTGCTTCGTCGCTCAACGCCGAGAGCCGATAGCGGTATTCCAGAGGCTTGCCCTTCTCGACCGGCCACTTCGAGACCCAGAAGGCTACGATATTGTCGTGGTACTCCGACGGCGTGGGGATTTCGACGAGACGCACCTCGCCCTCGCCCCAGTCGCCTTTGGGCTCGACCCACAGGCTGGGGCGGGTCTCGTACTTCGCCACGCCGTCCTGGTAGTGGTCGAAGCGGCGCTCGCGCTGCTGCAGGCCGAAGCCGCGCGGATTGTTGTCGACGAAGGACGAAACCTGCAGCGCGCCGGGATTGCCCAGCGGTCGCCAGATCCGCTCGCCCTCGCCGGTCCACAGCGCCAGCCCGTCGGAGTCATGGACCTCGGGCCTGAAGTCGTCGCGCCACGGGCCGGACTTGCCGGACAGGAACATGCTGGTGAGCGGTGCGATGCCCAGCATCGAAACGCCGTGGCGCATGAACAGACGCGCATCGACGTCGACCGTGGTGCGTGCCCCCGGCGTCACGGTGAAGGCGTAGGCGCCGCTGGCGCCCGGCGATTCGAGCAAGGCGTAGAGGGTCATGGACGTGTCGCCGGGCGCCGGCTCGACCAGCCAGAATTCGCGAAACTCGGGGAACTCCTCCGAACGCGGCTGGGCGGTGTCGACCGCCAGCCCGCGCGCCGAGGCGCCATAGGCTTGCCCCTTGCCGATCGGCCGGTAGTAGCTTGCACCCAGGAACGAAAGGATCTCGTCGAACGCCTGCCCGTTCAACGGATGCGTGACCTTGAACCCTGCGAAACCGACCTTCGCCGGTGGCTTGGCGGTGCCGAAGTCGAACATCTCCGGCGAGGGCGAGAGGGCAACCGCCCCGTCCGGCGTTCCCGAAGGACCCCGGCGGATCACGTACATCTTCACCGGCGTCTGATAGAGGAAGCCCGTCGGAAAGAACTCGACGTGGAAGCTGCCGCTATCGCGCCACAGGATCGAGTCCGGCCGGAAGCGGATGCCGCGATAGGCGTCGTATCCCAGCTTGGCCGTGTCGGGGACCGGTGCTTCCTTCGCGTAGGCCTGCATCGCCGAGTGCCGCGCCCGATCGATCAGCTTGTCGAAGAATTCGTTCGCCTGCGCCGTGGAGACGCTGCTCCCGAGGATCACGACGAACAGGACGAGCAAACGGATCACGGCAATCCCTCATGCGACGGCGACGTGCCGCAACGCAGTAGGGATCGACGCGGTTGCCCGCCGCACGTGACCGGCAAAGCGCAACTCCGTTCGCCACGGTACATGAGCGGCGGCTCTCGATATCGGCGGAACGATATCGGGCAAGTGCACGTTGGCAGGCCGCGATCACCACGGCGCTCCGCCGGGACGACATCGCCCAGGGAGAACCACACGATGCCCGACACCAACCAGCACACCACCACAAGACCCGACGACGCCAGGAACGCCAAGCCGGACCTCGGCGCGGCGGTTTCCGAAATCAAGACGGCGCTCTCCGGCAAGGCCGAGGAACTGGCCGGCCGGTCGGCCGAGAGCGGCGCTGCCGCCGTCTCGGCTCTCGGCAAGACCGCCGCCACGCTTGCCGGATCCCTGGAGGACCAGTCGCCCGCCGTCGCCGATTACGTGCGATCGACGGGCCAGCGTATCGACCGTCTGGCCGACGACCTGCGCGACAAGTCGGCCGGCGAGCTGCTGACGATCGCCACCGACTTCGGCAAGCGCCAGCCGCTGGCCCTGCTGGCCGGCTCGGCCATCGTCGGCTTCGCCCTGGCCCGCATCGTCAAGGCCGGCATGGGTGCCTCGACGGAAGCGGCCGGACCCCGGGCAAACGAGCCGAACGTCGGCCGCATCGACGTCTAGGGGGCGTGCATGAACACGACAGACAGGCCGGGCGTCGTCGCCCTGGTCACCGATGCTCTCGGCCGTAGCGCCGACCTCATCCAGACGGAGATTCGTCTGGCCCGCGTCGAACTGGGTGAAAAGGTCGACGCCCTGAAGACCAGCGTCGTCAGCGGCCTCGTCATGATGCTGGTAGGTACCGTCTTCATCATCGGCGCCCTCATCCTCGTGTTGCAGGCACTGGTGGCCGCGCTCATCGAGAGCGGCGTCGCGCCCGCGCTCGCCATCCTGATCGTCGCCGGCGGCTCCGCCGTGGGCGGCATCATCGTGCTGCTGGCCGGCAAGAAGACGATCGGTGCCGTCGACCCGACCCCGACCCGAACCATCACGTCCCTTCAGAACGACGCCCGCATGGCGAAGGAGAGCCTGACATGAGAGAGAGCGCCCAACTCCAGCGCGAGGCCGAGGCTCAGCGCGCCGGCCTGTCCAACACGCTCGGCCAGCTGCGCGACGGCATGACCAGTTCGGCGCTCTCCGCAGAACTGGTCGGTGTCCTGCGCGACAGCAGCCTGACCCTGGTGAAGAGCCTGGCCGATTCGGCCCGCAGCAATCCCGGCGCCGCACTGCTGATCGGTGCCGGCCTCACCATGATGCTGACCAAGACCACCGGCGCCGACGTGATGTCGACGGCCGGCTCGGCGCTGAAGGCGGCAACCGCTGCCGGCACCGATGCCGCCGTCGCGGCCGCCGGCGGGGTGAAGAGTGCGGCCGGCAGCGCCGCCGACACGGCCCGATCCCTCGCCGGTCAAGCCAGCGACAAGGTGACGGGCATGACCGACAAGGTCGCGGATGCCGTGAGCGGGACCGCCGGAGAACTGCGCGACAAGGCGGGCGAACAGGTCGATCAGGCGCGGCGACTGGTCCATGACGGCCAGGACGCCGCGCAGCATCTGGAGCAGGATGCGACGAAGCTTGCCGCCGATGCCAGGCAGGCCGTCTCCAAGCTCCTCGAAGAACAACCGATCCTGGTCGCCGCGATCGGCACCGCGCTGGGCGCCGTCTTCGGCGCGGCGCTGCCGGTCTCCCAGGCCGAGCGCAGCGTCCTGGGCAAGATGGGCGCCGAGGCGATCGACAAGAGCCGCGACGTCCTCGAAACCGCCAAGGACACGGTCGGCGAACAGCTCGCCGACGCGCATCTCGGCGACAAGGTCGGTGAAATGGCGGGCAAACTGGTCGACACGATGGTGCCGACGTCGCCCTCACGGTCCGCGTAACCCCCCGGCGTTGCCAAGAAGAAGGCCGCCCGAAGGGGCGGCCTTTTTTACGTCTCGACGAAAGCGACCCGAACCTGTGCGGACGTCATTAGGAATTGGGCTTGGGCAGAGTCATCGGGCTGATCCGCAGGATCTTGTAGCCCACCTGTTCCAGCTTGGTGGCTTCCGCCTGGGCTTCCACCAGGCTCGAATAGCCGATGCCGATTTCAGACTGGGTGCGCGGGTCCACCGTCCACACCATGTGCTTGCCGAATGCTTCGTTGCTCATTGCTCCTTGTACAGGTCTTGCGCCGGGGAGTCCGAACCTTCTTGCCGCCCCCGGAGAACCCGCACGGACCGGGCATTACCTGCTGCAGCGAAGACCGCCGCGCTCCACTGCGCCGCGCCCGAAGTCATCGATCAGCGCCGAGGCGATCGTGCGGTTCATCAGCGCGGTCGGGTGGCCGTCGTCCTGCATATAGAAGCGGTCGACCGGCTGCGGCGGCCGGGGCAGCAGCGCATTGACGTCGAGGACGGGGACACCGGAGGCGCAAAGCAACGGCACCATCGTCTCGCGCCACCCCGCGAGATCGCCGCGCCAGGTTTCCCCGGAGTAGTAGAGCACGACGAGCCGCGCGCCATAGTCGGTGGCGAGCTTCCCCTCGATCTCGCGCAGGATACGGACGAATAGGCGCTGCTCCTTCGCCTCGTCCACCGCGGTGGCCTTCCGGCCGAGCGCGAACAGCCGCGAGCCCACGAGCAGCGACTCGACGAAGGCCGACGGCTCGACCCAGGTGCCGCGCGCCACCAGCCGGTCGTCGGGCTCGACGACGTAGCGCGGACTGTCGTGCAGCCACTGGACCCGCCCGGCGACGCGCAGCACGTGGTCGTCGACGACCGATACCACCGCCCAGGGGAACTTCGTGAGCCCGGCCTTGCGCGGCTCACCGATCTCGAGCTGGCGCAGCACCTGGTTGAGGCCGTACCCCTTCACGGCAAGGGTCACCGGCTGCAGCGGGCCGCCGGACTCTTCGCGCAGGTACCAGGCCAGGGTCTGGTCGTCGGGGAGGCCTGCGCCGAAGGCGAAGGAATCGCCCAGGATCAGGACCGGCTCAGCACCGGCCCCGTCCGGCCCGGGCGTCAGCGTGCGGAAGCCGTTGGTGTCGGTGGTGTAGACGACGTCGTAGATCGTGCGCCCGTTCTTGACCGCGGTCGCCCGCGCCCGCCGGTCCGGCAGCATGCGGAACGCGAGCGTCGGATCGGGCGTGAACAAAGGCTCCTGCGTCTCCACCAGCCCCCGCCGGAACGCAGCGAGGTCGCGCTCCTCGACGAAGCGGTTCATCGCGTCCGTGCGCAGCAGGATCTCGCACCCGAGGATGCCGATAGCCAGCGTGAAAAGGAGAAGCGAGGCATTCCTGAGCCGTGGCGCCACCACCAGCATCACAAGGAACCAGACGGCAAGAAACGCCATCGCGCCCAGCACCGAAGAGGCCCAGGCGACCGCCGTCCAGAAACCAAGCGCCGGAACGACGAGCAGAAGGAAAAGCGCGGCGACGGCCGTCGTCCCCAATGGTCGACGGCGTCCCGGTTCGATATCTGGTGGGGCCGGCCTCAGCCGTCCACCTTGGCGCCGCTCGCCTTCACGATGGGCGCCCACACCGCGATCTCGCTCACGATGCGGTCCTGCAGCCCCTTGGGCGGCGTCGGCCACGGATCGCTGCCGAGGGCCGCGAGTTTCGCCTTCACGTCGGGATCCTCGAGCGCCTTGATGCCGGCGGCGGCCAGCTTGTCGACGATCGGCTGCGGTACGCCGGCCGGCCCGCCGAAGCCCATCCAGACCTCGACCACATAGTTCGGCACGAACTCGATGATCGCCGGCACGTCGGGCGCCGCCTTGTTGCGCGTCCGGCTGGTGACGCCGAGCGCCCGCAGCTTGCCGGCCTGCACGTGCGGCCAGCAGCTCGGCATGTTGTCGAACATGATGTGCACGTTGCCGGCGATGAGGTCCTGCATCGCACCGGCGCTGCCCTTGTAGGGAACGTGCAGCATGTCGGTGCCGGTGAGTTGCTTGAACATCTCGCCAGCCAGATGGATCGTGGTCCCCGACCCTGACGAGGCCATGTTGTACTTGCCGGGATTGGCTTTCAGCAGGGCGATCAGCTCCGGCACGGTCTTCGCGGGCACGCTGGGATGCACCACCAGCATGTTCGGCCACACCGACATGCCGGCCATCGGCGAGAAATCCTTCACCGGATCGTAGGGCAGCTTGGCGTAGAGAGCGGGCGCCATGCAGAACATGGAGATGGTGATCAGGCCGATCGTGTACCCGTCGGGCGCCGCCTTGGCGAGCGCGTCGGTCCCGATGGTGCCGCCGCCCCCGGCGCGGTTGTCGATCAGCACCTGCTGGCCCAGCATCTCCGAAACCTTGGCCATGACGATGCGCGAGATGTTGTCGGTCGCGCCCGCCGGCGTGTAGGGCACGATGAACTTGATCTGCTTGTTCGGATAGGCGTCCTGGGCGCGCACGAGGCCCGGCGCGGCGAGAGTGGCGGCGGCGCCGGCCAACAGGGCGCGACGGCTGGTCTTGAACGTGGGCACGATTCCTCCGAACGACGTTTCTTGGTGTGCGGAAACGCTAACAGCCGGCCCGAGGGGCGTCACGCACTCCGGCGTCGGCGGCTCGCGCTGCGGGCCGCGAGGTCGCTCAGCGGGCCGTGACGCTCGACGCCGGCATGACGAACACCTCGACCGGTTCGCCGCGGCCGGGCACCTGGACGGCGCCGACCGGGCGAAAGTGCCTGCTGTCGGCGGCGCCGAAGCTGCCCGAGTTGACGGCGGCGGCCAGCGTCTCGGCACTGGCGACGATGGACGCATCGTGTGCCCGCGCCAGATGCTCCAGCCGGCTCGCCACGTTCACCGTGTCGCCAACCGCACTGTATTCGAGACGGTTCGGACTGCCGATGGCGCCCATAAGCACCGGCCCGACATGCACGCCGACGGCGATGCGCACCGCCGGCAGGCCGCGTGTCCGCCGGCCGCGGTTCCACGCCTCGACCGACCGCACCATGCCGAGGGCACAGCGCAGCGCGCGGGTCTCGTCGTCGGGCTGTGCGTCCGGCGTGCCGAAGGTCGCCATGACACCGTCGCCGATGAATTTGTCGAGCGTGCCGCCGTGGGCGAAGATGCATTCGGCCATGCGCTGATGGAAGACACGCAGGAAATTGATGGTCTGCTGCGGCGGTTGCCCTTCCATCAGGCGCGTGAAGCCCACGACGTCGACGAACAGCACCGTGGCCTTGCTCTCGCGGCCGGCCTCGAAATCGTTCTCGGCGCCGGCCAGGCGATCGACGAGGTTGGGAGAAAAGTACCGCGCGAGATTGTTGCGCTCGCCTTCCGCCGAGAGGGTACGGCCGAGATGGGCGCGGGCCCGCCACACCGCGACTGCGATGAAGCCGGTGCAGAGCGTCATGAAGATCAGCTGCTGGATCAGGAAGGCCTCGGGCGTCACGAAGCCGGGACCGATCAGCCGCGCGAAGATGCCCCGCGCCACCGGCCAGAGGTCGGCCGCGCCCGCGAGATCGATGCCGAAGGCGCGCGCCTGGTCGAGCGCGGTCCAGACGAAGCTCCCTACCAGTGCCACCAGCGAGGCCGCGCCGGTCAGGATCACCGTGCGCACGGAATAGCTCAGCGCGCTCGCGGTGAGATAGATGACCAGGTAGAGGAACAGCGAACGGCGGCCGAACACCTGTTCGAGCCACAGGCCGTTGTCCGGCGCACCGGGAATCGGCACCAGCGTGCCGATCGTGATGACCGTCACGTCGAGCACGGTGACGGCGAGCTGCACCGTCCGCGCGTGGGGCGAGCCGCGCAGCGCATAGACGATCCAGGCCGACGCCATCATCGTCACGCAGGCGCCGACGCCGATGCCCACACGCGCCGGCCCGGCGGCGAACAGCAGCCAGACCGCGACGATGCCCAGCGCGATCAGCCGGAAGCGGAACGCGAAGGCGAGGCCGTTATGCTCTTCTTCCTGGAGCCGGAGCCGCAGGCGCGAGACGGCGCCATCCTGGGTGAGGGCTGATGACATCTTCTTCCGTGTTGCAGACGGGCCGACCGGCTTACGCGCTCTGCGTGTGCGCGTGAACGGTGTTTCGTTCAAACAAGCGTGAATGACGGTGTGAGAAATTCTCGTCTCTTGCCATCGAAATGATCGTTGGCTTTGCCCTCGTGCGACCACAATGATTGCGATCGAAGGAGACGCCATGCTCGCCTATAAGACTCCTGCCGAGATCGTCGACCATGAGGGGCTGCGCATCGTGCTGGTGCGTGGCGTGCCGAGCCCGTGGAGCCAGGCCGCCAAGACGATCCTCGAGATCAAGGGCTTGGACTATGTCGCGGCTCCGCTCGACGTCGGCGCCGCCAACGAGGAGATCGTCGCCTGGTCCGGCCAGAACAGCGGACCCGTCGTCGCCTGGCGCGACGGCCCACCGCTCAACCGCTGGCTCGACATCCTGCTGCTGGCCGAGCGCCTCGCGCCGGCGCCCGCCCTTCTCCCTGCCGATCCGTTAGAGCGCGCGCTGGCGATCGGCCTCGGCCACGAGATCCTGGGCGAGCGCGGCATCGCCTGGAACCGCCGCCTGCAGATGTTCTCAATGGCGGTGAAGGCCGGCGTGGGCGCGCGCATGGCGCCGCTGATCGACAAATACGGCTTCGATGCCGGCGACGCTGAGGCGGCGGGCACGCGCATCGCGGCCACCTTGCGCGGGCTCGCGACACAGCTCCGCGCGCAGCGGGCGCGCGGCGTGCCCTACTTCGTGGGCGACGCGCTGAGCTGCGTCGACATCTACTGGACGTCGGTCATGAGCATGATCCTGCCGCTGCCCGCCGTGCAGTGCCCGATTCGGGAATCGTCACGCCCGGCCTTCACCGCCAGCGACCCGCAGATCGTGGCGGCGCTCGACCCGATCCTGATCGAACACCGCAACCGCATCTTCAAGACGCACTTCCGCGACCCAATGGAATTCTAGGACAGACGCGCGTCGATCCATGCCGTGATGTCGGCCATCACGCCTTCCTTGCCGGTGTCGGCCAGCAGGTCGTGGAAGTGGTCCTTGTAGAGTTTCAGCGTCTTGTCGGCCGAGCCCACCGTGTCGTGGAAGAACTGGCTGCCCTCGCACACCGTCGCCTTGTCGGCCGTGCCGTGCATGATGAGGACGGGCAAGGTGATCTTCGGGAACTCCTCGCGCAGGCGCTCGTCGGCGCGGACCAGGGCGGCCACCGTGGCAGCAGGTTGGACTTCGTGGGCGATCAGCGGATCGGCGTTGAGCGCCGCCACGGCCGCGGGATCGCGCGAGAAATCCTCGTTCTTCAGTTTGAGCACCGGCAGGTGCGGCGCGATGTGGCTCAGCCCCTTGATGGCGGCCAGCGCGAAGCCCGGCGCCGGCACCTGGAAGGCGAAGCTCTCGCAGATGAAGCCGGCGAGCTCGGCCTGGTTGTCGAGCGTGTAGGTGGCGGAGACGACACCGCCGGCGCTATGGCCTAGCAGGAAGACCGGCAGGCCGGGATGGCGCGCCTTGGCGATCTTCACCGTGCCCGCCAGGTCGGAGACATAGTCGGCAATGTCGTCGACGTAGAAGCGCTCGCCCTCCGACTTGCCCCGCCCCCGCAGATCGAGCGCGAAGACGGCATGGCCCTTCTTCACCAGTTCGCCCGCCGCCCAGAGATATTGCCCGCCATGGGAGTTGACGCCGTGGCAGATCACGACCAAGGCGCACGCCGCGCCGTCGGGTGTCCAGGAGCGCAGGTAGATCTTGAGGCCGTCCTTGCCGTCGAAGGTTTCTTCGGTCGCGGTCGTCATCATGTCTCTCCCCAGAGCGAATACCGGGAGAGACTCCTACTGCACGCCGAATGAATCCGCCATTCGACCTAAGACGCGGACCCTACTCCAGCCAGCGCAGGCAGCCCGTCGCTTCGAGTACCGGATCGAGCCGCCGGCGCACCTCGGCGGGCAACGCCGCCAGCTTCTTGCGCAGCGCGTCGTAGCATTTGGCCTGGTAGCGGAAGGGCGCCTGGCTCCAGCGCCGGCCGAGAACGTCGAGATCGACCGACGAGGCGCCGCTCTCCAACGCCGCGCGGTTCGCGGCCAGGAACGGCAGATAGGTCTCCGCACAATGCTTCAGCAGCGCAGTCACGCCCTCCGGCAAGGGCGCGTCGGCCGCCAGCCATTCGCCGTCGACGCCCGACGCATCGTCGAGCCGCAGCAGCCAGCAATAGACGTCGGGCGCCCGCTCCCGCATCTCCATCATCGGCGTCGGATCGACCGAGAGGATCTGCAGCTGGCCGAACAGGCCAAAGTCGGCCAGCGACGGCCGCGAGCCGAACAGATACTCCATCTTCCGGACATGGGGATCGAGCGTGTCGAGGATGAATCGGTAGCTGTCCTCGATGATCGGGCGGTTGGCGTCGGTGCAGCCGACCATCGCCATGCGGCCCACCTGGCGATCGTTGAAGGCCTGCATCGCCTCGCGCCGCTCGGCTTCGGGCATCTGCGGATTGCGCGAGGTGATCACCCAGTCCTGGGCGAACGCGCGGTCGGGCGCATAGAACCAGCGATAGTGGAACATGATCTTGGTGACCCACTCGTCGCCGAAATCCTCCAGCAGGTCGCTGAGCCAGGCGCGCGCCGGATCGTCCGGGATGATCGAGCGCTGACCGGGATGGGCGCGTTCCAGCGCGTAAGCGAGCGGCGTCGAATCGTTCATTACGGTGCCATCGGGGAACGTCAGCGCGGGGATCACCGGCGGCAGGCCGGCCGCAACCGCGACGTCACGCGGCCAGCCCACGGCCTTCCAGACAAAGGGCAGCCGACGGTAGCGCAGGATCGCGCGCATCTTCACCGAATAGGGCGAGGGTCCGAAGCCGTGAAGGATGTAGGGGTTCGTGCTCATGTCATCCCTCATTTCACCACTGGCCGAAGAAGATGCCGTGCTGGCGATGCTTGGCCGTACGTGCCGCGACATAGGCGTCGTCGACGGTGACGCGGCTCTTGCGCGCCTTGGCCCAGGCGTTCAACCGGTCCTCCATCTCGCGGAAGATCGGCGCATAGGTCAGGTCAGCGCCGAGGTCGCGCCGTTCCTTCGGATCGTTGGCGAGGTCGAACAGCATCGGCCGGTAGCCCTGCCACCAGACGTATTTCCAGCGGTCGGTGCGCACCATGATGGCGCGGCATTCGTCGGGCCTGCGGCCGAGGATCGTACGCGCCTCGCGAAACGAATAGTCGAGCTCCGAGAAGACCGCGTCACGCCAGGTGTCGAGATGGATCCGGCGCAGCAGCGGCAGCAGCGACCGGCCCTCGAGCAGGTGGTCCTGCGGCGGCAGGCCCAGCGTCTCGAGGATGGTCGGCACGACATCGATCGCCTCGACGAAGCGCTCGTCGACCGTGCCGCGCGTCAGGTCTGCCTCGGGATCGGGATCGACCACGATGAAGGGCACGCGCTGCGCCTCCTCGTAGAACATCTCCTTTTCACCCAACCAGTGGTCGCCCAGGAAGTCGCCATGGTCGGCGGTGAAGATGATCAGCGTGTCGTCGAGCCGGCCGGCCCGCTCCATGTGGGCGAACAGGCGGCCCAGCCAGTCGTCGAGCTGGCGGATCAGGCCCATATAGGCCGGACGCACGATGCCCGGCGCCTCGGGGCGGCTGAAGGAGACCGATTCCTCCATCTCGCGATAGGCGGCCAGCACGGGATGCTCGTTCGCGCGCTCCTGTTCGTCGCGGTTCAGCGGCAGCATGTCGGCGGCGCCATACATGTTGTGGTAGGGCGCCGGCGCCATGTAGGGCCAATGCGGCTTCACGTAGCTGAGATGCAGGCACCAGGGCTTGTCGCCCATCTCGTCGATGAAGCGCATCGCCTCGCGCGTCATGTAAGCGGTCTCTGAATGCTCCTCCTTCACGCGTGCCGGCAGGTGGACGTTGCGCATGTGCCAGCCCGAGGCCTTCTCGCCGCCGGGCCCGTCGGCCGAGATCACGAAGTCGCTCCACGGATCGTCGGAGACGTAGCCGTGTCGCCGCAGATAGTCGGCATAGCCGCTCTCCGCGCCGGGCGGCGAGTGGCCGTCGTAGCGGTCCAGCTCCTCGAAGCGGCCGGCGCGCATCAGCGCCTCCAGCGCCGAGCCGCCCTCGATGCCGAAACGCTCCAATCCTTCGAGGTCGGGCAGGACATGGGTCTTGCCGGCCAGCGCCACGCGGATCCCGGCGGCCGACAGGAACTCGCCGAGGGTCTTCTCACGCAAGGAGAGCGGGACGCGGTTCCAGGTGGCGCCGTGGCTCGACACGTAGCGGCCGGTATAGAAGCTCATGCGGCTGGGGCCGCAGACGCCGGACTGCACATAGGCACGCGGGAAGCGCACGCCGCGCGCCGCCAGCGCGTCGATTGCCGGTGTCTTCAGATGCGGATGACCGGCGCAGGACAGATGGTCCGCGCGCAACTGGTCGCACATGATGAACAGAACGTTTTTGACCTTGCCCACGATTTCCTCGCTCGACGGCTTCTGCGTGCCCTGTCTAACTAAGCCGCATGACACAGCCGCCGTCCATCCGCGACATCATCGATTTCTGGTTCCTGCCGCTCGGCCATCCCGACCACGGCAAGCCGCGCGACATCTGGTGGCGGAGCACGCCCGAATTCGATGCCGAAACCGTGGGGCGGTTCGGCGCCGCGATCGAACGCGCGATCGCTGGCGAGCTCGATGCCTGGAAGGACTCACCCGAGGGCGCGCTGGCGCTGATCCTTCTCTGCGACCAGTTTACCCGCAACTGCTTCCGCAAGACGGCGCGCGCCTTCGCCGGTGATGCGCGGGCCATCGAGATCGCGCGTTACGCCCTGGCGCGCTTCTATCCCTCGGTGTTTCCCGTCGACATGCGGCTGTTCTTCTACATGCCGTTCGGCCACAGCGAGCATCTCGCCGACCAGCAGCTCGCCTGCGCCCTGTTCGAGACGATCGGCGGCGAGGACAACATCAAATCGGCGCTGGACCACCGCGACGTCGTCGCCCGCTTCGGCCGCTTCCCCCACCGCAACGAGGTGCTGGGCCGCGCGACGACGGCGGAAGAGCTCGAGTACCTGAAGAACGCCAACAGATACGGGCAGTGAAGGTTCGCGAAATACAAACTCCGTCATCTCGACCGAACCACACTCCACCTCACCCTGAGGAGGCGCGAAGCGCCGTCTCGAAGGGTGGGCAACAGACAGGGTGCTCGTGCCCATGCTTCGAGACGCGCTCCTGCGGAGCGCTCCTCAGCATGAGGTTGGTGATAATCCGTCCATCACGTTTGGATATGGGCTACGCGCCGATAATCTCGCGATAGACGTCGGCGGTCGCGGTGTCGAAGCAGCAGAAGATGACGTGCTCGGGCATGCCGATCAGACGGACCTCGCGGACGGCGATCTCGGCGGCGGCTTCCCTCGGATAGCCGTAGATGCCGGTCGAGATTGCGGGGAAGGCCATGCTTCGCAGGCCTTCGACGACTGCCAGCGCCAGCGCGTTGCGGTAGCAGCGGGCCAGCAGCTCGGGCTCGCCCTGCGTGCCGCCGCGCCAGACCGGACCGACCGTGTGAATGACGCGGCGCGCCTTGAGGCGGTAGCCGCTGGTGATCCTGGCTTCGCCGGTGGGGCAGCCGCCCAGGGTGCGGCACTCGGCCAGCAGTTCGGGGCCGGCCGCACGATGGATGGCGCCGTCGACGCCACCGCCGCCCAGCAGGCTCTCCTTGGCAGCGTTGACGATGGCATCGACGTCGAGGTGCGTGATGTCGCCCTCGACGACCTCGATGCGCCTCATTTTCCTACCAGTAACGAACCGGGCCGGTGTCGATGTGAACGAAGCCGGAGCGCGGGTAGAAGCCGACGCCGCCCATGTTGAGCGAACGCGCCGCCTGGCGGATGCGGAACACCGGGACGCCCGGGAAGCGGATGTCCATGGCGTTGCCGTTGATGTGCTGGCTGTCGCGCGCCACGCCGCGGCTGACGCTGGCCAGCCAGGCATTGCTCTCGGGCGAGCGGAAGGCCGACAGGACCTCGACCGGGCCGCCGTAGCCGGAGATGCGGGCGGTGTGCCACAACACGTCGAACAGCAGCGGGTCCATCTCGGTCGTGCCGGCGTCGCGGCTGTCGCGCAGGAACTGGTTGAGCTGGTCCAGCGCGCTGCGATGATAGGCGCCGTTCGACCAGTAGGTAACGGTCAGCTCTTCCTTGGTGTTGAAATTCACCAGGCTGAGGCTGCGCGGGCTGGACAGGTCGAGATCGGGCGTCGGGACCGGCGCGGCCAGGGCGGCGGCGGCCGGCGCGAACCCACCGTAACGGGACGCACGCATTTTCTGCTGCGTGGCGGGCGGCGCCTTCTTCTGCTGGGCTGCGGCCTTCTGCACATTTGCAGACTTGGCGGGTGCGGCGGTCGTCTTCTTCGTGGTAGCGGTGGTCGTGGTTTTCGTCGTGGAAGCGGCGGTCTTCGTCGTAGCGGTCGCGGCGGTCTTGACCTTGGGAGCGGTCGAAGCCCCTGTATTGGTCTGGGCGAAGCCCGTGCCGGCAAATGCCAACAGTGTCGCCAGGCTCAGTACAAAACTACGCATCCGTGCCCCGGTGTTGTTGCATTTTTGTCACAGACACCCTTATCAGAGACCCATTCTCGACTCAAAGTTAAATTCCTGGTCCCGGCCGACGGCGAGCCCAACAACTGCACCCACCATGCAAAGGGTTGGGCCACTCAGGAAGGCCCGCTGGACTTGCCGATCGATGGTGGCGAGGGTCCCGACGATGCGACGCTCCCGGTCGGTGGTGCCGTTTTCGATCAGGGCGATGGGAGTCGAGGCCGGCAGCCCGTGGGCAATGAGCTGCGTCGTAATCTGGGGGAGCGCGCCCGCGCCCATGTAGATGACGACGGTCTGCCGCGGCCGGGAGAGCATCTTCCAGTCGAGATCGACGGTGCCGTCCTTCAGGTGACCGGTAACCAGCACGCAGGCCTGGGCATGGTCGCGATGGGTCAGCGGAATGCCCGCGCTGGAGGCACATCCCAGGGCCGCCGTCACGCCCGGCACGACCTCGACAGCGACGCCCGCCTTGACCAGCGCTTCGACCTCCTCGCCGCCGCGGCCGAACACGAAGGGGTCGCCCCCCTTCAGCCGCACCACGCTCTTGCCGGCCCGGGCCAGCGCCACCAGCCGGTCGTTGATCTCTTCCTGCGGCACGCAATGGTTGGCCCGCCGCTTGCCGACATAGATCCGCTCGGCGTCCCGGCGCGCCAGCGACAGGATCTCGTCCGACACCAGCCGGTCGTAGACCAGGACGTCCGCCCGCTGCAGCAGGCGGTGCGCCTTCAGGGTGAGAAGATCGGGATCGCCCGGTCCGGCGCCGACGAGATGCACCATGCCGACCGACGGCGCCTCGCTGCGGAAACCGTCCAGCAGCCGGATCAGCTCGCGGCGCGCCCCGATCTCGTCGCCGGCCAGGGCGAGCTCGCCGACCCGGCCCTCGAAGACCCGATCCCAGAAGCGGCGACGCGACCGCGGCACGACGAGGGTGCGACGCACCTGCTCGCGGAACATCTCGGCGAAGCGCGCCAGCCGCCCCAGCGCCGCCGGCAGGCTGCGCTCGATCTCGGCGCGGATGCGGCGCGCGAGCGCGGGCGCTGTGCCGCCGGTCGAGATCGCGATGGTGATGGGCGCACGATCGATGATCGCGGGCATGATGAAGCTCGACAGCGCGGGCCGATCGACGACGTTCACCGGAACGCAGCGCCTCTGGGCGGCGGCGGACACGCGCGCCTGCAGCGATTCGTCCTCGGTTGCCACGATGACCAGCGACATGCCCTCGAGATCGTTGTCGTCGAAGGAGCGACCGGCCCAGGACATATGGCCCTCGGAGATGAACTGCGCGACCTCGCCGCCGACCGTCGCGGCGATGAGCGAGACCTGGGCCCCGGCCTTAAGCAGCAGCTCCGCCTTGCGCGCGGCCGCATCGGCGCCGCCGACGACCAGCGCACGTCGGCCCTGCAACGACAGGAAGAGCGGGAACGTCTGCATCACGCGGCCTTCACGAGGCGCGCCGACCGCAGCAGCGCCCGGATCTCGGAACGGCAGGAACCGCAGTTGGTGCCGGCCTGCGTGGTCGCGCCGATAGCGGCCAACGAGGTCGCTCCATCGGCGATCGCCGCCTCGACAGCGCCGCAGGATACGCCGAAGCAGGCGCATAGTTCGCCGCCGCGATGCATGTCCGTTCCCCCGTGCAGCAACGCGTCGCGCTGTTCCGTCGTCAGGCGATCCAGCGCCATGAACGGCGCAAAGCGGTCGCGTGCGTCGGCCTGGTATGTCGGCCCCACCATCATCACGGCCTCGACCCGGCCATCGCTTACGACCGCGCCCACGTCCTTCTCACCGGCAAGCCAGGGGCCCGGGTTGGCGGTGCGCACCGCAGCAGACAGCGCTCGTTGTGCAAGTGCGAGAGGCTGGTCGCCTGCAACGAGGTAGGCGTGATAGCCGGCGCCTCTGATCCGCGCCCAGTAGGAAGTTTCCGGCAGCATCACCGCGCGACGAGCGAGAATCGTGCCATGCCAACGCATATCAAGACGACGAATCTCGACGGGCGTGTGTTTCAGTTCCGGTTGGCCCGAGATCGGATCGACCGCGGGATTCACGGCAGCGTTGATGCGACCCGCGCGACTGACCTGCGCGGTCCAGTGCATGGGGGCGAAGGCTCCGCCGACGCGTAACGACTCGGTCACATGAACACGCAACACGCCACGGCCCCACGCGCTCGTCACCTCCGCGATGTCGCCCTCGGCAAGGCCGCGCGCCGAAGCATCGTGCGGATGCAACTCGATCGTCGGCTCCGGCCGATGACCGGCAAGGCGCACCGACTTGCCGGTACGCGTCATGGTGTGCCACTGGTCGCGCACCCGTCCGGTATTGAGGATCAGCGGCCGTGACTCTTCGGGTCCATTGACCGGCGCGCGGACCGTCGTGGCGATGAACCGCGCACGGCGGTCGGCATGAAAGAAGCCGCCTTCGCCAAAGAAGCGCCGGTCCGGCCCACCTCCCCACACGAACGGTTGCAAGGACTCGTAGGCTGCATCGTCGAGCGTGGCACAAGCACCGATATCGAAATCGCGGGTGCCTTCGTTCTCGAAGGCCGAGAGCGCGGCATGCTCGCGGAAAATGTCGGCCACGCCGCGCCACGCGAAGGCCTCGCCGTGACCGAGGCGGCGGGCGACCTCCGAGACGATCCACCAGTCCTGCTTCGCCTCGCCCGGCGGCGGCAGGAACGGCCGCTGGCGCGAGATGCCGCGCTCGGAGTTCGTCACCGTGCCGTCCTTCTCCGCCCAGGCGAGGGCGGGCAGACGGACGCGGCAGGCATCGACCGTGTCGGTGGCGCGGATCGCCTCCGAGACGATCGAGAATTCGCAACCCCGCAGCGCCTCGCGTACCGCATCGGCATCGGGCAGGCTGGCGACCGGATTGGTCGCCATGATCCACACCGCCTTGATGCGTCCCGCACGCACGGCTTCGAACAGCTCGACTGCCTTGAGGCCGGGCTTGGTCGCCATGCGCGCGGCGCGCCAGAAGCGGGCGACCCGCTCGATCGCGGCCGCGCCGAAGTCCATGTGGGCGGCCAGCGTGTTGGAGAGCGCGCCGACCTCGCGGCCGCCCATCGCATTGGGCTGGCCGGTGATCGAGAAGGGTCCCATGCCCGGCCGGCCGATGCGGCCGGTCAGCAGGTGGCAGTTGATCAGCGCATTGACCTTGTCGACGCCCGCACTCGACTGGTTCACGCCCTGCGAGTAGAGCGTCACGACCTTCTCGGTGCGGGCGAACCAGTCGATGAAGGTCTCGATGTCGGCTTGCCGCAGTCCGCAGGCAGCAGGATCGGTCGTCCGCGCGGCAGCGAGCGCCTCATCGAGACCCGACGTATGCCGATCGACGAAGCTGCGGTCAGCCACCCCGCGTTCGGCAAGTCCGGACAGGAGCACGTTGAACAGCGTGACGTCGCTGCCGGGCTTGAGGGCAAGATGGAGATCGGCGATGTCGCAGGTTTCCGTGCGCCGCGGATCGACGACGACGATCTTCATCGACGGCCGCGCATGCCGGGCGGCTTCGAGTCGCTGGAACAGCACCGGATGACACCAGGCGAGATTGCTGCCGACCAGCACCACGAGGTCGGCGCTCTCGAAGTCCTCATAGCGGCCGGGCACGGTGTCGCTGCCGAAGGCACGCTTGTGACCGGCCACCGAAGAGGCCATGCAGAGGCGCGAATTGGTGTCGATGTTGGCGGTGCCGAGGAAGCCCTTGATCAGCTTGTTGGCAGTGTAATAGTCCTCGGTCAGCAGCTGGCCGGAGACATAGAAGGCGACCGCGTCCGGCCCGTGCCGCTCGATTGTCTGCCTGAAGCCGGACGCCACCGTGTCCAGCGCGATCTCCCAGGAGACACGCTGCCCGTCGATCTCGGGATGCAGGAGGCGATCCTCGAGCGACAGGGTCTCGCCCAGCGCCGCGCCCTTGGAGCATAGTCGCCCGCGATTCGCGGGATGGTCGTGGTCGGCCGCGATGGCCGCGCCGCCCTTCCCGTCGGGCGTCGCAACGACCCCGCAGCCGACACCGCAATAGGGGCAGGTCGTGCGGACGGCGGGCGTCATGACGACGAACACCACCTCACCCTGAGGAGCACTCCGCAGGAGCGCGTCTCGAAGGGTGGGCACACGCACCGCGTCCGTCGCCCATCCTTCGAGACGCCGCGCTGCGCACGGCTCCTCAGGACGAGCTCGGGTGAGTCAATTGGAGACAGACCGCCCTCAGTACACATCACGCTGATACCGGCCGGCTTTTGCGAGGGCATCCAGCCAGGCCTTCGCCTCTGTCGCGCTCTTGGCCCCCGGTCCCATCGCAATGTCCATCAAGGCCGTCTCGACATCCTTGGCCATGCGCTTGGCGTCGCCGCAGACATAGAAGTGTGCGCCCTGTTCGAACCAGGCCCAGAGCTCCGCCGCATTCTCGCGCATGCGGGTCTGGACGTAAATCTTCTCGGCCTGGTCGCGCGAGAAGGCGAGGTCCATCCGCGACAGCACGCCCCGGCGCTGCCAGTCCATGATCTGGTCCTCGTAGAGGAAATCGGTGCTGCGCTTCTGGTCGCCGAAGAACAGCCAGTTCTTTCCCTTGGCGCCGCGCGCGTCGCGCTCCTCGAGGAAGGCGCGGAAGGGGGCGATGCCCGTTCCCGGGCCGACCATGATGGCGGGCGCGGCATCGTCGGCTGGCGGCGCGAAGCCGTGGCTCTTCTGCACGAACACCGGAATGACGTCGCCTGGCCTCGCGAAGTCGGCGAGGTAGCAGGAGCCGATGCCGGTGCGCGTGCGCTCGTTGTTGTTCCAGCGCACGGCCGACACGGTGAGATGGACTTCGCCGGGATGCGCCTTGGGCGACGAGGCGATCGAGTAGAGGCGCGGCTGCAACCGGTCGAGCGACTTCAGGAGGCCCGGCAGCGACGGCGAGACCGAGGGGAAGGCCAGCAGCAGATCGAGGAGATCGGCCTCCGCCAGCTCCGGGGGCCCCTCGCCCGCCGCGAGCGCCTGGAGCTTGAGTGCCTCCTCGCCATTGAAGGCGCGCGTCGCCAGGAAGAGCATGCATTCGTCGCTCGGACGGGCGATGTCGACCTTGCTCAGCAACGCCTGGCGCAGCGGCAGCGCTTCGTGATCGAGGCCGACCATCTCCTCGCCCGTGGCGCCGAGGCGGTCGAGCACCGCCTGCACGAGCTGCGGGTTCTTGCGGGCGAAGACGCCGAGACTGTCGCCAGCTTCGTAGGTCACGTCGCTGGCCGAAAGGTCGAGCACGACATGCCGCACGTCCTTCTCCGAACCGGGCCGGTTCAGGGGATGGGCGTCGACCAGTGTGGCGAGCGCCGGCCGGTCGCGCGAGAACCCGACATGACCGGCGGGCTTCAGCGAAGGCGCGGCCACAGCCGAGCCCTCGCGCAACGGCTCGAACGCAGCGACGAGTTCCTTCACCTTGCGCTGGGTTTCCTTGCCGCCCGGCACGCAGCGGCCCATGTCGGCTTCGGCGCCCGACCACACGGCCTCGGCATAGGTCTGGCAGAGATAGCCGCACTGACCGCAGTCGAGCTGGGCCATCGCGGCCATCAGCTGGCGCTCGGGCTTGCTGTCCCTTGCCAGTTCGAGCCGCTCGGCGAGCGACAGCGCCGCGTCGTGCCAGGGGAAGTCCTCGGGCTCGCCGGGGGCCGCGGCCGGCCCGTCCGTGACGCCGCCATCCACGCCGAGATAGGCGGCGAAGAAGCCGTTCAGCCAGGCGCGCTGTTCTGTCGAGAACGGCGCGTTCTCGGGCACAATCTGCGGGAGAGGCGAGATCGCGTTCATGCCGCAAGTGCCCGCACGGGGGCGCGTTCGGCCAGGTCGCGCAGGGCCGCAATCTCGTGACGGCGGCAGAACTCGAAGAACGACTCGGCGGCGGACTCACGATGCGCGAGGTAGCCGGCCAGGAGCTTTTCGAGAACCGGCGGCAGATCGTCGTAGGCCACCGAGGTCGCATACTCCCGCGCCATCGCCTGTTCGGCCGTCGCGGCCGCGCCGCCGCCGATGAAGACGTGATAGCCCTCGACATTCTCCCCGCCGCGGTCGACCCTGGCCGCGATCAGGCCGATGTCGCCGACATAGTGCTGGGCGCAGGAATGGTGGCAGCCGGTCAGGTGGATGTTGATCGGCGTGTCGAGGTTCAGCCGCATCTCGAGATGGTCCGCGAGCTTCAGCGCATGCCCCTTGGTGTTGGCGGCCGCGAACTTGCAGCCGGCATTGCCGGTGCACGCCACCAGGCCGCGCCGGATGACACTCGCCTCGACGCCGAGCCCCAGGGCGGCGATGGCAGCGATGCAGATACTGACATCGCGATCGGGCACGTCGGAGATCAGAAGGTTCTGCCAGACGGTGAACCGGATCGTCCCGCTGCCGAAGCGCTGGGCGATCTCGGCGATACCGCGCATCTGCTCCGAGGTGATGCGGCCCACCGGCAGGACGAGGCCGAGATAGTTGAGGCCCGGCTGCTTCTGGGCGTGCACGCCGATATGGCCGTGCTTGTCGGCCAGCACACGGGGAGTCACGTGGGCGCCCGCCGCGCGGCGCAGCTTCGCGCCATGTTCCTTCTCGACCTCGGCTACGAAGGCGTCGCGGCCCATGCGATCGATCACGTATTTCATCCGCGCCCTCTGGCGGTTGGTGCGGTCGCCGTGGATCGCGAAGGCCCGCACGACGGCGCCGGCCACCGGAACGCATTCCTCCGGCTTCAACAGGATTCCCGTCTCGAAGGCGAAATCGAGATGGCCGGTGATGCCGCCCAGCTGGAGGCGGAAATAGATGCCGGGCTCGAAGCCCTCGCCGCCGGTTACTTCGGTGGCGACGAAGCCGATGTCGTTGGTGTCCTCGAGCACGGGCACGCGCCCGCCGCCGTCGAAGGCGATGTTGAACTTGCGCGGCAGGCCGTACATCTCGCGATGATTGAGGATGTAATGATGCATGGCGCGGCAAAGCGGCCGCGTGTCGTAGAGTTCCTGCGGGTCGATGCCGGCGGTCGGGCTGCCGGTGATGTTGCGGATGTTGTCTGCCCCCGAGCCGCGCGCCGTCAGCCCGAGATCCTGAACGGCGAGCAGCAATTCGACCGCGGCCGGCGCGGGAATATCGCGGATCTGCAGATTGGCGCGGGTCGTCACGTCGGCATATCCGCCGCCGAAGGCCGCCGCCGCATCGGCCAGGCCGCGCATCTGCCAGGCGTTGAGGATCCCGTTGGGAATGCGCAGCCGGCACATGAAGGAGTTCTCGGCCGGCGCGACGTAGAAAAGCCCGTGATACTTGGTGAGGAAGACATCCATGCCCTTGGGGAACTGCCCCGCTTCGGCACGGCCCACCAGCTCGTCCCACCGGTCGAGCGGATGGCGTGCGCGCTTGGCCGTTTCCTCGGCGACCAACTTGCCGCCCGCCGCAACGGCGCGGTCCTGGGCAGCCTGCTGCAGGGCATCGGGACCAATGACCTGACCAGCCGGCGCTGACACCGTACGCGAGGTGAGCTTGTCCGCCGCCTTGCGCGCTTCGATGCCGCTGACGAAACCCTGCAGCCACTGCTTCTGAGCGTCGTCGAATTCCTCGGTCATGCGGCCCGTGCCGGCACCCTGTGGCGGGCATAGAGGAACTCGAGCACGGCGGCACGGCAGCGTGCATATTCGGCGTCGGTCGCGAGTTCGAGCCGGCGGCGCGGCCGGGCCAGGTTGATCGGCAGGATCTCCCCGATGGTGGCGGCGGGGCCGTTGGTCATCATCACCACACGGTCCGACAACAGCACCGCCTCGTCGACATCGTGGGTGATCATCAGCACCGTGTTGCCCAGTTTGGAGTGGATCTCCATGACGCTGTCCTGCAGATGGGCCCGGGTCAGTGCGTCGAGGGCCCCGAACGGCTCGTCCATCAGCAGCACCTTCGGCTGCATGGCGAGCGCCCGGGCGATGCCCACCCGCTGCTTCATGCCGCCCGATACTTCGTGCGGCCGCTTGTCCTTGGCCTGGGCCATCTGCACCAGTTCGAGATTGTGCATGACCCAGTCGTGGCGCTCGGCCTTGGTCTTCCCCTTGCCCTGGGATCCGCCGAACACCTTGTCGACGGCGATGGCGATGTTGCCGTAGACGGTGAGCCACGGCAGCAGCGAGTGGTTCTGGAACACGATGGCGCGGTCGGGGCCTGGCTCGTCGACCACCTTGCCTTCGAGGAAGACCTCGCCGCTGGTCGATTTCAGCAGGCCGCCCAGGATGTTGAGCAAGGTGGACTTGCCGCATCCAGAGTGGCCGATCATCGAGACGAATTCGCCACGCTCGATGCGCAGGTTTACGTCGCGCAGCACTTCCGTCGCCATCTGGCCGCGACGGAAACTCATGCCGATCTGCTCGAACTTGAGGTAGGGCTGGGTGGTCATGGCCTGTGCTCCTACTGCGCCGAGACGCCGTGCGAGACGAAGTGACCGACCGTGGCGATCAGCTTGTCGAGCAGGAAGCCGACGATGCCGATATAGACCAGGGCCACGATGATGTCGGAGATGCGCGAGCTGTTCCACGCGTCCCAGATGAAGAAGCCGATGCCGACGCCGCCGATCAGCATCTCGGCCGCCACGATGGCGAGCCAGCTCAGGCCGACGCCGATGCGCAGGCCGGTGAAGATGTAGGGCACGGTCGCGGGCAGCGTGATCTTGTAGAACACTTCCCACCAGGAGAGCCGGATCACCGAAGCGACGTTGCGATAGTCCTGCGGGATGTTCCGGACGCCCACCGACGTGTTGATGATGATCGGCCAGATCGAGGTGATGAAGATCACGAACAATGCCGAGGGATCGGCATGGCGGAAGCCCGCCAGCGACAGCGGCAGCCAGGCGAGCGGCGGCACGGTGCGCAGGACCTGGAAGATCGGATCGAGGCCGCGCATCGCCCAGGTGCTCTGGCCGACCAGAACGCCCAGCGCGATGCCGACGACCGCGGCGAGGCTGAAGCCGATCGCGACGCGCCCCAGGCTCTTGGAAATCTGCCAGAAGGCGCCCTTGTCGATGCCGCCATTGTCGTAGAACGGGTCGGCGATGAAATCCCACGCGTCCGACACGACCTTGGTCGGCGGCGGCAGGCGCGCGCCCGGCTCCGAGCACAGGAGCTGCCACACGAACAACGTGACCGAGAGCACGATGAGCGGAGGCAGCACGACGCTCACGACATGACGCGCGATGCCCATCGCGCGCTCCACGGCCGGCCGCACGGGCGGCCGGAAGGTGACGATCTCCGCAGAGGATTCCGGAACGGGAACGGCGTTGGCCACGGAGACGGCGACTTTGGCGGCTGCCTGCATCACGCCACCTTCTTGATCTGAAGGGCGGCGAGATAGGCTTTGGGATCGGCCGGATCGAAGATCTTGCCGTCGAAGAAGGTCTCCTTGCCGCGCGAAGTGCCGGAGGGCATTTCGTTTGCCGCCACGCCGATGGCCTTGGCGGCCTCGCGCCACAGATCCTCGCGATTGACCTTGCCGATGATCGCCTTGGTGTCGAGGTCGGCGGCCATCATGCCCCAGCGCTGGTTCTCGGTGAGGAACCATAGCTCGTGGCTCTGGTAGGGATAGGAGGCGTGATCGCGCCAGAACTTCATCGACAGGTCGCGATTGTCGATCTTGCGACCGTCGCCGTAGTTCACCTTACCCTGGATGCGGTTGATGATGTCGGCAGGCGGGCAGTTGAACCACTGGCGCTTGCCCACGATTTCCGACAGCTCCTTGGCATTCTCGAGCTTGTCGCACCATTGCGCCGCTTCGAGGACCGCCTGCAGCACGGCCTGCGCCGCCTTCGGATTCTTGTCGACCCAGTCGGCCCGCATACCGAGCGACTTCTCCGGATGGTTCTTCCAGAGGTCTCCCGTTGTGCAGGCGGAGTAGCCGATGCCTTGGTTGACGAGCTGCTCGTTCCACGGCTCGCCGACGCAGAAGGCCTCCATGCTGCCGACCTTCATGTTGGCCACCATCTGCGGCGGCGGCACGACGATGGTCGAGACGTCCTTCTCCGGGTCGATGCCGCCAGCGGCCAGCCAATAGCGGATCCACAGATCGTGCGTGCCGCCGCGGAAGGTCATCGCGCATTTCGGTTCCTTGCCGCCGGCCTTCATCTTGGCGAAGGCGGCCTTGAGCGGCGCCGCATCGACCGTCGCGCCGGTCGCCATGAGATCCTTGGCGACCGAGATCGCCTGTCCGTTCGTGTTGAGCCGCGACAGGATGTACATCGGCACCGGCTTGTTCTCCGGCGTCGTGAGGCCCAGCGAGATCTGGTAGGGCTTGGGCGTAAGGATATGGGCACCGTCGATGCCGCCCGAGCCGGAGCCCAGCACGATATTGTCGCGGGTGGTGCCCCACGAGGCCTGCTTGGCGACGTTGGCATCGGTGATGCCGTATTTGTCGAAGAGCTTCTTCTCCTTGGCGACGATCAGCGGCGAGGAGTCGGTGAGCGCGATGAAGCCCAGCGTGACCTTGTTGGTCTCCGGCCCGGCGGTCTGCGCGAAGGCGCCGCCCGGGAACGAGGCGCGCACGGCGCTCATCAGCGCGGCCGTCGCCGTCACGGCACCGGCATTCTTGAGGATCTGGCGCCGACCCAGGCCTTTGCGGCCGTTCCTATTTTCCATGAAGGCTCTCCTGCTGTTTGAAGATCGTCGATGTCTTTTTGCTGGGGTCGAACACCGACCCGTCGAGGAAGCTGTCCGGTCCCATCGCGACCGGCGCGCCGTTGGTCGCGATGATCCAGGGATCGGGATGGGCGCCCTCGATCTTGCGGTCGCCGAGCGGGCACGGCAGGCCGAGCTCGCTGGCAGCGGCGCGATAGATGTCGCTGCGGAACACGCGGTCGGCGACGGCG
This sequence comes from Rhodospirillaceae bacterium, assembly GCA_009772935.1. Taxonomy (GTDB): domain Bacteria; phylum Pseudomonadota; class Alphaproteobacteria; order Reyranellales; family Reyranellaceae; genus Reyranella. Next base: position 148,933 of record WOUR01000016.1, read on the forward strand.
CGCATGTCGGGGCGCGGCGCCACCTGGCCCCAGCGCACCATCTGCGACAGGTACCAGTCGGCATGGCTGCGCCACGGGAAGTTGGCGAGCTGGCGATGGAAGATGTGGAAGTCCGGCAGGCCGAGTGATCGCGCGATGACTTCGGCCGGCACGTTGAGGAAGCGCGGCGTCGCGAGGATGCGCGCCGCCTCCGGCCGGTTGGCCGGCTCATCGAGCCAGGCGCCGGCCTCGGTGATGGCCTTCACCAGCGCGATCAGGGTCTTGGGGTTGCGCTGCGCCCAGGCTTCGGTCGCGCCGAGCATCTTTTCCGGCATCGAGTCCCAGATCTGGCGGCTGGATGCGGCGATACGGCCGATGCCCAGCGTGGCGGACTGCTGGTTCCACGGCTCGCCCACGCAGTAGCCGTCGATCGTGCCGCCAGAGAGATGAGCCACCATGTGCGGCGGCGGCACGACGGTGAGCCGCACGTCGCGGTCGGGATCGATCCCGCCGGACGCCAGCCACAGGCGCAGCAGGTGATTGTGCGAAGAATAGGTGAAGACCGACGCGAGCGTGACGAGCGGCCGGCTCTCCCGGGCGCGGCGTGCGATGACGGCCGCCAGCGCGCGCACGTCGAGCGGCGCGCCGGCCGGCAGATTGTCGCCCACGAATTCGGGCGCGACTTCCTCGATCTCCCGCCACAACCCGTTCGACAGGGTGATCGAGTTGCCGTTGAGATGCAGCGTCATCGCCGCGATCATCGGAACGTTGACGCTGTCGATGCCGAGCGTGGTGGCGAGCGGCATCGGCGAGAGCATGTGGGCCGCGTCGAGCAGCCCGACCGCGAGCTTGTCGCGAATGTTCGACCAGGAGACCTCACGGCGCAGTTCGACTTCGAGCCCATGGCGCTCGTAGAGGCCCAGCACCTCCGCGAACAGCAGGGGCGCGCAGTCGATGAGAGGAATGAACCCCACCGTCACCTTCGGTCGCTCGACTTGTCCCACGACGCTCCACTCCAAAAAAAAACGCCCCAGACGGCCGCAGGCGTGCGACCGTGTGGGACGTCATTGTCCGGGAGGGCAGACCGCCATTGGCCTGCCCGAAAATTCAGGAGCCGCCCGTCTTTGGGCGCCTCGCCTGTAGTGCAGCAGAAAGCATGCCAAGCGCCGAGAGCGCAGCCACGGTTCGGCAAGTCGCTGATTCAACTACGAAAGTCCGCAACGCTTCGAGAAACACCGACAGGGGGTTGTGTTCTTCGCTGCCTGCTTGCGCGCCAGTGCCGCCAAAGAGGCAGGCAATTCGATCAGAACTTGAGGGCCTTGGCGTAGGTCAGAAGATCCTGCGCCACCTCGCCGATGCGCTTGTTCTGGTCCATTGCGAGCTTGCGCAGCAGCTTGTAGGCGGCTTCCTCGCCGATGCCCTTCTGCTCCATCAGCAGGCCCTTGGCGCGATCGACTGTCTTGCGCTCGACCAGCGACAGACGCGCGCGCTCCAGCTCCTCGCGCATCGTGTGATAGCGATTGAAGTGAGCGACCGCGACATCGACGACCGGTTGCACGCGATCCTGCGTCAGGCCTTTCACGACATAGGCGGATACGCCGGCTTCCATGCCGGCGGCGATCGTCGCGGGATCGGACCGGTCGGCGAACAGCGCGATCGGCCGCGGCTGCTGCTCGGTGGTGCGCCGCAGATCCTCGATCGCGTCGCGACCGGGACTGTCGATGCTGATCACAATGACGTCGGGTTGCAGGACGCTGACCCTGGTCGCGAGATCGTAGGTGCCGTCGAGACGCGCCAGCAACACGTAGCCAGCATCGCGCAGTCCCGACTCCACGATCTCGGCGCGGGCGGGATTGTCGTCGATCAGCACCACGGACAGCGGTTTAGACACGGGCGGCGGCTACAACTTTCTTCAAGCCGCGGGGCGCAACTTCCGTGCCACCGATATTACGGCGCCGATTCGACCAGCTTTCCATCAACCCAGCGCCCCCGGCTCGTCTTGCCGTCGGCCTCGGTGACCTGTCCGTAGCCGTTGCGCTGTCCGCCGCGAAAGCCGCCCTCGTAGCGCTCGCGCTCACCGATCCGTTCGACGCCCGGCCCGTCGAGGACGTCGCCATGAAACTCGCCGCCCTGCACCACGTTCGGATCGGCGAGCGTGCGCCGGACAGCGAGGCCTTCGAGACGGCCGCCGACGAAGTTGCCTTCCGACCGCTCGGCGCCGGGTTTCTCGCGAAGACCGAGTCCGGTCGACTTGCCGTCCTTCCACTGCCCGCCGTAGCGCGTATCGTCGGCGAGCCGCACCGTGCCAAGACCGTTCATCAGGTCCGCGCTCCAGTCGCCGGCCTGCCTCTCGCCATTGCCCAGTTCGGCGACGCCGAGGCCCTGCCGTTTGCCGTCGACCACCTGCCCGACATAGCTCGCGCCTCCATCATAGGTCAGGCGTTCGCTGTTCTCGAGATCGGGACGCGCTGCACGTGCGGCGACGATGCGCGCCTCGCCCGCCATGGCGCGCGCCGCCCGCGCCGCTTCCTCGGCGCGTTCGAAAGCGGCCCGCGCTTCGGTTGCGGCACGCGTCGCCTGCTCGGCCAGCGCCTTCTGGGCCGACGTGTCCGGCGCGGCCACCGGTGGTCGGGCCGCCGCTGGCGGGGTGGCGGCCGGCGGAACGGGAGTCGGCGTCACGGGCGACTGAGCGGCTTCCGTCGGCAGGACCGGCGTGACCGACGAGGGCAGGCTGGCCTGGCTTTCGACCGCCGGCGCGCCCAGGAAGCGTTCGCGAATCTGCGGTGCGTATTTCCAGGTCGCGACGGCAGCCAGGACCAGCAGCACGATCGGCAGACGCCGGCGGGCGAAGCCTTTCCGTCGCGACTCGGGCGGCTGGGGATCGACCTGCTCGGTCGGCGGCCGGCTCGCCCCCCCGAGACGCGGTCCGGACGATACCTGCGGCGCCGCGGTTTCGGTCGACATCCGTTGGGTCGGCGCGTCCTCGACCCGCGGCAGCGAGCCGCCGAACAAGGGGCGCCACTCGGCGATGGATTGCGGACGCTGCTCGGGCGCGAAGGCCAGGCCCCGGTCGATCGCCGACAGCATCGCGTGATCGAAGCGATCGGCATGGGTCACCGCCAGCGGCCGGTACGGGTCCGTGCCGACCCGGCTCACCGCCTCGGGCGGCGGAGAACCCGTGATCGTGTGATGCAGCACCGCAGCCGTCGCATAGATGTCGGTCCACGGCCCCTGCTTGCCGTCCATCGCATACTGCTCGATCGGCGCATATTGCGGCGTCAGGATGCTGGTCAGGGTGCGCGTACGCCCGCCCATCGCCTGTCGAGCCGCCCCGAAGTCGATCAGGATCGGCACGCCGTCGCGCCGCACGATCACGTTCGACGGCTTGATGTCGCGATGCAGGAACCCCTGGGCGTGTACGGCGCCAAGGCCGCTCAGCATGCCCTCCGTCAGGCGGCGGATCTCGTCGGGCTGCAGGCGGCGACCGGGCTGACGCAGGAGTTGCGCGACACTGGGACCGTCCTCGAATTCCATGACCGTATAGGCCGTGCCGTTGGCCTCGAAGTAGCGCAGCACCGGCACGATATGGGCATGGCGGAAGCGCGCCAGCGCCCGCGCCTCGTCGAGGAAGCGCTCGCGGCCCCAGGTGAAATCGTCGGCGAAGCGCGAGCCGCGCGGCGCCACCTGTCCATCGGCCCGACGCGTCGCGAACTCGACGGGCATGTATTCCTTAATGGCGACGAACTTGGCGAGCTGGGTATCGAAGGCCCGATAGGTGATGCCGAAGCCGCCATGGCCGATCAGCGCGTCGAGGCGGTAATCGCCCAGTCGCGTGCCGACCGGCAAAGCTTGATCGTGTTCTGCTGTCATGGGCACGCGCAACCTCGGCCTCTAGATGCGCGCTCCCGGGCAGCCGCACAAGCGGCTGAAGAAGATTAGCGGCTCGCGTCCGAGGCGACGAAAGACCGGAGCGGGCCGGCGTCTCGCATTTCGGGCATGAGCTGCATGATCATCAGCAGGACGCAGAGGCCGATCGCCGTCAGCATCGTGGCAGGGCCCGTGCGCAGATAGGGTGTGGGCGTCGAGGCCGGTCGCTCGTCCGTCATGTCGGACAACTCCAAAAAAAATCGACTTCGTCAAAAATAACAACGGCCCGAACGGCCCTGAAAATGGGCCAAGCCTGAGGCGCAGCATAAATCAAACCGCCTCAAGAATCCAACAAAGTCATGGAATCACAAAGGTTTAATAGATGATGTGAAGAACAAAAGCGAACCCACAAGGCGTGGCGTAGGACTTGCGTCACAATCGGGATCCAAGATCGGCCGCGAACTTCGGCGCCAGCCGGGTTAGGATGGATTCATGAATACAGCTCCACGCGACAATGTCAGGACCCTGGTCCTGACCGGCGCCAGCCGAGGCATCGGCCATGCGACCGTCAAGAAGTTCAGCGCCAACGGGTGGCGGGTCATCACGATCTCGCGCCAGCCCTTCAGCGCCCTCTGCCCGTGGCCGAGCGGCGGCGAGAATCACGTTCAACTCGATCTCGCCGATCCCGTCGATATCGGCCGCGGCATCGAGCAGATCCGCTCGCGACTCGCCGGCGGCCGGCTCGACGCGCTGGTCAACAACGCGGCCATCTCCCCCAAGGGCAAGGGCGGCGCGAGGCTCGGCGCCATGGACACGCCGTTCGACCTGTGGCGACAGGTCTTCAACGTCAACTTCTTCGCCCCCGTGGCGCTCGCCCGCGGCCTGGTCGACGAACTGTCGAAGGCGCAGGGTTGCGTCGTGAATGTCACGTCGATTGCAGGCAGCCGCGTGCATCCCTTCGCGGGCTCGGCCTACGCCACGTCGAAGGCGGCCCTCGCGGCGCTCACCCGAGAAATGAGCCACGACTTCGGCCCGCGTGGCATTCGCGTCAATGCGATCGCGCCCGGCGAGATCGACACCGCGATCCTGTCGCCCGGCACCGAGAAGATCGTCGAGGAGCAGATCCCGATGCGACGCCTCGGTACACCGGACGAGGTGGCGGACGTGATTCACTTCCTTTGCGAGAAGGGATCGAGCTACGTTTCCGGCGCCGAGATTCAGATCAACGGCGGCCAGCACGTCTAGGAGTTCGCGATGGACAGCACGATCACCAGCTTCAAGGGCGAGACCGGCCGCGACGCGCGGCGGCGCATCCGTGCAGGGGCGGCCCGCCTGCCGACTTCCGGCATGGCGCCGGGCTACGTCCAGGGCAACCTCGCGATCCTGCCCAAGGCGCTCGCCGCCGACTTCGCCCGCTTCTGCATGTTGAACCCCAAGCCCTGCCCCCTGCTCGGCCAGTCCGAACCGGGCGACTGGCGCCTGCCGACCCTGGGCGAGGATCTGGACATCCGCACCGACATCCCGCTCTACCGCATCTGGAAGAACGGCGAGATGGTCGAGGAAGTCAGCGACCTGAAGAGCGTGTGGCGCGACGACCTCGTCTCCTTCGTGCTGGGCTGTTCCTTCTCCTTCGAGGAAGCACTGATCGAGAACGGCCTCGAGCTTCGTCACCAGACCTGCAACAGCAACGTGCCGATGTTCCGCACCAACATCGAATGCGCGCCGGCCGGTCCGTTCCACGGCCCGATGGTGGTGTCGATGCGCCCGTTCAAGCCCGCCGACGCGATCCGCGCGGTGCAGGTGACGACGCGCTTCCCCTCGGTGCATGGCGCGCCCGTGCATCTCGGCAAGCCCGAGATGATCGGCATCAAGGACATCTCCAAGCCAGACTATGGCGACGGCGTGCCGGTGCGCGACGACGAGCTCCCCGTCTTCTGGGCCTGCGGCGTCACCCCGCAATCGGTCGTGGCGACGGTGAAGCCCGAATTCTGCATTACCCACGCGCCGGGCTACATGCTCGTCACGGATCTGCTGAACTCCCGCCTGGCCGTCCTCTGACGATGGCGCGGCTGGAATTCGAGGGCCACGCCAAGGGCGCGGTCGAGCAGGTCACTGTCGACATCAAGGACCTGGTCATCGCCGGCTGGACCGGGCGCGACGTCACGGCGCTCAACCATCATATCGAGGAACTCAAGGCGATCGGCGTGCAGCCGCCATCACGGGTGCCGATCTATTATCGCGCGGCGGCGCAGATGCTGACCCAGGCCGATCGCATCCAGGTCCTGGGCGACGACAGTTCGGGTGAGGTCGAGCCGGTGCTGATCGGCGCCGCCGACCGGCTCTGGGTGACGGTGGGCGCCGACCATACCGACCGCAAGGTCGAGAGCTACGGCATAGCCGTCTCCAAGCAGATGTGCGCCAAGCCGATCGGCCGCACGGCCTGGCGCTTCGAGGAAGTCGAAGCGCACTGGGACAAGCTGATGCTGCGCAGCTTCGTGCAGGAGGGCGGCAAGAGGGTTCTCTACCAGGAAGGACCGCTGTCGAAGATCCGCGACCCGCGCGAGCTGATCTTCGCCTGGAAGGACAACAAGCGCCTGCCCATGGGGACCGTGATGTTCTGCGGCACCATGCCGGCGATCGGCGGCATCCGTTCCTCCTCGCGCTTCGAGATGGAACTCGAGGATCCCGTGCTCGGCCGCACGATCGCCCACGCCTACGACATCGAGACGCTGCCGATCATCGCCTGAAGGCGGTCCGTATCCCGAAGACGCATGGCTCGGCTGCAGGTCGGGCCTTGCGTGAACCGCGCCCGTAAACGTAGGTTCAGCGCCTTCGGGAGGAACAAGTGACCACGATCAAGGGCGCCTACGACGGCATTACCGTTCTCGACTTCACGCAGGGCATTGCGGGGCCGCACGCTTCCATGCTGCTCGCGCTGCATGGCGCCGACGTCATCAAGATCGAGCCGCCGGAGGGCGACTGGGGCCGCGCGCTGGGCGAGTTGAAGGGCGATCACTGTGCCCATTCCGTCGCCTTCAATCGCGGCAAGCGGTCGATCGCGCTGGACCTCAAGTCCGCCGACGGCATCGAGGTCGTGAAGAAGATCGCAGCCAAGGCGCATGTCGTGATGGAGAGCTTCCGCCCTGGCGTGATCTCGCGGCTGGGCTTCGGCTACGAGGACATCAAGAAGATCAACCCGAACGTCGTCTACTGCTCGGTGTCCGGCTTCGGCCAGACCGGCCCCTACAGCAAGCGCCCGACGGTGGACGGCCTGATCCAGGCGTTCAGCGGCATGATGGTGATGAACAAGATGCCGGACGGCACGCCGTGGCGCCAGGGCATGATCGCCGTCGACGTGACGACCGGCCTCTATACCTTCCAGGCGCTGGCGACCGCGCTGATGCGCCAGTTCCGCTACAACGAAGGCTGCTTCATCGATTCCAGCCTGATGCGCGCCGCCGCCGCCTTCCAGGGCGCCAAGCTGATGGAATGGGTGTTCTCCAAGGGCGCACCGCCGGTGCTCTACATGCCGGCCGGCAGCTACAAGACGTCGAACGGCTACATCATGGTGAGCGCCATGCGGCCGCACCATTTCCGGCTGCTGTTCGAGCTGATCGGCCGCCAGGACATCGCCGACGATCCCGACCTGCAGAGCCATGAGAACCGCATCAAGAATGCGCCGAAGATCATCAAGGCACTGAACGAGACGATGCCGACCAAGACGACCGAGGAGTGGATCGCGATCCTGCAGCCCAAGGACGTGTTCTGCGAGCGGGTGAACAATTACTCCGACTACCTCGAGCATCCGCACGTCAAGGAATCGGGTGCCATCGACTGGATCGAGCAGGACGGGTTTGGCCGCATGCCGGTCGCCAACATCGCGGGTCTGCCGCCGGCCTCGCAGCATGCGCCGCAGCAGCACGCGCCGCATGTCGGCGAGAACGGGCCGGACATCCTGCGCGAGCTGGGCTACGGCGCTGCCGACATCGACGCGATCCTGGCGCGCGGCGGCGTACGCGCACCCGCGCCGGCGGTCAAGGCAGCGGACTAGCCGCGAAGCGTTCGATGTCGCGGCGGCTGCGCAGCCGCACGATTCGCTTCTCTCCGGCGAGCGCATCGCATTCCTTCTCGAAGCGCTCGCGATTGCGGCGGTGCGTCTTCAACGCATAGAGCAGGATCGAATTGCGGCTGAGGAAGGCATTGGACAGGGTCTCGCGATTGCCGGTGCCCCACAGTTCCTCGCGCGTGACGGCGCGCTTCACCGTCCGCCGCATCAGACGCGACATGACCAGCGGCAGCGGCAGATCGAGCCAGACCAGCGTGTCGGCCGGGCGCCAGACGAGGTCGCGCACCTGGCCGTAATTGCCGACGACGATCCAGCCGTCATCGGCGGTCTCGCGTTCGACGCGATGACGGAACAGATCGACCGGCGCGGGCTGCCAGTCGCGTCCCCAGAACAGCGCATCGAGTTCGACCACGCGCAGGCCGGCACGCTCGGCCAGGCGCTCGGCCAGCCAGCTCTTGCCTGATCCCGTCGTTCCGAACACCGCCACCCGTCGCATGGACAAACTCTAGCGTCGGCAGCTGCCGTTCTGCAGGCACGCTTTTCGCCACACCCCGACCCCGCCGCCCCTGTTGCCGCCCCGCGGCGGATCGGGGACAGTCGCGCATGCATATCGGACTCATTGCCGGCATCGGACCGGCCGCCACCGACTTCTACTATCGAGGCCTGATCGACCGGCATGTCGAGGCCGGCCTCCCGCTCGACCTCACCATGGCGCATGCCGACGTGCGGGAAATGAGCCGCAACCTCGTCGGCAAGAATCCGAAGAGACAGGCTGAAATCTTCGCAGGGCTCGTCGGGCGCCTGAAAGCGGCCGGCGCCCAGGCCGCCGCCATCACCTCGATGGGCGGCCATTTCTGCGCGAACGAACTCATGGCGATCTCGCCGCTGCCGGTGCTCAACGCCATCCCCGCGGTCGACGCCGCGCTGGCCAAGGAAAAATTCAGGAAGATCGGCATCCTGGGGACCCGCACCGTGATGGAGACGAAGCTCTACGGCGGCATCCCCTCGGTGGACGTCGTGCCCACCGAAACGCTCGACCTGGTCCATGACAATTATGTTGCGATGGCAACCGTCGGCCATGTCACCGATGCGCAACGCCAGGTCTTCTTCGAGGCCGGCCGTGCGCTTTGTGCGCGCGGCGCCGAAGCGATCATGCTGGGTGGCACCGATCTCTTCCTGGCCTTCGCCGGACACGATCCCGGCTTCCCTGTCATCGACTGCGCCGACATCCATGTCGACGCGATCTACCAGAAGTCGGCCGCGTGAACCGGGGTCGAAGGCACAGAAGCCGAGAGTGCCGATGTCCCGAAGCTATACCGATCCGCGCCTTGCCGCGGTCTACGACCGGCTGAACCCGCCGAACGCGGCCGATCACTTCTATCTCGATCTGGTCGGCGACACGCCCCGCACGGTACTGGACATGGGGTGCGGCACCGGATGGCTCGCCTGCGAGATGGCTGGGCGCGGCCATCTGGTGACAGGGGTCGACCCCGCACCCGCGATGCTCGACGTGGCCCGCGGCCGGCCGGGCGGCAGAACAGTCACCTGGATTACCAGCGACGCGGTGCGCTTGGCGCTCGAAGCACGATTCGATCTCATCGTCATGACTGGCCATGTATTTCAGGTGTTTCTGGAGGACGAGGAGATCGCGGCGGCGCTCGCCAACCTTCGCCGTCATCTCAGTCCTGATGGACGCATCGCCTTCGAAACCCGCAACGCGGCCGTCCGCGCCTGGGAGAACTGGACGCCGGAGCAAACAGCAACGCGCGTTCACGTTCCTGCGATGGACACCGTCGACGTGCACTACGCCCTCCGCTCGGTGGACGGACCTTTCGTCACGTTCGAGACCCACTTTCAATTCAGTCCTGCCGACTCTGCGGTGACGACCACCACCCTTCGCTTCATGGTTCAGAATGAAGTGGCCACGTTCCTTGCAGGGGCGGGGCTGGCCAACGTCACCTGGTATGGCGACTGGAACCGCTCGCCACTCTCCCCGCAAAGCCGGGAGATTATTGCGATTGCCGGACATTGAGCGGGGGTTTCCCGCCTCCCCGCAGCAGACTAGGGTGCCACTCATGGCCGAAGACACCCGCCCCCGCCGCTTCGCCGTCCTGATCGACGCCGACAATACCTCGCCGCGCATCGCTGCCGGCCTGTTCGAGGAGATCGCCAAGTTCGGTGAGGCGAGCGTGCGCCGCATCTACGGCGACTTCTCGAGCACGCGCCTCAAGTCATGGGCCGAGATCCTGCAGAAATACGCGATCGATCCCTACCAGCAGTTCGCCTACACGTCGGGCAAGAACGCCTCCGACATCGCGCTGGTAATCGATGCGATGGACTTGCTGCACAGCCGGCGCTTCGACGGCTTCTGCCTCGTCTCCTCCGACAGCGACTTCACAAGACTTGCATCCCGTCTGCGCGAGGAGGGGGCCGATGTCTACGGCTTCGGCGCGCAGAAGACGCCCGAAAGTTTCCGACAGGCCTGCCGCCGGTTCATCTATACTGAGAATCTGCTGCCCGAGGCCGCAGCGACCACGCCTGGCGAGGGCGTGACACCCAATCCGCTGCAAACCGCCAGCGCCGCCGTTCCGTTCCTGACCAAGGCGATCGCGCAGATGGAGACGGAAGACGGTTGGGTGAGCCTCGGCGCGGTGGGCCAGCGCCTCGCCAACATCGCGTCGGACTTCGACCCGCGCACCTACGGCTTCCGCAAGCTGAGCGACCTGATCCGCAAGACCGGTGCCTTCGACATGGAGCAGACGGACGGTCGCACCGTGCGGATTCGCGCCAAGCCGCTCCTGCCTCCTGCAGATGGCGCGCCCGCCCGCGGCCGCGGCCGGGGACGAGGCAGAGCCGCCGCTTCCGCCGCGCCGCGCTCACAACCGGCCTAGTCGCCGAAGAGTCGCAGCGCTGGGCCACTTCGCTCGTTGCTTTTGACCGGACCGCCCCCTAAGCCCGATTTGCGGCTGCCGACGCCCGCCCCTCTTCTCAAGGAAATTCATTCGTTTGAGCACCTCTCCGGAAGCGGCTGGCCCGCGCGCGCAGGTGGCGAAAGCCGCCCGCGCCTGGGCCCAGATCCTCTCGTGCTACCGACAGCCCAGCAGCAGCCGCAGCATTTTCGAGATCGCCGTCACGGTTGTGCCGCTGGTCGCATTGTGGACGATGGCCTGGGCGACGCTCGACATCGGCTACTGGCTGGCACTGCCACTGGCCTTCGCGGCCGGCGCCTTCATGGTCCGGCTGTTCGCCATCCAGCACGATTGCGGGCATGGCGCCTTCTTCCGTCGGCGGGCGGTCAACGACTGGATCGGGCGCATCGCCAGCGTCCTCACGCTGACGCCTTACGAAGTGTGGCGTCGCACGCATGCGACCCATCATGCCAGCACGGGCAATCTCGACAAGCGCGGCCTGGGAGACGTCGACACGCTGACGGTCGAGGAATACCGCGCCCGCACATTCTGGGGCCGGCTGCGCTATCGGCTCTATCGCCATCCGCTGGTCATGTTCGGCCTCGGGCCGGCCTATCTGTTCATCGTCCAGCATCGCCTGCCGATTGGGCTGATGCGCGATGGCTGGCGGCCGTGGATCAGCACCATGGCGAACAACCTGGCGATCGTTCTGGTCGCCGGGCTCCTGATCTGGCTGGTCGGCATCGAGGCCTTCCTGCTCATCCACCTGCCGGTGCTGCTGCTCTCTGCCTCGGTCGGCGTCTGGCTGTTCTTCGTCCAGCACCAGTTCGAGCACACGAAGTGGGACAACGATCCCGACTGGAACCTGCACGAGGCCGCGCTGCACGGCAGCTCCCACTACGATCTGCCGGCCTTCCTGCGCTGGTTCACCGCCAACATCGGCATCCATCACGTCCATCATCTCAGCAGCCGCATCCCCTACTACCGGCTGCCGCACGTGCTGCGCGACCATCCCGAACTGCGCGATGTCGGACGCTTGACCCTGACCCAGAGCTTCCGTTGTGTGCGCCTGGTCCTGTGGGACGGGACACAGCGCCGGCTCGTCTCCTTCCGCGAGGCGCGCAAGCTCGCAGGTTAGTTGACGTTCAACGCCAGCCGCGTTCGTCTCGACGGGGTGGTTGGCAGTGCGCCTCAACGCATCCAGATCAACCTCTCTGGGCGTCAGCTGTTCTGCCACAGACGCGTCGTGTAGGCGCCCTCGACATTGGCATCGATCTGCGCCGCCACGGCTTCGCTCTCGCCGATGCGCGGCGCGATGATCTTGCCGAACGAGATACGGCCCGGCGCCGGCCACGCCTTCGGGTCCCACAGCTTGGCGCGGACGATCGAGCGGGCGCAGTGAAAGTAGCAATGCTTGATGCGGACGCGGGTCGCCAGCAGCGCCGGCTTGCCCAGCGAACTCAGCGAAGCCACGAGGTCGGGGTCGTCGTGGAGCTCCGCCGTGCCGGAGACGCGCAGGGTCTCCCCGGTCGCCGGGACCAGCGCGATGATGCCGATCTCGCCGGTATCGATGATGTTGTTCAGGCCGAAGGCCAGGTTGTTGCCGACCCGCTCCGGGATCAGCAGCGTCTTCGCATCCTCGACCCGGATGAACCCCGGCTCGTCGCCCTTGGGAGAGACTTCGACGGTTCCGTCCGCCGACGTGGTGCCGAGCAGGGCGAAGGGGCAACGCTTCAGGAACTCGATCGACTGCTCGTCCAGTGCGTCGAGGATCTTGACGCGGGTGGCCGGTCGCGGCTCGGCAATGATGCGCCGCAGGTCTTCCTTCGTGCTGATGCGAGCCATGAGACAAACTCCCTCGAGACGCGTTGGCTGCAACATCCGCCACTTGCGAACGACTTGCAACCTCGCCGAGGGTAAGGGCTCTCGCGGCGCGTCAGTCGAAGTGCGGCGCCACCTCGAGCATGAAGCGCTCCATTTGCTCCTTCACCATCGCATGCGGCTTCTGGCCGTAGTTGAAGTAGAGGATGACCTCGGCGACTCCGGCGGCCTCGACCTGCTTCAGGGTGTCGACGATGTGCTGCGGGCTGCCGCACAGGATCGACTTGTCGGTCAGCTTCTCCGGCCGCATGTCGCGCAGGATGTTCACGATCTCGACGAAGTACTTGTAGGTCGGCGGCACCTTCTCGCCCGACGAGGAGGGAAAGGCCGCGATCAGCGCGTCCTGGAAATAGCGCACCAGCGCTTCCTTGCCGTAGCGCTCTTCCTCCGGCGTCGAGGCGATGTGCACGAAGTAGGAGCACATGGCCCGCCGCATCGGCCGCTTGAAGCCGGTCTCGCAGGTCTCGCGATAGACCCGCACCGCGTCGGCCAGCGAGCCGTAGACCATGGCCGCCGCGAACGGTGCATAGATCACGTTCCAGTCGTTCTTGGCCGCCAGTTCCATCGACGGCCGCGAGAAGCAGGCCACGTAGGGCCTGAGCGGGCTCTGCGCCGGCTTCGGCCGCACCTCGACGTCGTCGAATTGATAGAACCGGCCCTTGTGGGACCACCTGCCGGGCTCGGTCCAGGCACGCCAGACGATCTCGAGCCCCTCGGCGAACAGCTCGGCGGAGTCGTCGAACGGCATCTGGAACGGATCGTATTCCTTGCGGTCGTAGCCGCGACCGGCGGCGAAATCGACCCGGCCGCCCGACAGGAGATCGAGCGTCGCCCATTCTTCGGCGACATGCAGCGGATGATGCACCGGCAGCAGGGTCACGGCCGGCGCCAGCCGCAGCTTCGTGGTGGCACCCGCCAGCTGCGCCAGAATCGCCAGCGGCGAGGCGTTGACGCCCAAAAGGTTGAAGTGATGCTCGCCGATCCAGGCCGACTTCAGCCCGACCTTTTCGGCCCACAACGCCTCGGCATAGATGTCCTTGATGAAGGACTCGGGCGAGCGTGGATTGTTCGGGTAGCGGTTGTCGGACAGCGTGAAATAGCCGAATTGCATGGCGTTTCTCCGGACAGGATTTCATTCATTGCATCGAAGGGAGTCTTCGCTGGACGACTATTGCTTGTCGGTTTGGGCGCGCCGCTCCAGCAGCTCTGCAACATGCCGACCCAGGCGAACCAGATAGCGGCGTGTCTCATGCTCCGCTGCCGGACCATCGCCGGCAACCACCGCCGAAACGAACGCGGCGTGCCCAGCCCTGACGAAGGACGGCAGGTCGCGATGGCCAAAGGCCACCCGGATCAGGAAGTCGCTCTGGTCCCAGAAGGATTCGGCAATCTCGACACTGCGGGGCGAGCGGGCGAGTTCATGCAGAAGTTCATATCGCCGTCGATTTCTCTGCCGCAGCTCCACGAACCGGGCGGCCGGTTCATCGGGCAGGCCTGCCGTGGAGGCCAGGGCGGTGCATCGACGCCCGAAATGCTCCGCTTCAACGGCGGATCGCCGCTCGGCGGCCAGACGGGCGATGACGCCCTCGGTCGCTCCGAAAAGCTCATAGAGGTCCTTCACCTCGGCGGGAACGGGCCGGACCACGCGGCAGCCAACCTGGGGCCGTATCTCCAGCAGGCCTTCGACCGTGAGGCGGCGGATCGCGTCGGCGACCGGCGCGCGACTGATCGACAGGACGCGACCGACCGCCTCGGACGAGATCTGGTCACCGGGATCCAGTCCCCCTCCGAGCAACAGGCCCTTCAAGTACGCATACGCAAGATCGTGGAGCCGCGGGGCGCCCTGCCACAGCGCTTCGGGCGCGTCGGGGAGAAGCACATTGTGGGATATTCGCATGGTTTCTATACTAACATACTAGTATGTTTCTGAATAACAAACACTCGACGGGTCTGTGGAGGACGCCATGTATGACGCGGGCAACGCGCTGAAGATCGTGGATGCTTTGAGGGACACCGAGGCCGAGTCGGAGGCCAACCGGCAGCTCAGCCCCCGCGCCGTGGAGCTGCTGCATCAGTCCGGAGTCACCCGCATCGTGGCCCCCGCCGCTTATGGCGGCTACCAACTGCCGGTCCGTGTCCTGGTGGAAGCCGAGCGGACGATCGCTCAGGGCAGCACAGCGGCCTCATGGGTCCTGATGGTGTGCGCCGCCCACACTTTCATCGCCGGCCGCCTGCCCTCGCAGGGCCAGGATGAAATCTTCGGCGGCCATCCGGGCATGCTGATTCCGGGCGTGCCGTCGCTTCGCGGCACCTGCCAGCGCGCCGATGGCGGCTACATCCTCACCGGCCGTTGGCCCTATGCCAGCGGGGCCGACCATGGTGACTGGGTCCTGGTGGGCTGCAAGGGAATCCGCAACGAAGCGGGCGCCTCCTCCCCCTCCCTGATCGTGGTGATGCCCAAGAAGGACGCCGTCATCGACGACACCTGGTTCACCCTCGGCATGCGCGGGACCGGTTCCAAGGACATCGTCCTCGACAACGTCTACATCCCGGAGCGCTACGCGGTTCCCATGCTCGAGGCTCAGCAGGGCACCGTCCCGGGAATCGACATCCCTCTCTACCAGCTTCCGATCCGCCCGACCCTGGCGACCATGCTGCTTGGCACGATCGTGGGCATGGCCGAGCGTGGCCTGCAGCTCTTCATCGACAAGACCCGCGGTCGACGCGACGTCTACACCGGCGCGATGAAGGCCGAGAATGCCGGCGTGCAGCGGAGGGTCGCGGAGGCGAGCGTGGAGATCTCCTGCGCCTGGGCGCTGACGCGGCGGAACTGCGATCTCCTTGAGGAGGCGATGTTGCGTGATCCGCCGATGCCCTCGGCGAAGCGGGCGGAAGTCCGCTGGAATGCGGCCTACGCCACCGAGCTGTGCCGGCGTGCCTGCAACAGGCTCTTCGAGGGCGCGGGCGCGGGCGCGGCGCACGACAGCCACGTCATGCAGGTCTTCTTTCGCGACATGAACACGGCGTCACATCACGCGATGCTCGATTTCGACGTGAACGTCGAGATACAGGGCAAGAGCCTGCTGGGGATGCACCTCGACGACGCTTGGGTGTGATCACTCCGCCTGTTGCGCCACATCGGAGAGGGAGACGATCCAGTCGCGGAACGCCTTGATCTTGCGCCGCCGGATCGCCTCGGGCGGATAGACCAGGTAGTAGGCGAAGTCCGAGGAGCGTTTGAACTCGAAGGGCACGACCAGCCGGCCGGCCTTGAGATCGGGCTCGACCAGGGGATTGCGCCCGACCGCCACCCCCAAACCATCCATCGCCGCCTGGTAGGCCGCCAACGGAAAGTCGAAGGAGACGCCACGCGAGGCGTCGACACCCTTCACACCGGCCGCGGTCAGCCAGACCTGCCAGTCGTCGGGAAAGCTGCCGATATGGAGCAGGGTGAAGCGCTTGAGATCGGTCGGTTTCTTCAGACCGTTCGGCCCCTTGAGCAGCGAGGGCGCGCAAACCGGCATGACGTCCTCGGCAACCAGCCGCTCGGCCATCAGGTTTGGCCACTGGCCGCGGCCATAGCGGATGCCGATGTCGACATCCTCGCGCGAGAAATCGACCAGCCCCGTGCCGGTCGAAATGCGCACGTCGATCTCGGTGTTGGCGCGTTGAAAGCCGCCCAGCCGTGGCACCAGCCATTTCATGGCGAATGACGCAGTGGTCGTCACCGTGAGGTGGCCGCCTTTGTCCTTCTGCAGCAGTTTCTCTGTCGCCTCGTTCAGCTGGTCGAAGGCCGCACGCACCGAAGGGAGATAGGCCTGCCCCGCTTCCGACAGCAACAGCGAGCGATTGCGCCGCACGAACAATTTTAATCCGAGTCTCTGTTCCAGTCCGCGCACCTGGTGACTGATCGCGGCCTGCGTCACGCTCAATTCCTCCGCGGCATCGGTAAAGCTCATATGGCGCGCCGCGGCCTCGAAGGCACGCAAGCCATTGAGTGGCGGCAGGGATCGTTTCATCGCACGTCCTTCACATGAGCAAATTTAATCAAAACAGGACAAAGGGTCGTTTGTAAAGGGGTGCCCCGGAGCGCACATGAGCCCCAACAGAGTTCAACCCTTTCGAGAGCAGTCCCATGGCCAACATATCGCTCCACCATACGTCACAGGCGCCGCTGGCCGGCACCTTCACCGCCTTCGGCCAGATCCTCGCCACCTGGCGCGAGCGCGCGCGGCAGCGCCGCGAGCTCGTCAACCTGGACTACCGGACGATGCGTGATCTGGGCATCAGCCCGACCGACGTCCAGTTCGAGGCGAACAAGCCCTTCTGGCGCAGCTGACATCCCAATCCGGAGGGGTCCCGTTTCATACCCTGCGCGGGACCATCCCACTCCGGGGCCTGGCCGGCGGTCGCTCCAGCCTCCCTTGCGACCGCCGGCTTTTTCTTTGCCGTTCTTCTTTGCCAGCCGGCACGGCTCTGCTAGAGCCGCCGCGTGCCGCTCAACGACCAACAGATCCAGACCCTCGGCCGCGATGCGCTTCAGCGCGCGGCGGCCGGCGATTTCGCGTCGGCCGAAGAGATGTTCGCCCGCATCGTCGCGGCGCGGCCCAACATGGGCCAGGCACTCCATCTGCTGGGCCAGGTGCGACTGAAGCTCGGCCGTTTCGCCGAAGCGCGCGAGCCGCTGGAGCGGGCCGCACAGTTCCTGCCGCGCGACGTCTCCGCTCAGACCAACCTTGCAGGCTGCCTGATGCAGCTCGGTCGGCACGAGCAGGCGCTGGCCGCGCTCGCCAAGGCGGCGCGGCTCAAGCCGGGCGACGCTGTCATCTCCCACAACACTGGCCGCACCCTCGAAGCGCTGGGCCGGACCGAGGAAGCCGAGCGCGCCTACGATCTCGCCCTGTCGATCGACCACCGGCTGTTGCCGGCGCTGAGCGCGCGGGCGGAGCTGCTGGCCGGGCGTGGCGAATGGGCCGGCGCCCTCGCCGATCTCGAAACGGCGCTGGTGAGCCAGCCCGACGACCCGCGACTCAGGCTGCGCCGCGGCGAGCTGATGTTGCGCCAGGGCGACTGGTGGCGCGGGCTCGGCGACTACGAAGCGCGGCTCGAAATCCCTGGCGAGCGCTACACACCCGATCTGCCGCACTGGCAGGGCGAACCGCTCGACGGCCGGCTGCTGCTCTACCCCGAACAAGCCGACATCGAGGGCGACGCCGCCCTGCGCGATACCTTGATGCTGGCGCGCGGCGTCGAGGCCGTCGTGCAGTGCAGCGCGACCCTTGCCGACTGGCTCGACGGCCCGACGATCCGTCGTGGCGAGCCGCTCGACGGTTTCGTGGCCGCCGCCCCGCTGCGCAGCCTGCCGCTGCTGCTGAACTGGACGCGCGACGCGCTGCCGCCGCCGGCCAAGCTCCGCCGTACACCCGAACCCTCTTCGCGCATCGGATGGTTCAGCGGCGGCGAGCCTCCCCCTGAACTTGCCGGGCTCGATCTGGCGCACACGCCGGAAGCGATCCAGACCTGTCGGCTCGTCATGGGCGACGACACCTGGCCCGTTCATGCCGCGGCGGCGCTCGGCATCCCGACCGTGATCCTGGTGCCTCGTATCGCAGACTGGCTCTGGGGACCGAACCTCGGAACATCGCCGTGGTATGCGTCTGCGGAACTGATGCGCGACGATGATCGCGAAGGACTGGCGGCGCGGCTCGCCGGGTGCTGATATCCGCGTCCGGCGGAAACACCCAACACCCAGAGGCCAACCCCATGGGCAAGACCCTGTTCGACAATATCTGGGACAGCCACGTCATCACCGATCTCGGCAACGGCTTCGTGCTGCTGCACATTGATCGGCTGCTGCTCCATGACATGTCGGGTGGCAAGGCGCTGAAGGAAGCCATCGACAAGGGCTATCCGCCGGCGCAGCCGCGGCTGATCTACGGCACGCCCGACCATACCATGTCGACCAGGCCCGGCCGCGACGAGTTCACCCATCCGCCGGGCCTGCCGCTGATCAAGTCGATGCGCGAGACGACCAGCGCCTACGGCATCAAGCTGTTCGACCTCGGCCAGGACGGCCAGGGCATCGTTCACGTGATGGGTCCCGAGCAGGGGCTGACGCTTCCCGGCACGACTCTCGTCTGCGGCGACAGCCACACCTCCACGCACGGCGGCATGGGCGCGCTCGCCTTCGGCATCGGCTCGTCCGAACTGGTGCATGTGATCGCCACGCAAACGATGGTGCAGCGCAAACCGAAACGGATGCGCGCCAGTTTCGAAGGCAAGCTGATGCCGGGCGTCACGGCCAAGGACATGATCCTTCACCTGATCGGCGAACTCGGCACCGCGGCCGGCACCGGCTATTCGGTCGAATATGCCGGCTCGGCCGTTCGGGCGCTGCCGGTCGAGGCCCGCCTCACGCTCTGCAACCTCACCATCGAGATGGGCGCGCGCACCGGCATGGTGGCGCCCGACGACACCACCTACGAGTATCTCAACGACCGCGACTATGCGCCCAAGGGCGCGATGTGGGACCGCGCCGTCGCGCACTGGCGCACGCTGCCAAGCGATCCCGATGCCGAGTTCGATCGCGAGCACACGGTCGAGATGAAGAACGTCGCGCCGCAGATCACCTGGGGCACCAGCCCCGAGCATGTCATCGCCGTCGACCGCGCCATCCCCGACCCGCACACCGGTCCCGAGGAGAAGCGCGGCGCCTGGGAAGCCGCGCTCCAGTACCAGGGCCTCGAGCCCGGCAAGCCGATCGAAGGCACCCCGGTCGACTGGGTGTTCATCGGCTCCTGCACCAACAGCCGCCTCTCCGATCTGCGCGCCGCCGCCGAGATCGTGAAGGGCCGTCACAAGGCCGACCACGTGACCGCCTGGGTCGTGCCGGGTTCCGTGCGAATCAAGGCGGAGGCCGAGGCTGAGGGGCTGGACCGCGTGTTTCTCGAGGCCGGCTTCGAATGGCGCGAGCCCGGCTGCTCGATGTGCCTCGCCTCCAACGGCGAGCGGGTGCCGCCCGGCAAGCGCAGCGTCTCGACTTCCAACCGCAACTTCGTCGGCCGCCAGGGCCCCGGCGCCCGCACCCATCTCGCGAGCCCCGCCATGGCGGCCGCCGCCGCGATCAAGGGCGCCATCGCCGACGTGAGGAAGATCTAGCGAAAGACCTCACCCTGAGGAGCGGTCCGCAGGGCCGCGTCTCGAAGGGTGCGAACGAGCACCACGATTGTTGCCCATCCTTCGAGACGCGCTACGCGCTCCTCAGGATGAGGCGGGAGGAGGAAACCCAGGATGGACAAGTTCACCAAGGTGACCGGCGTCGCCACGCCGCTGATGCGGCAGAACGTCGATACCGACCTGATCATCCGCATCGAGCGGCTGGTCGACAACGTCACGCGTGAAGGTCTCGGCCCCTATTGCTTCGAACAGATCCGCTTCAAGCCCGACGGCAGCGAGGACCCGGACTGCATCTTCAACCAGGCGCCCTATCGCGATGCGCCGATCATCCTCAGCCGGGAGAATTTCGGCTGCGGCTCGAGCCGCGAAGGCGCGGTGTGGGCGCTCAAGGGCATGGGCATCAAGGCGGTGATCGCGCCCTACTTCGGCGACATCTTCAACAACAACTGCTTCCAGAACGGCCTGCTGCCGGTAGCGCTGCCGATCCACGAGATCGAGCAGCTCGCCGACGAGATGACGGCCTCGCCCGGCAATGCGCGAATCACCGTCGACCTCGAGAACTGCCAGGTGATCTCTCCGACCGGCCGCACCATTCCGTTCCAGGTCGACGCGCGCCGCCAGCATGCGATGCTGAACGGACTCGACGACATCGCGCTCACCCTGTCGCGGCGGGACGAGATCGAGGCATGGCAGGCCTCGGACAAGGGCACGCGCCCCTGGGTCTGGCTGTAGGCGCTTGAGCCCCCTACATCCCCGGCGTCGGGCATGAGCCCGACGCATTTGGCGGCCGCCTTCCTCATCGTGGCGATGTGGGGGCTGAACTTCACGGTCATCCGCTTCGGCCTCGACGAGTTCACGCCCTTCACCTTCGCGACCTGGCGCTTTCTCCTGGGCGCCCTGCCGGCCTTCTTCATTCCCAAGCCCGCGGTCTCCTGGTCCGTCCTGGCGGGGATCGGCGGCCTGATGTTTGGCGGCCAGTTCGTCTTCCTGTTCTTCGCCATGGAAGCCGGCCTGCCGCCCGGACTCACTTCCGTGCTGGTACAGCTGCAGGGGCCGCTCACCGTCGTGCTGGCCGCCCTGCTGTTGCGCGAGCATGCGACGCGCGGGCAGTGGCTCGGCCTCGCCGTCGCGGTTGCGGGCGTCGTCCTGCTCGGGCGCTCGATCTCGAACGACACGCCGCTGCTCGCGATCGGCCTCGCGCTGATGTCGGCCCTCACCTGGGCGTTGGGCAATCTCTTCTTCCGCTCGGCCCGCGGGGTCTCGATGTTCGCCGTCACCGTCTGGGCGAGCGTCCTGCCGCCGATTCCGCTCGCCCTGGCGTCCCTCGCGCTCGACGGGCCGGCGGCGCTGGCCGCGCCGATCCTCGCGCCGACCTGGCGCGGCTGGTTCGTGCTCTTCTACACGGTCGTTCCGGTGATGTGGCTGGGCTACCTGATCTGGGGCACGCTGCTGCGCACCTATCCCGCGGCGAAGGTCGGTCCCGTCAGCCTGCTTGTCCCCTGCGCCGCACTCGCCATCTCGGCCTATCTCACCGGCGAGCCGGTGTCGGTGATGCGGCTGGTCGGCGTTGCCGTCGTGCTGGGCGGCGTGGCGCTCGGCGTCTACGCCTCGGCGCGACGCCTGCGCTGAGCACTACGCGCCGTCTTTCCGAACACCGACGGTGGCACGGCGCGATTCACGACTTCGCGCAATGCGAAGCTCGATTCCAGCCGTGCGACCCGCGGCAGGCGCGAGAGTTCGGTGCGGTGGATGCGCTCGTAATCCTCGATGTCACGCGCCAGCACGATCACGACATAGTCGTCGCTGCCCGACATCAGGAAGCAGCGCACCACCGACGGACACTCGAGGACTCCCTCCTCGAACGCCTTCAGCGCCTCGTCACTCTGGCTGTCGAGCGTGATCCGCACCACGACCGTGGTGGCCAGCCCGAAGCGGCCGAGATCGAGCACGGCCTGGTAGCCGCGGATGAGGCCCTCCTCCTCCAGCGCGCGCTGCCGCCGCGCCACCGCCGTGCTCGACAGCCCCACCCGCGCCGCGAGATCGACCTGGCTCACCCGGGCATTCTCCGTCAGCTCCGACAGGATGGTGGCGTCGATCTTGTCGAGATGCATGTTCGGAATCCTGCGTACTTTCTCGATTCAGCGTAGAATTTCGGCAAGAGAGACTCAATTGGTCTTCAGAATGCCGGGAAACAAACCTGCATTCCTTGGTTTGATGATCCCCGAACCTGCCTGGAGATGGACCCAATGCGCGTCGGTGTGCCGAGAGAAATCAAAACCCATGAATATCGCGTCGGGCTGACGCCCGGCGCGGTCCGTGAATACGTCCATGCCGGCCACGAGGTCGTGGTCGAGACCGGCGCCGGCGCCGGGATCGGGGCGGGCGACGACGTCTACCGCACGGCGGGCGCCCGCATCGCCGGCACCGCCGCCGAGATCTTCTCGACCGCGGAGATGATCGTGAAGGTGAAGGAGCCGCAGCTCGGCGAATGGGCGCAGCTGCGCTCCGGCCAGATCCTGTTCACCTATCTCCATCTCGCGGCCGACCCCGCACAGGCCAAGGGGCTGATCGAGTCGGGCTGCACCGCCATCGCCTACGAGACCGTCACGGACGCGCGCGGCGGGCTGCCGCTGCTCGCGCCGATGAGCGAAGTGGCAGGGCGGCTGTCGATCGAGGCGGCCGGCGGCGCCTTGCAGCGTCACCGCGGCGGGCGTGGCCTGCTGCTGGGTGGCGTGCCGGGCGTCAAGCCGGCGCATGTCGTCGTGCTGGGCGGTGGCGTCGTGGGCACGCACGCCGCGCGCATGGCCGCGGGCCTCGGGGCCGAAGTCACCGTGCTCGACCGCTCGTTGCCGCGCTTGCGCGAACTCGACGAGTTGTTCCAGGGCCGGGTGCGCACACGCTACTCGACGATCGACGCCATCGAGCAGGAGGTCTTCTCGGCCGATGCCGTAATCGGCGCCGTGCTGGTGGCCGGCGCCAGCGCACCCCGGCTCGTGACCAAGGCGATGCTGAGGTCGATGAAGCCGGCGTCGGTGATCGTCGACGTCGCCATCGACCAGGGCGGCTGCTTCGAGACCTCGCACGCCACGACACATGCCGACCCGACCTATGAGGTCGACGGCATCATCCATTATTGCGTGGCCAATATGCCGGGCGCGGTGCCGCTGACCTCCAGCGAGGCGCTGAACAACGCCACCCTGCCCTTCGGGCTCGCTCTGGCGGCCAAGGGTCTCGCCGCCATCGCCGCGAACCCGCATCTCGCTGCCGGACTCAACGTCCATCGCGGCCGGCTGACGCACAAGGCCGCCGCCGAGAGTCTCGGCCTGCCTTACGTGCGAGCGGAGCAGGCGATCGCCGGCTGACCTGAAGTCCTCCCCGCTTCTTTCGGGGGCGGGGAGATCGCGTCCCCGAGTGGCATCTTGATTCCATAATTCCAATGATCTATGGAATGTTGGATTAATGGCAAAGGGACCCATGCGCAAAGCGGCCGGCGGCCGACACCTGGAAGAAGCGGCCCGCATGTTCGACGCGCTGTCGGACGTCGCGCGTCTGCGGACCCTGATGCAGCTCGCCGACAACAGTCTCAGCGTCTCGGAGATCGCCGCCGCCGAGGAGGAGAAGGTCACCACCGTTTCGGCGCGCCTGCAGATCCTTCATGCGGCCCGCCTCATCGATCGCCAGCGGGAGGGCAAGAGCGTGATCTACCGGATTGCCGACGATCACGTTCTCACGCTGGTCCGC
Organism: Rhodospirillaceae bacterium; assembly: GCA_009772935.1. Taxonomy (GTDB): domain Bacteria; phylum Pseudomonadota; class Alphaproteobacteria; order Reyranellales; family Reyranellaceae; genus Reyranella. The sequence continues at coordinate 172,552 of WOUR01000016.1, forward strand.
AACGCCATCGCCCATGCCGCCGAGAGGCACTGAGTCTTTCACGAAAGGATGAATGTCATGTCCAGCCACGACCACAAGATCCACACAGACCATCCGCACGTGCATGGCGCGGCCTGCGGCCATACCGCGATCAAGCACGGCGATCACCTCGACTACCTGCACGATGGCCATCTCCATCATCCGCACGGTGATCACGTCGACGAGCACACGATCGAGGTGAGCGCCCACAATCCCGGGGCCTGCACACCCGACCATGCCTGCGGTGGTCACGACAGGAATCACAAGCATGGGCCGGGCTGCGGCCACGAAGCGGTGCCGCATGGCGACCATGTCGACTATCTGGTCGACGGGCACCTGCATCACCCGCACGGCACGCATTGCGACAATCACGGACCCGTGGAGATCGTCCAGAAGGTCGCGTAACGGCGGATCGATCACGGGGGCGGGAGGTAACTCCCGCCCTTTTTGTTGGGACTGGCAACGTCCGCAGCTTGACCATTAGAAATGTTATATTGTACCAATTCAGGGAGATAATCACACACGCCCCTGTCCTGCAGGGCACTGCCAGGAGGCCTTCATGGACCAGGTCCCCGTCACCGTGCTGACCGGATACCTCGGTGCCGGAAAGACGACCCTCCTCAACCGCCTGCTGACCGAGCAGCACGGCCGGAAGTTCGCCGTCATCGTCAACGAATTCGGCGAACTGGGCATCGACAACGATCTCGTCGTCGATGCCGAGGAAGAAGTGTTCGAGATGAACAACGGCTGCATCTGCTGCACCGTGCGCGGCGACCTGATCCGCATCATCGAAGGGCTGATGAAGCGCAAGGGCCGCTTCGATGCGATCGTGATCGAGACCACGGGCCTCGCCGATCCGGCACCCGTCGCCCAGACCTTCTTCGTCGACCAGGACGTGCGCAGCCGGACGCGGCTCGATTCCATCATCACGGTCGTCGATGCGAAGAACTTCCTGCAGCGGCTGGAAGACAGTCACGAAGCCGCCGAGCAGGTCGCCTTCGCCGACATCGTTCTGCTGAACAGATCGATCTCGTCCCGGCCGAGGAGGCGGCCCGCGTCGAAGCGCGGATTCGCGCGATCAATCCGATGGCCCGCCTGCACCGGACCGATCATTGCGCCGTGCCGGTTGCGGAGCTGCTCGATCGCGGGGCGTTCGACCTCAACCGCATCCTCGAGATCGAGCCCGGCTTCCTCGGCGAGGACGATCACGAGCACGACGATGCGATCACCAGCGTCTCGTTGCGGACCTCGCACCCCCTGGATGCGAACCGGTTCACGACATGGATCTCCGAACTGCTGCGCGTCCGCGGCGCCGACGTCCTTCGCTGCAAGGGCATCCTCGACCTGAAGGGCAGCCCTAATCGTTATGTCTTCCAGGGCGTGCACATGCTGATGGATGCCACCGTCGGCAAGCCGTGGAAGGATCACGAGCCGCGAGAATCGCGCTTCGTCCTGATCGGCCGGGACCTCGACGCGGCGGCCCTCCGGGCGGGATTCGAGTCTTGTCTGGCACCGTGAGCGTACGGGTCGTCGAGAGCCCCGACGACGCCGTCCTGCACCGCATTGCCGAGGGCGACGTCGCCCTCGCCATCTGGCACCGCCCGCAAGCCGCTGGGTTGGCCGCCTGGCTCGATTCCCTGCCGGCGGAACGCCTGCCGGAGGGCCACTTCATCGGGCCGGCCGCCTGCGTCCCGGCCCGGCTCGCCTCCCTCTGCGATCTCGTGGACCTGGCCGACAGCCCCGAACGCCGCGCGCTGATCGACGACATCGCCGGGCTTGCCCGCTGCTTCGCCGCGCGCACCGGCAGCCCCGACGTCGACCTGCGCTTGGAAGTGATCGCCCACGATGCCTGCTGGCGGTTCCATCGCGATCATGTCGGCTACCGTCTCAACGCAACCTATCGCGGGCCCGGCACGCAATGGCTGCCGCTCGACCATGCCGCCCGCGCGCTGAAGACGCAGCGCCGCTATCGCGGTCCCCTGAACGAGTTCCCGCGCTTTGCCGCCGGCCTGTTCAAGGGCGTGGTGCGGGCCGGCACGGAGGCCATCGTGCATCGTTCGCCCCCAGTCGCCGCCAGCGGCCAGACGCGGCTCTTTCTCTGCCTTAACGAGGTTCACGACGATGAATAGGCTCCCCGTCACCGTGCTGTCCGGTTACCTGGGCGCTGGCAAGACGACCTTGCTCAACCACGTGCTGAACAACCGCGAGGGCCGCAAGGTCGCGGTGATCGTGAACGACATGAGCGAGATCAACATCGATGCCGCCCTCGTGCGCCAGGGCGGCGCCGAGTTGAGCCGCAGCGAAGAGAAGCTGGTCGAGATGTCGAACGGCTGCATCTGCTGCACCCTGCGCGAGGATCTCCTGCTGGAGGTCGAACGGCTCGCCGGCGAGGGCCGCTTCGATTATCTGCTGATCGAATCGACCGGCATTTCGGAGCCCATGCCGGTCGCCGCCACCTTCGAATTCGAAGACGAGGCCGGCAAGAGCCTGTCGAAGGTCGCGCGCCTCGACACGATGGTGACGGTGGTCGACGCCCGAGCGTTCATCGAGGACTACAGCTCGGCAGATTTCCTGCACCAGCGCGGCCAGACCGCCGAGCCCGAGGACACGCGGACGGTGGTCGACCTGCTGGTCGAACAGGTCGAGTTCGCCGATGTCATCGTCGTGAACAAGGCCGATCTCGTCTCGCCCGAGGACCTCGGCTTCCTGAAGACGATGCTGCGGCGCCTCAATGCCAAGGCCCGGATCGTCACCGGCGAGTTCGGCAAGGTGCCGCTCGACCAGATCATGGACACCGGCCTGTTCTCCTACGAAAAGGCGAGCGAGGCGCCCGGCTGGATGCAGGAGATGCGCGGCATCCATACGCCGGAGACCGAGACCTACGGCTTCTGGAGCTTCGTCTACAAGGCCCGACGGCCGTTCAATCCCCTGCGTCTCTACGCCCTGCTCAACGGCCGCTGGGACGGCGTGATCCGCTCCAAGGGCTTCTTCTGGCTGGCGTCACGCATGAACTTCGCGGGCTCGCTCAGCCAGGCTGGCAGCATGCTTCGGCACGAAGCGGCCGGCGCCTGGTGGGCGGCGGTGAAGCGCGAGGACTGGCCCCAGGACTCGACCTGGCGCGCCACCATCCGCAACTCCTTCAAGAGCCCCTACGGCGACCGCCGGCAGGAGATCGTCTTCATCGGCACCAGGGGCATGGACCGCAAGGAACTCACGCGCCGCCTCGACGACTGCCTGCTGACCGACGCCGAGATGAAGATGGGCCCGGCGATGTGGGCCCGCTTCCCCGATCCCTTCCCGGTCTGGAAGATGCCGGGCCACGAATGAGTCGCCGACATCCATAAAGACTACAGTGAGGGGTGGGGTGGCTTGCTCTTCTGCCGCGGCCCCAGACCGACCGCGCCTGATCGACCCCTAACGCGGAGGCTCGACGCTCACCACCACGCTGCCACGCTTGCGGCCGGTCTCGACATAGGCATGTGCCTCGGCCATCTGGACGAACCCGTACCGGCGGTCGATCACGGGTTTCAGCGCGCCGGCTTCGGCCAGGGTGGCCATCTCCGCCAGATCACTGACGCGCTCCTCGGCAGGGCCGGCGATGACCCGCCGGCTGCCCGTCAACGGCGCCCACAGGGTCGCCAGCATCTCCGGAATCCCCGCGGCCACCGCGAGCAGCCTGCCCTTGTCCTTGAGCACGGGCTTGCAGCGCGCGAATGGCGTCCTGCCGACCGTATCGACGACGATGTCGTAGGTCTCGCGGTGCGCCGTGAAGTCGTCCTTCGTGTAGTCGATCACCCTGTCGGCGCCGAGCGAGGCGACGAGCGCCAGGTTGGTCGTGCTGGTAACGCCGGTCACCTCGGCGCCGTAATGCTTCGCGAGCTGTACCATGGCGGTCCCCACACCGCCGGACGCGCCGATCACCAGGACCTTGTCGCCCGGCCTGATGCCCGCCTTGCGCAGAAAATGCAGGGAGGTCGACGCGCCGAAGGGCAGCGAAGCCACTTCCTCGAACGACAGGTTGGTGGGCTTCCGGGCCAGCCGGCCGTCTTCAGGCATCGCCCGATACTGGGCATGGCATCCCATCGCGCCGCCGGGAAAGCCGAACACCTCGTCGCCGACGCAGAACCGCGTCACGTCCTTTCCGACGGACTCGATCGTCCCGGCCAACTCGGACCCCATGATGGGTTGGCGCGGCCGTGTGAACCCGAAAGCCAGGCGCGCAATGATTCCGAGTCCGGTCGGAACGCACATCGTCCGCACGCGCCAGTCGCCCGAGGTCACCGTCGTCGCGCGAATCCGGACGAGCACCTCGTTGTCCCGAGGCACGGGCTTCGGTACCTCGCTGAGTTCGACGACGTCGGGCCCGCCATAGCGGCGATAGATGAAGGCTCGCATGGTCCCGGTCGCGGCATGCTCTGGGGTCATGCCGCTCCTTTAGGCCAGCCGGTCCAAGCCTTCTAGGCCTTCTGCAGGCCGCACCATTCGGCGATGAACAGCGCCGTCGACTGGGTGATCTTGCGGATCGATTCGAGGTTCACGCGCTCGTCGAAGCCGTGGACGTCGTCGGACTGCGGCCCGTAGACCAGGGCCGGCAGGCCGGCATAGAGGCCGAAGAAGCGGGCATCGGTCGTGCCGGTCGTGCGCCGGTCGTCGAGTTCGGCGCCGAACACCGTCTTGTGCGCGTCCGCCAGCACGTCGCGCACATGCTCGTGGTTCTTGAGCACGTAGGGCTCGGCCTGGAATCCTTCCCAGCTGATGGTCGGCAGGTTGTTGCCGAGGAAGGGATCGTTGGCCGCGGCCTGGCGGATCGTGTCCTCGACCTCCTGGCGGCACTCCTTCAGCGTCTGCGTCGGCAGCACGCCCACGCGCATGTCGAAGGTGCACCACGACGGGACCGAGCTCGCCCAGTCGCCGCCGGCGATCTTGCCGACGTTGAAATTCACCGGATGGTGATGGTCGCAGTAATGCTTGTCGTGGGCCTTCAGCGCATTCCACTTCTTCTCGAGCTCGCGCAGCTGCTGGATGATGCGGTAGGCCGATTCGATCGCATTCGAGCCGGCATCGGCCTTGTAGACATGGACCGGGTGGCCGGTGACCTTGACCTGGAACCACATGACGCCGACCTGCGCCACGGTGAGCGTGCAGCCCGACGGCTCGGGGATCAGCGCGGCATCGGCGCGATAGCCGCGCTGCAGGCAGGCGAGCGCGCCATTGCCGGTGCATTCCTCCTCGACCACCGACTGCTGGTAGACGTCGGCCGCCGGCATGTAGCCCAGCGCGCGCAGCGCGCGCAGCGCGAAGACGTTCAGGATCAGCCCGGCCTTCATGTCGCCCGAGCCGCGGCCGTACATCCAGCCGTCCTTGACGTAGGCGTCGTAGGGATTGCGCGTCCACATCTCGTGCGGTCCCTCGGGCACCACGTCGATGTGACCATTCAGGATCAGCGAGCGGCCCTTCGGGTTGCTCGGCCGCCAGGCGCCAACGACGTTCCAGGCATCGTCATAATCCAGCGAGTGCGGCGAGTAGCCCGGCAGGTGCTTGAGATCGTCGATCTTGACCTGCCAGCGGTCGATGCCGAGCCCGTCCTCCTTGAACAGGCGCGCCATCATGTCCTGGGCCGGCGCTTCCTGGAAACGGGTGGAGGGGATACGGACCAGATCGGCCAGTACGTTCGTCTGATCGTCGAAACGGCGATCGACTTCGTCCATGATTTTGGACTTGAGCGATGAATCGAGCATGCGTGGACTTTGGCGCAGCCCCGGTACGCCGTCTATAGTTTCGACGGAGGAAACAAAATGTACCCGGGCAAACACGCGACGACGCAGGCGTCCCATCCTGCGGTGATCATGGCCGGCAGCGGCGAAACCGTGACCTATGGCGAGCTGGAGATGCGCAGCAACCGGCTGGCGCACCTGCTACGCGCCCATGGCGTGAAACGACTCGACCACTATTCGATCTTCATGGAGAACAACGCGCGCTACGTGGAGTGCTGTACCGCCGGCGAGCGCACCGGCACCTACTACACGTGCGTGAATTCGTTCCTGACGGCCGACGAACTTGCCTACATCCTGAACAACAGCGCCTCGAAAGTGCTCATCACCTCCCAGGCCAAGCGGGACGTGGCCCTCGCGGCCCTGGCCAACTGTCCGGGAATCGCGCTCTGCGTCGTCGTCGACGGGCCCGGTGGCGGATCGGCCGGCAGCGCGAAGATCGCCAATCTCGCGGAGGCGACGAACGGCCTGCCCGCGACACCGATCGCCGACGAATCGCTCGGGACCGCGATGCTCTATTCGTCCGGCACCACGGGACGGCCGAAGGGGATCGTCCGGCCGCTGGCCGAACAGCCGCCGTCGCAGCTCCTGCCGATCTTCTCCTTCCTGCTGAAGCTCTGGCAGTACCGCGAAGGCATGATCTACCTCTCGCCGGCGCCGCTCTACCATTCGGCGCCGCAGGCGGCGGTGAACCTCACGATCCGTATGGGCGGCACCGTGATCATCATGGAGCGCTTCGACCCCGAGCACTACCTGCAGCTCATCGAGAAGTATCGCGTCACGCACAGCCAGCTCGTGCCGACGATGTTCTCGCGGATGCTGAAGCTGCCGGAGGAAACGCGGAAACGGTACGACCTCGGTTCGCTGGAGATCGCCATCCATGCGGCAGCGCCCTGCCCGGTCCAGGTGAAGGAACAGATGATCGCCTGGTGGGGTCCGATCATCCACGAATATTACGGCGCCACCGAGGGGCTGGGCTTCACCGCCTGCAACTCGCAGGAATGGCTGGCGCACAAGGGCACGGTGGGACGTGTCCTCCTGGGCGAACTGCACGTGCTCGACGATGACATGACCTCCCTGCCCACCGGTACGGCCGGGACCCTGTGGTTCAAGACCGCGACGCCGTTCGAGTATTTCAACGACCCCGCCAAGACCCGCGAGGCACGCTCCGAAGACGGCACGATGAGCACGGTGGGCGACGTCGGCTATGTCGATGCCGACGGCTACCTCTACCTGACCGACCGTGCGACCTTCATGATCATTTCCGGCGGCGTGAACATCTACCCGCAGGAATGCGAGAACCTGCTGATCACCCATCCCAAGGTGGCCGACGCGGCGGTGTTCGGCGTCCCCAACGCCGATCTCGGCGAGGAGGTGAAGGCGGTCGTCCAGCTGATGCCGGGCGTGCCGAAGACGGGCGCCACCGCCGAGGAGCTGATCGCCTTCTGCGGCCAGCATCTCGCCCGGCAGAAGGTGCCGCGCTCCGTCGATTTCGAAGACGAGCTGCCGCGCCTGCCAACCGGCAAACTCTACAAGCGCCTGCTGCGCGACCGTTACTGGGGCGACAAGAAGAGCCGCATCGTGTGACTCATCCGCGCGACCGGCGCTGCGAACGCGACAGCATCGCCGCGGGAATCAGGGCGGCCAGCGCGACCACGCCGACCACAATGAACGTGTCGGAAAAGGCCATGATCTGGGCCTTGCTCTGCACGATCGTCGCCAGGTAGTCGATCGCGCCCGCCTTCTGCTGCTGGTGCGGCAGGCCACTCCTCTGCAACAGATGCTCGAGTTGCGTCAGCATTCGCTCGGTTGTGCGATTGCCCCAGTCCTGGGTCCCCGTCAGCGCATCGGCATGGAAGCGCGTGCGAATCTCGAAGAAGGCGACCATCAGGTTGATGCCGAAGGCGCCGCCCAGCTGGCGCATGAAGTTGGCGACACCCGAGCCTTGGCGCACCTTGTCCGCCGGCAGTGCCTTGAGAGAGGAGGCATTGAGGCTGGGATTGATGAAGCCCAGACCGAGCCGCGACACCATCACCATGGCGACCAGCGTCCAGAACGTCGTGTCGACATCGGCAGTCGTCATCCAGGCGAAGCCCAGGGCGAACAGCAGTAGCCCGCCGATGATCATGGTCGAGGCCGGCATCGCGTCCGACAGCCGCCCCGCCAGCGGGAAGATGAAGGCCAGCATGATGCCGGCCGGCATCATCATCAGCCCGGCCACCAGCGGCGTGAAGCCGATGATGGTTTGGACGAAGACCGGGATGATGTAGGTCGAGCCCATCATGCCGGCGCCGAAGATGAAGGCGATGAGCGCAGCGGCAGAGAACTCGACATTGCCGAAGATGCGCACGTCGAGCAGCGCCCGCGGCGTGTAGAGCTCCCAGCAGACGAAGGCGACCGTGGCGACCGCGCCGAGGACCAGCCGGAAGACGATGGCGTCGGAGCTCCAGCCCTCGCGCTGGCCATCGGCGATGCCCGTCATGAGGCCGAGCAGCGCCGTGCAGAGCAGCACAAAGCCCAGCCAGTCGAAGGGCGGGATGACCTTGGGAATCGGCCGGGTCGGCATGAAGATCATGCCCATGAGGGCGGCGATGACGCAGAACGGCAGCGAGATGAAGAAGACATAGCGCCAGGAGAAGTATTCGATCATCAGGCCGCCCAGGGTGGGCCCGATCGCCGGCGCGAAGACGACGCCCAGCCCGAACACGCCCATCGCCATGCCGCGGCGTTCGGGTGGGAAGACGGTGAAGATCGTGGCCATGACCAGCGGCTGCGCGACACCGGCGCTGAAGCCCTGCAGGACGCGGGCGAAGATCAGCGCATCCTCGGTCGGGGCCGAGCCGCCCATCAGGGCACCCACCGAGAAGAAGAACACCGCGCCCACGAAGGTCCGGCGCTCGCCCAGGATGCCGCTCAGCCAGGCGTTGATCAGCATGCCGGCGGTCATCGTCGCCATGTAGGCCGAGGACATCCACTGCGCCTTGTCCTGGCCGATGCCGAAGGCGCCCATGACATCGGGCACCGCCACGTTCACCGTGGTCATGGCGAGCACCATCGACACCACGCCCATCATGCCGGTGATGGTGACCAGCCAGCGGTAAGACGGGCCATAGCGCTCGGTCAGTGCCGCGGCGGTCTGCAGGGGGACGGCGGCTGCCGTCATGATGCGGCTACGGCTTCGTCGTTGCCCATCCTTCGAGACGCTCGCGGTGCTCGCTCCTCAGGATGAGGTGTTGTTTGTATCGCCACCAAAGACCTCATCCTGAGGAGGCCGCGGAGCGGCCGTCTCGAAGGATGGGCAACGGCATGATCGCCTGCTCCCCGCCTACCGGATGTCAATTTCGACTTCGACCATCATGCCGGGCGTCAGCGGCTTCGGCATCTGGACGATGTCGATCTTCACCGGCACGCGCTGCGTGATCTTGGTGAAGTTGCCCGACGGATTGGGGGTCGGCAGGAGTGCAAAGCGCGCCGTCGTGGCGCTGCCGATCCGCGCGACCCGGCCGACGAAGGTTTCGCCGGGATAGGCGTCGACCGAGACCCGCACGGTCTGGCCGATCCTGAGCTTGCCGACCTGCGTCTCCTTGATGTTGGCCTCGACCCAGACCTCGTCTGGATTGTGCAGCAGCAGGATGCGCTGGCCCGCCGCCACATACTCCCCCGGCAGGGTGAAGGTGCGGTCGATCACCGCCGGGATCGGGCTCTTGATCGTGCGGTCGTCGACATCGACCTGCTGCTGACGCATCTGCGCCGCGAGCACGGCGACCTGGTGGGTCAGCGCCTCGATCTGCGCATCGATCACCCCCAACCTGTCGTGACCGACGCGCGCCTCGCCGAGGCTGCCTTCCGCCTGCTCGTGCTCCGCCTGCAGCTGCAGGATCTGGATCTCAAGCTTCGTGACCGCCGCCTGCGCCATCTGGAGCTGCCGCTCGTTGATGACCTTGCTGGCGAACAGCGTCCGGCTGCGATCGAGTTCCAGCCTGGCGAAATCGAGGTCGGCCTGCAGCGCCGCCCGTGCCTTCTCGCGGACCGTGATGGTCGAGGCGCGCGTACGCATCGCGGCATCGGCCTGGTTCTGGTCGAGCTTGCGCTCGGCGCGCAGCCGCGCCCGCTCGACTCGCACGCCCTCGATCTGCGCTTTCAGACCGTCGACCCGCAGCTTGGCCGCGCGGTCGTCGATCTTCACGAGGGTCTGCCCCGCCTCGACGCGCTGGCCCTCGCGCACCGCGAGGTCGACAATCCAGCCTTCGGCGCGGCTGGACACCGTCACGATGTCGGCGGTCACGCGGGCATCGTATTCGTAGACGTGGGTGAGACGCAGATGGACCTCGCGGCCGCCATAGGCGACCGCCGCGAGCAGCAGGAGACCGATCACGATGAAGCGTGGCCGCAGCAGGATTCGCATGAGGCCTGACGTCCGGCTCACCCGCACGGGAGGCGTTACACCGACCGCCGGCGATGCGGGCAGTGTCTTCAGGGCGGGCGGCGGCACCGACTGATCCACGACCTATCCTGCCGCTTTCAACCGGGGGTTCGCGCTTCTGTCATCGAAAAAGAATAAGGCCGAAACAATTGGCCGGCCAACGATCTTCACGCGAGGGTGTCGACTTGCTGCAACGCGCGCACTGCATGACGCGCCTCCAGTTCCGCATCCGTGCTCGCCGCTCTTGCCAAAACGAACGGTCGGGTCGACGCTGATCGTGCAAGCCAGTCGGACACCTCTCGCAGAGCAAAAATTCACAACAGGAGCCGTCGCATGCCCGATGCTTCCCACGCGCCCGCGCCTCGCCCGCTCGATGTCGCCCCCCTCGATGTCGCGATCGTCGGCGGCGGCCTGGCCGGCCTCTATGCCATCCATCGCCTGCGCAAGCTCGGACTCAAGGTCCGGGCCTATGAGGCAGGTTCCGGAATCGGCGGCACCTGGTTCTGGAACCGCTACCCCGGCGCGCGCTGCGACGTGGAAAGCTTGGAATATTCCTACAGCTTCTCCGACGAACTGCAGCAGGAGTGGAAGTGGCCGGAGCGGTACGGCACGCAGCCCGAGATCCTGAAATACATCAACCATGTCGCCGACCGCTTCGACCTCCGCCGTGACGTGCAACTGAGCACGCGTATCAAGGCCGCCACCTTCGACAGCGCGACCAACGAATGGACACTGCGCACCGACAAGGGCGAGCTGGTCCGCGCGCGCTACTGCATCATGGCGGCGGGCAACCTCTCGACGCCGCGCGTGCCCGATTTCAAGGGCATCGGGAGCTTCAAGGGCAAGTGGTACCATTCGGGCCTGTGGCCGCATGAGGGTGTCGACTTCAGCGGCCTCCGGGTCGGCGTCATCGGCACGGGCTCCTCGGGCGTGCAGATGATCCCGTTGATCGCCCGGCAGGCGAAGCACCTGCATGTCTTCCAGCGCACCGCCAACTTCAGCCTGCCGGCGCGCAACGCGCCGATGGAGGAAGAGCGCGAAAGGCGGCACAAGGCCGAGTATCCGGCGCGCCGGCGCGCCGCCTACGACACGCCCTTCGCGATCGGCGGCTATCCGCGGCCGACCAAGTCGGCGCTCGAGGCCACCGAGGAGGAGCGCAATGCCGCCTACGAGGCCAAGTGGCAGGAGGGCGGCAGCATCAGCTACCTCTATACCTACACCGACCTGCTGGTGAACAAGGAGGCCAACGACACCGCCTCCGAATTCGCGCGCAACAAGATCCGCGGCATCGTGAAGGACAAGGCGACGGCCGAGCTGCTGGCGCCCAAGGATCATCCGATCGGCACCAAGCGGCTCTGTCTCGATACGAACTATTACGAGACCTACAATCGCGACAACGTCGTATTGGTCGACGTGCGCTCCGACCCGATCCAGGAGATCACCGTGAAGGGCGTGCGCACGGGCAAGAAAGAGTACGAGCTCGACGCCATCGTCTTCGCCACCGGCTTCGACGCCATGACCGGCGCGCTGCGCGAGATCGACATCCGCACCAGCGACGGCGCGGTGCTGGCCGACCATTGGGAGGGCGGCCCCCTCACCTATCTCGGCCTGATGGTCTCGGGGTTTCCCAACATGTTCGTCGTCACAGGGCCCGGCAGCCCCGGCGTGAAGACGCAGATGATCGCGTCGATCGAGCAGCACGTGGACTGGATCGCCGATGCGCTCGAGCATCTCGGCAAGCACCAGCTCGACCGCATCGAGCCATCGCCGCAGGCCGAGGCCGACTGGGTCGGGCACGTCAACGCGGTGGCCGACAGCACCCTCTATCCGCTGGCCAATTCCTGGTACGTCGGCGCCAACATCCCCGGCAAGCCACGCGTGTTCATGCCCTATGTCGGCGGATTCGACCGCTACAAGAAGCGCTGCGACGAGGTCACGGCCGGCGGCTACGAAGGCTTCACGCTCAGCCGGCACAGGGCCGAAGTCGTTTGAGCGCCGCCTTCGTCCACCACCGCATCGAGGCCGCGCCACGCCGGTGGCAGGCCGTGGCCGATCGGATTGCCGGCGATGGCGCCCGGCGCATTGCCGGGGCCGGCGGCCAGCTCTATGGCGCGTGGCGCAGCCAGATCGGCCGACCGCGCGACGAGGTGCAGGCGATCAGCGTCTGGCCGAACGGGATCACGGCGGCGGCCGCCGAACGCGCGTTGCTGGCGAGTGCCGACGACGTCCGTGCCCTGACCAGCGAGGCCCTGACGCCGACGCTTCGCCCCGCCGACACCGTGCCACCGACCCGCCAGGGCAACTACGCCTTCCGCTGGTTCGCCGTACCGGAACCGAACTGGCCCGAGTTCCTCGATCTCTGTGCCGCTGCCTGGCCCGGCTTCGAGGGCGCCTACGATTCGCAGGTGATCGGGCTCTGGCAGGCCACCGGCGAGCGCACCGGCACCGGTCCGGACGAAGTCACGGGCGCGGGCCTGCACGGCGGCGTGCGCAGCCTGCTGCTGACCCGCCGGCCCAACCTCGCGATGTGGGAGCGCTCCAAGTTGCCTGAAGGTGCGGCCGAAGCGGCGGTGCGCGACAAGCTCAGCCGCCGCTACGACCTCTGCGACTGGACCGTGGTGTCGACCGCGACCCTTCTGACCGCCGTCGACCGCGCCGATACGGCTCGCTGGACCTGAGCGGCCGCTGGACTCCAGCGGCCCTGGCGCCTATCTCGGCGCCGCCATGCCGACCCTGCGCTCCCTGGAAGCTCTCGAAAGCGAGGGCCTCCTGTCGCCCGACCCGCGGCTGCAGGAAGCCGCGCAATCCATGGCGATCGCCATCACGCCGGAGATGGTGACGCTGATCGACCGTTCGCGCCTGGCCGACGATCCGATCGCCCGGCAGTTCGTGCCGAGCGGCGCGGAGGCCGAGGTCGCGCCGGGCGAGCTCGCGGACCCGATCGGCGACGAGGCGCGGTCCCCGGTGAAGGGCATCGTCCATCGCTATCCCGACCGCGTCCTGCTGAAGCCCCTGCATGTCTGCCCGGTCTATTGCCGCTTCTGCTTCCGGCGCGAGAAGGTCGGGCCGGGCGGCGAGGCCCTGTCGGCCGACGAGCTGGCGGCGGCGCTGGCCTATATCCGCGGCCGGCCGGAAATCTGGGAAGTGATCCTGACCGGCGGCGACCCGCTGATGCTGGCGCCGCGCCGCCTCGCCGAGCTGGTCGCGGCGCTCGACGCAATCCCGCACGTGGCGATCGTGAGGCTGCACAGCCGGGTGCCAATCGTCGATCCCGAACGGGTCACCGACGAGCTGGTGCGGGCGCTGAAGCCCGGCCGGGTCGCCGTCTGGCTGGCCGTCCACTGCAATCATGCCCGCGAGCTCGCGCCCCCTACCCGTGCCGCCCTGTTACGGCTGGCCGACGCCGGGCTGCCACTGATGGGCCAGACCGTGCTGCTGAAAGGCGTGAACGACACCGTCGAGACCTTGGAACAGCTCATGCGCACGCTCGTGACGGCCCGGGTGAAGCCCTATTACCTGCATCATCCGGACCTGGTGCGCGGCACGGGACATTTTCGGGTGTCGATCGCGGAGGGACAGGCGCTGATGAAGGCGCTGCGCGGCCGCCTCTCAGGTCTCGCCCAGCCGACCTACGTGCTGGATGTACCCGGCGGTCACGGAAAGGTCCCCGTGGGACCCTCCTATCTGGCCGACGATCCCGGGGCGTTGAGGGTCGAGGACGTGTTCGGCGGGCAGCACCGCTACCCGTCCGACTGACTCTCCAGCCATTAGATTTTCTCGAGGTCGCCTCAGCGTCGGGCGGCCGGCGCCAGGGCCGGGCGCACGGTGCGTGCCTGCGGCGCGGCCAGCTCCTCGACCAGCCATTCCTCAAAGGCCTTGGTCTTGGGGCGACTGACCGACGCGGGCGGGCAGACGAACCACCAGGCCTTGCCGCTGTCGACGATCTGCTCGAACGGCTGGAACAACCGGCCTTCCGACAGCTCCTCGCGGAAGAGTTGCGGCGGGCCCACCGCCACACCTGCGCCTTCCATCGCGGCTTCCACCGCGATCATCGTCGAGTCGAAGGTGAGCACACGCTTGGGCTTGAAGTCGCCAAGCCCGACGGCGCGCAACCAGATCGGCCATTCGGGATCGTGCGTCATGTCGATGAAAGGCACGCGCTTCAAATCGTCGAGCGTCTTCAGCTTGTCATGATAGCGCTTGCCGCAGAGCGGCGTCAGCACGTCGCTGAACAGCCTCGTTGCATGCAGTTCGGGCTCCGGCTGCACGGTGAAGCGGATGGCGCAGTCGACATCCTCGCGCGCGAAGTCGACACGCTTCTGGCTCGTCGTCATGCGCACTTCGATCTCGGGATGCTTGGCCTGGAAGCGATGCAGGCGCGGCACCAGCCAGCCCAGCGCGAAGGTCGTGACGAGGCTCACGTTCAACGTACCCGAGTTGGCCTTGCGGCCGACGCGCTCCAGCGCGTTGGTCATGCGGTCGAACGCGTCGCGCAGATCGGGCAGCAGCGCCTCGCCCTCGCTGGTGATCTCGAGGCCGCGCGGACGGCGCACGAACAGGGCGACGCCGAGCCTCTCCTCGAGCGCCTTCACCTGGTGGCTGACGGCGGCCTGGGTGACGTGAAGCTCCTCGGCGGCGTGGGTGAAACTCGCGTGACGGGCGGCGGCCTCGAAGGCACGCAGGGCATTCAACGGTAGTTGTGAACGGCTCATCTAGGACACACGCTCATAGAAATTCTATGCCTCCCCCGAGCTTTCATCCTTTGCAAGTATCCACAGGATACAGCAAATTCAGGCCAGAAACGAGGCGCAACTGCCGATTCCCGGCCCCAGCGCCTCAAGCGGAGCTAAGTCATGTCGATCGTATCCAACGTGCGGGTCGCCCGCGCGGATGTCCCCTCCTTCTCGTTCGGCCGCGCCGTCGCGCTGCTGGCGGGCACGGTTGTGGCCGGGATCGAGAAAATCATGACCCGAGCCGAACTGGCCCGCTCGCGACATCAGTTGTCCCAACTGGACGAGCGGATGCTGCGGGATATCGGCATCGACCGGGCGACCGCCCGGTTCGAGGCGACCAAGCCCTTCTGGTCCTAGCCGGAATTGCCGGCGGGCGGCGGATAGAGCAGGTTAGGGTCGTGGTGCTTTGATGGCGCCATGACCCAACATTCTCTTTCGTTACCCGCCGTGGCCCTCGCCACTTCCCTTCTTCCCGACCCGGACACCTGCTGGCACGCCGTCCAGCGGCGTGACCGCGCCTACAACGGCAGGTTCTGGTTCTCGGTCCGAACGACCGGGGTCTATTGCCTGCCGTCGTGCGCGGCCCGCCCGCCGCTGCGCCACAACGTCGACTTCCACGTCTCGCCCGAGGCGGCGGAGGTGGCGGGTTTCCGTGCATGCAAGCGGTGCAAGCCACGCGACTGGCAGGTGGATCTCGGCCTCAGCCGGCCGGTGGCGCGCGCCTGCGCTCTGTTCGACGCTGCCGATGCCGACACCCCGCCCTCCCTCGCCGAGGTGGCACGCAAGGTCGGCCTGTCGAGCGGTGCGCTGGGCAAGCGTTTCCTGGCCGAGTTGGGCGTCAATCCACGCGACTGGCTGGTCGCGCGCAAGCGCGAGCGCTTCCGCAGCGCGCTGCGCGGCGGCGCCAGCGTGGCGGACGCGCTCTATGGTGCGGGCTACGGCTCACCCAGCCGCGTCTACGAGAGCAGCGACAAGGCGCTCGGCATGACGCCGGCGACCTATGCGCGGGGCGGCGCGGGCGCCCATATCGACTACACCATGGCCGACTCTGAGTATGGCCGCGTCCTGGTGGCCGCGACCCGAAAGGGCATCGCCGCGGTGTTCCTGGGCGATGACGACCGGACGTTGGAGAGGAGCCTGAAGCAGGACTTTCCCGCCGCCGAACTCCAGCGCAACGACACGGTCCTCGGCCCGCGCGTGAAAGCCGTGCTGTCGCGGCTCTATGGCCGAAAGCCCACGGCGCTCGATGCCCCCGACGTGCCACTCGACATCCTGGGGACGGCCTTCCAGTGGAAGGTCTGGAAGGCGCTGACCGAGATCCCGGCCGGCGAGACCCGCACCTATGGCGAGATCGCCCGCAGCATCGGCGAACCCAAGGCGGCGCGTGCGGTGGGACGCGCCTGTGCGACCAACCAGGCCGCCGTGGTCATCCCCTGCCATCGCGCCGTCGGATCGAGCGGCGCGCTGACCGGCTATCGCTGGGGCGTGTCACGCAAGGAACGGCTGCTGGCCGAGGAGCGCCGGCGCAGCAACAGGTAGAAGGCGCCCGTGCCGCCATGATGGGCGTGGGCGGCGCGGACCGCCCGCACCCGCTCGCGGTTGTCGCCGCGATTGAGCCAGCCCACGAACTCACCCCGGATGCGACCGTCGATCGTGCGGCCGCCCTCTTCGCGCAGGCCCTTGCCGGTCACCACCAGAACCACGCGCATATCCTGCGCCGATACCCTCGCCAGGAAGGCCGTCACGGCCCGCTCCGCCGCCGCGAGCGTCATGCCGTGCAGGTCGATGGTCGCCTCGGGGACCAGCTTGCGCCGCGAGAGAGCACGCGAAACGTCGCGATCGAACTGCCGACTGTCCGGCGACAGAACGGGGACACCGGGCCTGACGGGCAGCGGCCGGGGTTTCGAGACCGGGATCGTCGGCGGGATCGCCGCCGGCCGGCCCACCACCGGCTTGCCGGCGGCCCTGGTCCCCGACTTGGGCGGCACCGCCGGAAGGCGTGACGCGGCAGCCCGCTTTCGCTTGAGCGGCTTCACACCGGCCATTGCGGCGGCAAACAGATCGGCGTCCTTCACCATGCCATTTCGTCTAGCCTTGGCCGTGAGGCGGGTCTACACAGCCCGCCATGGCGATAACGCCCCCCAACCGGCCCAACGGCCCGCCGCAACCCGACCCTGATCTCCAGACAGGCCTGCAGTATCTGCGGGCAGGCTGGTACGACCGCGCCGAGCCGCTGTTCAAGAGCGCGCAAGCCCGGTACGGCGACCGCCCCGACATTCTCCATTATCTCGCCGTCTGCCTGTCGCAGCGTGGTGCCGTGAAGGAAGCCGAGAAGCTGTGGCGCAAGGCCGTGGCGAAGGATCCGAACGAGCCGATGCTGCTCTACAATCTCGGTCTCGCCGCCCGTCGCCTCGGCAATCTCGACGAGGCGACGCGCCGTTTCCGCGACACGATCCGCCAGGCGCCCACCCATGTCGAGGCCCGTCTGGCGTTGGCCTCGGTCTACATGGACACCGGCCGCTTCGCCGCTGCCGAACGTGAACTGTCGGAATTCGTGGGCAACGTCGATCGCGCCATCCACGAACATCAGACCGACGCGCTGAAACCTCTGCAGGCGCGCGCCCGAAACATGCTGGGCTATGCACTCTACCGGCTGGGCCGGTATTCGGCCGCCATCGAAGTCTTCGACATGGCGCTGGAAGACGCCGGCGACAACGCCGAGCGTCGCGGCCAGATCCTGGGCGACCGCGCACTCTGTCTGGCGGCCCTCGGCCACTACGACGAGGCCATTGCCGAAGCCGGCCGGGCCGTCGAACTGGCGCCGACCAGCGCCACGCTGAACCATGCGCTGGGCTACGTCCTCTATTTCAGCGGCCGCCCAAGCGACGCCATCCCGATGATCGAGAAGGCGCTCGAGCTCGATCCGACCTTCGGCCAGGCCTACGGCACCCTGGCGTTGGCCCGGGCGGCCGCGGGCCAGACCGAACAGGCCATCGGCATCCTCGAGAAGGTCCTGGAAAGCGACCCGTTCGACCAGGAGGCGATCCTCCAGCTCTCCAACCTGCACCTTCAGGCCGGGCGCTTCGAGCAAGCCAGCGGGGTGCTGGAGCCCTATCTGAGAGCCGTGTCCGGGGATTCCCGGGCGATGAACAACCAGGGGCTGGCCCTGCTCGGTCTCAAGCGCTTCGACGATGCGCGGCGGATCCTGAAGAAGGCCGCCAAGGTTTCCCCCGACGAGCCCTTCGTGCAGACCAATTACGGGCGCGCCCTGATGGGTCTGGGGCGGGCCGCCGATGCGCGGCCGCACCATGAACAGGCGTTGCGCGCCCTGCCGGACGATTCGCGGTTGCTGGCCCACTACGGCATCTGCCTCGCGGCGCTGGGCGAAGTCGACAGGGCCCGCGAAACCCTGGACGCCGCCCTGGCGGCCGATCCGAACAACGAGGAAGCCCTGCTCGCGCGCGCCGGTCTCGACGCATGAGCAGCGGCGCCGATCGCCTGGCCGAGGTCACGGGCCGCATCGCCGAGGCCGCGCGGGCGTCGGGTCGGTCGCCGTCCGACGTCACCCTCGTCGCCGTCTCCAAGACCCATGGCGCCGACCGGGTCCGCGAACTCCTGGAGGTCGGCCACCGCGTGTTCGGCGAGAACCGCGTGCAGGAAGCCGAGGGCAAGTTCCCCGAACTCAAGGCGGCCTGGCCCGACCTCGAACTGCACCTGATCGGACCGCTCCAGACCAACAAGGCGCGCGATGCCGTCGCCCTGTTCGACGTCATCCAGTCGGTCGATCGCGACCGGCTCGCTGCCGCCCTGGTGAAGGAGATGGAGCGGCTGGGCCGCCGGCCGGCCTGCTACATCCAGGTCAACACCGGCGAGGAGCCGCAGAAGGCGGGCATTCTCCCCAAGGACGTCGACGCCTTCGTGGCGCTCTGCCGCGACCAGTACAAGCTGCCCGTCGTCGGCCTGATGTGCATCCCGCCGGTCGACGAGGAGCCGGCGCTGCATTTCGCGCTGCTGGCCAAGATGGCGGCCCGCAACGGCCTGGCCAAACTCAGCATGGGCATGAGCGCCGACTATGAGACGGCCGTCCGGATGGGCGCCACCCATGTCCGCGTTGGCAGCGCCCTTTTCGGCAACCGCCCGCCGCTGCAGCCCTCTCATCCAAAGGCCGATGCCTGAACTGCCCGAGGTCGAGACCGTCCGGCGCGGGTTGATGCCGCGCCTGGTCGGCCGGCGCATCGTGCGGCTGCAGCAGCGTCGCCTCGATCTCAGGGTGCCGCTGCCGGCGAAGTTCGCCGCCCGGGTCGAGGGCCGCGCGGTCTCGGGCATCGACCGGCGGGCGAAGTACCTGCTGATCCGCCTCGACGACGGCCAGACCCTCATCGTCCATCTCGGCATGTCGGGCCGCATGACCCTGCACGATGCGGAGAGCGCCGCCGGCCATCCGCTCGGGCGGCATGACCATGTCGTGTTCGACATGGACGATGGCTGGCAGGTCCGCTTCAACGACGCCCGCCGCTTCGGGCTGATGGTGCTGGTGGCCGACGAGGCGGTGGCCCAGCACAAGTACTTCAAGAGCCTGGGCCCGGAGCCGCTGGACGACGCCTTTACCGGCGATGTGCTGGCCGCCCGCCTCGCCGGCCGGAGGACGCCGATCAAGGCGGCACTGCTCGACCAGAAGACCCTGGTGGGCGTCGGCAACATCTATGCTTGCGAGGCGCTGTTCCTGGCCGGCCTCTCGCCGCGCCGCTCCGCCCACACGATCAAGGGGGAGCGTGCGGGTCGCCTCGTCGAGGCGATCAAGCTCGTGCTGAACCGTTCGATCGCGGACGGAGGGTCGACCCTGCGCGATCATGTTCAGCCGGGCGGCGAACTCGGCTATTTCCAGACGCGCTTCAACGTCTATGACCGGGCCGGCATCGCCTGCCCGACCCGCGACTGCGGCCAGACCGTGCGCCGGCTCGTGCAGGCCGGAAGATCCACCTTCTATTGCGCGCGCTGCCAGCGCTGAGACACGACCCGAGGAGGAAAGAGCAATGACAACGGCATACGAGAACATCCAGACCGAAACCAAGGGCCGGGTCGGGATCATCCGGTTGAACCGCCCGAAGGCGCTGAACGCGCTCTGCGCCGATCTGGTGCGCGAACTCGGTCAGGCGCTCGATGCGTTCGAGGCGGATCCCGGCATCGGCTGCATGGTCCTGACGGGAAGCGACAAGGCGTTCGCGGCCGGGGCCGATATCAAGGAGATGAAGGAGAAGACCTACCAGGACGTCTTCCTGCAGGACTTCATCACCGTCGGCTGGGAGAAGGTGAGCCAGGTCCGCAAGCCCATCGTCGCCGCGGTGGCAGGCTACGCGCTGGGCGGCGGCTGCGAGATGGCCATGATGTGTGACTTCATCATCGCTGCGGACAACGCCAAGTTCGGCCAGCCCGAGATCACGCTCGGCACCATTCCAGGGGCGGGCGGCACCCAGCGCCTGCCGCGCTTCGTCGGCAAGTCGAAGGCGATGGACATGGTTCTGACCGGGCGCATGATGGACGCGGCCGAAGCCGAGCGCTGCGGTCTGGTGAGCCGCGTCGTGCCGCTGGCACAGCTCATGGACGACGCCATCGCCACGGCCGAGAAGATCGCCGGCATGTCGCTGCCCGCCACCTTGGTCGCCAAGGAAGCGGTCAACCGGGCCTTCGAAACGACCCTTTCGGAGGGAGTCCGTTTCGAGCGCAGGACCTTTCACGCAACTTTTGCCTTCGACGACCGGTCCGAGGGCATGGCCGCTTTCGCCGAGAAGCGTAAGCCGGGCTGGAAACACCGCTGATTTGGCGTATCTGGCGCGCTTGACCGGCCCTCATGCGGCCCGTATAAGCGCGCCCTTCGAGCAACGAGGACTATCATGGCTAATCACAAGTCGGCCGAGAAGCGCGCCCGCCAGACCGAGCGCCGCACCGCCGTGAATACGGCGCGCCGCAGCCGCGTGCGCGGTTCGGTGAAGAAGGTCGAGGAGGCGATCTTGTCCGGCGACAAGAAGGCCGCCCAGGAGGCGCTGCGTATGGCGCAGCCGGAGATCCAGCGCGGCGCCACCAAGCGCATCGTGACCAAGAACGCCGCCTCGCGCCGCGTGTCGCGCCTCTCGGCGCGCATCAAGGCGATGGCCTGACGCTTTCCGACATCCCACTTCAGTGTCTGTGAACGCCGCTCCTTCGAGCGGCGTTTTCTTTTATGGCGATGACGAAGCCGGGACTCTTTGACGAAAAAATTCTCGGCGATTTTCTTCAATGATCGTTTGGTCGTCGATTGGCCGACTGACATACGATTCGGAGTTATCGAACGAAGCGCGACGGCGAGCGCTAGATGTTGAGAGCCGTCTCTCGACCAACGACGCGCAAAATCGGTTCGCACAACTTGTCAATCGAGCAGCGTCGCGAAGTGGCTGAATAGCGGGTGGTGTTCTGCGTGTGATTCGTTTGCGCGCTTCGGAGAGTCTGGATAAGACTCACGACATCGCGACGGGGCGTGGGGCGCTTGGATCGCGAGCCAGATGGAGAAGAGGGGATTCCTCTCCATCGAAACGACGAACGAGGGAGACAGGTACACAACGCTTCGCAAGTTCGACGATCGATAAGAAGATGAAGCGTCCCATAAGCGACGCTCGCTGAAATCCCTCGTTTCCTCTTGCCGTGTTGTGTGTCGCCTTCGTTTGCTGGCTCGCCGGACAACGCCTCGCTTCGACGAATGAAAGCGGGGGCCATGTCGAAAGACAACAAGATCGCAGACACATTCGAAGTGTCCCCTGCTGCCGGCTACGCCGGCGACGTCACTCCTGCGGTTGCCTGGAAGATTCTCGGCGAACGGAAGGACGCGATCCTGATCGACGTGCGCACGCGCGCCGAGTGGAACTATGTGGGCGTGCCCGACCTGGCCGGCCTCGACAAGAAGCCGGGCCTGGTCGAGTGGCAGGTCTTCCCGGGCATGCAGGTCAATCCTGATTTCGTCGGCGCACTTTCGGAGGCGCTGGCGGACAAGGAGGTCCCGCTGCTCTTTCTGTGTCGAAGTGGGGTGAGGTCGGTCGCGGCGGCGAAAGCCATGGCCGCGGCCGGATACAGTACGTGTCTCAATGTAGCAGACGGCTTTGAAGGCCCCCTCGATGCGCAGGGCAAGCGCGGTGCGACGAGGGGATGGAAGGCAGCGGGGCTTCCGTGGAGACAAACGTGAATCGAATTCAATCGCCGATCCAGGGCAATAACAAAACTACATATGAAAACAACGAATTTGCGGGGGCATGCATGGATGAAGGGGCGGGCCGAAAGGAGCTCGAAGCGCATTGGGTGCGCGTCTGCGATCGGCTTCGCAAGGAGATTGGGGACAAGGCCTTCAAGACATGGTTCGGCGAGGTCGAACTGGGTGAGCTCAAGGCCGGCAAGCTGCGCCTCTATGCGCCGACGCGCTTCGTACGCGACTGGGTCGGCCGTCACTATGGCGACCGCGTGCTCGCCTACTGGCAATCGGTCAACACCGAGGTCAAGAACGTCGAGGTGAACCTCGTGCCGCCGCCGGCGCCGCGCCGGCCCAACGAGATCATCGCGATGCCGCCCGTGCCTTCGTCGCAGAATCACCAGCCGCCGATGCCGCGGATGGGTCCCTCGATCGGCCGCGGCGCCGATGAGATTTCGCAGGCTCCGGAAGGACGCTACACCTTCGCGAACTTCGTCGTCGGCAAGCCCAACGAGTTCGCCTATGCGGCGGCGCGCAACATCTCCGAGCAGGACATGCCCCTGCCCGAGCGCAACCCGCTCTACATCTTCGGCGGCGTCGGTCTCGGCAAGACCCACCTCATGCATGCGATCTGGCATGTCATCCGCGAGCGCGATCCCAAGACCCGCGTTCTCTACCTGACGGCCGAGAGCTTCGTGAACCGGTTCATCCAGGCGCTGCGCACCAAGAACACCGGCCAGTTCAAGGAACTGTTCCGCAACGTCGACGTACTGATGGTCGACGACGTGCAGTTCATCTGCGGCAAGGAAGCGAGCCAGGACGAGTTCTTCTTCACGTTCAACTCGCTGGTCGAGCAGAACAAGCAGATCATCCTGTCGTCGGAGAAGCCGCCGAGCGAACTGCAGGACATCGAGGAGCGCATGCGCTCGCGGCTGGGCAGCGGCCTCGTGGCCGACATCCACTCGTCGACCTATGAACTGCGCCTGTCGATCCTGCAGACCAAGGCGGAGAACGCCCGGGTCCCGGTGCCGGCCAACGTGCTCGAGTTCCTGGCGCACAAGATCAGCACCAACATCCGCGAGCTCGAGGGCGCCCTGAACCGCGTCGTCGCGCACGGCCAGCTGATCGGCCGCGAGATCACCGTCGAAATGGCGCAGGACGTGCTGCACGACCTGCTGCGCCAGGCCGACCGAAAGGTCACGGTCGACGAGATCCAGCAGCGGGTCGCCGCCCACTACAACATCAAGCTCGCCGAGATGAGTTCGCCGCGGCGCGCCCGCTCGGTCGCCCGGCCGCGCCAGGTGGCGATGTATCTCGCCAAGCAGCTCACGACCCTCAGCCTGCCGCAGATCGGCAAGCGATTCGGCAACCGCGACCACACGACGGTCATGCACGCCGTGCGCAAGATCGAGGAACTCAAGGTTTCCGATCTGTCGATCGCCGAGGACGTGGAGCTGCTCAAGCGGCAGCTGCAGGGCTAAGAACCACAGGTCAATGCCGTGAAATGGACCCCGCAAGGGGTCCATTTTGCATGCGCCAGAGGCCCCTAAATGCCTCAAGAAACAGCGAAATTGCTTCCCGCGGACAGTCGGCGTGATATACTTTTCAACCGTTCCTCCGGCGCCTCTCGCGGCCCTTGGAACGGGCCATGAACTCGACCCAATCCGGCCCTGACTACGGCGACCAAAACATGAAATTGACGATCGAACGGGCGGCCCTCCTGAAGGCCTTGGCCCATGTCCAGAGTGTCGTCGAGCGTCGGAACACGATCCCGATCCTGTCGAATGTGCTGATCACCGCCCAGAAGGGCCGGTTGAGCCTCGCCGCGACCGACATGGACCTCGCCATCACCGAATCGGTGGAGGCCAGCGCCTCCAGGACCGGCTCGACCACGGCGCCGGCGCACACGCTGTACGAGATCGTCCGAAAGCTGCCCGATGGCGCGCAGGTCGAGCTGGAAGCCGCCTCGGACAACAGCAGCCTGGTGATCCGGGCCGGCCGCTCCCGCTTCACCCTGCAATGCCTGCCGCCGGCCGATTTCCCGGCCATGACCGAGGGGGACCTGCCGCACCGGTTCCAGCTTCCGGCGAACGACCTCAAGGGCATCATCGACCGCACACGGTTCGCGATCTCTAACGAGGAGACCCGCTACTACCTGAACGGCATCTACTTCCATGCCGCGACCGCAGCCGGCACCCAGGTGCTGCGCGGCGTGGCGACCGATGGCCATCGTCTCGCCCGGGTCGAGGTGCCGCTGCCCAAGGGCGCCGGCGAGATTCCCGGCGTGATCGTGCCGCGCAAGACCGTGGGCGAGGTCCGCAAGCTGCTCGACGAGGGCGACGGTTCGGTCGACATCGAACTCAGCGACACCCGCATCCGCTTCTCCAGCGGCAACGTCACCCTAGTCAGCAAGCTGATCGACGGCACCTTCCCGGATTACGAGCGGGTCATCCCGACCGGCAACGACAAGGTCCTGAACGTGCCGTGCAAGGAATTCGCACACGCCGTCGACCGCGTCTCGACGATCTCCACCGAGAAGTCGCGGGCCATCAAGCTGGCGGTCGCCAAGGGCATCGTCACCCTCTCGGCGACCAGCCCAGACGCCGGCAGCGCCAGCGAGGAGATCGAGGTCGAGTACAAGGATACGGCCCTCGAGATCGGCTTCAACTCGCGCTACCTGCTGGACATCACCGAACAGATCGCCGGCAGCGAGGCGCGCTTCCTGATGGCCGATGCCGGCTCGCCCACCCTGGTGCGTGACGGTGCCGACGAGAGCGCGCTCTACGTGCTCATGCCGATGCGGGTATGAACGCACAGGCCATCAGCACCCTCGCCTACTCTTCCGACGCCGTATCGGGCGCTGCGCCGGCCCTTCTCGCCGTGCGCCAGCTGCGCCTGACCGACTTCCGCAACTACCGCCAGCTCCGCCTCGAGTGCGGCCAGGAGCCGGTCGTGCTGGTCGGCGCCAACGGCGCGGGCAAGACCAACCTTCTGGAGGCCCTCTCCTTCCTGGCCCCCGGGCGCGGCCTGCGACGTGCCCGCCTCGACGATGTCTGCCGCCGTGCCCGCGGCGACGAGCCTTCGGCCGCCGGCTGGGCCGCCGCCGCGACGCTCGACACGCCCGAG
>WOUR01000068.1 GCA_009772935.1 Rhodospirillaceae bacterium
GGGCCCGGGTGCGGGCCCGGGTGCGGGCCCGGGTGCGGGCCCGGGTGCGGGCCCGGGTGCGGGCTTCGTGTTGCCCGCCACCCCCGCGCCGCCGCAGCAAGCGCGCACGCCGACGGTCGATACGAGCCGTCTCTATACCCTGCCCGAGTTGATCAATCTCGCCGCGTCGAACAACCCCACGACACAGGTCGCCTGGAATGATGCCCGGCGCGCGGCGCTGGCTGCCGGCATCGCCGAAAGCGCCTTCCTACCGCGTATCACTGTCGGTGCCATCGCGGGTTACCAGGCGGGCAACAGCTTCCAGTCCTTCGGCGTGCAGCCCCTGACGCCGATCGGCTTCAACAACAACGGGACCCTCAGCGGAACGGTCTCGGCGGTCTCCCTGCAGTGGCTGCTGTTCGACTTCGGCGAGCGTGCCGCGCTGGTGGACGCCGCCGAGCAGGCATCCCTCGTCTCCAATATCCTGTTCACCGCCGCACACCAGAAGCTGATCTACACCGTCAGCCTCGCCTTCTACCGGCATGCCGCGGCCCAGGCCCGGCTCAAGACCGCCGTGCAGTCGCTGAAGAACAGCCAGACCATCCAGGCTGCCGCCGACGATCGCTACAAGCAGGGCGTCGGCACCGTCGTTGAGGTCGCGCAGGCGCGGCAGGTCACCGCCCAGGCCCAGCTGGGCAAGGTCCAGGCCGAGGGCGCGGCGCAGGATGCCTACCTGACCCTCGTCACAGCGATCGGGATCCCGTACTCGACGCGGCTGAGGATCGGCGATGTCTCCGGACGGCCGCTCTCCGCGGCGATGATCGGGCCGGTGGAGACGCTCATCCGCGAGACGCTCACGCGCCGGCCGGACATACAGAGCGCCTATGCGGCCGAGAAGATCAGCCTCGCGAAGATGAGGGCGGCGCAGTCGTCGTTCATGCCCAAGCTCTTCGTGTCGGCCACCGGGACCTACAACTCGGGCAACCTGAACATCACGGCGATGCCGACGGTAGGGCAGGAACTGCCGACCCTGAACGTGAACGGCAACCAGCTGGGCGGCAGTCTTCTGGCGGGCATCACCTTCCCGCTGTACGACGGCGGCACGCGCTCGGCGGCGCTGGCGCAGGCCCGCATCGATGTCGACAGTTCGAAGGCCCGCCTGACCCAGGTCCGCGACGAGGCGATCCGGCAGATCGTGCTGGCCGACAATGCGCTTCACACCAGCCTCGCCGGCTACGAAGCCGCGCGCACCCTGGTGGCGGCAGCTCAGACGACGTTCGACGCGGCACTGGCCGCCTACCGCAGCGGCACCGGATCGGTCATGGAGCTGGCCTTCGCGGAAGCGCAATTGGCGCAGGCGAAATACGCCGTTTCCGAAGCCTACTCCACGGCCCTGGCAGCCGCCGCCACCCTTGCGCTTGCAACGGGCCTGCTGGGGTCCGCACCGACCTGAGATCCAGGCTGCTCAGGAATGGCGTCCCCGAGAGGATTCGAACCTCCGACCTCCGGTTTAGGAAACCGCTGCTCTATCCGGCTGAGCTACGGGGACGTGGCGGCCATATAGCATCCGAAGCATATGGCGTCTGCCTTATTTGATCCGGGTCGAGCGCATTCCGCGACCGCGTCGCGTCCGGATGGGCGTCGATCCGCGGCAACCGGACCTCCTCCCGGGCCGTTCGCACCCTTGTCCAAAAAAGAGGAGACCGCCATGGCCGCCGATCCCGATCCCAAGCCGCGGGAACGAGTTGATACCGATACCGATCGTGACACCGGCACCGGCGAGACGGTGCGTCCGCGCGACGGCGACACCAGCCGTACCGTCGGGCCCGAGGACGAGGATCGGCGCGTGCGTCCCGGCGAACGGCGGCCGCCCGGAACCATGCCCTGACGTGGGAAGCCGCGCGCTGGAGCGCTTCGGTCGCCTCAGCGCTTGCGGACGAACTCGGCGCGCAGGACCAGGCCCTTGATGGTGTCGTGGCGGCAGTCGATTTCCTGGGCGTCGCCGGTCAGGCGGATGGACTTGATCACCGTGCCGCGCTGCAGGGTCTGGGTGGAGCCCTTGACCTTCAGATCCTTGATCAGGAGGACGCTGTCGCCGTCGGCCAGCAGGTTGCCGACCGAATCGCGCACCTCGACGGCTCCCGCAGCGGCTTCGGCCGCAGCCTTTTTCGCGGCGGCTTCGGCGGCGGGAATCCACTCGCCGCTGGCCTCGTCGTAGACATAGTCGTCGTCGCTGTCGGCCATTTTCGGTTCGGCTCCTCAAAGAGAGCGTGCGCTCTACAGGCCGGGATCGGCCATCGCAACCGCGCGCATTGTCTCGCCTGAAGGGCCGCCTGTCCGGGCCTCAGGCCAACGCCGCGAGCCGCGCGGCGTGCCGGTTGTGCTCGGCCACCGTGCGCTCCAGATCGATCGTCACGATCCGGCCGTCGCGCACGACCGGGCGGCCGGCGACGACCGTGTGGCGCGCGGTCTGCGGGGCACAGAACAGAGTGGCGGCCACCGGATCGGCGAGGGCGCCGGCATAGGCCAGGCTGTTGAGATCGAGGGCGAAGAAATCGCATTGCTTGCCCACCGCCAGGGAACCGATGTCGTCGCGCCCCAGCAGCGCGGCGCCGCCCAGGGTGGCGAGTTCGAGCGCCTGGCGGGCGGTCATCCATTCGTCGTCGCGGCTCGGGTCCGACGTCGAGAGCGTCGTGTCGGGTCCTTCCGGCGGGCGCAGGCCGATCTGCAGGCGGGCCAGCAGCATCGCCTGGCGCACCTCGCCCAGCATGTGGTTGCCGTCGTTGCTGGCCGAGCCGTCGACGCCGATGCCGACCTTCACGCCGGCGCGGCGATACTTCATCACCGGCGCGATGCCCGAGGCGAGCCGCATGTTCGAGCAGGGGCAGTGGCAGGCGCCGATGCCCGCGCGGGCGAACTCCAGGATCTCCGCATCGTTCACGTGGATGGCGTGGGCGTACCAGACATCGTCGCCGGCCCAGTCGACGGAGCGCATGTACTCGACCGGCCGCATGCCCCAGCGCTGCAGCGTGTAGCGCTCCTCGTCGAGCGTCTCGCAGAGATGGGTGTGCAGCCGGATCTTGTTGCGCCGTCCCATCGTTGCCGATTGACGCAGCAACTCCGGTGTCACCGAGAAGGGCGAGCAGGGCGCCAGCACGATCTGCGTCATCGAGCCTGCCCCGCCATCGTGGTAACGGCCGATGACCCTCTCGCAATCCTTCAGGATGTCGTCCTCGTCCTCGACGCAGGAATCCGGCGGCAGGCCGCCCTTCGACTGGCCGAGCGACATGGAGCCGCGCGAGACGGCGAAGCGGATGCCGATCTCCTTCGCCCCCGCGATCTGGTCGTCGACCGCGCAGCCGTTGCGGAAGACGTAGGCGTGATCGAACACCGTCGTGCAGCCCGACAGCGCGAGCTCGGCGCAGCCCACGAGCGTGGCGGTGCGGCTGGCTTCCGGCGTGCGCGCCGCCCACAGGCGGTAATGAGCGTGCAGCCAACGGAACAGGTTGTTGTTCTGCGCCGCCGGCAGGGCGCGGGTCAGCGTCTGGTCGAGGTGATGATGGGCGTTGATGAGCCCCGGCAGCACGATATGTCCGGCGAGGTCCATGACCGTATCGGCGGTGCCGGGCAGAGACGCGCTGGGGCCGACGTTTCGGATGACGCCGTCGATCGCATAGAGCCCGCCGTCGGCAAGCTCGCGGCGCCGGTCGTCCATCGTGACGACGAACGCGTTCTTGACCAAAAGCGTCGCCATCTTCCAGCCCCCCTGACAGTGGACCGCCCCCTGTCGCTCGACCTGACTTAGTGCATGGCCCCGTTTGTTGCCAGCCGGAAGGGCCCGTACTACCGTCGCCTGAATATTGGAAATGCAGGGCGGTAGCATGATTCGGTGCGTGCGGATTTGGACGGGCGATGACCAGAACTCCCATGTCGAGGAAGGCTGGATCGACCTGAAGCCGGGCGTGCATGGCGACCTGCTCAGCGGCAAGATCGAGGTCGCCAGCGCCTCGCTGCAGGAGACCCAGCCCGGCGGCACCTACGCCTGGCACACCGCACCGGTGCGCCAGCTGGTCGTCACTCTGAGCGGTACCCTGGATTTCAGCACGCGCGGCGGCCAGCACTTCGTGCTCGCGCCCGGCGACATCCTGCTGGCCGAGGACACGACCGGCGGCGGCCACACCTGGAGGCTGGTCGACGACCAGCCCTGGCGGCGCCTCTACGTCGTGCTGGGCAAGGACGCGCCGGTGCCGTTCAAGCGCGCCACCCCCGAAGAACGCCGTTAGGAGAGTTCCATGGCAGACAATCATTCCGGCGACTTCGACGTCGTCCTGGTCGGCGCCGGCATCATGAGCATGACGCTGGCCACCTTCCTCAAGGAACTGCAGCCCCATCTCAGGATCAAGATCCTCGAGCGGCTGGAAGGCGAGGCGCAGGAAAGCTCGGGCCCGTGGAACAATGCCGGCACGGGCCACGCCGCCAACTGCGAGCTGAACTACACGCCGCAGCGCGCCGACGGCAGCGTCGACATCTCCCGGGCGCTCGAGGTCAACGTCGAGTTCGACATGTCGCGGCAGTTCTGGTCGTACCTGATCCGCAAGGGCGCGATCGAGCGGTCCGACTCCTTCATCCATCCCGTGCCGCACATGAGCTTCGTGATCGGCGCCGACCGCCAGGCCTTCCTGAAGAAGCGGCATGCGGCGATGAGCGCGCATCACTGCTACCGCGGCATGGAATACTCCGAGGACCACAAGCAGATCGGCGAATGGGCGCCGCTGATCATGGAAGGCCGCGATCCCAAGCAGCCGGTCGCCGCCACGCGCATGATAACAGGCGCCGACGTGAACTACGGAGCGCTCACCACCAACCTGCTGAATTACCTCCGCCGTCAGGACGGCTTCTCGATCGAGTTCTCGCAGGAGGTGACCGGCCTTAGCCGCCGCTCCGAGGGCGGCTGGACGCTCGACGTCAAGGACGAGAAGACCCACGCGAAGAAGACGGTCGGCGCGCGCTACGTCTTCCTCGGCGCCGGCGGCGCGGCGCTCACCCTGCTGCAGAAATCCGGCATCCCCGAAGCCGACGGCTTCGCCGGCTTCCCGGTGAGCGGCATCTGGCTGCGCTCCGGCCAGGAGGAAATCGCCACCCGCCACCTGGCCAAGGTCTACGGCATGGCGGCGAGCGGTTCCCCCCCGATGTCGGTGCCCCACCTCGACACGCGTTACGTCGACGGCAAGCGCTGGCTCTTGTTCGGACCCTTCGCCGGCTTCTCGACCAAGTTCCTGAAGCACGGCTCGATGTTCGACCTGCCGCTGTCGCTGCGGCCGGACAATCTCCTGCAGCTGCTGGCGGTGGCGCGGGACAATCTTCCGCTCGAGGAGTATCTCGTCGGCCAGGTGCTGCAGACCAAGGCGCACCGCTTCGACGCGCTGCGCGAGTTCTATCCCAGCCTCGACGAGAAGGACTGGGAGTTCGACGTCGCCGGCCAGCGCGTCCAGATCATCAGGAAGGACGTGGCGCGCACGGGCAAGCTGGAGTTCGGCACCGAGATCGTGCACTCGGCCGATTCCTCGATCGTGGCCCTGCTGGGTGCCTCGCCCGGCGCCTCGACGGCCGTTTGGATCATGGTCCACATGCTCGAGAACTGCTTCCACGAGCAGCTGGTCGGCCACTGGGTGCCCAAGCTCAAGGAGATGATCCCCTCCTATGGACAGGACCTGAAGACAGACGCCGCGCTGGTCGAGCGCGTGCGCAAGGACACTGCCGCAGTGCTGGGCCTCCACACGGTCTGATGACCGATCCGCGGGCGCCGCTCACCGAAACCCTCGACGTCCTGCTGCGGTTCGGCGCGCAGATGCTGCACGCCGGCGACACCGCCTTCCGGGTGCGCGATGCCATGCGTCGCCTGGCCCCTAGGCTCGGCATCCAGCGGCTCGAGGTCGAGTTGTCGACCGTCGCCCTGACGGCGACGGCGTGGACCGGAGGTGAGGCCACCACGCTGGCCCGCGAGATCGGTCCACCCGGCGTCGATGCCTCGAAGATCGCTGCACTGGAATCGCTCTCGCTCCGTGCCGGTCCCGGCCTCGACACGGTGACGCTGAAAGCCGAGCTCGACCGGATCGAAAAGGCGGCCCCGTTGCACGGGCTGCTGCCGGTCGCGCTGTCGATGGCGGTCGCCTCGACGGCCTTCTCCTACCTCAACGGCGGCGACCTGCTGGCGACCGGCGCGGCGGCGGTCAGCGGCGGTATCGGCCAGGCGGTCCGGACCCTGCTGTCGCGCCGGGGCTTCAACCAGTTCGCGATGACCGCACTGTGCGCCGCGCTGGCCTCCGGTCTCTACTGTCTCATCGTGATCGGCTTCGGTGTACATACCTTCGCCTTCGTACACGCGATCGGTTTCATCTCGTCGGTGCTGTTCCTGGTGCCGGGCTTTCCCCTGGTCGCCGCGCTTCTCGACCTGACGCAGCACCAGACCAGTGCCGGGATAACGCGTCTGTTCTACGGCGTGCTGCTGACGTTGAGCGCCGCCTGCGGCATGTCCGTGGTGGCGATGCTGGCCGGCCTCGCGCCGGCGCCGGCCGCGCCGTCGCCCGGCGCAATCGAGCCGCTCACCGTGCTGGGGCGGGCACTCGCCTGCTTCGCCGGCGGCTATGGCTACGGCATCCTGTTCAACAACCCGCATCGCACGGTTCTCGCCGTGGCGCTGCTCTCGATGGTCGGCAACGAGGTCCGGCTCGGCTTGCACGATCTCGGTATTGCCCTGCCACAGGCGACATTCTTCGGCGCGCTGGCGGTCGGGCTGGGCGCCTCGCTGGTGCGCAGTCGCCTCCACGCACCGCGCATCGCGTTGACGGTACCCAGCATCATCATGATGACTCCCGGGCTGTTCGCCTTCCAGACGATCGTGTTCCTGAACCAGGGCAAGGCGCTGTCGGCGGTCGAGGCCGCCGCGACCTGTGGCTTCGCGGTAGGCGGCATGGCCATGGGCCTGGTCGCCTCCCGCTTCCTCACCGAGCGGCAGTGGCGCTACGAGCGCTAGCGCCTGGAGCGACGACGTCGCGGTGAGCGGCGCTAGATCGTCGAGCGATGAGGACGATCCATGGAGCGCGCAACTCCAGTTGCGCGCTCCAATGGGGCGACGGCTGCCTACTCCGTCGCGACGTAGGGATGGACCATCTTCGAGGGATCGACGACCTTGTCGAATTCGGCCTCGCTCACATACTGCAGTTTCAGCGCCGCTTCCTTGAGCGTGAGATCGTGGTCGATCGCGTAGTGGGCGATCCTGGAGGCTTTGTCGTAGCCGATCACCGGCGCCAGCGCCGTCACCAGCATCAGCGAGCGGTCGACATACTCCTTGATCTTCTTGAGGTTGGGCTGGGTGCCCTCTACCAGGAACTTGCGGAAGTTGGCGCAGCCGTCGGTCATCAGCGTGATCGAATGCGCGATGTTGTAGATCATCAGCGGCTTGTAGACGTTCATCTCGAGATAGCCGCTGGCGCCGCCGAAGCCCACGGCCACGTCGTTGGCCATCACCTGCACCGCGATCATGGTCAGCGCCTCGGCCTGTGTCGGATTGACCTTGCCCGGCATGATCGAGGAGCCCGGCTCGTTCTCCGGGATATGCAGCTCGGCGAAGCCGGCGCGTGGGCCGCAGGACATCAGGCGGATGTCGTTGGCGATCTTGTAGAGCGAGACCGCGAGCGTCCGGAACGAGCCGGAGAGCTGGACCAGCGCGTCGTGCGCGCCCTGCACGGTGAACTTGTTGGGCGCCGTCACGAACGGCAGCCCCGTCAGCCGGGCGATTTCCGCCGCCGCCGCCTCGTCAAAGCCCGGCGCCGCATTGATCCCGGTGCCGACCGCCGTGCCGCCCAGCGCCAGGCGATAGACGTCCTTCAGCGAGTCCTCGATGCGCCCGATATTGTCGGCCAGCATGCCGGCATAGCCCGACCATTCCTGGCCGAGCGTGATCGGCGTCGCATCCTGCATGTGGGTGCGGCCGATCTTGACGATCTCAGCCCATTCCCTGGCCTTGGCGTCGATCGCGTCGTGCAGCGCCTTCAGCGACGGCAGCAGCCGCTCCTTCGTGTTGACCGCGGCAGCGATGTACATGACCGACGGAAACGAATCGTTGGACGATTGCGACATGTTGACGTGGTCGTTGGGATGCACCGGCTTCTTTGAGCCGAGCGGCGTGCCCGCGAGCTGGCAGCAACGGTTCGAGATCACCTCGTTCACGTTCATGTTGAACTGCGTGCCGCTGCCGGTCATCCAGACGTGCAGCGGGAACATGTCGTGGTGCTGGCCGGCGAGGATCTCGTCGCAGGTCGCTAGGATCAGCCTGTGCGCCTCGTCGTCCAGCCGCTTGCCGGCGTGGTTGGCGTTGGCGCAGGCCTTCTTCAGGGTCGCATAGGCGGTGATCATCTCGCGCGGCATCAGGTCCTTGCCGATGCTGAAATGCTCGAGCGAGCGCTGTGTCTGCGCACCCCAGAGCTTGTCGGCCGGAACGCTCACCTCTCCCAGGCTGTCTGTCTCCTTGCGAACGTCTGCCACGAGGCACCTCATCTGGTTTCGGCTGCGACAGTAACCAACCTTCCGCGCGCCGTCAGTCGTCCGATGACCGGGCGCGCCGCAGGGATTTGACCGTGCCGTGACGCTTCTTGTCGTCGACGCGCCGTCGCTTCGCCGCCCGGCTCACCTTGGTCTTGACCCGCGGCGCCGGCTTATGCGTCGCCTCGCGAATCAACTCGATCAGGCGGGCCAGCGCCTCTTCCCGGTTGCGCAACTGGCTGCGCTGGCCCTGGGCCACCAGCACCAGCACGCCGTCGCGCGTCAGCCGTCGGCCCGCCAGGCGTTCCAGCCGCTGCCGCACATCGTCGGGCAGCGACGGCGAACGGCGAACGTCGAAACGGAGCTGCACTGCCGTCGAGGTGGTGTTGACGTGCTGGCCGCCGGGCCCGGCGGCGCGCACGAAGCTCTCCTGGATCTCGTCCGGGTCGATCGCCAGCGAGCCGGTCACCCGGATCGGGGCTGCCCCGGCCGCCGTCATTCCTTGCCGCCAGCCTTGCGCAGCATCGTCTCGATGGATCCGCGGTTGTTCTGCCTGGCGTAGCCCAGCGCGGTGCGGCCAGTGAAGTCGCGTGAATTGGGATCGGCCTTCTTTTCGAGAAGGAGCCGGACGATCTCGGCGTGGCCACGCGCCGCGGCGATCATCAGCGCCGTCTGTCCCTGGCGATTCTGCACCCGCGTGCTGGCGTTCCGGCGCAGCAGAATCTCTGCGATGTCGATGTCGCCCTTCTCGGTAGCGCGCATCAGCGCCGAGTAGCCTTCCGGATCGACGGCATCGACCCGAGCGCCGCCCTTCAGGAGGGTCTCGATCACTGGGATATGCCCGGCACGGACCGCCACGATCAGCAGCGGCTGACCATTGTTGGCGGTCTGATTGGGGCTTTCCTGCTTCAGCAGGGCCTGACGTACCTTCTCCTCATCGCCCTCCATCACGGCCTGGACGATCTGCTTCTGGCCGAGCAGGTCCGAGCTGGACTGTGCGAGCACACCGCCTGCCGGAACGATCATCGAGAGAGCAAGCAAAGCACGCCGGATCATGATTTCCCCCCACGGGACTCCTGATAGCGAACCTCGATTCGATCCCAGATCTGCGCCTCCAGCGAAACGCCATCGAAGCGATTGATCTGCTGCAGGCCGGTCGGCGAGGTGACGTTGATCTCGGTGAGATAGTCGCCGATCACGTCGATGCCGACGAAGATCAGGCCGCGCCTGGCGAGCTCCGGGCCGATCGTCTCGCACAGCTCGATGTCGCGCTTGGTGAGAGACGCCTTCACCGCTTTGCCGCCGACATGCATGTTGGAGCGCGCCTCGCCGGCTGCCGGGACACGATCGATCGCGCCAACCGCCTTGCCGTCGATCAGAATGATGCGCTTGTCGCCCTTGCGCACCTCGGGAAGGTACCGCTGGGCGATCACCGGCTCGCGGCTGCGCTGGGAGAACATCTCCAGCAGCGACGCGAAATTCTCGTCGTCGGGGCGGACGCGGAAGACGCCCGCACCGCCGTTGCCGAACAGCGGCTTCAGGATGATGTCCCGATGCTCGTCGCGGAACTCGCGCAGCGCGCGTGCATCGGCGGTGATCAGGGTCGGCGGCATCACATTGTCGAAATGCGTGACGAACAGCTTCTCGGGCGCGTTGCGCACGCTGGCCGGATCGTTGACCACCAGCGTCTTCGGATGGATGTGCTCGAGCAGGTGCGTCGTCGTGATGTACGACATGTCGAACGGCGGGTCCTGGCGCAGCAGCACGACGTCGACGGTCGACAGATCGATCATCTCGGGCGCGCCCAGGGTGAAGTGATTGCCCTTCTCGCGGCGCAGCTTCATCGGCTGCGCCCGGGCCATCACCTTGCGGTCGCGGAAGATCAGGTCGGGCGGCGTATAGTGCCAGACCGCGTAGCCGCGCTTCTCGGCTTCCAGGCCCAGCACGAAAGTCGAATCGCCGTCGATATCGATCGTCGAGACATGGTCCATCTGGATGGCGACGTTGAGCTTCATGGCGTAATCCTGACTGGCGGGGCTGAGGTCGACGGGTGTCAGTTAAGGCCGCGGCGCAGTTCCTGCAACAGGGCCGAAGCCTGCCGGCGGAGGTCGCCATCGACATCGAGTTCGAGGATGCGTTCATAGGCTGCGATCGCCGCCCGCCGCTTGTCCAGTCGTGCATTGAGCTGGCCGGCTTCGAACAACAGCTCGATCCGGTCCGGCGCGATCGCCAGCATGCGATCGAGCGAGCGTGCCGTACCGGGCCAATCCTCGCGCCGGGCGAGGCGCAGCCGCACGTTGTTCTCGAGCCGCAGCAGCACGTCGCGATCGGAAACGGCGTCGAAATGCGCCGGCGCGAGTTCGGCGTCGGGGCCGAGCACCTGCCGCAGGAGCCTGCGCAGCTCCGCGGCCTCGCGCACTGCACCCTCATGGAAGGGATCGACGACATGACGGGCGCCGTCGATGCCGATGCGGATCAGGAAATGACCGGGAAACGCCAGGCCCTCGGCCTGCCAGCCCTGGGCGCGGGCGACGTGCAGGTAGAGGATCGACAGCGCGACGGGCAGGCCCTTGCGGCGCTCGATGACGCGCATCAGGTCGGCGTTCTGCAGGTCGTCATAGGTCTCGCTGTCGCCGCGATAGGCGTAGGACCGCGCGATCACCTCGGACAGCGCTTCCGGCGTCGCACCGCGGCGGTGCACGAGGTCCGCCAGATCGTCGGTCATTGCCGTCACATGCTGGCGGAAGGGCGCGAGTTCCGCCGGCGCGCCGGCGCCGAGAACGCTCAGCAGGAACCCCGCCTCGAGCAGGTCGATCCGCTCGCCATCGCCGGCACAAAGATCCTTCAGCCGTCCCAGGCCATTCGTCAGATCATCCGTCACGACTCACTCCGGCGCTTGCCAGACGTCGGGCAGGTGGCGCGGCCACACACCACCGACCAACACGGCATCGAAGCGCACCGAGCAGGCGGCATAGCGCGGATGATGGGCGATGAACAGACTGGCGGCGCGCGACACGCGGCCGAACTGGCGAGCGCCCAACGCGTCGGCCGCCTTGACAAAATCGCCGCGCGCCTTGACCTCGACGAAGGCCAGCACGTTGCCGCGGCGGGCCACGATGTCGATCTCGCCCAGCCGCGTCTTGTAGCGCCGCATCAGGATCGTGTAGCCGCCGAGCCGCAGCCGCCACACCGCTCGCCATTCGGCGGCATGGCCCATGCGGTAGGCCTTCTGGCGAGCCTTGGTCGTCACGCCGCGCCGCGCTTCAGCTCGAGCGCGCGGGCATAGACGTCGCGCCGCTTCAGCCCGTAGCGCGCCGCCACCTCGGCCGCGGCATCCTTCACCGAGGCCCCCGTCATCGCCTCCCGCAGGGCATCGTCGACGATGCCGGCGCTGCGCTCCGTGTCGGCGGAGGGCGCACCGACCACGATCACGATCTCGCCCTTCACGTCGGGATGGCTGGCGTAGTGCGCCGCCAGCGCGCCGAGCGGGGCGCGGCGAACCTCCTCGAACAGCTTGGTGAGCTCGCGCGCCACGGCCGCCGGGCGATCGCCCAGCAGTTCCACCAGGTCGGCCAGCGACTCAGGGAGGCGATGCGGCGCCTCGAAGAACACGAGCGTCGACGGAACGGACGCCACTTCGCCGATGGCACGCCGCCGATCCGTCGCCTTGGCCGGCAGGAAGCCTGCAAAGAAGAAGCGGTCGGTCGGCAGCCCCGACAAAGCGAGCGCCATCGGAACGGCCGAGGGACCCGGCGCCGAGGTGACCGGATGGCCGGCCTCGACCGCCGCCCGAACCAGCCGGTAACCCGGATCGGAGATCAGCGGCATGCCGGCATCCGAAACCAGGGCGACACTCTTGCCGGCGGCCAGCGCCCGCAGGAGACGCGGCTCGGACTTGTCCTGCGTGGCGTCGCTGTAGGACACGGTCGGGGCGGAAATGCCGTAGTGGGTCGCGAGTTTGGCGAACACGCGGGTGTCCTCGCAGGCGATCAGGTCGGCCGCTTGCAGCACGTCGAGTGCGCGCAGCGTGATGTCGCGCATGTTGCCGATCGGTGTGGCAACAATATGCAGCCCCGGGGAGAGCGGCGGTTTACGCGGGGGCTGCCCGCCGGTAGCTTGGGGTCGTTCGTCCAAGTCCATCTGTTTCCGATCGCCGGAGTACGCGCCGATGCGTAGGTCATTCATTGTGCTTGCCACTGCCGCCCTTCTGTTGGGCGCCTGCAGCGAGCCGCCCAAGCCTAGCACGAGGACGGCGCAGGCGGTCACTGTCGCGCCCAAGGCCGGGTCGCCGCTGACCGCGTCCGGCAAGGCGCGCATCGCCCTCCTGCTGCCGCTCAGCGGTCGTGCCGCGCCGATCGGGCAGGCCATGCAGCAGGCTGCCGAAATGGCGCTGTTCGACACCGGCTCCAGGGAAATCGCCCTTTCGGCCTATGACAGCGGCGAGAGCGCCGACACCGCGATCGAGGCCTACCGCAAGGCCCGTCTCGACGGGGCGGCCCTCGTCCTGGGACCGCTCTACGGGACCTCGGCCTCGGCTCTGGTGCCCCTGGTCAGCGAGGGCGGCATGAACGTGATCGCCTTCTCCAACGACGAGCAGGTGGCGCAGCGCGGAGTCTGGATCATGGGCATCGCGGCCCCGCCGCAGGTCCGGCGGGTGGTCGATCACGCGTTCGAGGCCGGCATCCGCCGGTTCGCGACCTTCGCGCCGCAGACGACCTACGGCCAGCAGATGTCGAGCACGCTCGAAACCTACGTCACGCGGCGCGGCGGCACCGTGGTCGGCCGCGAATTCTTCGACCCCAACGGCGCCGACATCCCGGCCCAGGCCCGGCTGCTCGCCGCCTCGGCCAGGACGGAGGGTGAAAGCGGCAAGGTCGCCGTCCTCGTGCCGGTGGCGCCGCCCCTCCTCTCGACCGCGCTCGCCTCCCTCGCCACCAACGGCCTCGACGGCCGTGCCGTCCAGCTCATCGGCACGGGCGTATGGGATTTCCCCGGTGTCGGCGCGGAAACCATGCTGCGCGGCGCCTGGTACGCCGCGCCCGATCCGGCAAAGCGCGCCGACTTCGAGCGCCGGTTCGTTTCGACCTACGGCCGGCCGCCGCACCGGCTGGCGACGCTCGCCTATGACGGTGTCGGGCTTGCCGGCCAGCTCGCGCGGCTGAAGCCGGGCGGCGATTTCTCGGCCGAGGCGATCGCCAATCCCAACGGATGGTCCGGCGTCGACGGCATCTTCCGCTTTCTGCCCGACGGCCGCTCCGAGCGGGCGCTCGCGGTGATCGAGATCCAGGGCGACCGCGGCGTGGTCGTCAGCCCCGCCCCCGCGACCTTCGCCGGCCAGCCGACGAACTGACATGACCGACCTTCCCAAGGCAGGGCTTCCCCGCGCTATCCTGCCCCGCGCCATTCTATTCGACATGGACGACACGCTGATCCGCGCCTACGCCCAGCCCGAAGAGGCGTGGACTCGGCTGCTCCACGTCTTCTCCGCCCATCTCGACGCCCATGACGAGGCGGCCATCGCGCGTGTGCGGACAGCCGTCATGGAGGAGGCGCGGGCCTTCTGGAGTGACCGGGCCGAGGCCGCGAAATGGCGGCTCGACATCCCGGGCGCCCGCCGCCTGTCGGTCCGTCGCGGGCTCGCGAAGCTTGGCCGCGAGGACGACGAACTGGCCGATCGGATTGCCGACTCGTTCACCGAACTCAGGCGCAAGGAATACCGGCTCTATCCCGATGCCCACGCCACGGTCGATGCGCTGCGCGATGCCGGCGTCCGGCTGGCGCTCGTGACCAACGGCGCAGGCGAGACCCAGCGCGCCAAGATCGAGCGGTTCGAACTCGCCCATCGCTTCCATCACATCCAGATCGAGGGCGAATTCGGCCAGGGCAAACCCGAACTGGCGGTCTACCGCCACGCGCTGGACCGGCTGGGTGTGGCTGCGGAAGACGCCTGGATGGTCGGCGACAATTACGAATGGGAAGTGGTGGCGCCGCAGGCGCTGGGCATGTGCGGCATCTGGTACGACCCGTTCGACGCCGGTGTGCCGGCGAACGCGACGGCGCAGCCGACCCGCATCATCAAGCGGCTGGCCGAGCTGATCGAGTAGAGAATCCCCCTCCTCCCCATTCAAATGGGAGGTGTCGCGTCATACGCGACGGCGGGGTCATGAGGCGGTCGTTCGTCCTTCGGCGCTCTCGGACATTGCAGGCAATGTCCTGTCGCTCAGGAGGCCGAGCTACGCTCGGCCTAACGCGGCGGCACGCCGATCGCGGCGCGATCGATGACGGCCTTCACTTCGGCACTGCGGCGGCCGAGTTCGTAGCGCAGCCCGGTGTAGAGGTTCACCGGGAAGGGCATATTGGCGTTGAAGTCGATGATCAGCACGACGCGCGTCTCGTCGGTCTGGTTCTTGACCCAATGCTCGCGCGTATCGTCGAACACCAGCGGCACGCCCACTTCCCAGAAGAAATGGTGGCCGCCGATCTCGATCCAGCATTTCTCCGGCTCGCTGGGCACGATCAGCGGATAGTGGAAGCGAACCACGCCCGCCGCGGAGCCACGATGCGGCTCGATCTCGGCCCGGCCGTTGAGGATGCTGAACAGGGCGGTGTGCACGCCGGGTATCCGGTTGATGGCGGCCATCGTGTCGGGAACCGCCGACGTGTTCGCCTCGATCTCGTGGCCGTAGATCTTCAGAATGAAGGTGCGCCAGGCACGCCCCGGCACATAGAGGTCGCGCGGATGGACCTCGTGCAGGGTGGGGATTTCCTCATGGTGGCTGAGCAGGTAGTCGAGGTCTGCCTTGATCTTATCGTGGCTCTTCCTGAGCTCGGCCAGGAACGGAAAGGACTTCAACGCCTCGTCACCGGCCAGCGGCAGCTTGGGCATGTTCTGCAGAATCCAATCCGAGAGCTTCAGATTGAGCTTCTCCAGGGGCTCCTGGGGCACCCAGATGTTCTTCGTGAGATAGAAGCGGCCCTTCTGGCCAACGCCCTGCGGCACATCCGTCGTCGTCATGCGGGAGCAATCCTGCCTGCTGCCAGTCCCGATTTTCTTGCACGAAAAACGCGATAAATTGCTGCTTCGTGCGTCGAATAGAGCGTACTTCTGGGACAAACTTTCCCGCGATGCAATAACCCGAATGTCGCAAAAACCGTGTGGTCCGCTACGTCGTCGAATGGCCTATGGTGCGGCCATGAAGATCAGGTCCGCACGATGACTGAAACCGCTCACGCTGCCGGCGCCTCGCCGGAGGCTATCCGTTCGCACTACGACGTCGGTAACGATTTCTATCGGCTGTGGCTCGACGAGACGATGACCTACTCCTCGGCGATGTGGCGCGACGAGGACGACACCGCACCCCTCGCCGAAGCCCAGCGCCGCAAGATCGACTGGCATCTGCGCCACGCCGGCGCCGACCGCGCGACCTCCCTGCTCGACATCGGCTGCGGCTGGGGCGGCATGTTGCGCGCGGCGGTCGCCACGCGGGCGCCCGGCGCCCCGCCGCT
>WOUR01000017.1 GCA_009772935.1 Rhodospirillaceae bacterium
GCTCGCGCGGCCGACAGCATGAAGACCAGCTACTCGGAAGGCGCGAAGTCGGTCTCTGGTGCCGGCGATACGTCCGCCCCGAGTCCGACCGGCGCAAGCGCCACTGAGAGTGCGCCGGCCGAGGCCACCGACGGGCCACCGGCCTGGGCCCGTCGCATGAAGCGCTCCCAGGCCATGAGTCACGGCGTCACCGCCGTCGCCCACGCCGTG
This sequence comes from Rhodospirillaceae bacterium, assembly GCA_009772935.1. GTDB lineage: Bacteria > Pseudomonadota > Alphaproteobacteria > Reyranellales > Reyranellaceae > Reyranella. The sequence goes on from WOUR01000017.1 coordinate 211, forward strand.
CGCAGCGGCGACAGCCACGGCGGCGGCACTTCCATTAACCTTTCTCAAGGCGACCGCTGATGTTCAAGCGCCCTTCCACTCATTACGGCAAGTCACCGGAACCCGAAACGCCCTACCAGCGGGCCGCCCAGGTCTGGGACGACCGGATCGGCAGCGCGCGCGTCCAGGCTAGGAACTGGCGGCTGATGGCTTTCGGGTCGCTGATCCTGTCCGTGAGCTTCGCGGCCGGCCTCATCTGGCAATCGGCGCGCGGCACGGTGGTGCCGTGGGTTGTGCAGATCGACAAGGTCGGCCAGGCGCAGGCGATCGCGCCCGCCGTGGCAGACTATCGTCCGACCGATCCGCAGGTCGCCTTCCATCTCGCCCGCTTCGTCGAGCAGGTCCGGTCGATCCCGTCGGACGCGATCATCGTCCGGCAGAACTGGCTGCGCGCCTACGACTTCACGACCGACCGCGGCGCGGCAGCCCTCAACGATTATGCGCGCTCGAACGACCCTTTTGCCAAGGTCGGCCGCCAGCAGGTCGCGGTCGATGTCTCGAGCGTCATTCGGGCCTCGCCGGAGAGTTTTCGCGTGGCGTGGGTCGAACGCCGCTACGAGAACGGCCAGCTCGCAGAGACCAGCCGCTGGACCGCCATCCTGACCATCGTCGTGCAGATGCCGCGCAACGCCGACCGCCTGCGCGCCAATCCGCTCGGCATCTACGTCAACGCCATCAACTGGTCACGGGAGCTCGATCAATGACGCAATCCCACAAAGGACTCACGCCGTCTCCGCAGCGCACCGTTCTCGCTCTTCTGCTGGGCTCGTCAGCTCTGGCGGCTTGCGACTCCGCTGGCAAGCCGCCGCTGATCTCCTATGACGATGCGGCGCCCGCGGTGCAGGCCACCGATCCGCCCGCGCCGGTGCAGGTGGTCGAGCTGCCGCAGCCATTGCCGCTGCCCGGGCAATTGAAGCGGGTAGGTGGATCGAGCCGGGCGCCTGAGGCCTCGGACCCCGCCGTCCGTGTGAATCTGGCCAATGACGCTGCGCGCGTGCAGCCGGTGCGCGACGGGTTCATCAATGCGATGCAGGTGTACCCGTATACCAGCGGCGCGCTCTACCAAGTCTATACGGCCATCGGGCAGCTCACCGATATTGCCCTCCAGCCCGGCGAACAACTGGTCGGTACGGGACCTGTCGCCGCGGGCGACACGGTGCGCTGGATCATCGGCGATACGGTGAGTGGCACGGGAGCGACGCAGCAGGTTCACATCCTGGTCAAGCCGACCCGCACCGACCTCACGACCAACCTGGTCATCAACACCAACATCCGCACCTACCATGTCGAGCTGCGCTCGACCGAGCGCACCTACATGGCGTCGGTGTCCTGGCAGTACCCGCAGGACCAGCTCATTGCGCTGCGGCGGCAGAACGCGCAGGCCGAAGCCGCCCGTCCGGTCGCCACGGACGTGGATCTGTCGAAGCTCAACTTCCGCTACGCCGTCGAGGGAGACCGCGTACCGTGGCGGCCGCTGCGGGTTTATGACGACGGGCGGCAGGTATTCATCGAGTTCCCGCGTGGCATCGGCCAGGGCGAGATGCCGCCCCTATTCGTCGTCGGACCTGAAGGAAACACCTCCGAGCTCGTGAACTACCGTGTCCGCGGCAACTACATGGTCGTCGACCGGCTGTTCGCGGCTGCCGAGCTGCGCTTCGGCGCAGCCGACCACCAGCAGCGTGTGCGCATCGTCCGTACCGATGGGAAGCCAGCGTCGTGAGCGATATCCGGAGCGAAGACGTCGCCATGCCGCTGACCGGTGCCCCGTCCGATGGGGCCGGGTCGATGAGGTTGGGCGGAGAGGCGCCGCGCGTGACGCGGCTGTCGCGCAAGGTGCTCATGGGCCTCGGTCTCGCGGCAGGGGTCGGGATTGGGGGCGCGCTCATCTATGCGTTTCAGTCCCGCTACGGCGCCAGGCTCGTCGAGGAGCTTTATTCGACCGACAATCGGTCGACGGCAGACGGCTTGGCAGGTTTGCCGCGCGATTACAGCAGTGTTCCCAAGCTCGGTCCGCCCTTACCCGGCGACCTCGGCCGACCAGCCCTTGGCGCGCAAGCCCGAAGCCAAGCGACACTGAACGCGGGTATGACTGCCGAGGATCAGCGCCGCCTGCAAGAGATCGAATCCGCTCGCACAAGCAAACTGTTTGTCGGCACGGAAAGCCGATCGCGTGCCGCTCATCCCGAAATCGCAGCACCTGCACCAAGCCCTGTGTCCAGCCTCGCAAATCTGGGCTTGGCGCCATCCATGATATCATCGGCCCAGGATCAGAAGCTTGCCTTCCTGAATGCCGCTCCCGACCGGCGCACCGTGTCGCCGGATCGGATAGTGGCGCCGGCGTCGCCGAACATCCTTCAGGCGGGCGCCGTGATCCCGGCCGCGCTGATCACCGGCATCCGCTCGGACCTTCCCGGTCAGATCATCGCGCAGGTCACGGAGAACATCCATGACAGTCCGACCGGTCGCATTTTGCTCGTGCCCCAGGGCACGCGCATCATCGGCCAATACGACAGCAATGTGCAGTTCGGCCAAGGACGCGTCTTGCTGGTCTGGAACCGGCTGATATTCCCGAACGGCCGGTCGATCGTCCTCGAGCGGCAGCCCGGCGCCGACGCCGAGGGTTATGCCGGCCTTCAGGACGGCGTCGACTATCATTGGTGGGATCTCGCCAAGGCGGCAGGCCTGTCAACCTTGCTCAGCATCGGCGCCGAGCTGGCCACCAACAACGACGATGCGCTGATCCGGGCGATCCGCAACGGCGGTCAGGACACGATCAATGATGCCGGCCAGCAGATCATCCGGCGGCAGCTCAACGTCGCACCGACGTTGACCATCCGGCCAGGTTTTCCCGTGCGCATCATCGTCACGCGGGACTTGGTCCTCGAACCGTTTGGAGGCTAGCCCATGGCCAAGCTGAAGCTTGGACCCCTCGAGAGCGACCGGCCAGTGAAGTTGACCGTTGAACTGCCGGCGGCAGTCCACCGCGACCTGCTGGCCTATGCCGAGGTGCTAGGACGCGAGACGGGACAGCCGATTGCTGACCCGGTCAAGCTGATTGGGCCGATGCTCGCCCGCTTCATGGCGACGGACCGTGCCTTCGGCAAGGCGCGTAGGCAGGCAGGCCCATCGGGGCCTCAGCTGGGATCGCGCAACGCCGGGTAACGCTCTCGCAGCAATCTTAAGAATGGTACCAGGGCAGGATTGTCGTTGTCCTTCGACCAATGCGCCGCATAGCCTATCCGACAGCCGCCCTTGCTGTCGCGGGCTTCGCGATAGACGACACCCGCATAATGCGCGCCAAGACAAGCATCGGAGACTAGGGTCACTCCGTGTCCCAATCCGACAAGCGCCTTGATGTTCGCGTGGCTGACATTGTGCTTGACCACCCTGGGGCGGTCACCGGGTGTTGCAAGGTTGGCAATCAGCAGGTCGTGGACGTCGGGACCTGGGTCGTGCTCCCCGATCAGGAAAGTTTCGCCTCTGAGATCGCCCCAGCTTACGACATCCTGTGAGGCAAGCGGATGATCCGTCGGCAAGGCGACGAGTATCCGCTCGCTCCATAGTGCCAACGCCTGGCTTTCAACAAGCGTCGGATTGCCCGTAACGATCGCGACATCGAGCGCATCGATGGCGAGATCGCCGAGCAGACGCTCCCGCGCCGCCTCGACTGTGCGTATCTCCACCGCAGGATAGCGTTGCGCATAGTCGAGGAGCGTGGCTCGCAAGCTTCCGGCGGACAATGAATTGTAGAAGCCAAGCCGCAGGCGCCCAGCCTCGCCCCGGGCAGCAGCCTTGGCGATGCTGATGGTTCCCTCGACCTCTTGCACGACGCGACGTGCGCCCGAGATGAAGGCTGCCCCCGCTACTGTCGGCCGCACGCCGGCGCGCGAGCGTTCGAACAGAACGACGTCCAAGCCTGCTTCCAGGTCGCGCACACAACGGCTCAGCGTGGACTCCTTCAGGCGTAACGCCTCCGCCGCCCGGCGCATGCTGCGGTAATCGGCCGCCGCAATGGCGTAGCGCAACTGCCTAAGATCGACCGGCAATGCCCTTTTCCCTCATGCTGTTTCAATTGCGTAGACGCCGGCCGCCATCACAGTCCCAGTCTCCTCGCCGTGGCCGTTGCGGTTGCTTGGGCCGGAACGCGATCATTGCCTCTGCCATGACGAGCAATCCGGCTCGTTACACAGCAGCGTGCGCAATCGTGTGGTCCGCTGGCTTGGCGCCTTGAAGATTCTGCCTTTGATACCGGCTGTTCGGCACTCGACCATGGCAATTTCGTTGCGCACCATGTGAGCCGCCGGACCGTACCTTAAGCCCGACTCGATCGGTCGGAACCCACCGAGGTCGGCGGCGCAGCATTTCGGCTCTGCAAGGCTCTCTGCAAATCGGCCACGGACCAGTGCGGGTGTTGGATGCCAGCCTTTAGTGATCGCTTCAGGATGTCGGCCCAGATCAGCGACGACGTCACGGATATTCGTCGACTATGAGCTTCTGAATCGAGCCCTCTAGCGTCGGGCACTTGAAGGCCCACGAGAGCGGACTCCCTTTTGCTGGCGGGAACTCGCGTCTGAAGCAGTGCAAACCGGCACCACTTCATTCTGGCCCTTTGCCTCCCGGCTGTTGGCGCGCATCTGTGCCGCTTGTCGGAGGTCATGTTGCGTTCGTGCCAACTTCCGAGGGCATTGGCTCCATCGCCATTTGCGCTAGAACCATGCACGGAGGCCTACCGTGAACCGAATCTGTTGGGTCGAGCCGCCGGCTGCGCTGACATAGTCGGCAGTCGCGCCGTATTGGCCCAAATAGGTAATGCCGACATAGGGCGCGAACTCGCGCGTAATCTCGTAGCGCAGGCGCAGCCCCGCGTCGAGTTCCGACAGGCCGGCGCCAACCAATCGCGCTGGATCATCCTTGGTGTAGAAATTCATTTCGAGTTGCGGCTGCAGGATGAGGCGTTGCGTGATCAACAGGTCGTAGCTGGCCTCCAGCCTGGCCGCGAGATGGCCTTCGCCGCTGACGTAGCCTATGGCCGAGACCTTGAAGAACTGGGGCGCCAGCCCCTGGATGCCGATCGCGCCCCAGCCGCGGCTCGGCGCGGAGTCCAGATCGTATCGGATGCCGACGAGAGCGTCGAAGTAAGTGGTGATCGCCCGGCCGTAGAGGAGCTGCTGGATACCGTCATCCAGTTCGTTGTTGGTGAACCTTCCTTCGCTGAGCAGCCATACCCGGTTCTCGTCCGTGCCCAGCCACCCTTGCGCTGACCACCGGAAGGTGTTGCCTTCGGCGAAGCCGAACCGCCCTTCGAGCTGGTCGAACAACAGATGGGCAAAGATGGCCTGATCCAACATCTTCGGCATGCTGTGCGGCTGTCCCTGGTCGGCGGCAGGTGTCTGCTGGGCGTGGGCGCCGCCCGCGAAAATGGCGACCATAAGAGCAGCGCAGAGAGCGGCGACGAGCTTCTTCATGATATGCGCACCTCGCGCATCATGCCGAGCTCCATGTGGTAGAGGAGGTGGCAGTGGAAGGCCCACCGGCCAGGCTCGTCGGCGCTCACCAGGAAGCTCAGCTTCTCGCCAGGCTTGACCAGGATGGTGTGCTTGTAGGGGCGATAGTCGCTCTGCCCGTTCTCCAGCTCGCTCCACACGCCATGCAGGTGCATGGGATGATCCATCATCGTGTCGTTGATCAAGGTGAAGCGCACGCGCTCGCCGAGCTTCAGCATGATCGGCGCGGCATCCGAGAACTTGATGCCGTCGAGGCTCCACATGAAGCGTTCCATGTTGCCCGTCAGGTGCAGCACGATCTCGCGCGTCGGTGGCCGCAGATCGTTGCCGCGTTTGGCGTTGCGCAGATCGCTGAGCAGCAGCACACGGCGGCCGTTACCGTCGAGACCATCTCCGGCTTCTGAGAGACGCGACTTCGGCGCCATCGCGACATTGTCGACGCCGACCCGGCCTTCAAGCTGGGACGCGGTATTTGCCGCCGACATATCAACCATCGATCCCTGGCTCGGCATTGCGCTGCCCGCGCCCGGCATGCCTCCGTGCGCGCTGTGGTCCTGCGGGGTGACAGCGTTTGGTCCCGGCTCCATGCCCGGCATCGAGTGCTGCATTCCAGGCATCGCAGCTTGGTTCCCCGCCGGCATAGTGTGGCCGGCGTGAGGGTTACTCGATGCCGCCGGCACCGCATCACTGGGTGCCGTTCCACCATGCGCGCCGTGCCCAGCCGCACCGTGCTCCATTCCCATGTCGGCCATCGTGCGCATAGGCCGAGGGTCCATCGGCGGTACTGCCGCGCTCATGCCCGACCGTGGGGCCAAGGTGCCGCGGGCGTAGCCCGTGCGATCCTGGGCTTGGGCGAAGATCGTGTAGGCTTGCGCCTCGCGCGGCTCAACGATCACGTCGTACGTCTCGCCCGGACCGATGCGGAATTCATCGACTGTCACCGGCACGATGTCGTTGCCGTCGGTCTGTACCACCGTCATCGGCAAGCCGGGGACGCGCACGTCGAAGATGCTCATGGTCCCGGCGTCGATGAAGCGCAGCCGCACGCGCTCGCCCGGGTGAAACAGCGCCGTCCAGTTGGCGGCTGGCGGCCGGCCGTTCATGAGATAGGTGTAGGTGGCACCCGACACGTCGAGGATATCGGTGGGGGCCATGCGCATATTGCCCCACATCAACCGATCCGACACCGTTGCACCGAGACCGCTGCGGCGGATGTCGTCGATAAACGTCCCCAATGTCCGCTGGCCATAGTTGTAATAGGTGCTCTGGAACTTGAGGTTGCTGATGATTGCAAGCGGGCTCTCGTCGCTCCAGTCCGACAGCACGACGACATAGTCGCGATCGAAGCGTTGCGCGAAGCCTCCCTTGGGCTCGATAACCAGCGAGCCATAGACGCCGGTCTGCTCCTCAGGGCCATGCGCGTGATACCAGTAGGTGCCACTCTGGCGGAGCGCGTACCGATACACGAAGGTCTCACCCGGGGCGATGCCGTTGAAGCTGAAGCCCGGCACACCGTCCATGGGGGACGGAATGCGCAACCCATGCCAATGGATCGATGTCGTGAAGGCCAGCCGATTAGTAACAGCGAGTGTGACCGTATCACCCTCGCGAAAGCGCAGCGTGGGTCCCGGAACCTGCCCGTTGATGGCGGTGGCGGTCATCGTCCGACCGGTGACGTTGAAGCGCAGAGGTGCAATTTCGAGCTGGAATTCGGTACCGCTCAGCACCGAGGGCGACGCGGCCGACGCGCTCCAAGGAGGCAGCGCCGTGGCAGCGCCCGCAGCCGCAATGCCCTGGACGAAACGACGACGGCCGACAGGTGGCTTGGAAGGATGGCCTGCCATCAGTGCCCACCCCCAGCTGTCACTGATTGGATGACGTACATGCCGTCAGGACTCCGATCCATCATGAAGTTGACGCGCGCCCCGGGTTTCAGCGCGCTCAAATCGACAGAGGGAGCCACAGCGAAGTCCATGGTCATGGCCGGCCAGCCGATCGCCGGAATCGCATTGTGGCTCAGATTGACCTTGCGGCTCGCGGGATCGACCGCGTTGACCGTGCCGGTGCCCTGGACGTGTGCCGCTTGTGCCATTTGTGGGGCGGCGGCCGGCGAAGGGGTCACGCTCGGCGTTGCACCATGGCCCATCTTGCTGTGATCCATGGTGCTCTGGCCAGCCGTCGTGATTGACGCGTTGGCCATCGTTGAAGTGGCCTGGTGGGACATCCCAGTCATCGACGTATGAGCCGCGGAGGCGGCTTGTACCATGCCATATCCCTCGCCCTCGCCCGCCGATCCAACGATGTGGGGAATGCGCGACGAGGCTCCTAGATCGACTGTCGGGGGTGCATTGTCAGATCCCGCTGTCAGAGCGACCGGGCTGGTGCTGGCACAAGCCGTTGCCAGGAGCAGGAGAGTGGCCGCTGACGGCGCGAGGAAGCAACTGATTCTCATAGGACTTTTACCAACGGTCCGGACGTCTGTGTCCAAGCAAGTGTTAAGCCCTCTCCTCTGCTGATGGGAGGTGCTACCCGGCGATTGGCAAGTCGATCCCATGGCGTCCCTTCGAAAGGTCCAGAGCGTATCGACATCGATGCGAAGCTCCTATTCAGCTGAAATCACATCATCGAAAAACATCGCCACAGTCATGCGTTCTCATCATGGGAAACGTAACCGCAGGCGTCGCAACGACCACAGGCGGGGAAACCCCCGACCGTAGTCTTGAGAAAGAACTTCCCCGTCCAAGGAACATCATCTGGCACAGTCGTAAGCGGCAAAGCTCATCCTCCAGCGATGCCGCCAAACCGCATCACTTTGTAAAACATTGGAACAAAGAAGCCGTGCACGCTGTCCAATTTGGGACTCCTCTCCACGTCGCATATTGGGGAATGCTACGCTGGATTGGTTGGAGCAGGAGCGCCGACACGAATGGCCGATCCGACACAGTTTCGCTGGTCTTTTCGTGCGTCCGCTGGCTTGAGGGGCTTGGCTGCATCCGCACTTGCTGATCCACCTCATGGCTGTCACGCTGAGAGGAAAGGTGTTCTCTTGTCGGGTTTTACGATGTCGGGTTCGGACCGCGGCCTGATGACAAGGTCGGTCGGCCACCGCTCAGATGTCCCTTGCCCTAATCGGTGGTGGCCCGTGGACTACCCGTGACATGGCTGAGCTCGGGTCCGTTATACGTGGACGCCCGGTAGAGCAGTTTTGGCGAGCGGCACGGGGATTCTGGCGTGGCAACACACGTTGGTATGCTTGGGGACTGATCGCGTTCCTGGTTGTCTGCGTGATCCTTCAGTTGCTGGTGCAATATCGGCTGAATCTCTGGAATCGAGATTTCTTCAACGCTCTTGGTCGGCGTGACGGCAGCGAAATCTGGCAACAGGCTCGCGCAGTGTTGAGCTTGGTCGCCCAAAGTGTCGTTCTGGCGATCGCTGCTGTCTGGGGCCGCATGAGTTTTCAGCGCCGGTGGCGCGCTTGGCTGACCTCACGGCTGATCTTGAACTGGTTTTCTGTGGGCGGCGAGGGTGATGACAAGGCCGGTGAGAGCGAGCCGCAATTCATCGAATACCGCATCGCCGACGATGCCCGGATTGCCACGGATGCCCCGATCGATTTTGCCGTCGGGCTTCTTGCCTCCGTGCTGACTGCGGGCACGTTCGCAGCGGTCCTATGGAATGTCGGCGGCTCCCTCAGCCTCGCCCCTTTTGGCATTGAGGCGCAGGTGCCAGGTTATTTGGTCCTCGCAGCGGTGCTGTACGCTGCCTCGACAACGACGGCAATGATGGTAATCGGCGGCAATATGGCTTCCGTCATCGAACGGAAAAGCCAAGCCGAGTCCGAGTTCAAGTTTGCGGTTGCGCGCTTGCGTGAGAATTTGATGAGCCGTCGGGGGCCAGCGACCAGCAGTCCCGACAAGGCCTTGGTGGTGCCCCGTCGAGACAAGCCTGAAGCAGGTCATCTCCCAATGGCGTCGCCTCTGCGGTCAGCACATGCGGACCACCCTTGTATCCCATGGCAACTCCCTCCTGGCGCCGTTGATGGGACTTCTCCTTTGTGTACCGAACTACGTCCATGGGCCCATGCAGCTGGGCGAGATGACCCAATCGGCGGGCGCTTTCGTTGCCGTGCAGGGAGCATTCAATTGGTTGGTGGACAATTATCCTCGACTGGCGGACTGGGTGTCGTCTGCCGGCCGGGTCGGCGTCCTCTTGGCAAGTCTCGAAGATGCGCACCCTGCTATCGAACGAGTTCCCACTCAGCAGCAGAAGCAGAGGGAATATCCAGCCTGATCTTCTTGTACTCACATTCGCCAGAGGGTTTGGCGCAGCGATCGGCAACTTGGCAGGGGCAGCTCTTCAGACTCCGGTGCTCGGTACGGGGCCTCTCCTGATAGTGACTTGGCCGCCGACCACCGCAGCAACACGCGTCCTGCTGGCTGCGTCGATGCATCTCGATCAACGCCTTTCCCTACCAGCACGTGGCTGTCGAAAGAGCACATCACACCAGGGAGGACTCGCTTGAGTACAGCCGAGCCATTTGGAGAAGGCGAGGTCCCCCCGATGGTGGCCGCGATCCTGAACGAAGTAATTGCAGGGCTGCACACGCTGGTGACGACGGGCCAGCCGACGACAATCGATCTGCGGCGCTTGCCGCTGCTTCCGTACGATTTGCAACGCCTTCGCGGTATCCTTGGAAAAGGCGAAGTGGCGATCGAGGTAAGTGCTCTCGGCGCAACGCGTATTCAAGAAACCTCGCTGGCAGCCGTATGGTGGATCGACCATTCAAACGACCTTGGTGATCATCTCTGGTCTACAGTCGAGATGGCTTTCGTCCCAACCCTGCTGCCGGCGACCATCGAGGAGGCGAGCGAAGCAGCCGACAAGCTGCAGGCCAAGCTGGAAACCTGGGCACAACCGTATCAGTAACGCTCAGCAGATCCTCGGCAAGGGATCGTGTTCGAGTTCCTCGATCAGGCGTTCACCCAATTCGGTCCTGAGTGTTACATAGCTCTCGGTCGTGATGGAGCCGACGATCGCTGCGTCTGGGCATCCGTGTTGCTGCATCGCCGCCAGTGATCGTTCAGCTGCAGCGGGCGCTACGACAGCGACTAGCCGACCCTCACTGGGAAGGATCAACGGATCAAAGCCAAGTATCTCGCAGACGCCTTTGGCCGCTTCGCTTACGGGAATATTCTGCTCATCCAGTCGAACACCGCAGCCAGTGCCGCGCAGGATATCGTGAGCGACGGTCGCAAGGCCGCCCCGTGTGGGATCCCGCATGAAGCGCAGGCCGGGGACATCTATGAGGGCCATCGCCACTCCGACCAAGCAGCCACAATCCGAGCGCAGATTCCCCGTCAGCCCGAATTCCTGCCGAGCCAGCAGCACCGCTGCGCCGTGGTCGCCGATGGTTCCACTGACCAGCAGCCTGTCGCCCACTCGAATGTGTTCGAGGCCAAGTTTCGGCGTACGTCCCCGCACGCCGACGCCGGCCATGCCGAGATAAAGGCCGCTTCCTTCGCCCTGACGGAGAACCTTCGTATCGCCGGCGACGATCGCGGCGCCGGCAGCATGGGCGGCTCGAGCGGCATCGGCCACCAGTCGATCCAGGAGGCGGATTTCTAAGCCTTCTTCGATGAAGGCGTTCAAGGTGAGGTAGAGTGGCCTCGCGCCCATGACCGCGAGATCGTTCGCGGTGCCGTTTACGGCGAGGCTGCCGATGCTTCCGCCAGGGAATTCCAGCGGCTCGACGATGAAACCGTCGGTCGTCATCACCAACTCGCCGTTCACCGGGCTCAGCGGCGCGGCATCAACCGTGGTGTTCAAATCATCGCCAAAATGGAAGGCAAAGATGCCCTCGACCAGGTCACGAGTCAGACGTCCTCCATTGCCATGGGCCAGACTCACCGTTTGCTGGAGCAGTTCATGGCGTAGCTTGTGAAGATCATTGTCCATTGGCGCCAACGCTTTGTGCCGCCAGCAGGGCCGCCGCCTCGATGATCTGTCCGTAGCTGAGACCGGCATCGTTCATGGGCACGGCGCTCGGCAACAAGACCTCGAAATCCGCCTCGGTAAGCAAATGTGCGGCGCGCTCGGTCAGCCGTTTGTTCTGGAACACGCCACCGACGAGTCCGACCTTGCAGATTGGAGTCGTTCGGCGGATCAGTACCGCCTGGTCGCGAATGGTTTCCGCCAGCCACTCGTGGAAAATGGCGCTGCGCTCGCCGACCGATCGGGAAGCATCTGCCACGATCCCGATCAGCGGCTCCCAATCGGCGATCGTCAGGCTGGCCGGCGTCTGTAGGGCGATCCGTGTCGCGTCGCCGAGATTGGCTTCCGTCTCCAGCCAAATCGCCGCCTGTGCCTCGTACGTCGCCCGACCGGCAAAGCCCAGCATGGCAGCCACCGCGTCGAACAGCCGTCCGACCGACGTCGTGACGGGACAGTTGATGTTGCTTTCCCAGGCCCGTCGCAACAGCCTGGTCTCCACGGCTACGTCGTCCGAATCCAGGCCGGCCTCCCAGCAGAGACCCAGGGCGCAGCGCCAGGGCTCGCGTGCGGCTCGTTCTCCACCAGGCAGTCGAAACGGTCGCAGCGAGGCGACGCGACGCCAATGACCTGGTCCTCCCAGGAAAGCCTCGCCGCCCCACAACGTGTCGTCATCCCCTTTGCCCACGCCGTCCCAGGTGAACACCAACATGCCGGAGGATTGCTTATGTTCTCCCGCCAACGCCGATGCGTGCGCCCGATGATGTTGTACGGCAATCAAGGGTAACCCGCTGCGTCGGGCCCAACGCGTCGAGCTGTAGTCGGGATGCTGGTCGCAAACGATGGCTTGCGGCTGCACGCCGAACAACGTCTGAAGGTCCAGTACCGTATCGACGAACAGTGACTGAGTTCGCAGCGATCCCAGATCGCCAATGTGGGGAGACACCACCGCGCGGTTCGCCCAGGCTAGCGCAACCGTGTTCTTCTTCTGACCACCGACTGCCAGCAATGGGCGGTCCAGCGCGACCGGCAGGTGGAGCTGTAACGGCGCGTTGCCGCGGCCCAGGCGCAACGGCCGCACGTGGCCTGCAATCCGTCGGCAAACCGGATCGTCGGCGGGCCGCCGTATCGGCCGGTTGTGAATCAAGAAGGCGTCCGCGACATCCTTCAAGCGCTCAACGGCTGCGCTCTCGTCGATCTCCACCGGATCCCCGGAGCGATTGCCGCTGGTCGCAACGACCGGACCGCCAAACCCATCGAGCAGCAGCGCATGGAGCGGGCTGTAGGGGAGCAGGAGGCCAATTTCACGCAGCCCCGGCGCTATGGAGGAGGCAAGCGCCTGCGGCCGCTTGGCGGCAATGACCACAGGTCGTACGGGATCGAGCAAGGCGACAGCCTCTTCGTCGGTCAATCGGGCAATTGCCCGCGCTTCGGCCAAACCGTCGGCCCCACGCTCCCTGACCATGACGGCCAACGGCTTGTCCGGCCGTTGCTTACGCCGCCTCAGATGGCGCACCGCGGCCTCGGACCGAGCGTCACAAAACAGATGAAATCCACCGATCCCCTTGACGGCCACAACGCGTCCCTGGCGCAGATGCGCAATGACCGCCCGGAGGGCTTGTTCACCGGTTGATTGGCCAGGGGACATCTTAGGGTCGCCCGGCACTACAAACTGCAGCCTGGGGCCGCAGTCGGTGCAAGCCAGCGGCTGCGCATGATATCGACGATCGTCGGGTCGCTCATACTCCGACTGGCATGCTGCGCACATCGAAAAGGCCGCCATCGCCGTGTTGGGCCTGTCGTACGGCAGAACATCGATGATCGTATATCTCGGGCCGCACTGCGTGCAGTTGATGAACGGATAGCGATATCGCCGGTCGGACGGATCGCGTAGTTCCATCAAGCACGCGGGGCAAGCGGGATAGTCCGGCGGAATCGACGCCATTGCCATCTCGCCTTGAGCGCTGGTGTCGATCGAGAAGCCGGCAAGAGCGGCCCAGTCCAGCCGCTTGCGGGTCACCAGCCGCGGCCGCGCGAAGGCGGGTGCCCTCTCGATTAGCTTGCCGGAGAAGGCGTCAATCGCATCTTCCGCTCCTTCCAGGCGGATCAGTACCCGGGCACCTTCGTTGCGCACCCAGCCGGCCAGATGATGATCCCGAGCCAGTCGCCAGACAAAGGGGCGGAAGCCGACGCCTTGAACGCGCCCTTCGACGAGCAGCAGAACCGACGCGAGAGACCCGACGGTCACGCTAGCTCCATCCGCGGCGCAACAGCTGGAGGAGCTTATCGCGCACAAGCGGAAGCGATCGTTCCACTTCCGGCGAGAGCCCAACTTTGAAGTCCAGGCTCTTGGGTTGGACGCCTATCAGGGCGCGCTCTAACGGCAGCACCTCCTGCAGGCGGGCGACATCCAGAATATCGCGCAACGCTACCTCATGGGCGGTGTGCCGCGCGCCTCCCAGCTGACGGTCCATGTCGATGCCAAGAAAGCAGCGCACCGTGCCCGGTTCTGCCGCCAAGTGTGCCGCGTCGACCACGACGAGACGGTTGCATCGCTCGATATGCGACAACAGTTCGAATACTGCCGTGCCGCCGTCCAGAAGAAGCAGGTCCGCGGGGAAATCGGAAGCGTCCTGGGACCTAAGATAGGCAATCGCGCGAGTCCCCAGGCCATCGTCCGCGTAGGATGAATTGCCGTAACCCAGCACCAGCGTCGAGAGCCGATTCTGCATTGTCAGGCCGCGACGCCAGTACGCCGATGAGGCGCGTGTGTGCGGTTGTGTAGGCCCGAGGTCCACCAGATGTGACAGGCGCCTTCGTCCGACACCATGCACGGTCCGATCGGACGTCGGGGCGTGCAGGCTTTGCCGTAGAGCTTGCAGTTCGTGGGCACCACCTTGCCCAGGACCACACGGGCGCAATCGCAGCCCGGCGGCATTTCTCCTGCGTGTCGACGGGCGGCGTCCTGTGGTGACGCCAGCAGGCTGCGCGCGTCACGGCTTGCAAAAGTTTCTGAAAGGGCAAAGCCGGAGCGGGCAATCGTGCCAATGCCGCGCCAATTCGCATCCACGATCCGCATCGAGTGCGACAACTGCTGCTGCGCCACGCGATTGCCGCCGGGCCGTACGATCGCCGGATAGCAGTTCTTCAAGTGGGCCGTGGTCGCGAGAAGCTGCGTCAGGACGTAGTAGGTGGCGGCCAGCAGGCTTTCCGCCGTGAAGCCCGCCACGGCAATCGGCAGGCCATAGCGTTCCGCCACGAACGACCATTCTTCCGGCCCCATCACCGTGGCGACGTGACCCGGTGCAATCAGGGCATCGAACCCTGGCTTCTCTGAAGCGAGCAGCATGTCGACCGCCGGCCAGGTCAGCCGGCCTGACACCAGGAGGAAAAGATTGTCTGGCACGCCTTGGCACAGCATCGCGGCGACCGGCGCCATCGTGGTCTCAAAGCCAGCGGCGAAGAAGACCACGCGCTTGTCCGGAAGCGCCCGCGCAATCGCCACAGCCTCCCGCGGACTGGCAATCGGCCGGATGTCGGCACCGGCGCCGCGCGCATCACTGAGGCAACGCGGATCGCTTCTGGCGGCGTTGATCGGCACACGCAGCATGTCCCCGAACGCAACGACGACGACATCGCATTCGCGCGCAAGCCGCATGGCGTCGCAAATGTCTTCTTCGGGGCAGACACAAACCGGACAGCCCGGTCCGGGAATGATCCGAATTGTCTCGGGCAGGGCCGCCCGCAACCCGGTGTGAGACAGCGTGCGTTCGTGTCCGCCGCAGACATTGAGAATGCTAACCGGGTGATCCAATGGCAGATCGCGGAGTCGATCCAACCAGACCTTAGCCGTGGCGCTCATGGGCCGACTCTCCTATGACGGTTGCCGGCTTCGCCGCTCGACGATCCAGCCGCTGCCGATCAAGCCAGTCGATCCATGGGTCAAGGCCGCCCTTGCTGCGCACCGAGATGCCGATGACGGGAGAGACACAGCCGATCTCCCGGACTGCCGCTTCCGCCCGGTCGAAACGAAAATCGTCAAAGTGCGGCAGCAAATCGGTCTTGCTGACCAGAATGATGTCGCTGCCCCGGAACATGATCGGATACTTGGCCGGCTTGTCGTCGCCTTCGGGCACCGACAGCAAGGTGACGTTCCGATGCTGGCCAAGGTCGAACGACGCTGGGCAGACGAGGTTCCCTACGTTTTCGATGAAGAGAACATCGAGGCCCTGTAGCGGCATGTCGTGCAAGGCCGCGTGGATCATTTGCGCGTCGAGATGGCAGGCCGTTCCAGTGGTGATCTGCACTGCCGGAACACCATGTCTCCGGATTCGCGCCGCGTCGTTCTCAGTTGCGAGATCTCCCTCGATGACGCCGATGTGCAGTCGACCTTTCAGGGCTTCGATCGTCGCTTCGAGGAGCGCGGTCTTGCCGGACCCCGGTGCCGACATAAGGTTCACAGCGAAGACATTCGCCTCGTCTAGATGCGCCCGATTATGCTTCGCCATCCGATCGTTCTCGGCCATGAGATCGTGGAGCACGGTCAACGACCGGGGCTGACGGCGTGGCGTTGAGTCATCGTGATCATGGCGCGAATCATGCGCCGCGCATCCACAGTCATTGCACATGAGCTTCCTCCGCTGTTTCCAGCTCCAAGCTTTGGAAAATCAGGTCCTTCCCGCTGGCGACACGAACGTCGGCTGTATCGCAGGCCGCGCATCGCATATGACTGAGCCGGCCCGGCGTCTGCCTGCCGCACCGGCGGCATTCGAGAATCAATGGAGCCCTCTCAATGACGAGCTGAGCGTCATTGGCGACCGTGCCTCGCCGGGCGGCAGTGAAGGCCCGTTGCAGCAGCCCCGCCTCCACCCCCGCCAAAGGTCCGATTCGGACGGTCACGGACAGGACCCTGGCCGCGCCGTGCTTTCGGGCAAAGCGAGCGACCTCGTCGAGCAGAGCCTGACATATCGAAAGTTCGTGCACGATACTTGCTTCACTGTCCGGAGAGAGCTTCGTCGATCACTTGCCAAGTTGCCGCTGCGTCCGTGCCGCTGATGACCTGGATTGCATAGCCAACGTGGACAAGTACGTAATCCCCTGCGAGGACCGAGCCCTCTTCCAGCATGAAGAGACTGACATCGCGGGACACGCCACGGACCGAGCACCGGGCGACGAACCCGTTGATCGACTCGACCCGCATCGGGATGGCCAAGCACACGATATCCTCCTTCCCTAGAGGACCTCTAGGATCAATGAGAAGCGTTCATTGGCGACTTTGCGTTGCTGTTCGGTCAGGTCCGGCAGGAGCCGGGTGAAAGCCGTCGCAACGTAGCGAAGCGCCGCAATTCGCGCGGAAAGACGCCGTTCCTGCTGGCGCACCAGGGCTACGGCGTCCAACGGCTCGTTCGAGGGCGTCTGTTCCGTGAATGCCCGGCGGTCCGCCGCTGCTGCTGAACGTACCGATTCGGCAAAGCCAGTCCAATTCGCAGGTTCGGGCTGACCGATTCCGATCTCGTCGCGGAATCGCGTCAATCGGACTTCGACTTCTGCCGGCGCTACTGGTTGCCGGTCGGCAACAGAAGGAGGGGCAAGGGCAGGGCGCGCAGCAGGCATGGGCATGGTATGCGGCTCTGGTGATGCTGCAGATCCCGCTCCCTGCTGGGGGGCTGGCGGGCGTCCGTGCATTGACATCGTGGGCGACCCGGAGAGCTCTCCAGTGCCGCTTGAGGGTGCCGGTTCCGCAGTGGCTGCGGAGGCAGGGGGAGAAGCCCCGGTGCTGCCGCCTGGACAGAAGAAGCTGAAGTCGCCGGTCGCCCTGCCTTTGTCGAACTCGGCCCAGTTCGGCTGAACACGATGGGCAGGAAGACTGTCGAAGGTTCCTGTCTGATGGCACATCGCACAGTGGGACTGGTGAGCCGGCACACGCAGGCGCCCTTGCGAAATGCAGTAGGTGTCGATCAAGTCGCCATAGCCTTGGCTTGGCCTTGCCATCGTTGACACGCCGCCGGCGAGGGCGAGCGTCGTGATCAGCAGCCCGGCCAAGGTCATCTTACGGTCAAGCATGCTGGTGTTCCGCGTACTCGGCATGGCGCCCTAGAGGACCTTGACCTCGACAAGCTCACGTCCGCCCGGGTCGATGACGTGCACGGCGCAGGCCAGGCAAGGGTCGAAGCTGTGGATGGTCCTCAGGATCTCGAGCGGCCGCGTAGCATCGGCGAGACGATGCCCTCGCAGGGCGGCCTCATAGGGGCCATCTTGTCCCCGCGCGTCGCGCGGACCCGCGTTCCAGGTGCTGGGAACGACCGCCTGATAGTTTGCGATCTTGCCTTTCTCGATGGCAACCCAGTGTGCCAGCGCGCCGCGTGGCGCTTCCATGAACCCTGCGCCACGGGCCTGAGGTGGCCACGTTGAGGGATCGAACAGGCTGTCGTCGAACGTGGCTCGATCGCCGGCCGCGATGTTGCGCAGCAGCGCGCTGTGCATGTCCGCGAGCGCATCAGCCAGAATCTTCGTTTCAAGGGTTCGTGAGGCAACGCGGCCCAACGTTGAGAAAAGACCTTCGATCGGCAGATCCAGCCGCTTAAGGCTGCTATCGATGAGTTCTCTCGCCTTGCGATCTCCGGTCGCATAGAGCAGCAGCATGCGCGCCAGCGGGCCGACTTCCATTGGTTTGCCACGCCAACGCGGTGACTTGATCCAGGAATAGGAACGATCGACGTCGAGGTGCTCGTACGGTGGCTGTGGTCCCGTGTAGTTCGGGCGCGTTTCGCCATCGTACGGGTGAAGCGGCTTGTGCTTGCCGACCGAATAATCGTACCAGGAGTGGCTCACGAACTCCTGGACCTGCGCCGGATCTTCGAGATCGACGGGTAGCACCTTCGACAAATCGCGATCGAGAATGGCGCCGCGCGGAAACAACAGGGTCGACGAATTGAATGTATCGGTCCCGCGTGGAAGATCACCATAGCATAGGAAGTTGCCGGTGCCTTCGCCTACCTTGCTCCAATCCTTATAGTAGCTCGCGATCGCCAGGGTGTCGGGTAGGTAGACGTGATCTACGAAGTCACGCATCTTCTCGATAATGACGCCCACCTGCTTCAGGCTTGCAGCAGATACGGCCGTCACCTGCTCGCCCTCGCTGATCGTACAGGGAGCGCCCCCGACCACGAAGTTCGGGTGCGGATTGCGGCCGCCGAAGATGGCGTGAATCTTGACGACCTCGCGTTGCCACGCCAACGCCTCCAGGTAGTGGGCAAAGGCCAGCAGATTGACCTCGGGGGGCAACTTGTACTCGGGGTGACCCCAATAGCCGTTGGTGAAGATCCCGAGCTGGCCACCGTCAACAAAGCGGCGCAGTCGGTCGCGGACAGTCGCGAAATAGTCCGTGCTGTTGTTGGTCCAGGGGCTGAGAGAGCGCTGCAATCGTGACGTTGCACCGGGGTCGGCGCTGGCCGCCGACATCACGTCCACCCAGTCGAGGGCATGAAGATGATAGAAGTGCACCACATGGTCGTGGACGAACTGCGTCGCGATCATGATGTTGCGGATGAGCTGGGCGTTCGGGGGAATCTCGTATCCCAGAGCGAACTCGACGGCGCGCACCGATGCGATGCTGTGAACCACCGTGCACACGCCGCAGAATCGTTGCGTGAACGCCCAGGCATCGCGTGGGTCACGTCCGTTCAGGATCAGTTCGATGCCACGCATCATGGTGCCGGAGCTCGAAGCGCGGGTGATGAACCCGGAGGCATCGGTCTCCGCCTCGATCCTGAGGTGCCCTTCGATGCGGGTCACCGGGTCAACGACGATGCGCGCCATCGAACATTTTCTCCCTCAAGCCGGGCTCGTTTGGCTAGAACGGCTTTGTGTAGAAGCCGCCAGGGCGATCCCAGAAACTCGGCTGCGCACAGCCCAGACAACCGTGGCCGGAATACATTGGAAAGCTGGTCCCTTGGTTCCACTTGATCGTCGTGCAGGCATTGAACGTTAGTGGCCCCTTGCAGCCGAGATCCTTGAGGCACCAGCCCTTGCGAGCGCCTTCGTCGTCAAAGCTGCGCGCGAACTGCTGGCGCTCGAAGAACGGCAAGCGCGTGCAATTGTCGTGAACGGTCTTGCCGAAGAAGATCTTGGGCCGGCGCAGATCGTCGAGGGCGGGAATCGAACCGTAAGTGAGATAGTAGGTGACAAGGCCTGTGATCACTTCGGGCACGGGGGGACAACCAGGAATGTTGACGATTGGAGCCGTCACCTTGCCGGCCGCCACGAGGTCGCCGAGCGCGTCTGCCGCTCCGAAAGCACCGGAAGGATTTGGTGCGGCCGCCCCGATGCCGCCAAAGGCGGCACACGTACCGACCGAGGCAATAACCGCCGCCCCTTGGGCGGCATTGCGGACCAGCGACAGGCCTGCCTTGCCTCCGGTCGTTGACCGCGCGCCCGCATCCTTTCCGGGAATTGAGCCATCGACGATGAGGAAATACTTGCCCCAATTCTGCTCGATCGCCCGATCGCGCGCTGCCTCCGCCGCTGCGCCGGCTGCCGCTTGAAGCACGTGGTGGTAGTCCAACGAGATGGAGTCGAGGATCAGACTCTCCAGAGTTGGCTCGAAGGAGCGGAGCAGCGATTCGCTGCAGCCGGTGCATTCTTGTACCGACAGCCAGATCACGCTTGGCCGGGGCTTGGACGCAAGAGCTTGCGCAATCACTTCCGCGCTTCCCACCGGCAAGGTCAGCACCGAGCTCATGTACCCACAGAACTTCAGGAAGCCGCGCCGTGACACACCTTGGTTTCGCAATTCTTCGTAGAGCGATGGACGGACTCCCATGGCACCGCCTCCTTCCGACTAGCGACGGTCTCTTAGTTGGCTTTTGGCGACACCAATGCGTGAGAAGCGATATCGCGCCCCCAGCTGAGGTTGGGGGATACTGGGGTTTACTTCAGCCAAGGACGCGATATCGCCGGGGGGCCACGGTGCGCTCGCTTGCTACCGAATGCCCATGTGCGGCGCGATGAGTTCGTTGGCGATTTTCTTCTGCTTGTCGTCGAGCGCCGCATAGAGCTTCGCGTAGGCGGGCTTCAACGCCTTCACGCTTTCCAGGCGCACCGTGAGCCAGCGCTCTTGATCATCCAGTCGGTCGGCGGCGGTTGTCGTGGTCCGCTGCGGCTGACCCTTTTGGGCGTCCTCGACGCGCTTTGCATTCGTGCGCATAACGGTCGCAAACTCTGTCCATGTCGGCATCTGCGGTTCCGTGATCTTCAGCTCAGCATGAAGGTAGGCGATGCGACCGTCGATGTGGTCCGTGGGCAGATCCATCATGCGGGTTTGCATCATCATCTGCATCATCTGGGGGCCCATCATGGCTCCGGGTCCCATTGGTCCCGCCACTTGACCCTGCACGCCAGGACCTTGCATCGCTCCGCACTGTCCGCCAGAGCAATCACCGGGTGTCTGCATGTTCTGCATGCCCGAGCCACCCATGTTGTGGCCTTCCATGCCCATGCTCTTTCCCTGGCTCTGCATGCCCTGGCCTTGCATGCCTTGGCCCTTCATACCCTGACCCTTCATGCCCTTATCGTCGTCCATCATCTGCGCAACGACGATCTTTGTCGGATCGAGGGTCTGCGAAGAACCGATCGCCGGGGCAAGTACGATGGTCGCCATCGTCGCTAGGCTTGCAGCAGATAAGAAGTTCATACGTGTCATGGGAGTTCCTTTCTTCTGAAGCCAGTTTGTCAGCTACGTGGTTGCCTGCTCTTTTGCAGTGGCGCGGAACGCGGGGCAGTCGGGCGTCCTCTAAGTTGAGGCAATGCCGTTCGTGGCCAGCGACGTAGCAATATGCGTTTGAGCGGTTCCGGGCGGTCAGCGTGCTTTCACGTCAATCCCCTCTAGAGCCAGCCTTCTGGCCGTGCCGTGTCTCGTTGCGATGCATTTGAAAGTATTCGGCCAATGAGGCTGATCACGCTGTCCCATTTGGGACACGTGCGCGAATTCTGCCGCGGGCTCGTACAAGGGGCATGCGCCAAAGCAATAGGCCCCGTTTCTGCGCCGGACATCTCAGGGGCCGAGGCTATTGCGGTGGGAGTGAACTCGCCAAGCTTGATGCCCTAAGCGATCGCGACAGTCCCAGGTCGAGCAGATTGAGGGGGCGCCATTGAGGGCCCGGCAGGCGGCAGATCACGCTAGAAATCTGCATATGTGTCTCAAATTGGACAGCGCAATTCGCCTCTTTGATCAATAGACGCAGAACCGATGCGGAGAAGGTCGGGCAGCGGGCAAGGATGCTTGTAACCATGCGGGGCAGGGTTGTTCATCCTGAAGTCAACGTCGCTCGTCAATCTGTTGAAGGGGCAACGCGTGCAGAGCGTCCAGCAAAGGTGTGTCAAGAACATCGAGTAATATTGGGAAGCAGCGGTGAAGAGTGAATATCCGCCGGCCCGCAATAAGGCGATGCGCCGTGGCTTGATGCTTCTGGCGGTAGCCGTTTTTGGAGGTGCAGCTCCCGCTGCTGCACAGCCCGCAGATTCCCATTCCGAGCATCATCCCGGTCAGACGCCGTCCGCTCCGTCTGCCGGCCAACCGGCACCATCATCCGCCGGCGGCATGGAGATGATGGGCTCGATGATGGGCGGCCCACCCAGAAAGCAGCTCTATCCCCAGCTGATGGAGTTGCCGGTCATGACCCCGGAAGCCCGTCTCAAGATTGAGACGGACGCGCGAGCCCGAATTGTCACCGGCAACGCGGCACTCGTACAGGGGCAGGACGATTATCACCGCGCTGCGATGAATAATGACGCGGCCGCAATGTCAGCCGCCTTGTCTCGCCAGCGTGCTGCGTTGGCAGAGATCGAGAGCGGCACATCAGCGTTGCGTGCGCTCGCAGAGGGGAGTCCGCCCCACGAGATTGCCTTGAGCTGGTTCCGTGACCAGATGAATCTCGCTCGGCCGACCTCGCCAGTACAAGAAGAGGTTGGACCGCTCAACCTATCTTGGTTCCACATCGTCTCCATGACGGTGGTACTGCTGTTCGCGCTGACGATGCTTGTCGTCGGTGTTGGGCGTCGACATCGCTCGCTTGCCTTGGTCAATCGTTTGACTCGACCAGCCGGCCCCCAACCAGCGCAGGGTCGTGCGCCCGTACCGATCTCTGCCTCCCCTACGCCCACGACTCCAGCGGTATCCCCTCCACCACCGCCGTCGACAAAGGTCCAGCAGTCACCTCCGCTACCATCGCCTCCAACGTCTATATCGACATGGTCCGGAACGCTGCGCGTCGCCAGCATTGTTCGTGAGACACCTCTCGTAAAGACCTTCCGGCTGGTTGAGCCAGGAGGTGGCGCTATCCCGTTCTCCTATGCCCCCGGCCAGTTCTTGACTTTCTCAGCGCAGATCGACGGCAGACTGGTGCGCCGATCCTACACGATCGCCTCGCCACCAACACGGACCTCGTACGTGGAGGTCACCGTCAAGCGCGAGGAGGAGGGGGCGTATTCACGCTTCCTGCACGACAGCGTCGTGCCTGGCAGCGTGCTGCAGGTTCGTGGCCCCTCGGGTGTGTTCACCTTCGATGGGGGAAACGCCGAAAGTATCGTCCTGATCGCCGGCGGCGTCGGTATCACGCCCATGATGTGCGTGATCCGCTATCTGACGGACATGAGCTGGCCAGGCGAGATCTTCCTGATCCTTGCTGCACGGAACACCGACGAGCTGATCTTCCGTGAAGAGCTCGAGTACCTGCAGCGCCGTCATCCCAAGCTCCATGTTGTGGCGTCGGTCGGCGCGAGGTCGGAAGGATCAGCATGGATGGGCTTGGAAGGCCAGATAACGAAGGACGCACTCGCCCATGCAGTACCTTCACTAGAAATTCGACGCGTCCACCTGTGCGGTCCACCGCCCATGATGGAGACTATACGGCGCATCCTGAGCGAATTGGGTGTGCCAGCCAACCAGGTCAAGACTGAAGCTTTTGGTCCGGCCACCGGGGCCGTGCCGCCGCCGCGTCCTCTGCCGCCCCCACCGCCACCTTTGATGGTGACGGAGCTTGTCGAGCGGGTCGAGGCTGCCACACCTCCGTTGATGGAACCCATACCGGTGGCGGGTCCGGCGACGGCGACCATCTCCTTCGACCGGTCTCACAAATCAGCGCCTCTCCCGCCCGACAAGACGGTCCTTGAGGTGGCGGAGTCGATCGGCGTGCCGATCGACTACTCCTGCCGCGTAGGGACCTGTGGCCTCTGCAAGACCAAGTTGCTGGCTGGTCAGGTTACTATGGAGGTTCAGGACGCGCTGACGGACGACGATAAGGCGTCCGGGATAATACTCGCCTGCCAAGCCCATTCTCTGGGCGACATCACGGTCGACGCCTGACATGGGCGACAAAGAGCGAGTTGTCGTCCTGGCGCTCGGAACACTGCTGCTCTTCCTTGCGCCTGGCTATCTCTTGCACGTTTCGCCGCGCTTTGCGGGCAGCCTGGCCGGCGGAGTACTGGGGATCATGGCAGCAACTTTCATGCTGCTGGCGCTCGTCTACCCCGCCGTCAAGTACATCGGTTGGCTGAAAGTTCGCGTGACGCGGCATGTTTCGCTGGGCCGCCTTCTTAGCTTCCACATCTACGGCGGGCTTCTAGCATCCCTGATTGCCATCCTGCATTCGGGACACAAATATCAAAGCGGCCTGGGCATCGCGCTGATTGCGGATATTGTGATTGTGATCGGGACGGGCTTTATCGGCCGTTACTATCTTGCACATCTCGGGACGGAAGTACGCCGGCAGCAGGCGCTGCTCGGGACGTTACGCACGGCCTATGATCGCATCGCGCTTCACCTCGGGCGCCAAGCCACTGTCGGCGCAGCCGCACCGGATGTCCCTATCCTGACACTCGTCGATGCGATTGCAGACATCGAATACTCGCTCGGGATGCGCGACACCGCCAAACGTATCGCCGGTCGATGGATTGTCGTCCACATCGTCGCGTCGATTCTAATGTACGGGCTCCTGTTGCTGCATATCGGCGGAGGAATCTATTATGGGCTGCGGTGGCTTCCATGAAATGGAAGGCGCTTATTTACCTGTTGCTTGTAACGGTGACCGTCGCCAGCTCTATCATGGCTGTCGGTACCGTCTATCGTAAGGGATCGGCAAGCTTGCCTCACTGGGCGACATTGGTGAGGCCGGGCGCCCTTTCAACCAAGCACGCCTTTCTCTCCAATCAGTGCGAGGCGTGCCATACGCCGGTCAAGGGCGTGGAAGCCGCAGCCTGCATCTCATGTCATGCGGCCGATGCCACGACGCTCGCCCGCGAATCGACGGCCTTTCACGCGACCATTCAGACCTGTGCGACATGCCACGTCGAGCATTTGGGTGAAGTCCGTCCGACCCGCATGGACCACGATGCTCTGATCGCAATCGGGCGCTCGAGGCTCGTGAACCAACCGTCTCCCTGGTTTGCGTCACTGTCGGGTCACGCGCCCGCTGACTTGGGCACGCTCGATTGCTTCGCCTGTCACAGCAACCGCAGTCCGCACCGCGACCTGTTCGGTAAGGAGTGCGCTGCCTGCCATTCGACGGCGACGTGGAATGTGGCGGGCTTCAAACACCCGTCGCCCAGTTCGACCGAGTGCGCGCAGTGCCATCAAGCCCCGCCCAGCCATTACATGGGTCACTTTGAGATGGTCTCGGAGAAGGTGGCGGGCCAGGAGCATGCCCGGGTCGAGCAATGCTATCTCTGCCATCAAACTGATGCTTGGAACGACATCAGGGGGGTGGGCTGGTACAAACATCACTAAGGGAGTAGACATACAGAAGAAAGAAGAGGGCTCGACACTTTCGCATTATTGCGCTCAAGTGAATACCTCTGGCGATGTCCCAAATTGGACATCAGCGAAGGGTGAACTACCAGTAAAGTTCCTCCCTCATCGCTCTGGCCGTACTTCGTTGGTGGTTTCGGAACCTTGGTCCGCTGTTTAACAATCACGGGCTCCTGCATCCTCACAAGCCCCCGCCTTGCGGCTCATCTGCCATGGTCAATGGCATGACCCCAGCCATTCGCGGATCTACAGCGCGCGCCAGTGCACGCGTTCCTCAGAAGGGGCCACATTCGAAGTGTCCAACGACTTCTGGCGGCGCTGTCTCGCCTCGATCAACACAGAGGGGCCGACGGACAAATGGATCATACAAATAAGCCAGCTTGGTGGCGTCAACCGTTCCCCTGGGTGCTGATCGGCTTCCTCACTGCAGGCGGTTTTCTCCTGTTTACCGAACACCGAGCGCACGTTCTAGGTGTTCTGCCCTTCCTCCTTCTCTTGCTGTGTCCTGTGATGCATCTCTTCATGCATCATGGGCACGGCGGTCGCAGCGGGCAGCGACGCAACGCTGATGATCGGCTTAACGAAACCCATCACGACTGATGACGAAGGCGATCTTGCAAGATCACTCTCCTGCCTATGGGCTCTGGTTTCTGGTCATCGTCAACTCGGTGATCTTCATCGGATTCGCCTTCGCCTTCTTCAAGCCGCATACAGGGCGTGACTGGCGTTCCTTTGGCGCCTTCAGTGCCTTCTTGGTTGCACTGTTCGCCGAAATGTATGGCTTTCCGCTGACGATCTACGTCTTGTCAGGTTGGCTGCAGAGTCGCTTCCCTAATGTTGACTGGTTCTCCCACGACGCCGGTCATCTCCTCGAGATGATATTTGGCTGGCAGGCAAATCCACACGCCGGCCCGTTCCACGTGTTGAGCTTCCTCTTCATCGGTGCGGGCTTCTTGCTGATATCGGTAGGCTGGAAGGCACTCTATCAGGGCCAACGACAGCACCAGCTGGTCACGACTGGCGTTTATGGCTACATGCGTCATCCCCAATACGTCGGCTTCATCCTTGTGATGTTCGGCTTCCTGCTTCAGTGGCCGACCTTGTTGACCCTGACGATGTTCCCCGTGCTCGTCTTCATGTATGTGCGCTTGGCTCGCGTCGAGGAGCGGGATGCCGCCGCTGAATTCGGCAGTCTGTATGAACGCTATCGACACGACGTTGCTGGCTTCGTCCCGCGGCTATCGGGATTCTTTTCCGCACCCTCTCGCCGGGCTGCGAACGATGAAGAATGAGCGAAAACCGGGGTGCCCTGGCAGGAGAGGCATCGGCTTCGCTTGCAGCGTGATGTACTTCGGGGTCTTGGTCATTGCGACTATCGGCCTACCTGGTGCCGCACGGGCCACTGACACGTGCCGCAGTGCACTTGAGGACTTGGTAACGGAGTGGCGATCCATCGCCGTGCCGGGCAAGCCCGAGCCGCCCGACCACGTCCACACAGCGCTCGAGGTCTGGTACATGCGCGGCCAACTACGACTGGCGCTCCGGTTGTGCGAAGAGGACAAAGACCACGAAGCCATGCTGCGAATGGATCTCGTAAGAGCTTGGCTCAGACTTCCAGAAGTGCGCCATCCGGCCGATCACCGTTATCGCTATGACGACGATCTTCGCTGAGTTGGGTTCGCGGGTTGGCGGTTTGTCAGGTGGGTGACGATCGCCGGAAGAGGGGATGCGCTCGCCAACCAAAGCCTGGATCCATTCATCGACAATCATTGATTCGACCTGAAGCCGAGCGATGTCGCGTGCAGCCGTGCTTCCGTGCGGCGTGGTCTTTTGAGGGCAAGATGACATGCGTCGCATGAGCCATTCCGCCTCGGCGTTGGGCAGGTTGGGCCTTACCGTCGTTGCGGCATTGGATGCCCTCTGCTATCCGCTCATTTTGGTGGGTGCGAGCAGTGCTCCTCATTTGACGTTTGCCGCCCTAAGAGCATTGGTTGCTGGCGCAGTATTGGCTGGAGTTGCGATCCGCCTCGGCCGCCCGATACCTCGTGAACCGCGTACTTGGGCATATCTCGCGCTCATCGGCATTGGGACGATAAGCTTTGGCTACCTGGGAATGTTCAGAGGTGCCGAGTTTGTTTCGGCTGGTATGGCAACCACAATTACTCACGTGCAGCCGTTCATTGCCGCGCTACTGGCATATCCGCTCTTGGCGGAGAGGCCGACTTCCCATCAGGTCATCGGTCTCATGCTCGGTTTTGTGGGCGTTCTCGTTGTTGCGATCCCACCTTGGATGGGCGGTCGCTCCAGCGACTTCTCTCTAGGCTTTTTGTACCTCGTGATCGCAGCCATAGGCGTCGCAACCGGCAATGTCCTCACTCGCAAGGTCGCTGGCAACGTTGACCCGATCGTGGCTACGTCTGCACAGTGTCTTTTCGGCTTCTTGCCGTTGAGTGCCACCGCTGTTGTTGTTGAGGACCCGCTGGCCGTTGTGTGGTCCTACAGTTTTGTCGGAAGCCTGCTCGGTCTGGCCTTGGTCGGCACAGCCTTGGCTCGGTGCCTATGGTTCGCACTCCTGAGCCGTGTCCCGCTACATGAAGGCAATGCCTTTACTTTCTTGACGCCGTTCATCGCACTGGGCTACGGCGCATTGTTCTTCGGAGAGGATATTGAAACCTCTACCTTCTTGGGCTTGGGCGTCGCAGCCTTGGGCATTTTGTTCGTGGAATCAGACAGCGCACGTCAAAGGAAGTAACGGACTCAGTGGCCAACACGATCGGTGAGTCGTGAAGGCTACAAGGAGTGGGCCACAAGATGAAGGCGCCAGCCCTTGGCTGGGGTTAAGCAATTGAGCCAAGAGGACACGCCTTGCTGGTCTACCAACTGCTTGTCTCTGTTTGGCTCTTCAATTGCCCGCGGACGTACCTTTGTCCTTCGCCCTAATGAGCGATAGTCTTGTGGCAGTCCTGTAAAAAGGGGGCTTGCCTACTGACCAGACTTGCCGGTAGCTGGTCCACTCGAATGGCTTGGCGTAGCCGGCATGTTGTGCTGCTGCTGTTGAATCTCCTTCGTTTCACCCGGCTTGGGTGACGAGGAGTGGCCGTGCGTTCCGGGTCCGGGTTGCGTTCCGCCCTGTATGTGCTGGCCCTTCGTGGCATCGGTTGATTGCGCCCACGCGACTTGAGTGAACGCCATGAACCCCAACGCACTTGCGGCAGTCGCCAAGGCCAGTTTCCAACGATTCATCATGACAGGTCTCCTTTGATGAAACCTTGGACCAAGTGTGCGGTTCACGCTGTTCAATCTGAGACTCGAATTCAATCGTGCCAATGATCTCGCATCAGCTGTCCGGGGACGACCAGCACAGGAGTAGTTCTTGCATTTATCGCTAATGGGCGACGCAATCGAATCCATCGACATTTCAATCCATTTCGCCCAATCGTCTCAGACGAGAATGCACCTTGATTGTGCCGGGCGGCGTCCGGCCTCCGTATTCGATTAGGTTGAGACGCCTGAACTTGTTCAGGAAGTAGTTCACTCGCGGACGCGTTGAGCCGATGAGATTTGCCAGCATCTCCTGCTTGACGTTCGATGTGATGCCGAAGTCGCGACTCCCGTTGCCGACGTTGGCAAGTTTGAGCAGTACGCGCGCCAAACGCTGTTCGGCCGATCCGACGAGCTGATCAATCAAGGCGGCTTCGGTTTCGAGGCTGTGTGCAACCAGAAATGCCGTAAACGCGCCAGCGAGGTCTGGCCACTCCCGGAGCAAGTTGGGCATCAAGCTCCTATCGATCCTCGCGATTTCAGCGTCTTCAACGACAACGGCTGATGTAGTGCGATACGGCTTGTTCGCGAGGCATTCCTCGCCACAAAAATCACCGGGGCCGAGGATTGCGACGAGACGGTCGTCGCCTTTCTCGGTCGTCACTAACCGGTGCACTTGTCCGTACCCGATGTAAAAGATTGCATCCGCTGGATCCCCCTGGCGGAACAGGGGGCGGCCTGCTGAGTACCTCATATGTGGAAACTGGACGCAAAGCTTTGCTTGCGAACCGTTGACGTACGCCCGCTTGAGAGGGACATCGTCCAAGTGTTCAATCCCGCTCGACGGACCAAGTGTCTGCTCGCCCATTCTCCGAAGAGGGTCCGTGACGGGACAAGGTTTGGTTTCAAGCGCGCGGTGGCGAAGTTGACTGATGGGCGGATTTGGGCAGACGCATGGGAGAGCGTCATGCCTCGATGACAGTGGAGATTTCATAGCTGAGCCATGGTCTAGAAGGGAGAGAAGCGCGAATGATGCGGCGCACGAATCATCCGATCCGTGTCGTCCCTCAAATGGTCGCACGCGAATCACCAACACCGATGGCCTAAGGAGCCACCGAGCTTCTGGCTTGCACTACGACGATTTGACTAGTGAGCGCGCGGAGGTCTCTCTAGCCGACCTTGGCTTCTGCCGCACAGCGACGCCGCTACAGTGACAACTGCGCTGAGTGGCAACTGCGATGTTCGACTGTAGTAGTTTCTGCTACCGATGGCGGCGTGACAAGCGACACCGCAGCAATCGTCGTTGAGATCGACATCCGATGATGTGTCGTTCGAGCGACCAATGTCCCGTGACTGAGCGAATGCCGCGGGCGACAAGGCAGCCGCTGCTCGCTCTCGCGGTCCCACTGCGTGTATGGATCGCGAGGCGTCGCCATAGACGGAATGATCCGGGTGGGCAGGAACTGCTCGCTGCTCATGATGAACAGGCGAGTGAGCCGACGCCGCACCACCAAAGGCGAGTGCGCATATCAAAGCTACGAAGACTATGCCCAAAACGCGCATGCCACATCCGCGTGCTTCAGGGTTGGCCGAACGGCACACAACCGATGGCGCTTCGACTATGCGTCAGAAGCCCGGAACAAGCCAGTATCATCGACTGCTGCATGAAAAGACTACGCTAACCGTAGGCTCTGCCGGCCCGGTTTTCCTTGATCTGGATCAACGACTTGAGGTTGTGGCTGCCTCCAGCTCTCAAATCGCGGCGTCGGGCTTCTGGCCCCGTTGGTATTTGGAAAACCTATCCGGAGCGCTTCCATGGCTATCGTCCTTCGATCTCGACTTCGAGCGAAAAGCTCAAGAAGGTTTGTATTGTGATGATCAACCCCAACACGCCGAGACTGTGAAAGGTCGGTGCCACGGCAACGGTTCCGATGATATCGGCCGCTACGAGGATATCGGCCGCTACGAGGAACTCCAGTCCCAGCAATATGCCGCGGCCGAGATCAGCCCGATAGCTCGGCATCGCGCCATTCCAGCCACTCCTCACCCCCGCCTTGACGAAAACGATAGTCGACGCAACTGCCGCGATGACGATGGCCCCCACGCCCACGACTTCAATGATCGTTGCAATCCAATGCAAGA
This sequence comes from Rhodospirillaceae bacterium, assembly GCA_009772935.1. Taxonomy (GTDB): domain Bacteria; phylum Pseudomonadota; class Alphaproteobacteria; order Reyranellales; family Reyranellaceae; genus Reyranella. The sequence goes on from WOUR01000017.1 coordinate 30,946, forward strand.
CCTGGACCATTACGGCGCGTGCATCTCCCGTCGACACGACCTCGAATGAATTCATGGCGGCGGGATCTCCTCGCCCTTACAGATGCAGGGTGCGCAACCGAAGCGCATTGCCGATGACACTCACCGAGCTCAGCGCCATGGCTGTTGCCGCGATGATAGGCGACAGCAAGATGCCGAAGATCGGATACAGCACGCCGGCCGCGATCGGCACGCCGGCGGCGTTGTAAACAAAGGCGAAAAACAGGTTCTGCCGGATGTTGCGCATGGTCGCCTGGGACAAGCGCCGCGCCTTGACGATCCCCATGAGATCCCCCTTGAGCAGAGTGACGCCGGCGCTCTCGATCGCGACGTCGGTGCCGGTGCCCATGGCGATGCCGACCTCGGCTGCGGCCAGCGCTGGCGCGTCGTTGACGCCATCGCCCGCCATGGCCACCACGCGGCCCTCGCGGCGCAGTTTCTCGACCACGGCGCTCTTCTGGTCGGGCAGCACCTCGGCTTCGACCTCGGCAATGCCGAGCCGTCGAGCAACGGCCTGCGCGGTGGTAAGGTTGTCGCCGGTCAGCATGACGACGCGGATCTTCTCTCGCGCCAGCGCCGCAAGGGCGGCGGGTGTCGTCTCCTTCACTGGATCGGCAATGGCGAATATCGCAGCCGGACTTCCGTCGACCGCGAGGAAGATGGCAGTGGCGCCCTCCTGGCGCTGCCGCTCGGCCTCGCCCTCGAGCGCGGTCGTGGCGATGCCGAGCTCGCCCAGAAACCGCGCATTGCCGAGCGCCAGGCGGCGGCCCTCCACCGTGCCGACCACGCCCTTGCCGGTGGGCGAATCGAAATCGGCGACGTCGGACAGGGCGAGCTTGCGCTCGGCCGCCGCGGCGACGATCGCCAGCGCCAATGGATGCTCGCTGGCCTTCTCTGCGCTGGCCGCGAGGCGCAGCACATCGGCCTCGGCGAACCCCGCCGCCGGAACGATCGCTACCACCTTGGGCTTGCCCTCGGTCAGCGTGCCGGTCTTGTCGATCACCAGGGTGTCGACCCGCTCCATTCGCTCCAGCGCCTCGGCGTTCTTAATCAGGACGCCGGCCTGAGCGCCGCGCCCGACGCCGACCATAATCGACATCGGCGTCGCGAGACCGAGCGCACAGGGGCAGGCGATGATCAGCACCGTCACCGCCGCCACCAGGCCGAAGGCGAGGCGCGGCTCGGGGCCCCAGATGGCCCAGGCCGCGAAGGCCGCGAGCGCGATGGCGATGACCACGGGCACGAAATAGCCCGAGACCATGTCGGCTAGACGCTGGATCGGGGCGCGCGAGCGCTGCGCCTCGGCCACCATCTGCACGATGCGCGACAGCATGGTATCGCGGCCGACCTTCTCGGCCCGCATCACGAAGCTGCCGGTCGTGTTCAGCGTGCCGGCGATCACCTTGGCGCCGACCTCCTTTGTGACCGGCATGGACTCGCCCGTCACCATCGATTCGTCGAGCGAGGAACGGCCTTCGCTCACCTCGCCGTCGACCGGCACCTTCTCGCCCGGCCGTACACGCAGTCGGTCGCCGACGCCGATGGCGTCGAGGGAAACCTCCTCGTCGGTGCCGTCGGTCTTCAGCCGCTGCGCGGTCTTAGGTGCCAGATCGAGCAGGGCGCGGATCGCGCCTGACGTCTGGTCGCGGGCGCGCAATTCGAGCACCTGGCCGAGTAGCACCAGGACTGTGATGACCGCCGCGGCCTCGAAATACACCGCCACCGTTCCCTCAGCCCCTCGAAAGGCCGGCGGGAAGAGGTCAGGTATGGCAATTGCCACCACGCTATAGGCCCAGGCGACGCCGATGCCCATGGCGATCAGGGTGAACATGTTGAGATTGCGCGTCTTGAGGGACTGCCACGCACGCTCAAAGAACGGCCAGCCGGCCCAAAGGACCACCGGCGTGGCCAACACGAACTGGATCCAGCTTGAGGTTTTGGCGCCCAGAAGCATGTGCAGGTTAGTCAGGTGACCTCCCATTTCCAGGGCCAGCACAGGCAAAGACAGAACAAGCCCGATCCAGAACCGCTTTGTCATGTCCGCGAGTTCGGGATTGGGCGCGGCTTCGCCCGTTATCAGCTCCGGCTCCAGAGCCATGCCGCAAATCGGACAGTTGCCCGGCCCGGCCTGTCGGATTTGGGGATGCATGGGACACGTGTAGATCGTCCCGGCAGGGGTATCCGGCTGCTTGGCCGGGGAGGGCTTCAAGTAACGCTCAGGCTCGGCGATGAACTTCGCCAGGCATTTGGCGCTGCAGAAGTAGTAAGTCTGCGCGCGATGCACCGTTTTGTGCTTCGCGCCCTCGATCTTCACTGCCATCCCACACACCGGGTCGATCGCGGTCGTGGCAGAGCCGTGGGAATGCGTCGCGTGGTCATGACCAGCGTGGCAGCAAGTGTTCTTCATGACTTGCTATCTATACCCTGCGGGGGTATTATTCAAGCCATGGACGATAAGATCAAGAAATCCCAGCTCGCTCGACTTAGCCGAATCGAGGGCCAAGTTCGTGGCGTCGCCCGCATGATCGAAGAAAATCGCTATTGCATTGATGTGCTCACTCAGATCAAGGCGGTGCGAGCGGCGCTAGACAAGGTCGAGCAGGAAACCTTGAGCGACCACCTACACCATTGCGTCGCACACGCTTTTCACGCGGGCTCGGCGCGGGACCGTCAGACCAAGATCGACGAATTGATCGCGGTGCTCGACAATCGAGGGCGTTAGCCGCCCGCGGTCCGGTATCGGCCTCTTTGGCGGGTCGATCTAAGTCACTGACCGGAAATGATCTAAGTCACTGACCGGAAATGAGGCTGAGTAAGTTGCCGCCTCTCTCCCCGACTTCTGCTCATTCTAGCCGCACACCCGAGAGCGGTCGGCCTTGCGTCCTTACGCTCGGGCATTCCGGATTACTATGGATCCGGCGCTTATTCTTGTGCTGGGCCATTCCGATCCTCCCGTGGGTTCGCCTGGCCGTTACCAGTCAGAGCAAATCACATACCCTGCCAGGGTGGGGTGTATGGGCGTCAAGCTCTTGATTCATCGACTCTTTCAACGCTCCGGCATTGATATCGATGCAGTGTAAGGCGAATCTCGGGGCGCCACTGCATTGACAACGATGATCGCTGAAGCCATTTTGATTGCGATGCGAAGAATTGATCCCTTGAGCCACATTGGGCGAGTCGTATTGCTCGCTGTGCTGGGATTCGTCATCGCATCCGGTACGGCCCTAGCTCATGGTGGAACATCTCCCACGTCTGCCGAACGCAGCCATGTGCAGACTTCCACCGGCCGGCACGTAGAGCACGACCAGCCCATCACGACGCCGGCAACGATCGCTTCGCCGCTCGAGCAGGCCACTCATTCGGATGAACCTTGCTCGGATCGGCAGCCACGCGGACATGCTGGCGACGGATGCTGCAATGTGGCCTGCCACGCTGCCCTCGCGACGCCACTGTCGAGCGTGGGCAGCAGTCAGGCTTCGGCCAGCCAGTACGCTGGCAGCTTGTCCGACATGCTTGTCGGGCGATCCAGCGATCGCGCAGAACGACCTCCCAAACAGCAGGACTGATCGGGTTCGCGCGAGAAGCGCGTAAGGCGACGTGCGCATGTGACGTAGCACGTCCTAACGCGAGAATTGCGCAAACTGAGTGATGGCGCCGCCTTACAGCGGCGGCCAGCAGCATCGTTGCATCGATCCTCCGTTGGATGTCGTAGATGAATTTCTCCATGTTTCTTGCGCTCGCTCTCGGGCTTGCAGCCTGCAGTCTGCCGTCTCTGCCGGAGCCGTCTGACTCCGATCCGCACAGTCCCTTCGCGCCCGATGTGCCGATGACCTACCAGCCGGTCATGGGCGGAACCGTCGACTATGCGCCGGTGGCATCACCCAGACCGTGGCGTGAACTGAACGACAGCGTGGCCCCTCGGCCGGGACGGGCGCCATGAAAGCACCCGCGAATCTCGCTGCTGCAGTCCTCGCCAGCCTTCTTGCCGCGGGCTGCGCAAAGTTCACCGGCGACGGCGGCATGGCGCCGGTGACCGAAGGGGTACGTCGCGAGATCGGCAAAGAGGTCGCCAAGCATGCCTCACCAGAGGCTCTTCGGGCCGCCCACGGGCGCGTGCAGGCGATGCTGACAGAGCCGCTCAGCGAGGACACTGCCGTTCAAATCGCCTTGCTGAGCAATCGCGGTTTGCAAGCCTCTTACAACGACCTCGGCATCTCCGAGGCCGACTACGTGCAGGCTACACTGCCAGCCAATCCGTCGCTCGTTGTCTCGCGCGCATTCGGCACCGCCGCGTCCGGAACGGGCAGCTTTGTCGGCTTGGGACTCCAGCTCGTCGGCAACCTGCTTTCGCTTGCGACCTTGCCCAGGAAAGCGGAGATCGCGAAGCGCGAGTTCGAAGAGGAGCGGTATCGAGCCATCGCTACCACCTTGACCTTCGCCGTGGACGTGCGTCGCGCCTGGGTTCGAGCCGTGGCCGCTCGACAACGCCTCGCCCTGCTGGAGGACGTCCGGCTGAGTGCCGATGCATCGGCCAGCCTTATGAAGCAGTTGGGTGAGACCGGGGCGGTCAACAAACTCGACCAGGGGCGCGTCGCAGCTTTCTATGCCGACATAAGTGCGCAGGTGGGGCTCGCGCGCTTAACCGCCCAGCGTGAGCGCGAATCCCTCACCCGGCTGCTCGGTCTGTGGGGCTCCGACATCGAATACAAGTTGCCAGCAACCCTACCGAAGTTGCCCGTCTCCGCCCGAATGCTGACTGATGTCGAGGTCGAGGCCATGCGACGGCGGACCGACCTGCTGATCCTGCGTTACGAGATAGAAACGCTGGCCAAGTCCGTGGGTTTCGTCAACGCCACTCGCTACGTGTCGTTCTTGGAACTGGGCGGCGTCTACGACAATAAAAGGGAGTCAGGCGAGCAGGCTGACCCGGGCAATGTTACGAACGTGAACCGTGCAGGCCTGAGTCTCGCCATTTCGATCCCGATCTTCGATACCGGCGAGGCCAGATTGGGTGCGGCGCGAGAAACTTATATGCGCGCCGTCAACCGCCTCGCCGAGCGCTCCATCAATGCCCGATCCGAAGCGCGTGCGGCCTATGCGACCTATCGCGGAAGCTACGACATCGCCCGCTACTACCAGACCAAGATCCTGCCTCTGCGGCGCCAGAACTCGGCTGAAGCCCTGCTGCGCTACAACGGCATGCTGATCGACGTCTTGGAACTTCTTATCGAAGAACGAGAGCGCATCTCGGCCAGCCTCGCCGCGCAGGACGCGTTGCGTGACTACCTTCTGGCCGACGCCGACCTGGAAGCGGCATTGATCGTTGGCGGTACGGTGCCGCCGTCAGGCGTGATCAATACCGTGCCGCCGCCGCAAACCTTTCCCTTGGGCATTTGAGTGAAGAGGAGAACAACATGAGTCTCTCCAGACGCGATCTCGTAGGCGCCTCCAGCTTGGCTCTGCTGGGCGCATCCGCCATCAGCGGCCGTGTCCAGGCGCAATCAATTCCCGAAGCGCCCACCACCACGAGCAACACGATGCAGCCGCCGCTCTATCCGACGAGCGGACCAGACTATCAACCCGTCGTTACCTTGAACGGGTGGACGTTGCCCTGGCGGCAGAACGGCGATTGGAAGGAATTCCATCTCGTCGCCGAACCGGTCGAGCGCGAGATGGCGCCCGGCATGATCGCCCGGCTATGGGGCTACAACGGTCAGAGTCCAGGCCCGACCATCGAGGCGGTGGAGGGCGACAAGGTTCGCATTTTTGTAACTAATCGCCTGCCCGAGCACACCACCATCCATTGGCACGGTCAGCTACTTCCCTCCGGCATGGATGGTGTTGGCGGCCTCAATCAGCCGCACATCAAGCCCGGTCAGACCTACGTGTACGAGTATCAGCTCAAGAAAAGCGGCACATTCATGTATCACCCGCATGCCGACGAGATGGTGCAGATGGCTATGGGAATGATGGGCTTCTTCGTCGTCCATCCCCGCGATCCCACATTGCATCGCGTCGACCGGGACTTCGTGTTCTTGCTGAGCTCGTACGACATCGAGCCCGGCTCCTACGTCCCGAAGGTCGCCGAGATGTTGAACTTCAACATGTGGACGTGGAACAGCCGCGTCTTCCCCGGCATCGACCCGTTAGTCATTGCGAAGGACGATCGCGTTCGGGTCCGTGTGGGCAACCTCACCATGACCAATCATCCGATTCACATGCACGGCTATGACTTTGAGGTTACCTGCACCGACGGAGGATGGGTACGACCAGAAGCGCGTTGGCCGGAAGTGACGATCGATATCCCTGTTGGCGCTATGCGCGCCTACGAGTTCGATGCGATCTACCCCGGAGATTGGGCAATCCACTGCCACAAGTCGCATCACACCATGAATGCCATGGGTCACGACCTGCGCACGTTCATTGGCGTCAACAAGCGGGATTTCACCCGCAAGATGAAGCGACTGGTCTCGGACTACATGCCGATGGGCAGTGCCGGCATGGCGGACATGGGCGAGATGGAGATGCCGCTCCCAGAGAACACGCTGCCGATGATGACCGGCTTCGGGCAATTCGGGCCGATTGAGATGGGCGGCATGCTCTCCGTCGTTAAAGTACGCGAGGGGCTCGCCTCCGGAGATTACAAAGATCCTGGTTGGTACCAGAACCCGCCAGGCACTGTGGCTTGGGAGTGGAAGGGGCCGAAGCCTGAAGCAATCCGCGCCGCGACGCCCACGCCGTCTGCGAAGCCGGGCAGCACGCCGGCGCGCGTAGTCAAGCCGTCTCCGCACAACTCCCACAAATAGTTAAGCCCAGGAGGTCATGATGAAAACTCGACAGTTGATCGTTGCGTCAATCGCTACGGTACTAATGGCTGTGCCCGCCGTAGCCAGCCCCGGACATGCACCAGGAGAAGGGCACTCGCACGCTGACGATACAGCGTACGGGAAACCCGGAGATCCTAAGAAGCCCGCGCGCGTGGTCCAAGTCGTCTTCCGCGAGGACGACGGCAGGATGTTGTTCTTGCCCGACCGACTCAAGTTCAAGAAGGGAGAGCAGATCCGCTTTCAGCTCCGCAACAACGGCGCTGTCGACCACGAGTTCGTCGTCGGCACCGTCGAGGAGAACTTAAAGCACATGAAGGACATGGAGAAGAATCCGGACATGGAGCACGACGATCCGAATGCGAAGCGGCTGAAGCCCAAAGCGACCGGCGAAATTCTGTGGCAATTCACCAAAGTCGGCACTTTTGACTTCTCGTGCCTGATCCCCGGCCATCGCCAAGCCGGCATGTTCGGGACAATCGTTGTCGAGTGAGATCAGCTTACCAAAGGAGCATGGCATGTTCAGAATGATAGCCAAAATTGCGCTGGCCGCGATTTTACTCACGAGCCCGGCATGGGCAGACGGCAACATGGTCAAGGCCGAAGTCGTCAAGGTCGACAAGCCCGCGGGAAAAGTCACGCTTAAGCACGGGCCTATCAAGAACCTAGACATGGATGCGATGACCATGGTGTTCCGGGTCGCCGATCCCGCAATGCTCGACAAGCTGAAGGTTGGCCAGCAGATCGAGTTCGAGGCCGACCGCGTCAACGGCGCCATCACCGTCGTCAAGGTCGGTAAGGGGCATTAATTCGGTGGCTCAGTGAGATTCGTGACCCTGGGACGAGCATCCAGTGTGCTCGTCGTCGCCCTGATGTCGCCTCTGCCTGCGCAGGCAGATGATCAGCCCCTTCAGACGGTCTTGCAGCGATTGCAGTGTGTGCCGTCGAAAATCGCGCCGACGGAGCTTGCGCCAGGAATCGTCCTCTATGAAGTAACCTGCAGGCGCCAAACCGATGTGCTCCGAATCTTGTGCCAAGGAACCGACTGTAGAGAGCAACTGGGAACCCGGGACGATGAGGAAAGGGACGGAGAGAAGCAGTAACTCCGACACCATCCGACAGGGCCTTCGACGAGGCGTCTCTGTTGGTCGAGCCGTGAACGAATTCCTGGGGCGGGTGCGTGGATGGATACGGACCGCCTCGGGGCTTGGGTCGCACGATGAAGAACCGGACCTGAGCGTCAGCGACCGAGAAAGGCGCCATGAGCGCCGGTCGGCGTGGCTGCGACTGGCCGTGCTCGTCATATTGACGCTCAATCTCATGTTGGGTGAGCACAGTGGCAACATCCTCGTGCACGCAAACGTCTTGGGCGGATATGCGTTGGCAAGCGCCGTCGCCCTTGCGCTGTCACTTAGCCGACGGGGACTTGCGTGGACGGGCGCGGCCTTCGTCGTTGTCGACGCGCTGGCGATCGTGGCGCTGTTCCACGAGCATCTCTTTGGATCGGCGACTGCGCTGAATCCGGACCATGCGCTAACGACAACAACCTTCGCCATTGCCTTCGTGTTGCTGAATCACGTGGCCCTTCGCCTGCGTGCGTCGCTCATACTGCTCTACGCCGGCTTGGTGTTGGCGGGCTGGATTTCCCTGCTGATCGTCAAAGGCGTGATCGAGAACCGGTGGAACAGCCCGGCGTCCGCGGTGCTCGCGACCGACGCCGCGCTCGCAACCGCCTTTGCCTTTGCTGCATTTGTCACTTTCTTGATAATTCAAGAGCATGGCGCCTGGCTGACGAGTGCGCTCAAGCTCGAGCGCCGCCGTTTGAGCCTTTCACGTTTCTTTTCGCCCGGTATCGTAGCTGAGCTGCAGAGTGGTTCAGTTGATCTCGAGCGGCGAACGGCTGCTGTGATGTTCGTCGACTTGCGGTCGTTTACTCATTTTGCCGAGACAGCCAAGCCGACAGCGTTGTCTGAACTGCTTGTTGACTATCGAACACATGTCGCCCAGGCCGTCTTCGACTGGGGTGGCACCGTGGACAAGTTTATCGGCGATGGTGTGATGGCTGTATTTGGCCACCCGTGGGCGAAGCCCGATGATGGCGAGCGGGCGATCCGATGTGCGCTACAGCTGAGCCAATCGCTCATCCGGTGGAAACGACAGAGGCGGGAAGAGGCTAAGCCTGCACTTGATGCTGCCATCGGACTTCACATTGGTCTAGTGACGGCGGGTGTGCTCGAAAGCGGTCAACACTATGAGTTCACCGTCGTCGGCGACGCGGTGAACGTCGCGCAACGCCTTGAGCGACTGGCAAAGGAGCTTGACGCTGTGCTTGTGGTTTCTGCTGCCATCCTGGAGAGGCGTCTGCCTAGTGCCGAGGCTGTTCCGTGGGTTTGGAGGGATCAAGTTGAGCTCCAGGGCAGAGAGGGCGTCCTGAAGGTTGCCTATCTACCGCGGTCATCTGCTTGGGTTTGGAAGAGCCCATGAATAGGAAGCAACGCCGACTCTTCATCAAGCATGAGCGTATCGACGGGAAGCAGATAACTCAGCATGGATTGCGCCTTTGGCTTGTTGCTTTGATCGCTATCGTGGCGTTTTCGGCCCTCGGGCTCTACGTGTTCCTTTCCACTAAGACGCTCCCTCCCATACGTCATACTGACCAACTGGTCGTCGACAGAGGGCGCAGCATCTATGCAAGCGAGTGCGCTAGCTGTCATGGAGTAAATCTGGAGGGCCAACCTAACTGGAGGGTACGTTTGCCAAGCGGAAAGCTGCCGGCGCCACCCCATGACGCCGCAGGTCATACTTGGCATCATACGGATGAGGTGCTGTTTGATATCATCAAGCGAGGACCCGCAGCCTACCCGAGTGGCTATGCGACCGATATGCCGGCTTTTAACTCCCGGTTGAGCGATCAGGACATCGCTGCCACGATATCTTTCATTAAGAGTACGTGGACTGACAGTATTTTGCGGCGCCAACCGAGAACCAACGCTCAAGTGCGATAGAGTAGGAAAGATTTTCCTATTGCAGTCGCCTCCGGACCGTCCCCATCAGCTGGATCTCCTGGCGCTGCGTCCCTGCGTCGATACCATCAGCGAACGGTCAGTTCAGATGCGTAGTGTGGGCCTGACGTTGGGAAAGGCAGCATCAAAATATGTTGGTTACTGGCAGTGATCCTTGGCTCTCGCGCTTGCGGCGGCCAGCCCAACGTCCTCAGGATCTCAACCTCAATGGCTGGATCGGACGCAGCGCGAATCACCTAAATTGCATGATCAATTGCGTCGTCGGCAGCAGTCGCATTGTCGACGACACTACGGCGACAGGAATTAAGTGCCGGATTGGTCCTCGCGGCGAAATGCATCCGCCGGCCGAAAAGACGTGGTTATCGTTCGGCGATCACCGGAATTGCAGCGCAGCGAAAATCGCTTGGCGATAACGCCGCCGAGATCAAAACGATTATCTCCTGTGCCGGCATTGTATCATGGCGCGCCGGGACGATCCGTGAGGAAACCGACGATGATGATCCCGCGACCAGCTTGGAACACTGCCAGCAGTCGGGCAATGTGTTGTGAGCGCCGCGCCTTAGCAAATCTCCTCGTCCGATCGCGCGAGCCTACCCGCGCGAACTGGGCGATTTCGACATTGCTGCCTATTAGCCGGTCAACCTCATGCCCGCGTCGAACAGTGCCATCTTTATCACCAGACGGAGGCCTGGAACGACATCCAGGGTGTCGGATGGTATAAGCGCCATTAGCACATGAGCGCCGCTACACGGATTTGACCGCGAAGGATCCGTGTGATCCAGGCCGGCCAGAAGCCCGCTGGATAACGAAGGAGGACCGTCAATGCTGACGCTCCTTGCGTTGGCGCCTGTGCCGGGGACAGCAATGCCGCTTGAGCAATCAGGTCTTGCTGGCAGGTGGATGCATGTCGCCGTGCGGCCCGATCGTGCACTTGGAACCGGTCGCGGTAGCATCATCGATGATGCCGTTGGCATCGACGGTGAAGTTGATCATGCAGCGTTGTGCTCGAAAAATGACCTGCGACTTCGGCCCCGTCACCGCCTGATTCGTAATCAGATACCCGATGGCGCGACCGCCGTCAGAGGTCGGATCATCGTGATGCGGCTTGCCCCATGACTGGATGAGATGAGCCGAGCTATGGCCAACCCAGTCCTTCACGTTGAGGTCCTTGACCTGCCCAGTGGACATAGGACCGCATGCAGCGGTGACCATCGCAAGACCCAACGAGAAAATTCCTCCGAGCTTCATGTCCCTTATCTCCTTCACGAGTTCGCCACTCACTTCAATGCCTCCTTCATATTTCAGGAGATGGCCCTGGCGTTTGAGCCACATCAATCTCCACGCGTGAATAGAGAGAAGGCAAGTACGATTGTGGCAGCACGATTTATGCCAAGGGTGTCACCGGAGGTGTGTTGCGATTGCATCGGCAACCACCACGAATATGACCCGTTGGTGTCCAATATTGGACTCGTCCTCTACCAGAGGATGGGTCAGCATTGTTGGACTTATGTCTGCGGATATGACGTCGTCGCATGTTGACGCTTGTCGCAACGACGTTCGGCTTCAGACATCATGAGAAGCTCTTGCGGTCCTCAATTTGGCGCAGCGAGAAATCATTGTAGTCGTCGTCGGTTTGAGGCGAGTGGCGACGTTGGCCTTACCTGTTGATCGCTCAGTAGCGTGCGGATGCGCTCTGCGGCGTTGGGGCGTGATCATCGTGGCCATAGCAAGCGTGCGCCTGTTTCAAGGCGTAGCGCTGGCCCATACATCTAGTCACCACGGCCGGGGCATACGGCCACTCTGGGATGAGCAAACCGCTAAGGGCTGAAGCAGCATCCTCAGCCTATGCTTAGGCCTGTGAATGGCCGCAGGTTGGCGGTCACCACGTCGTCGGAAATCTCTTTGACGCAGCGTCCCAGATGGACAGGCGCGTCGCTGCCAGCAAATGGAATGCGCGCGACGATTGGGATCCGAGTGACGATTGTCGCGGCATCGCGTGTCATGCAAACGGTTGAGCGCAGGGGTGCGACGACAGGCTTATGTCGTATGTACATTCAAACTCTGTCGCCCAGCCGTCACATCGGAACTGCTCGGCACCACATAGGGCCGACGGGAGCCATCGGCACCCTTAGCCGTATCGTCCTGCGCAACGCCGTTAGTTCGATCGCTGCGTAATGGCGCAGCATCTGCGCGTTGCGTAGGACGGTGGTCGTCATGGCTTTATCGCATCGGAGTTGATGCTGCTGGCTCGCTTCCCGCCGAACCGCCGCCGCCAATGGACAGAGCGGCCTGCAGGTCGGCAGCGGCGAGATAGTAGTCACGTCTGGCGTCCAGTGCGGAGGCGGTGGCGCCAATGCGCACGCGAGCGTCGACGAAGAACCGGAACAGATCGACGCGTAGCCCCTCACTGGCCAGTACGCCATTGGTGTACCGGAGTGACACCTCACGGGAGACCGTCTGGCGTAGCGGCAAGACTTGGTCACGCCAGAAGCGGGCGATGTCGTAGGTGCCGCGATAGGTCTCGTAGGCGATGCGCGCCTCGGACCGTGCATTGACAGCTTTCGCAGCCAGCCGGTTCAGCGCCCGCATGTAGGTCTCCCGCGCTGTCCGCGTGCGGGCTTCGCCGGTATCGAAGATCGGTATCTGGAAGTCGAGCTGGGCGCCGCCGCGGTTGATTGCGGTATTGCTGTTGGTCAGCATGTTGGGCGATTCGTTGTTATAGATACCGGCCAGTTGCAGCATCGAGACGTACTGGGTCGCTTCCGTGAGTGACAGGGATTTAGCCAGCGCGGCGACATCGTAGCGCGCCATGGTCAGGTCGACTCTGCGGTTGATGGCTTCGACCTCCACCGCAGCCATTGATTCGGGTTCGCCAGGAAGGGGCGGCAGCTCGGCGGGGAGGTTGAAGGAAGTGTCGCCTCCCCACAGCCCCATGAAGCGGATCAGCGTCTCACGCTCGCGGCGCGCCGTGAGCCGGGCCTGGGCCATGCGCGCGCTCAATTCGGCATAGAAGGCGGCCAGTTCGGCCTGATCGAGCTGGTCGCCGCCGCCGGCTTGACCTAGCTGCATATTTAGCCTCACGGCCGCGTCGACCGTGCTGCGCGCCTGGTCCAGGAAGCCGACCTGCTGCTGGGCCGCAACCGCCCGGATATAGGCCCGGCGCGTGTCCGTCGCGAGGGTCAGCGTGGTCGCCACAGCTTGTTGCCGAGCACGGGCAAACTGATCAGCGGCAATCTCCGTGCGACGAGGCAGGGTGATCAAGCTGAGGATGTCTCCAATCATCCTCAGCTCGAAATTCGCCACGCCCGTGCCTCCGATATTCATCAGCGAGATCCCGGGGTTGGGCGGCAGGCTGGCCTGGACATATGTTGCCTCAGAGATTCCCAAGTCGTTGTAGGCAGCCTGCAAGTCGCGGTTGCCAAGTAGCGCCACCTGCACCGCCGCATCGGCCGAGAGGGGTGCAGCCAGCAGGGCCGCTACTTGTTCCTTCACCTGCCGCGCCTGCTCGACACTAGTGATCTTGACGACGTTCTTGCCAATGCCGGGGCCGGTCTCCCGGCCGACGCCCCGCGCCACCTCGCTCATGCCGCCATCGGGCGAGAACGAGGCACAGCCGGGAAGCAAGCCGACGAGCAAGAGCACAATGGCGGTGGATCGGATCATGGCGCCCTCCCAAGCCCGTGATAGACGGTGCCGGCCATTACCGGGCGATAAGGCGCGTCGGAAGAAACGGCGGCCGGGTCGTCAGGTCCGGGTGACGGCGCCAGCGTCGGCGGTGGCGACTCCGAGCAGGCCTGAAGCAGCGCAAGCAGTGCTGCGAGCATGAAATATCTCATGTGCTTGCCTCCGCTAAGCGAGTCGATGCCGGCTGCAGGCTCCAGCCCTTCACCAGGGCGTAGAGCGCGGGAATGACCAGCAGAGTGAGCAATGTCGAGCTCACCATGCCGCCGATCATCGGCACGGCGATGCGCTGCATCACTTCCGAGCCCGTACCTGTGCTCCACAGGATCGGCAGCAGGCCCGCCATGATGGCCGTCACGGTCATCATCTTGGGCCGCACGCGCTCCACGGCGCCTTCGACGATCGCCGCCGTGAGGTCGGAACGGTCGAGTGGCCGGCCCTCGGCTTCCGCTCGTCGCCGGCGCTCGGCCAAGGCGTGGTCTAGGTAGATCAGCATCACGACGCCGGTCTCGGCGGCGACGCCAGCAAGGGCGATGAAGCCCACAGCGACGGCGACACTCATGTTGAAGCCCATCCACCACACGAACCAGAAGCCGCCGACCAGCGAGAAGGGCAGCGACAGCATCACGATCAGAGTTTCGGTCATGCGCTGGAAGTTGAGGTAGAGCAGCAGGAAGATCAGCAGCAGAGTCACCGGCACCACGATCTGCAGCCGCGCCTCTGCTCGCTGCAAGAACTCGAACTGCCCACTCCACACGGCGTAGAACCCCGGCGGAAACTTCACCTTTTCCTGTACGGCGCGCTGGGCGTCGGCGACGTAGCTGCCGAGGTCGCGGTCGCGGTAATCGATGAAGATGTAGACCGCAAGCTGGGCGTTCTCGGTGCGGATCGTTGTCGGACCCCGATTGGGCTTCACCTCGGCGAGCTGGCCGAGCGGAATCATGCTGCCGCTCATGGTCGAGACCAGGACGTCGGAGGCGATGGCCCGCGGATCGGAGCGCAGGTCACGCGGATAGCGGACATTGATCGTATAGCGTTCGCGGCCCTCGACCGTCGTGGCGACTGCCTCACCACCGAGCGCGCTCGATACGGCCAACTGAAGATCCTCGATCAGCACACCGTATTGTGCCAGTCGAGTCCGGTCGGGCACGATGTCGAGGAAGGAGCCGCCGGTGACGCGCTCAGCGAACGCTGATGTCGTGCCGGGCACATCGCGCACTGCAGCTTCGACCTGGCGCGCGAGGTTTTCCAGCTCACCGAGATCACGGCCCAAGAGCTTGATGCCGACTGGCGTGCGGATGCCGGTTGCCAGCATGTCAGTGCGGGCCTTGATGGGCATGGTCCAGGCGTTGCTGACGCCGGGGAACTGCAGGGCCCGGTCGAGCTCAGCAATTACCTTGTCGATGTTCATGCCAGGCCGCCACTGGTCCTTGGGCTTGAGGTTGATCACCGTCTCGAACATCTCGAGCGGCGCGGGATCGGTGGCGGTGGCCGCGCGGCCGGCTTTGCCGTAGACCGAGGCCACCTCTGGGAACGACTTGATGATCTTGTCCTGGGTCTGCAGCAGCTCGGCCGACTTGGTGACCGAGAGCCCAGGCAACGTCGTCGGCATGTAAAACAGCGTACCCTCGTCGAGGCTTGGCATGAACTCGCTGCCGACCCGCATCGCAGGCCATGCCGTCGCGCCCAAGACCGCCACCGCCAACAGGATAGTCGGCACGCGCGCCCACAATACCAGCCGGATCGCCGGACGATAGAGCCAGATCAGCGCTCGGTTCACCGGGTTGCGTCGCTCGGGCAAAATGCGGCCGCGCACGAACAGGACCATCAGCGCCGGCACCAGGGTCACCGACAACAGCGCCGACGCGGCCATTGCGAGGCTCTTGGTCCAGGCCAGCGGCTTGAAGAGCCGGCCCTCCTGGGCCTCCAGGGTGAAGATCGGCAGGAACGAGACGGTGATGACCAGCAGGCTGAAGAACAGCGCCGGGCCAACCTCGACCGCCGCCGCTATGATCGCCTCAGTGCGCGACTCCCCCGGCTTCAATCGCTCAAGGTGCTTGTGGGCATTCTCGATCATGACGATCGCGGCGTCGATCATGGCGCCGATGGCGATGGCGATGCCGCCAAGGCTCATGATGTTCGAGCCAATGCCCAACGCATGCATGGCGAGGAACGCCATCAGAATGCCAACCGGCAAGGTGATGATCGCCACCAACGCCGAGCGTAGATGAAGCAGGAATACGAAACAGACCACTGCCACCACGATGCTTTCCTCGATCAGCGTGTCCACGAGGGTATCGATGGCCCGATAGATCAGGTCCGAGCGATCGTAGACTGGCTCGATGCGAACGCCCTCCGGCAGGCCGCCGACGACTTCCTTGATCTTGGTCTTGACGTTGGCGATGACATCGAGCGCGTTCTGCCCGAAGCGCTGCAGGACGATGCCGCTCACCACTTCACCCTCGCCGTCGAGCTCGGTGACGCCGCGCCGCTCGTCGGGGCCAAACTCGACCCGCGCCACGTCGCGCAGCAGTACCGGCACCGTCCCGTCGGCGCGCAGCACGATCTGCTCGAGATCCGCCACGTTCTTGATGTAGCCTCGCCCGCGCACCATGAACTCGGTCTCGGCCATCTCGACGACCCGGCCGCCGACCTCCCGGTTGGAGGCCCGGATAGTCTCGATGACTCGGGCGAGCGGCACGCCGAACGAGCGCAGCTTCACGGGATCGACGACGACGTTATACTGCCGCACGAAGCCGCCGACGCTCGCCACTTCGGCCACGCCTTCGGCCTTGGCCAGGCCGAAGCGGATGAACCAGTCCTGCAGCGAGCGCAGTTCGGCCAGGGAGCGATTGGCACCGACCACAACGTACTGGTAGACCCAGCCGACTCCGGTGGCGTCCGGTCCCAGGGTCGGCTTGACGTCGGCCGGCAGTTTCTGGGCGCCCGAGTTGAGATATTCCAGCACGCGGCTGCGCGCCCAGTAGATGTCGGTGCCATCCTCGAAGATGATGTAGACGAACGACACGCCGAAGAAAGAGAAGCCGCGCACGGCGCGGCTACGCGGCACCGCCAGCATGGCGGTGGTGAGCGGATAGGTGACCTGATCCTCGACGACCTGCGGCGCCTGTCCCGGCATCTCGGTGTAGACGATGACCTGGGTGTCGGAGAGATCCGGAATGGCGTCGAGCGAGACGTGGCGGACGGCGTAGAGACCGCCGCCGATCAGACCGAGGGTCGCGATGAAAACCAGCAGCAGACTCCGGGCCGACCAGCGGATGAGGCCGGCGATCATTTGATCTCTCCCGCCGTGAAAGCGCCGAGGGCCGCCCTGAGGTTGCTTTCGGCATCGATCAGGAAGGTCGCCGAGGTGACCACACGCTCGCCAGGTTTCAGCCCGTCGAGTACCTGCATGTATCCCGGCACGCGCGCGCCAAGTTTCACAGTCACCGGCTGGTAGCGGCCCTCGCCGCGCTCGACCAGCACGATCTGGCGCTGGCCGCTGTCGATAACCGCGGAATCAGGTACGGCGAGCGCGCGGCCTAACGGCGCCTCGATCTCGACAGTGGCCGCCATATCGGCGCGCAGCAGCCCGTCAGGGTTGGCAACTTCGATGCGCAGCCGCGCCGTGCGGCTTTCCTTGCCAACATTGGGATAGATGAAGATCACGCGGCCGGGAAACGACCGATCGGGCCAGGTGTTGACCATTACCTTGGCCATGTCGCCCACCTTCACGTAGGCGAGATCCTGTTCGTACACCTCGGCCAGTACCCACATTGTTGACGTATCGACGATGCGAAACAGCACCTCGCCAGGCTGGTAGCGCATCCCCTTGACCGCCACCTTCTCGACGACCGTGCCGGCTTCCGGCGCCGGTACGCCGATGATGCGTAACGCACGGTCGCCACGGCGCAGCTTCTCAAGCTCTGCCTCGGGATAATCGAGATTGCGCAGGCGGCTCTCGGCGCCGCTCTGCGTGCCGCGCGACAGCATGAATTCCTGCTGCAGCACGTTGAGCTCGGGGCTGTAGACATCAAACAACGTCTGACCGGCCGTCACGGCGTCGCCGGTGGCGTTGACGTAAAGCTTCTCGATCCAGCCGCCGAACTTGGGCGCGACCACCGCCTGCCGGCGCTCGTCATACTGCACCGAGGCGAAAGTGCGAACAGTGCGTGCCATCGTCCGCTCCTCGACGACCTCGCTACGGACGCCCAGCCTCTGCACGCGGTCGAGGCTTACTTTGACCACATTGCCGTTTTCAGGCCCACCTTCGTCCTCGCAGACAGGAATGTAGTCCATGTTCATCGAATCCTTTTTGGGCACCGGAGATGTATCGGGTGCGCCCATGGGATTGCGATAGAATTTGGCCGGCTTGCCGTTGCACGGCCCGCCACCGGGCGCGACAGCTTGGGCGGCCTCCGCTGGCACGCCAGGTGCGTTCCCCTTCCACAACCACAGTACGGCCCCCGCACCGACGGCAAGCCCCAATACGAGGCCCAGCAACGCCAGTGACAGGGCGACACTGCGCTTCGAACTCGATCCGTTCGACATAGGACTTCCCTTCCAAAGACCACGCGTGCAAACGCGCTTGCCACGTCGCGCAACCCTTTGGGTGTGCGCCACGCTCCTAGAATGATCGGGAAATCAGACGCGCGGTGGGAAGGGATCGGGTGGCGGAGATCGGCCGTGCAGGGCGGCCAGCGGCGGGGAACTTACCGCTTCTATAGTTGATACCTCGCCCAAGGAAAAATCCGCCACGCCGAGTGCGGGCGCCGAAGCCACGCAGGTCTGGACGCAACCGGCCATCGCTGGCTGGCACGGCGCTCCTTGGCAATCGGGGCAGCCATCACAGGGCTCGGACGCTGCCGTCTGCGCCGGCACGCAATTGAGCGAAGGTGCCGACCAAAAAGCGACCGCGGGCAGACTTGCCGCGAGAACGGCAAAGCAGCCTAGCAGGCCAGCAAGGAGGCGCAGACGACGCATGGCTATCATAGTGTGCTAATCGGCCGAACCTGCCAACAGCGCAGTTGTCACGGTAGCGTTATGCAGAGACGCTGCATCGATAACGTGGCGCTCGGTCGAGACCATCCAGCCTCCGGTTCGAACAATGCGACTTCTCACTTCGATCGAAGGTATTTGACGAGAGCCGCCGCGCCCAACAGAAGAACGACGAGGGCTAGTATTCCAATCACCCATCCGCCCCACATCATGGCACCGCAGGACATGTATTCGCTCATCTGGTTTGCTCCTATCGGATGGTTTGCTCCTATCGGATTGGCCAGCGCGCAGTGACGTAACGGCGCCACATTTCGGCAGTTGCCGATCGCCGACGGACTGAAGCGCGCGGGATAGACACGATCTTCTCAATTGGCGTTCTCTATTCTGCTAATGACAAACCCATCATTGTCGCGTTCCACTTTGAACCGAATCTTGTCTCCCGGGGTCAGTCCCGTGAGCATCGTCGGCTCCTCGACCTGAAAGATCATGGTCATGGACTCCATATAGAGGTGGGGAATCGGCTTGTGCGCGATGGCGATTTTGCCGGCATCGCTATCGACTTTGACGACACGGCCAGCCGGCAGAACCCGGTCGCCGGACAGGCTGGCGTCCCATGCCAGCGTGGGCGCGGCAATGGTGCTGGTCGCTGCTGCGACGACCACCACGATAGCTCTTCGGCGGAACATTCTTGCCCTCCAATAGTGTTTCTGGATCTGGCGAGTGCCCGGCATGGGCAGACACCGTAGGCCGAGTTCGTCATCGCGGGGCCTGCCAAGACTTCATTGGGCCTCAAAAGTGACCGCGCCGGTGACAATCTCGCTCGCGCCGCGGATGGTCCTTCCCTGCATAAACTTCACCGAAAAATTGAATGTCCGTTCGACGCGAGTTACCCTCGGCACCTTGGCGGAGAGCTGCAATGTCTGGGGACCGGCCGTTGCCGTCTCGACCCGGAATCGGCGAGAACCCGTTGGCTCGACGACGCTGTTGATCGCCGCGGCCGCAGAGATCTCTGCATTCGCAACCATCCTGCCGTCGGCCGCACGCACGAGGCGGACGGTTACATCCGACTTGCCGGGACCGGCAGGTACCGCCTGCACCAGCTCGAAGCGATAGTCTGAGGGCGCGGCGAGGGCGGGGCCGGACATCGTGATCGCCACCGCGGCGGCGAAGCTCGCTGCCCTCGCGGCCAAAACGGCGCCTGCGCCGACGAGTGTTCTGTGAAGTGAACAATCCATGTCGATCTCCTTGTCTTAAGGGTTCCCGTCCTAAGGGAGTGGCCTCTTCCAGGAAGTTCGGCGTGGCGGGGGCAACGGATACAGGGTCATGCTCACGTTGACGTGAACGGCGCATTCGAGTGCACTGCGTGCCGTGACGATTTTTTTGGCGGTCCGTGTAACCAGGGTTGGCTCTCGCCCGAATAAAAGACTGCAGCCGTATGTCGACGAACGAGCAAGAGCTGAAGGCACTTATGACGGCCGGCCTCGACGGCGACGCTGCTGCATATCGGATGCTGCTCGAACGGCTCAGCCAGCATTTGCGCAGCTACTACCGAGGACGGCTTTCGCGTGTCGGGCGAGGGGGCTTTGAAGCGGAGGATTTATTGCAGGAGGCGTTGCTGGCGATCCACACCAGACGGCATACCTACGATCGAGCCGAGCTCTTCACGCCATGGATGCACGCCATCGCACGTTACAAGCTCATCGACTATCTGCGCCACACCAACTCGTCCTACCGCGACGTGCCGCTCGAAGACGCCGGCGAACTTACGTCGCACGCCGATCACGACGGGGTGGAAAGCTCGATCGATCTCGGGAGGCTAATGGCCCGACTGCCGGTGAAGATGCAGCGGGCCATTCGCTATGTGAAGCTGGACGGGCTGAGCGTCGCCGACGCGGCGCGCCGGTCCGGCATGACCGAGGCGGCAGTCAAGATCAGCATCCATCGCGGACTGAAGGCGTTGTCGGCGGCAATCCGACCGAAGGGCTCGTCATGAAAACAGACGATCTGGTCAATATGCTGAGCACCAATGTCGAAGCCGTCGATCAACGGCTGGTATCTCGTACCATCGCCGGAGCCATCGCGGCCGGCGCGGTGGTCGCTCTTGGCGCCTCACTGGTCATGCTTGGCGGCCGGACCGACGTTTGGACCGCCGAGGCACTTGGCTTCATGATCGCCAAGCTCACTTTCGCAGTGGCGGTCGCGGCGCTCGCCTTCCTCTATTTGACCAGATTTGCGCGGCCGGCCGGAAGCCGGCGTGGCTCGATAGCGCTGGTGGCGCTGCCGTTTGTCGGCATCGTCGGGTTGGCCACGATCAGCCTGGCTTACGCGCCCACGGTGCATTGGCAGGTAATGTTCATGGGGGACGAATGGCTCGAATGCCTGCTGTCCATACCAATTATCGCCGTCGCTCCCTTCGCCCTTGTGGTCTGGGCGGTGCGCCAAGCCGCGCCGACGGACCTCAGGCGAGCTGGCGCACTTGCCGGCCTGGTCGCAGGGGGTCTGAGCGCCGCCGGCTACGCCCTGCATTGCACCGCCGATTCGCTGCCGTTCGTCGCCATCTGGTACAGCGGTACGATCATGCTGTGCACGCTTGCTGGCACCATGCTCGGCCCCCGGCTGCTTCGTTGGTAGGGGCAACGACGTTATGAGGAGCTAGAGCAGCCCTACATAGATGGGATGGGACCGCCTTGCCGCGCTCGATCTGCCGGCAGACGCGCTGAGGAAGACCCAAACGGTCCCACGGCTCTTCCGTGCAGGCGCAACACTCCGTCGTTCCTTCCTAAGCCTATTTTTCATTAGCTCGACCGCGGATGGCCTTCCCGTGTCCCACCTATCGTTGTCGTCGCGAGGTTGAGCAAGCAACTGGCAGTCCGCCGCTAAGCATTGGCCACTCGACAGCCCGCAGCGAAAACAGGAGCAAGACCCTACATAAGCAAAGTCTTGCAAGAGCACAGCGTGAGCATTGAGCCGCCCCTTGCTGTGCGCGGGCCGGACACTCAAGACGTCACCGGCTGGCAGTGGGGAATTCCATACAGGCGGATGCCTGGACCACCTGAGCTTGTCGCGGACCGGGTAGGTTAGGCTGGGAGTGAATAGTTAAGCGCAGCCCGGTCTTCGGGGAGAAGTAGCGAGGACGTTTGCCGGAGGTGCACGCTTGCTTCCGTAGCGGCTACAGGAGTTATGATCTTCGAAAGAGCAAGGAGAAGCAGAGGGCTGAACTCGAATCGCGACACCAAGGAGCGAATGATGAAAGTTAATGACGCGACGATGAGCCCTTCAAGCTCGCTACGCTTTAAGGTCGACGGCTTGGACTGCCAGAACGAGGTTCGCGTGCTTCGCGCGGCGGTCGGTCCGCTCGTCAGCGGCGACGACAAGCTGTCCTTCAATACTCAAGCCGGTGTCATGGAGGTGATCTCCGAGAGCGCACCGATGGTCGACGCCATACAGCGGGCGGTCGCAACGACCGGCATGCACGCGCGTCTCCTGGGAGAACTGGAACAGCAGCTTGCCCCGACATTGCTGTTCCGGATAGAGGGGCTCGACGGCAAGAACGAAGTCGCCACGCTAAAGCGTGAGGTTGGTCCGCTCGTTGGGAGCGAAGCTTGGCTATCGTTCGATACTGCGAAAGGGCTCATGACGGTCGCGCCGCAAAGGCAGGCGACAGTCGACGATATCGTCGTCCGCGTCGGCCCGACCGGCATGCGTGCCTCCGTTGTTGAGGACGGCACGGCCGAAGCAATGCTGTTCCGCGTTCATGGCCTCGACTGCAAGAACGAGGTTGCCGCGCTCACGCGTGAACTGGGTCCGCTCGTCGGCGAGGACAGGCTGGCTTTCGACACCGCGCAAGGCACGATGACCGTGGCTCCCCAGAGCCGGACGGCGCTCGACGCGATCCAAGAAGCCGTGGAGCGAACAGGTATGCGCGCCGAGCCCTGGTCGCCGCCGGCAGTTTCCCTCGGCGCGCCCGCGCCCGCCGGGGTACTTGAAGGTCCTGCATCCGGCGGTGCCGAAGGGGCGCAGGAGGCACTCGGCTCGCCGCTCCCGACCCGCTTGGCCGGCCAAGTTGTGTTTCGCATTCACGGCATGGACTGTGCCGACGAGATAGCGGCGCTGAAGCGCGAAGTTGGGCCTCTCGTCGGCGAAGACAAGCTTGCCTTTGATCTCCTCAACGGCCGCATGTCGATCGATATGGCGCCAGATGCGGCACTCGAATCAAGAGTCGAGAAGGCCGTGGCGAGCGCTGGGCTGCGTGCCGAGCCCTGGATTGAAGGTGGTACCAGCGAAGCCGCGCAGGCCGAAGAGCGCCGCAGGCGTCTGCAATCGTGGCTGACGACCGCGAGCGGCGTGTTCACGGCGCTGGGGTTCGCGATCCATGCTTGGCTGGGTGACGGCATTATCGCGGCTTTTGAGGCGGGCGAACACGGCTTGGGAGCGACACCACCGCCGAGCATGGCTCTGTACACACTCGCGGTGCTCTGTGCGGCACGCTATGTTGCGCCCAAGGCTTGGCTCGCAGCCAAACGGCTTCGTCCCGACATGAATCTGCTGATGATGGTTGCGGTTGCGGGCGCCATTGGTATTGGCGCCTGGTTTGAGGCTGCCACGGTTTCGTTCTTCTTCGCGCTCGCTCTGGCGCTTGAGGCTTGGAGCCTGGGTCGCGCGCGCCGCGCGGTTGCTGCCCTCATGGAACTTGCGCCGCCCACGGCACGCCTCAAGTTCGAAGACGGCTCCGAGCATGAGGTCCCGGCGGCTGAGGTCCTGGTTGGCATGCATGTCATCGTCCGGCCAGGGGACAAGGTACCGCTCGACGGCCGAGTTGCCGCCGGCGAAAGCGAGGTCAATCAGGCGCCGATCACCGGTGAAAGCGTCCCCGTATTGAAGGCAGAGGGCGACGAGGTCTTTGCCGGCACCATCAACGGCGAGGGTGCCCTTGATATTGTGACAACCAAAGCGGCAAACGACACGACACTCGCTCAGATCATCCGGATGGTCGGCTCGGCTCAGAGCCGACGCGCCCCCAGTGAGCAGTGGGTGGAGAAGTTCGCACGCATCTACACGCCCGTCGTGATGGCGCTTGCCATCGCTATCTTTCTGGCTCCGCCTTTGCTCCTGGGCGGTGCCTGGGACGTCTGGTTCTACCGTGCGTTAGTGCTTCTTGTGATCGCTTGCCCCTGCGCCCTCGTGATTTCGACGCCAGTGACGATCGTTGCCGCACTCGCCGGCGCGGCGAAACAGGGTGTCCTGGTGAAGGGCGGTACTCATCTGGAAACGCCCGCGCACCTCAAGGCCATTGCCATGGACAAGACCGGCACGCTCACCGAAGGGCAGCCACGGGTCGTCGAGATCGTGCCGCTCGGCGGCCGCAACGAGATTGATATTCTCGGCTTGGCAGCAGCCTTGGAGGCACGCAGCGCGCATCCGATTGCGCGCGCCGTCCTGGCGAAAGCCACTGAATTCAAGATCGCGGCCGAACCCGCCGAGGCCGTCCAAGCCATCGCCGGCCGAGGCGTCACCGGGCGGATAGCAGGCCGCGAGACGTGGCTTGGCTCGCGCCGCTACCTTGAGGAGCGGGGCATCAACTCAGATGCAGTGCTGCGGCAGGCCGACGCACTTTCAAGCGCCGGTCGCACCATCATCGGGGTAGGCGTGGGGCAGGAAATCTGGGGCCTCGTGGCAGTTGCCGATGCCGTCAGGCCGGAAGCGAGGGACATCGTAACTGCGCTGCACCGTGCAGGCATCAAACACGTCGTGATGCTCACAGGCGACAATCGCGCGACGGCAGAAACGATTGCGAAGCAGACTGGGATCGACGAGGTCCGAGCGGAGCTTCTACCGGCCGACAAGGTAGCAGCCGTCGAGGATTTGGTGCGGCGCTACGGGTCGGTCGCCATGGTCGGCGACGGGGTCAATGATGCTCCCGCGATGGGGCGTGCCAATCTCGGCATCGCCATGGGCGCCATGGGCAGCGACGCTGCCATCGAAACGGCCGATGTGGCGCTAATGTCGGACGACCTGTCCAAGCTTCCTTGGCTCGTGCGCCATTCGCGCGCGACTCTCGCCGTGATCCGGCAGAACGTTGCGTTTTCCATAGTCGTGAAACTCGTGTTCACAGCTCTGACAGTATTTGGTCTCGCGTCGCTCTGGGGTGCCATCGCCGCGGACGTTGGCGCGTCACTTCTGGTCGTTCTTAACGGCCTGCGCCTGCTCAACCGTAATCAGACGAGCATTCAGCAGGGTGGCCCTTCCGGTGGGATTGGCGTTCCGGCACAGCCGCATCATGTACCGGCGATGACCGGGACGGCGCACGCGCGCTGATCGCAGCCTGCGGCCACGCGAAAGACGGCAAGGGAATCCGAAGTCAACCTAGCGCGAGGTAACCCCTTCGAGATACAGCGGGATCGGCAGGTAAAGCCTGCCAAGGCGACGGAGCCGTGCTAGGCACAAGCGCCCAAGTACAGCGCGACAGTGCGGCGTCGGACTCCTGCCAGGCGCTCTGCAGATGCCGTTCACGACATACGGGGTTCTGGCCGCCGTAGAAGGAGCAACACCACGCCGAAAACGATTGCAACGTCGGCGAAATTGAACGCTGGCCAGTGATACTGTCCGACGTGGAAGTCGAGAAAGTCTGTGACTGCGCCCCATCGTATTCGATCGGCAATGTTGCCGAGCGCACCGCCAATTATCAGGCCAATTGCGGCGCCGCTTAGTTTCGTACGGGTGCGCCAGAGCCACACGGATAGTAGCGTGACCGCCGTGAGCCCTAAGAAGGCGAGCGTCCACCACGGCAGCCCCGAAAAAAGGCCAAAGCTCACGCCTCGATTGCGTGTGAGCACCACATTGAAGATCGGCAACACCTCGACGCTCTCATGCGACCCTGAGAAAAATGCAATCGTGGTGGCCTTGCTCGCCTGATCGACGATATACACCGCGATAGCGCACGCCGAGCCAATCCCTTGCGCGGACCACCTCATACGACGCACTTGGTCTGTCCCAGATCGGCACGCGTGTCGGCAATGATCAGCCATGCGTGCTGCAGAAAAAGTGCAGCCATGACAGTGGCGAAAACAGGGTCGAGCAAGCCACGTCGCTGACTCAGTGCATCACGGGAGAATCGGAGGTTGTTGTCGTAGCTGTCGTCCTTGATTTGCATGTCAAAAGTATACATCCTGTAGCGACTACAGAAACAAGCGAGGCGTCTAGCAATGATGTCCATCGGCACGCTTTCAAAGCAAAGCGGCGTTCACATTGAGACCATCCGTTACTACGAGCGCGTTGGCGTATTGCCGAAGGCACGCCGCGCGCCCAACGGCCGCCGCATTTATGGCAACGAGGATGCCGGCCGACTGGCCTTCATCCGCCACGCGCGCGAACTGGGGTTCGAGCTTGTTTCCGTACGAGCTCTACTTGCCCTGCAAGAGAAGCCTGAACTGTCCTGCAAAGCAGCATCAGACCTGGCCTCGGCCCAACTTTCAGCCGTCGAGAGCCGGTTGAGCCGCCTTACCGTGCTGCGCGATGAACTAAGGCGCATGGTGCGTGCCTGCAAGAATGGCCGCGTCGTTGATTGCCGCGTGATCGATGCGCTTACCAACATGCGCTGATCATCGGTCGGCCGGCTCAGTTCTCAGCAGGTGGTGGAGGTAACTCTACATTGATCGTTGCCGGGTCGGCAGCCGATGCCGGCACCCGCGTCACGATTTGCGGTACCGCAATGAGAAGCGCAACCATCATGATCTGCAGAACCAGAAACGGCACAGCTCCCCAATAGATCTGCGATGTAGGAACAGACGAAGGCGTTACGCTTCGAAGGTTATAGAGGGCGATCCCAAAGGGCGGATGCATGAAAGAAGTCTGAAGGTTGACGGCGAGCAGCACCGTGAACCACACCATGTCGATGCCGAGATGCCGCGCGATCGGAGCGATCAGCGGCAGCACGATGAAAGCGATCTCGAAGAAATCCAAAAAGAACGCCAGGAAGAATATCGCCAGGTTGATGAACACGATGAAGCCCACCTGGCCTGCGGGCAGAAACTTAAAAAGCGATTCGATCCAAAGATGACCTTCAAGGCCACGGAACACCAGCATGAAGAAGGACGCTCCGAGCAATAGAAAGATGATGCCGGAACAAAGTATGCCGGTGACATCCATTGCTTGGCGGAGATTGCGCCCGGTCAGCTTCCGCCCCGCCAGTCCCAGGAGCAATATGGCGACGACCCCAATGGCGCCGCCCTCTGTCGGCGTCGCCACGCCGAAAAAGATGGCTGCCAGCACGGCAGACACGATACCCAACGGCAGTCCGGCCGCGCGCACAACTTCAAGGATTATCTGCGGCTGTGGCGCGACATCCCTACCCAATGTGGAAGGAGCGCGCTCGGGCCACAGGCGCGTGACGAGGAAAATGTACGACAGATACAAAGCGACGAGGAGCGCCGCCGGCAAGAGCGCGCCTCGATAGATCTCAAGAAGAGACACTTCGAGTTGCTCCGCCAGAATGATGAGAACCAGGCTCGGCGGAATGACTTGGGCGAGCGTGCCCGCCGCAGCAACTACCCCGGTGGCAAGTTTCGGATCGTACCTTGCGCGCAGCATCACAGGCAGCGAGATCAGCCCGATGGCCACCACCGACGCTGAAACGAATCCGGTGATCGCAGAGAGGGCTGCACCTACAATAATGGTTGTGTACGCCAACCCGCCGGAAAGACGCCCGAATAAGCGATTCAGGGCTGTGAACATTTCCTCAGCGATGCCGGTTCGCTCCAGCAGCATCCCCATGAAGATCAGGAGCGGCAGTGCCAACAGGTTGTCGTTGTTGAACGTTCCCTGAATGCGGAAGAGCATGTTGTTCAAGAAGGTAACGTTGAAGTGGCCTGTGGTGACGCCGATGATGCCGAAGGCGCCTCCCACCGCCGCCAAGGAGAAAGCAACCGGAAATCCGGCGAAGAGTGCCACCATGAGGCAAAGGAACATCGCCGGCGCGAGGATTTCCGCCATATCAACGGTCTTCGATCAGCCTATGTCGGTGCATCGGTCGCGGAAGAATTCCTCTGAGACAGGCAGCGCAGCGGATAGCTTCGGCGATGCCCTGCAAAGCGAGCAGGAGAAAGCCGACGGGGATGAAGCCCTTTATGATCCACGCCGGAATGTGGCTCGTGCTTTCGCGCGTCGCCCGGCTCTCGCCAGAAAGAAAGGCGATGACGAATTGCGGCAAGCTCACCCATACGAGCACTGCGCATACCGGCAGAAGAACGAGACAAATTCCAATGAGATCCAGCCAAGCAAGGCCCCGTTCGCCCAGCCGGTCAGCCAGGATGTCGATCCGCACATGCTCGTCTCGTTGAAAGGTATAGGCAGCCATCAACAAGACAACGGCGGCGAAAAACTGCCATTGGAGATCGAACGCCGACGCCCACGCCAGCGAGAGGAATTTCCGGCTCAGCGCGTTTACCGTGATGAGAATGGCGTTCGCGAGCAATCCCCAACGCACGAACTGAGAAACGGTTCTATTCAGGCCGTCGATTGCGCGCGCCAGGCGCAGCAACACCCGCATTTCAGTCGCCCCGCTTCAGGCTGGAAAGATCGTGCCGGCAGGAGGATCGCTGCTTCCAGTCCATACAAGCGATGGTGCACCCTGTAGCCGCTAAAGGAGCAAGAAGGAAAGAATCCTCAGCGGCCGACTCACGCTTTCACTGGTACTGCATTGGCAAAAGCAGAGTGTGCCTGCTCCACCGATCAAGACGCCACCGATTTGGAGGCGACGCAAGCGCACGAAGATAAAATGACGGTTGTGGCGAGAGAAGCGGAGTGCTTGGTACCTTCCAATCGCCAACAAGGCGCCGCCTCAGCCCTGTGAATCCCCGCGATGCGCGGAAGCGATACGCTGATTGTTCCAGAAGCCAATCAGGAGCAAGGTGGCCATTACGACCTGCGCTGAAAGACCCTGGACTGTCGGATACACGCCGAGGACTTCCACGCGAATGAAGCCAGCAAGGGGACTGATCGGCAGCCATCCGGCTTCCTGCAAGGCCGACACGCCTTTGCCGATGAGCACAACGCACAGGACGGCAAGCAACGCCGAACTGTAGGCGAAGAATTTTCCGACTGGCAGGACGCGACCGTAGCGCATTAAGATCCAGGCGATGGCTGCCAAGACGATGATCGCCGTGCCGGCACCGGCGATGACTGCCGCACCATGCTCGCGGCTCCAGATTGCCGTGTAGAACAAGATGGTTTCGAAGACCTCGCGGTAGACAACAATAAAGGTGAGCCCGAACAGGCCCCAGGTGGATCCTCGCGAAATCGCCTGGCCGAGCTTGTCTCGAATGTAGCGCTGCCAGGCATCCGCCTGGCTCTTGCCATGCATCCAGATACCTACCCACAACAGAACAATTGCCGCGAGCAACGATCCAAAACCCTCGGTGAGTTCGCGGTCTGCCCCGCTGATTGCGATGAGGTAGGTCGCTGCTGCCCAGGTAAGGACGCCCGCTACCAGCGCCGCGATCCAGCCACCGTGTACATAGGACAGGATTTCGTGTCGCTCCGCCTTGCGCAGGAGGGTGAGCATGACGACCACGATCAACAGTGCCTCAAGGCCTTCACGCAGCAAGACCGTGAATGCGGCGAAAAAGCTGGACGACATCGAGGCATGCTGGGGGTCGAGTGCAGCTTCGGCGTCGCTGAACAAGTTCTCCAGGGCCTTGGCCTGTGCGCGTATGCCTTCCACGGCGGCGCCGCGCGTAATGGCAGCACGCAGTTCACCCATCCCGGCTTCGATCCCTACCATCAGCGCATGATTGCGGGTCGACAGGATTGGCTCGATCGGCTCGAACCCGTCGAGGTAGGCCGACAAGGCCAGATCGGTCGCAGCGCGGCGATCCCCCTTTTCATAGGCAAGGACCGCCTCGCCGAGCCGCGTTCGGGCCAGCGTGAGTGATGCGGTCGACGGCTGGACGACTGCTGAAGGATTGCGGCGCAGGTAGGCGGTGATCGCATCAGCCTTGTCGTCGCCAAGGCTGGTCACGAGCGTTGCCGGCCTCTCTCCGACCAGACTCACCAAAGTGGTGCGTTGGCGCAGGTCGGCGTCTGACTTCCAAACCTGCTCGCCTTTGGCGGCATCCTCAGCCGGATAGGCCAGCGAGCCGACATAAAATGCCAGGGCCCACCGGTCCTGCGGTGGCAGATGGCCGAAGCTTGCCATGCTGGTGCCGTCAAGACCCTGCTCGATCACTTGGTAGAGCGCGAAAATACTGCGCTCGTTGGCGCGGTCCTTGTCCGTAAAGGCGATCGGGGCCGGGTCCAGGCCGGCCGAGGCAACGCCTTTGCCATTGCCGGTGGCGCCATGGCAGCTCGCACAATTCTCGGCATAGAGAGCTCGGCCACGCGCGTAATCGGGAACGGCGCTTGGCGCCAAGGGAACTGGATAGGCTTTGATCAAGTCGGCAGCCAGCGATCGAGCCAAGGTGGCAATAACTTCAGGCGCCGCCTTCCGGCCGATCGCGGCTTGAACGTCGACCGCTTGTCGTTGCAGCTCCGCTTTCGCGGCAGACGGCAGGAGGGTCTCGAGCCTATCCTTCACAGAGCCGGCGAATTCGACCATCTCTGCATATTCGTTCTCGCTGATGATCGTTCCGTCACGTACAGCCTCCCGATAGTCGATCGCCATGTAGTCGAGCAGCCGCCACACGGTGAGGACGTTGGCGTTATCGGCACGGATTGCTGTTACTGGGATGAGACTGGCGATGAGCAGGACGCAAAGCGCGATCGCACGAGTGAACATCTCGACTTCGTATCGCAAATGCGACTCTCTCGCAATGACGGTTGCGCTGACTGAATGATCGAGCCGCCCACGCCTTCATGCAATTCAGTCGACAGGCGACTGCGCTTTGCACTCGTTGTGCGAGGGAAGCCTGGGCGACCTCTTGGGGGTCGAGATTGAATACCGGCTTCGATGTAGTGGTTAGGTGCCATCCCCCCGATCATCGGCACCGCGATGCGTTGCATGACCTCCGAACCACGAGTTCCCTTGACCTTGGAGCTAACTCCAGGGGTTAGGTTACGCTCGTAGACAGCACTTCACCGGGAGCCGATGAATGAAATCCGCGACATTCAAGATCGAAGGGATGAACTGCGATGGCTGCGCCGGCAGGATCAAGGCGCTGGCCGAGAAACTACCTGGCGTGCAGGCAGCTACTGTCTCCTTCTCACAGGCCGAAGCCTGCATCCTCTTCAATCCGCAGACCGTAACCGAAGATCGTCTTGTCGCGCTGGTTCACGACGCTGGCTTTCGCGTCGTCGCCCACGAATAGCGATCGTCGCATTCACTGGTGCAAGCAATGACCACCGCAACTCTGGCTCAATCCACTTTCCAACCCTGGAGCGAAGAACCGTCGAGTCGCCCTGATCGACGGAAGATCCGCGCTCGCATCGGGGGCCTTCATTGCTCGCTGTGCACCGGCACCATCGAGAAAGCGCTTGGCCGCATGCCGGGCGTCGACAAGGTGGCGGTGAGCCTCACGCACGAGCAGGCGCTCGTCGAATACGATCCAGCGGTCGCGCGTCCCGAGCATTTGCTGCAAACCTTGCGCGACATCGGCTACACGATCTCCGATCCGCGCAAGCTTCGCGCCTTCGAGGACGAAGAGCGCGATCTCGTGCACGAAGCGCGGCGGTTCGTGCTCGCGGTCGTTCTCAGTGTTGCGGCCATCCCTATCATCGCTGATCCAACGGTCGGCTGGATCGGCTTTCTGCCGGCACTGGTCTGCCTCAGTCTCGGTGGATTCGTGTTCCTCGTCCTTCGATCGACCGGTTTGTGGATCGCGATCGGCGCAGCGACGGGCCTCACGGTCATGGCGCTGTCGCTGCTCTATCTCAATCTGGCAGGACACCTGACCCGCGCCGCGCCCTGGCTGGCTGGTGCGTTGGCCGTCGTGCTGATCTTCGGAGTGGGCAGGCATATCCTGCACATGGCCGTCCAGGCGCTGCGGCGCGGCATCCTCAACCAGCACGTCCTGCTGGAGATCGGCGCCTTCGCCGGCATGGCGGGTGGTGTCATCGGATTGGTGCTGGATCGACCCGACTATCCGACCGCAGCTTTCTTTGCTGTCTCGGTGATGGTCGGCACTTATCACATTTTCTCAGAGTGGCTCTCGCTCATCGTCAAGACGCGCAGTTCGCAGGCCGTGAAGCGTCTGCTTGATCTGCAGCCGGAAACGGCGCGGGTCGTGCGCGCCGGCCTGGAGCTTGAAGTTCCGATCGAGGAAGTAGAGCTCGGCGAGCGCGTGCGAATTCGTCCAGGTGAACGCATCCCGGCCGACGGTACCGTGGTCAACGGACACTCCGGCGTCGACCAGTCTCTGGTAACCGGCGAGGTCGTTCCCGTCGAGAAGCGTGAGGGTGACGCGGTGATCGGTGGATCGATCAATGGCACTGGCACGCTGTTGGTAAGGATCACGGCTGTGGGGGAAGGCAGCTTTCTCCATCAGGTGATCCGCCACGTCGAGGACGCGCGGGCGCTAAAGCCCGGCATGCTCCATCTCATCGACCGCGTGCTGCGGGTCTATACGCCGGCGGTCCTGGTGATCGCGGCGTTGGCCGCCGTCGGATGGCTTGCCGGTTCGTGGCTCGCTACCGGGCAAGTCGACATCGAGCGCGCCATCTTTGCCGGCCTCAGCGTCCTGGTGATGGGTTATCCCTGCGCCGTGGGCATTTCCGCACCGCTGTCCATTGTGCGCGGCGCGGGTCAAGCCGCCGAACGGGGCATCCTCATGCGCACCGGCGAAGCGTTTCAGGGCTTCAGGCTCGTAAGGAAGATCATCCTCGACAAGACGGGTACGCTGACCGAAGGCCGCCCCACGGTTCGCGAGGTTGAAACGGCCGGAGGAAGCGAAGCCGAGCTCCTGGCCATTGCGGCCGCGGTGGAAGCGTCTTCCGAGCATCCGCTCGCCCAGGCCGTCGTCAAGGCAGCGTTCGAACGCGGTGTTACACCGCCCGAGGTGGCCTCGTTCCAGGCGTTCCCGGGACAGGGCGTTGTCGCCCAAATCGGCCGCGGCGAGGCTATCGTCGGTAGCCCACGCTTCCTCACCGACCGGGCCGTCGACCTTTCGCTCCTTCAGAAGCGAATGGAAATACTCGAGGCGGCGGGGCGGACCGTGATTGCCGTTGCGAACGAAGGGCGAGCGTTGGGCATCGTCGCTCTGGGGGACACGCTGCGGCCGGATGCGATCGAAGCCGTCGCCAGCCTGCGCAAGTCCGGCCTCTCGACCATCCTCGTCACCGGAGACAACGAACGCGCGGCGCAACGGGTGGGCCGCGAGGTGGGCGTCGATGAAGTCCATGCCGGCATATTGCCCCAGCGCAAAGCGGCCATCGTTCGGGAGCTTCAGGCGGATGCGCGAGTTGCCATGGTCGGCGACGGCATCAACGATGCCCCCGCCCTGATGCAGGCTGACATTGGCATCGCGATGGGCGGCGGCACCGATATCGCCATCGAGGCGGCCGACATCATTATACTATCCAACCGGCTCGGCGCCCTCCCCGAGGCGCGCGAGATCAGCCGCCGCAGCTACCGCAAGATGGTCCAGAACGTCGTACTGGCTTTTCTGTTCAATGGCGTTGGCATCCCGCTCGCAGCGACCGGCCTGATCCACCCCGTATGGGCAATGGTGGCGATGGCCGTGAGCGTGACGGCGATCTTTATCAACTCGCTCTGGGGCAGCCCACGGCTGTTTTTCGACACTATCCAAAGTGTCGGGCGACCCATCGCTCCCGTCTCGCTTCGGGTAGCCTGAGTAAGGCGAGGAGGAACATGACCGGAGAACAGCGAAAGGAGGCGAGCGCGGTCAGCGGCCATCAGCGCGAGCGTCTCCTCAGGACGCTCGCTGCAGCGACGTTCATCATCTTCTTCCAAGCCTATATGGTGGCGCCGCTCATACCGGCGCTGTCTAACGCTTTCGGAACGTCGGTCGAGACGGTCGGACTTATCGTTCCCGCGTATCTGATTCCTTACGGAGTTGCGACCCTCGCATACGGCCTTCTGGCGGATCGGCTCGGCATTCACCGCATCATGTTTGCGTCCCTGGCGGCGTTTGCGGCGCTCACCGTCTTGACCGCTACGGCGCAATCGGTTGAACAGCTCGCGCTGTGGCGAATGGTGACCGGAATCGGCGCGAGCGGCGTCGTTCCACTCGCCTTGGCACTGGTAGGCCGGCTCTATCCATACGAACAGCGGGGCCGCCCGCTTGGCTGGTTGTTCGGCGCGATGGCCGGTGGCATGGCCTTCGGTTCGCCGTTAGGTGCACTGATTGTCCCGGTGGTTGGCTGGCAAGGTCTGTTTGTTGTGGTCGGCATCGCTGGTGCGGCGCTCCTGCTCGTCCTCCTGCCCTACAGAGCCATCATTGCTGCCGCGGCCCAGCCCGTGACGGGGACCCTTGGGGATCTCTTCCGTGGCTACAAGGGTCTGCTGGGTACACCGCGCGGGCAGCGCACCTACGGCTATGTCTTCGCCAATTCGATGTTCCATTCTGGCGTATTCACGTGGCTCGGCGTGTATTTCGAGCAGCGCTACGGCGTTGGACTCGTTGGCATTGGCTTGGCGCTTCTGGGCTATGGTGTGCCAGGCTTCTTGTTCGGGCCATTGATCGGCCGGGCAGCGGACCGCTTTGGTCGTGCTCGATTGTTGCCGATCGGCCTCGGACTGAGCGCCTTGGCTGCTGCACTCCTGATTCTCGATTTTCCCATACTCCTCGCGCCGATGATCGCGATGATCTTGTCCTTGGGTTACGACATGACCCAGCCGCTCTTCGCGGGGATCGTCACCTCGCTCGGCGGGAAGCGCGCCGGGCAGGCGATGGGCTTGAACGTCTTCACACTTTTCGTGGGCTTCGGGCTCGGCAGCCTCATCTTCGGCGAACTGCTTCGGCTTGGCTTCGGGACCGCCTTCGGGATATTCGCAGGCGTCGAGCTACTGCTAGCGGCGCTATCCATCGTCCTCTTTCGCTCCGAGGTCCCGTCTCGAACAGCGCCAACCGCACCTTGATCAGACTGAGGCAGGTCGACCTTGTAGGCCCGAACTCAGTCGTTCCGAACCTGGCTCGCAGACCATTTGAACCGTTAATGCCAGGATTGACCCTGGAGTATACTCCAAGGTCTAAAGTTGCCTTGGAGGGAACAAATGTTGACGATTGGCAAGCTGGCTGCACTCGCGAAAACGAGCACGGATACGCTGCGCTATTACGAACGTGAACGATTGATCGAGCCGGCTGACCGGACCGAGAGCGGCTATCGCCTCTACGACAAGGATTCGGCGCGGCGTATTCACTTCATCAAGCAGGCGCAGCATTGCGGCTTCACGCTGACCGAGATCCGCGACCTCCTCGTGTTGCGCAATCGCGATGCCGCCTGTTGCGGTGACGTACGCAAACGCGCCATCGAGAAGAAGCTTCAGATCGAGCACAAGATCAAGGCCATGAAATCCATGTCCAAGGCGCTCGATCGCCTCATTGCCGATTGCGCCAACGAGGCGCATCCGGTCGAGGAATGCACCATCATTGCGGCATTGGAGCAAGCCGTTGGCCGGGTGCACTGAGCCATGAAGATCGAGCTGTTCCATGCTCCAGGATGCAGCCGCTGTGCCGCTGCGAGAGAGAGCCTCAAGGCCGCCGCGGAAACGGCAGTCACTGGCCTAGAGTGGCGCGAAGTCAATGTGCTCGACGAGATGGACTACGCCGTCGAGCGCGGCGTGTTGTCGTTGCCGGCCGTCGTGATCGACGGCGAACTCGTGTTCTCCACCTTGCCGACGCCGCGGCAACTGCGAGCCGCCTTGATCGGCCGAAACCTCCGGGGGCATTGAAGTGGCGCCTGACGCCCTTCAACAGGCCGTTGCCAATGCCGGCATTGCGGCCATTGGGCTCGGCTTCCTTGCCGGTCTTCTGTTCAGCTTCAATCCCGTCGCCATAGCTGCGATCCCGGTGTCGCTCGCCTATGTGACCAGGGCCCGCGAGAAGAAGCAGGCGATCCTGTTCGGCACGGTGTTTATCGTCGGCATGCTTGTCGTGCACACAGCGATGGGCTTCGTCGCCGGGCTCGGCGGTCAGTGGGTGGCCTCTCTGCTGGGACGGGAATGGGGGCTGGTGGTCGGTCCGTTCCTCATCCTGCTGGGACTCATGTGGGCAGGCTGGGTCCGATTGCCGCTCCCGGCGTTTGCCCTGAAGGCCAGGCGGCCGTCGGCGATCTGGAGCGCGCTCCTTCTCGGAGCGGTATTCTCGGTTGCGATCTGCCCGGTGTGCACGCCGGCGCTCGTCGTCCTTCTCGGAGCAACTGTAGGACTTGGCTCGCCCTGGATGGGCGCCGCGCTGCTTCTTGCCTTCGCTGTCGGACGGGCGCTCCCCGTTGCCGTCGGCGCCATCAGCGTCGGCTGGCTCGAGAATTTGCGCGGCCTGGACCCGTATCGACGTGCCTTCGAGACAGTTGGCGGATTGATCCTGATTCTGTCCGGTCTCTATATGCTGAATGCATATTTCTTTTGGATTCCGGCGTTCGCAGGTTGAGTTTCGCGGATCTTGACGGGCTGGCACTACGATCCGCTGACAGGCCCCTCTTGACCCTCTTGATTTCCCGGCCTCTCTCCTCTTCGCAGCGGCGATGTTGTTCACCGGGACTGAATTCCACAAACAGGGGTGGGACATAGCCGGTAGAACAGCCTGTGCGAGAGTCGGTGACTCTAGCGAAGAAAAGGGATGGTTGTGTCTGCACAAGCAGGCTGGAAAACGGATACCATGCGTCAAATCGGGACCATCAACGAATGTCGGTCTCGGTAGTTGCGGGCTCGCGCTTCGAGCCTAGGCGGCAGCCCGAAGAAGCAAGTAAAGCTGGTTGCGGGCCCCCGATTTGAACCTACGACCGGGCTGGATGCGCGTCTGCCGCCGCCTGCGGTGCATACGAGCTAGGCTGCCATCCTGCGTTCCTTGCTCGCCAGCAAGGCGGTGACGAAGGCGTTCCACTTCTTCATGCCCTCGCGTTTCTCGGGCATGTACTGCCAGCGATCGTAGTGTTTCGAGGACACATCTTGCAGCGTGTGGTTCTGCAAGCGGTCGCGGATTTCCTTCGATACTCCTGCCTTGCCCGCAAGCGTTTTCCACGTGCGCCGCAAGTCTCGGTTGGTGACGACGGGGATCACGCCGCGGCCGCGCTGCCGCCACATGAAGGCATAGAGCGTGCCGGCCGAGACGGGCCTCGTCGGGTCCATCGCCGATGGGAAAAACCAGCCGTGCTCGTTTGGCTTGATGGACTCCAGTAGGTCGGCCGCGAGATCGGGGACGGGAAGCGAATGGGGCTTGCCATTCTTTGTCTTCGACCAGTCGAGGATGCGCTCTTCGGCGTCCCACTGATCGACATGGAGTCGGGCCATCTCCTCGACGCGTTGGCCGGTGAGCATGAGGATACGAACGGCGCGGAGGTAGGGAGGGTGTACCGGCACGTCCGGGCATTCGAGCCACTTGTAGAGTTGCGAGAACTCGTCCTCGTCGAGCCAGCGCGTGCCGCGCACCTTCGGCTCGGTCGGGATGCTTGCGGCGGGGTTGTACGCGAGGCGAAAGCGACGGGGCGAGGCAGTGCGGTAGTCGTGCTCGGACTTTATTCCCCAGCTGTATGCGGAGCGGATGTATGAGCGGACGTGATCGGCCATGGAGCGCTTGCCGCGATCGTAGATCGGGCGGAGCAATTCGATAACCTCATCGGGCTCGATCTCGCGCGCCTGCCGATGACGGCCAAGCGTGTCAGCGATCTTGTTGAGGCCCTTCTCCGCGTCTTCCCACGAGGGCTTCCCCGCTTCCTTGAGTGCCCTCACATAAGCCTCGAATAGGTCGCCCACGCTGCCGGGCCGGGTGTCTCCAGCGATCTTGATGCTGCGCCCCTTCTGGATGACGTTGGCGTAGTCCCGCTGGAAAATTTCGCGTGCCTGGGCGAGCGAAATGGATGGGTATGAGCCGAGCTTCTTCTTGGTCCGTTTGCCATCGCGCCACTGCTGCGCCATCCAGTCGGCCGTCACGCGCGTCGGCATGGGTTTCAACACCAGCACAAGCCGGCCGGTGCCGCGGCCCTCGCCATCAACGAGGCTCTCCTGAGTGCTGTCCAACTCGACCCGCTTCATGGCCTGCCGGATCGCTGCATCGGTAAGACTTGCCATCCTTCTCACCACCCTCACCAAACTGGGAGCGGCAACGAGGGTGCAGGGGTCGGCTACTGGGGGCGGTAGGCCCTCGCATCCCGCGAAAAACCGCTCCCATTTATGCCTCTAACCGACCCCAGTCGACAAGCGATAAGTTTCGTGTTTAAGCGGTTTCTAGCGTGATTGAGCGTGATCAGTCGGGTCGAGTAGGGTGGTTGTGCACCAGGATCAGCGCCGCCGCATTCAATGCCAGCGCGCGCTTCACCACCTCTCGGGGGTAGACGGGCGTGTGGTCGATGGTGCCGCGCTGCTGGACCTCGTCGGCGATCAGCACGTTCTTGCGGTCGAGGAAGAGAATGCGGAACTGCTCGGTCTTCTCGTGGGCGAGGGCCGCGTGGCAATAGTCGAGGAGCTGCTGCCAGTTGGTCAGCACCGGCATGTCCTTGACCTTGCGCTCGGCCAGCCGCCGCCCGACCTCGCGCATCGCCTTGAAGTGGACCAGCGTGCGCTGGTCGATCTCGAATTCGCGCAGCTGCGCCGCCTCGGCGGCGAACACGTCGCCCAGGGTGCCGAAGCGCTCCAGTAGCGCCTTGGCCATCGGCTTGGTGTCGATCCGCTCGATCGAATAGAAAAGAAGCAATTCCAGCAGCTCATAGTCGGCCAGCGCTTCTACGCCGGCCTTCAGCACGCGCTCGCGCACCCGGCCACGATGGCCGTGATAGTGCGGCTTGGGCGGCGCCGTTTCGCCACTGTTGTGGCCGGTCGAGGCCAACGGTGCCGCTTCCAGGGCGGCGGCCAGCCTGGTGGTCGGGTCCTCGCCCGCGAAATCCCAGCATTGGTCCAGCCGGTTCCACGTGCCGCCGGCCTCGCGCAGCAGGATACGGTGAGGGAGCGTGTTGCCGCTCACGCGCCAGAGATTATCGAAAGCCTGGAGACGAAGCCCCGCATCCAGCAGAGCCAGCAACGCGTCATCGTTCGGCGCGGCGGCAATCATTGCCGCCGGAACCGCCTCGACCGTGGTCCGCTTCGTCTTTCCCATGGCACACGATCAAATGAAACCGCGGCAGAAACGCGGCAGGAAGCGGCTGAGCACGCAATTTGGGCTCGGTCTCATCTCACGCAACGGTAGCAACACCGACGGCGCACCGGCCACCGGGGCTCACGCGTATCGCGCTTGCAGTTGTAGTGCATCGGCGCGATCGATCGCCTATACTTCAGCCGGGTGTGAGTAGTTGTAAGAGTAGCGTCCCGCAACAATGGATGACACCAGACTGTACGACACGATCGGTACTCTCTACGACTGCGTGACCGATCCGGTTCGTTGGCCGGAGGCGCTGGCCAGCATCAGTGAGCTCACTGAAAGCGTGATCGCCATGTTGGCGGTCATGGACATGTCCAAGAGGACAGCGCGCTTTTCTGCAGTTCATGGTGATCCGCACGTGCTGCAGCCACTGGTGACGACCTATGCGTCCCACGTGCCGTTCTTCCCGATCCTGCCCAGATTCGAAATCGATGTGCCACTCGACTTCGACGAGATGTGCAATCTTTACGGGCCGAGCGGCCGGGATGTCTGGCACGCAAGCCGCACCTATACCGAATGGATGCAGCCAAACCGGCTTCGCACCGGCTTCAATCTTGCGGTGATGAAGCGCGACGTGTGCGTGGGTGCGCTCACCACCATCACGCATGAGGACAAGCCCACGACGCCCGAGCGGCAAGCACTTTTGTCCCGACTTGCCCCACATATCCGACGATCAGTGTCGATCGCCGACCTGTTCGAGGCCGAGCAGCGCAGGACGGCCCTCCTCCAGGAGGTGATCGATAGTTTGGCCCATCCCGTGATGGTCGTGGCGAGTGACCTGCGTCTGCTCTACGCCAACTCGGCGGCGGAAGCGTTGCTGCGCGACCAGACATTCGTCCGCCAGACTGCGGGACGGCTGGCCCTGAATTACGTTCCCGCGCAGAGATCGGTGGGCGACGCGGTAGCACTCGGGCACCGTGATGAGGTGCTGCTCGGGACGATCGGGATCGGCGTGCCTCTGGCTAGGTCGGAGCGTCCCTCCATCGCCCACGTGCTGCCGTTGACAAGGCGGCCTGCAGCCTGGCTGGCGCAGGAGGCGGCGGCGGCGATCTTCATCGCCGCCCCGGGCACGACTCCGCTTCCCGCCGTCGAAGCGATTGCGGCCCTGTTTGGGTTGACGGCCGCCGAAAGAAGGGTTGCGGCGCTCGCGGCCGGCGGTCTAACGCGCAGCGAGATCGCTGTAGCGAGCGGCGTGTCCGACCAGACGGTAAAGAGCCAGCTCCGCGTCGTCTACGACAAGACCGGCACCCGCGACCAGCGGCAACTCCAACTCCTGATGCGCGAGCTGACGCCGCCGATCGGAACGACCCGACCGGAAAAAAGCTGAGTCCAGGTTTCTCGCCGATTTCACCCCATAGGGTGATGCTGGCTCCCCGACCTTCACGATATTGCCACGCGCTGCAACAGCGTCGGGAGAGTGCACGTGTCGGTCAATCGCTGGAGGCTCTGTCACTCGGTATCGGCATTGGCGCTCATGGCCATGAGCGCTCCGGCCTCGGCGCAGACCGTGTGGACCGGCGCGATCGACGACGACTGGTTCAAGTCCGGGAACTGGATGCCGGCAATCCTCCCCACCGGGCCTACATGGATCAATTCCAACACACCGGGTGCTGTCATGGACGGCGGGCCGGCGGTGGCTCTCACCGGGATCACGATGGTCGGCCGCAACGCGGGCGCGAACGGCAGTCTCGTGATTCGCAACGGTGCTTCGCTCACCAGCGAGTCCGCCTGGATCGCCTACATGCCCGGCTCGACCGGGGCGGTCACCGTGGACGCCGGCAGCTGGGCCCTCGACACCAGCCTGGTCGTCGGCGGAGCTGCCAACGGAACGCTGACGATCCTGAACGGCGGCAGCGTTGCGACCGGCACCACCTTCGCGATCTCGGATCTGAGCAGTTCGAACAGTTCCGTGACCGTCGACGGAGCCGGATCGACCCTGACGGTCGGGCAGATTCTGGACGTCGGATGGATCGGCAACGGAACGCTCGATATCCGCAACGGCGGCGCTGTGGCGAGCGGGGACGGACGCATCGCCTCGGAGCAAGGTTCGTCCGGTCTCGTGACGATCGATGGTGCCGGCTCGGCCTGGAGCAGTACCGGAATCGTTCTGGTCGGCGATTTCGGCAACGGTATCGTGACGGTCCGCAATGGCGGGTCGATCTCCGCGGCAGGCGGTATCGGCATTGCCATGGACGCCCAGTCCACGAGCGCCCTCAACATCGGCGGCGCCGCAGGCGACGTGGCCGCGGCGCCCGGTACGGTGGCGGCGTCGAACATCCTGTTCGGCGCGGGAGACGGCAGGATCGTCTTCAACCACACCAGCGCTTCCTACGCCTTTGCGCCGTCGTTGTCCGGTGACGGCAGAATTGACCAGATTGCCGGCACAACCATCCTGGGCGGCGATTCCGGCGCTTTCACAGGACCGACCCGGGTCCATGGTGGTTAGCTCATCGTGAACGGTTCGCTGGCCGGCTCAAACGTGACGGTGGATGGTGGCGTGCTGGGCGGCGCCGGAATCCTGGGTGATGTTGGCATTCATCCCGGCGGAACTGTTGCACCCGGCCATGGATCGATCGGGGCATTGACGGCCGCCAACTTCGGTCAGGCACCTGGCTCGACCTATCAGGTCGAGCTCGCTTCCAACGGCACCGGTGACCGAATCAACGTGATCGGCGTCACCGAGCTCGTCGATGCCCCGGCTTTGCAGATCATCAGGGCGGATGGCGGACCTTACGTACTCGGCACGCGCTACACGGTGCTGACGTCGGGCGGCGGTGTGACCGGCATCTATACGCTCACGGGGGATACGCAGATAACGGCGTTCCTGGGATTCTCCGCGGCCTACGATCCGAACAACGTCTACGTCGACGTGGCGCAGATTCGCTCCTTCTCGGCGGCCGCGCAGACCGCCAATCAGCTCGGCACGGCAAGCGGACTCGGGACCTTGCCGGCAACGGGTGCGCTTTCCGCTGCCATTCTCAATCTGCCCAACGACGCCGCGGCGCAGCAGGCGTTCGATCAACTGTCGGGCGAGGTGCATGCTTCGGTCAGGAGCGTCCTGCTGTCCGACAGCCAGTTCGTGCGTGATGCTGCGTTGGCCCGTCTGCGGGGCACGTCCGGCAATTCAGCACCTGCCGTTGCCGAGGCCTGCGAGGCGTCAACCTCGTGTTCCGTTCTGGACGAGATGACCGTCTGGGCCCGCGGCTTCGGGTCGTGGGGCCGCTGGAACGGCGACGGCAATGCCTCGACGGTGCGGCGCAATACCGGCGGCATCCTCGTGGGCGCGGACGTTCAGGTGATGCAACGGGGGCGGGCGGGCCTTCTGGCCGGCTACAGCAACAGCTCGATCCAGGCGGCGAACGGAACTCGTCGGCCACCGTCGACAACTTTCACCTCGGCACCTATGGCGGGGCGCAATGGGGTGATCTCGCGTTGCGCGTCGGCTTCGCCTACACGTGGCATACGCTGTCCACTGTGCGTTCCATCGCTTTCCAGGGCTTCTCGGATACGGTCAAGGGACGCTACTCCGGAGGAACGGCACAGGCCTTTGGCGAGCTTGGGTATGGTCTGCAGGCAGGCGGCGCAACGATCGAGCCCTTTGCCAACGTCGCCTATGTCGGACTGAGAACGGACGGCTTCAGCGAGACCGGCGGCGCCGCCGCCCTGACGAGCGGGGGCTCGTTTGCGGATGCGCCCTTCACGACCCTGGGTGCGCGCGCTTCGACCGACTTCACCGTGGGCGGAGTCGTGGCGACGGCGAAAGGGAGCGCCGGCTGGCGACATGCTTTCGGCGACACGACGCCGGGTTCTACGTTGGCGTTTGCCGGTGGGGGCGCCTTTACGGTGCTGGGAGTGCCGATCGCGCAGGACTCCGCGGTGATCGATGCCGGTGTCGATGTCAGCCTCGCGCCCAGCGTCGACCTCGGCGTCTCCTATGGCGGCCAGTTCGGCGCCGGCGCGTCCGACCAATCCGTACGCGGCACTCTCAACGTCAGGTTCTGATCGAGGGGCTGTCGCGGAAGGAGCAAGCGGATGGGCAACTGCTCGTCGCCCAGCTAGCCTGGCGCGCAAACTTCCCGGACACACGACCGAAGCCAGCGATGCGCGGGATCGGAGTCCATCCGCGGGTGCCATAGCATGGAAAGGGCGAATTCCGTAGTCGGCATCGGAAGTGAGAAGCTGGTCATGCCGTGGCGCAGATTGGCGGTGTGGCGCTCTGGCACGGTCGCTATCAAATCGGTGTCGCGGGCCAGGGCAAGCGCTGCCGAAAAGTCGCTGACGATCGTACGGACACGCCGCTTGATGCCGGCGGGCAAGAAGGGC
Source organism: Rhodospirillaceae bacterium (assembly GCA_009772935.1). GTDB lineage: Bacteria > Pseudomonadota > Alphaproteobacteria > Reyranellales > Reyranellaceae > Reyranella. The sequence continues at coordinate 74,050 of WOUR01000017.1, forward strand.
AGGTCGACGGCGCCAGTTTCCAGACCGCTTCTCGATACTACGACATGGGGACTTTCCCGGTAGGCGGTCCGGGTCATGCCGCCAGCGTCAACCGCGTGACCCTTCCGCACGACACAGACCAACCGGTCTCTGAACAGCGCCTGGGCACGCACCTCCGGCCCAAGGGCTTCCTCCACGACTCCGGTTTCCAGGTCGACCAGGCCCTCTCGCAAGGGGGTGCTGTCCTTGTTCGGCTTATGGATGAAGTTTAGTCGCACGCCAGGCGCCTCGGATTCCATCCGCGCGAGGAGACGAGCGCCGAAGTTTTCGATGAAGCCATCGCTCGTCCTGAGCGTGAAGGTTCGTTCGACTGCCGTCAGATCGATCGGTTCGTCCGGACGCAGCACGGACTCGACATCCTCGACCAGGCGGCGGACCCGTTCCTGGAGCGCGATGGCTTTGGGCGTCGCCACCAAGCCCCGGCCTGCTCTGACCAGAAGCGGATCGCCGGTGGCTTGCCGCAGGCGCGACAGGGCTCGGCTGGTCGCCGAAGGGCTGAGCCGTAGCCGTCTGGCGGCGCCCGCGACGCTCCTTTCGGACAGGAGGACGTTCAGTGCGACAAGAAGATTGAAATTCACGATCCGCATTTCCCGACTTGGACACGTCCGCAGACATATAGCGTGAAACGCAATGATTGTGTGCATGTCGTGCGCCTTCCGCCTTGTCTGGCGCGCCCATACCCTTTGGTCGTCATCAACCTGGGAAAACGGCCATGAGCGTCAATTCACGACAAGACTTCATCGAAGGTATGAGGGCCGCCTGGGGGCCGCTGACCAGTGAAGTGGTGGCTGCGTGCCGTGCCCTGGCCGAGCGCTTGGTGCAGGCGTCTCCTTCCGAGCCTTGGTTGGCGACGTTGCTGCGGAACCGTCCGGCGACCGAAGAGATTTACCGTGACCTCGACCATGGCTTCATCCTGCTCGCCCATACCGAACACGCTGGTCTGTATCGGCCGCCGCACGATCACGGACGCAGTTGGGTGATCTACGCCGTTCAGAGCGGGGAGATGGAAATGCGCACGTATGCTCGGGTGGACGATCCGACCACCGGCGTGCGGCTGGTTCAGCGCGACAGCACCATCGTTCGAGCCGGTCAGGTCCAGGTCTATCTCCCGGGTGACATCCACGACACGCGTTGCATCACGGAACAGGCCGTGCAGTTCCGCTTCACCGAACGCGACCTGCGTGTCGAAGACCTCCAGGAGCATCGCCTGACACGCTACCAACAACGGAACGGTGTGTGGACGGTGGCAGCGAAATGATCGCGGCACGGGCGAGATTGCCCTGTCGGCGAGGTGAGCCCGGCAAAAAACAGGCCCGGCCGGCCTTGTGATACGATGCCGCCATGTCCGACCCAGCGTACCCGGCGACCGTGCTCGCCGAGATCGACGCGGCCTGCGCCGCCTTTGCCGAACAGCAACGGATTCCGGGCCTTGCCGTCGGAATCGTGCAGGAGGGCCGCCTCGTCCATACGGTGACGATCGGCCTCGCCGGCCGGGAAGCCGGCCGTCATGTGGAGGCGGGGACCGCCTTCCGGATTGCCTCGATGACCAAGAACATGACGGCGCTGGGGATCCTGTCGCTGCGCGACCGGGGATGGCTGCAGCTCGACGCGCCGCTGGCCCATTACGTGCCGCAGTTCGCGGCGGTGAAGCCCGCCACGCGCGACAGTGCGCCGGTCACCGTGCGCCACCTGCTGACGCACACCGCGGGCTTCGTCACAGACGATCCCTGGGGCGATCGCGTGCTGGGCCTGTCGCCGGCCGAACTCGACGCGGTGATCGCTACCGGCCACCTGTTCGCGCGCCCGCCTGGTCTCGCCTTCGAGTACAGCAACCTGGGCTACGCGCTGCTGGGGCGCGTGCTGACGAACGTGAGCGGCGAGCCCTACCAGGCCTATCTGCGCCGCACCTTCCTGGAGCCGCTCGACATGGCACACACGACGTTCGATGCCCCGGCGGCGGCAGCGCGCGGGGACTATGCCTGGGGCTACCGGCTGGACGGCGAGATCTGGTCGCGCGAGCGCATCGAGCCGGACGGCGAGGTCGGTGCCATGGGCGGCCTGACCACCACCGTGCCGGACTATGCGCGCTACGTCTCCTTCCTGCTGAATGCGTGGCCGGCGCGTGACGAGCCCGAATCGGGTCCGGTGCGCCGTTCGAGCGTGCGCGAGATGGTGCTGTGGCACGCGCCCCCGTTCGTGCCTGATTCCGCACCCGGTGCCCGCCCCGGACAGCCCAGCGCCTACGGCTATGGCCTCACCCATTCGACTGACACGCTGCTTGGCATGCGCATCCATCACGCCGGCGGCCTGCCGGGCTACGGCTCACACGTCCTGATGCTGCCGGAGCGCGGCTGGGGCGTCTTCGCCTTCGGCAACCGCACCTATGCCCCGATGTCGCGCCTCACGCTCGACGTCGCGGAGAGGCTGCACGCCGCCGCGCCGCCGCCCGCCCTCGCGGACCCTTCGCCGCCGCTGCTGCGCGCGGTGAACGCGGTCGTGGCGGCCTATGCCTCGGGAAGCATCGCGAGCGGCGACCGGCCGTTCGCGGTGAACTTCCTCCTCGACATGCCGGCGCCCCTGCGCAATGCCGAACTCGCGGCGCTCAGGCAGGAACTGGGCGAGGGGCGACTGGAGCGTATCGAGCCGATCCACGCGCTCGCCGGCCGCTTCGTACTGGCCTGCGCGAAGGGCCGGCTGAACGGCACGATCACGCTGTCGCCCGAAGCGGACTGCGGCATCCAGAAGCTGGTCCTCTCGGCCGCCAGCGCCTGACGGCGCTCAGTCGCCAACCAGCACCGCCGGCACGGTCCCGGCCACGCCCGCCGCGACGTCACCGAGCTTGACTGCCTCCAGCGTCGTGGCCTTCGGATCGGCGCGGACCAAGTCGTACTTCTGGACGATTGCCACGCCCTGGGCGGAGACACCGCTCACCAGGAGGTCTGCACCGGTCGTCGTGCTGGTCGCAGCCACGCGCACGCCGGCCGTGCCCTCGAAGGGCGTGAAGGCAGCGATCTCGCGGAACGCCGCGCCGTGCCCGTGATGGACCGGGCTGTGCAGGTACATGGAAGGGCCGCCATCGAGCGCCGATCCGCTGGAATAGACCTTCACCTGCGCTTCGCCGGCCAGGCGACCGACGACGATGCGCTTGGCGCCGCCGAGAGTGCCGGTCAGCCAGCCGGTCGCCAGCGAGACGCCGCCGCGATAGTCCTCGCCGAATGGCTTGAAGCTGGCGGTCATTCCCGGCTGCGGCGACGTGATCGGTGAATCGCCGATCTGGTTCAGCAACGGGAAAACGAAGACCTTCACCTCGGCCGTGCTGCCGGGGCCGGGCGCCGCGACGATGCTGTTGCGGCCGGTCGAGAAATCGACGAAGCCGGTGGCGAGGCTGACACCCGAGGACTCGCCGGCATAGGGTGCGAACGAGGCGAAGAGCGGCGGGACCGTGCCGGGCCGGGGCAGCTTTGCGCCATAGACCTTGATTTCGCTGGCGATGCCGGGGCCGGAGCCGACGATGATGTTGTCCGACGTCGCGCCGTCGATCTGCGCGGCGGCCACGCTGACGCCGCCGCGCGCATCGGCGCCGAAGGCCTGGAAGCGTGCCAACTCGGTGGAAAAGGCCGGCTTGCCGGGCTTCGCGGCGCCCGCGTAGGCGACGACTTCCGGTGCATGGTCCTTGCCGGCGCCGACCACGAGGTCGAGCGCCCCGTCGCCGTCGAGATCGCCCAGCGCGACGCTGACAGGCCCTTCATGGCCGGGAAACGGCGTGACGGTGGCGAGCAGCCTGTCGCCGTTGGCGTCGAGTACGCGCACGGTGGTGGGCTTGCCGCCCGCGCCCGGCACCACGACGGCATAGGCCGAGACGGCGGGGATCACGTTGACCAGTGCCATCAGCCCGTTGTCCTCGTGGTTGAGGCGGTGGCAGTGCATCACGTAAAGGCCGATGAAGTCGTCGAAGCGGGTGCGCATCGCCATGTAGCCCGGCTGCACGACGGTCTCGTCCGGCATCATGACGGGTGCGGGCACATTGGCATTGTCGACGAAAAACTTGTCGGGGCCGGTGCGCAGACCGGTGGTCGGGTCGTGATAGGCCGTCACCTGGAAATCGTTGACGTGCACGTGGATCGGGTGCTCGTCGTTGTTGTGGTTGATGAACTGCCACTCCTCGATCGAGCCGAGTCGCGGCTGCACCAGCGGCATGTTGGGAAAGGCGGCGGCGTCGAAGGCGTAGGTGAAGGATTTCGCGTCGGACTTGCTCACGAGATCGTTCAGGAAGCCGCCCTTGATGGTGATCTTGCGCGTGACGTCGGGCGTCGCGCGCGACAGGTCGACGAAGGGCGTCCGCCCGCGCAGGCGCTGGCCCCTGGGGAAGGGCACCGTCACGCCCGGGGCCGATCCCGGCGGCACCGTCGCGCGCGCCAGCACCTGGGTCGGGAACACGAAGAAGCCGTCGGCATAGCTGATCGCCGAGGGCAGTACGGTGAGGCTTCCCAGCACCGCCGGCGGCTTGTCGGTACCGTCGTTGGTGTAGGCGATCCCGGGCATGGTCATGGTCCGGGCGCCGCCGCCGCGGTCCGGCATCTCCAGCACGAGATCGCCCCGGGCCGGCATCGTGACGGCGATGGCGAAGCGGCTGGCGGGCGGGATCAGCAGCCGGGTGCCATCATGCGTCGGCGGATGCTCGACGGCCCCGTAGGGCTCGCCGTCCTGGCCGACGATGGAGATCGGCGGATGCCGGCCGGTCGCCGTCTCGGTGAGCCGCACGTTGATGTAGGCGATGTCGCTCACGTTGGAGAGCACCCAGATCTCGGTCTGGCCGGGCTTGCTCCGGATCACCGGCTGGAACTGCCCGTTCACCGTGAATTGCATGTCGCGCTTGTCGTCCGGCAGGGCGGGATCGGCCGGCATGTCGAGGTCGGTCCGTCCATCCGCGGCCGTGAAGCTCATCAGGTTGGACGGAATGTACTGGAATGCGCCGCGCCGGTTGTTGATCGACAGCGGGCCGGCGTACCAGACCGTCGCGTATCTCGTGCCCTTGCTGGTCTGGTCGAAATTGACCGGCGTCATGAGCGGCCGATAGGTGCCCCTGGCGAGTTCGCCGTCCTTGGGCGGCGTGATCGTGCTGACGAATTGCGGCCAATAGGGATTGTTGAGCTGGGCGCTGCCGCCGGCCCGGTCGAACACGTAATTATACTGCAGCATCATGTTGCGGACCGGGAGGCGCTTCTCGGCGACCACCGGCAGGCCGCCGTCGAGCCGGCCGACCGCCAGGAGGCCGACCATGCCGAAATAGACATGCGCGGTCGTCAGCATGTGCAGGTGACTGTGATACCAGTAGGCGCCTTGCGGATGCTCCTTCGGGATGTCGTAGGTGTAGGTGTTCGACGTGCCCGCAGGCATGTGCAGCATGACATTGTCGGCATTGCCCTTGGGGCTGACATGCAGGCCGTGCGTGTGCAGGTTGAGCGGCGATTCCCGGAGCTGCTCGGGATAGAGCGGCACCGTCTTCCCGATCGCGGTATAGGCCGGATCGTAGAAATCGCGGATGGTGAGGCCGCTCAGGCCGTTCTCGAAATGGACGATCAGCCGCTCGCCCGGGAACACCTGTAGGGTGGGCGCAGGATAGAGGTTCCTGCCTTCGCGGCGACCGTCGGATGCCGCACCCCGCACCAGCTGATAGTCGAGCAGCAGGAAATTCTTCACCGGCCTTGCCACGGTGTCGAGCTTCACCTCGCCCTGGCGGGCGGTCAGCCGGACCTCGAGAACGCCGTCCTTCGAGGTGAGGGTGACCGGCTCGCGAAGCTCGGGCCGCGCTGGACGAGGGGCACCGGCCGCGGTCTGTGCCAGTGCGCCCCGGCCCGTTGCGCCCAGCATCGACACGGCCGCACCTGCGCCGACCAGAAGTCCGCGTCTCTTGAAGTTGTTCATGAAGCCCCCTGGCGGGGATGCTAGGTCGCCCGACCGGGCCCGGCAATGAAAGGTGTCGGACGGTTCGTCAGGCCGGCGTCGCCTGCAGGGGCTTCGTCTCGGCCAGATCGTACGGCGGCTTGGCCAGTTCCCTGGGCGACAGCGTGAAGAACTCGACTCCGGTTTCGGTGATGCCGACCGAGTGCTCGAACTGGGCGGAGAGCTGCTTGTCGCGGGTCACCGCGGTCCAGCCGTCGCTCAGCACCTTCACTTGCCAGGTACCGGCATTCACCATCGGCTCGACGGTGAAGAACATGCCCGGCTTCAGCACCGGGCCCGTGCCCTTCTTGCCGTAATGCAGGATGTTCGGCGCATCGTGGAAGATGCGGCCGAGACCGTGTCCCGAGAAGTCCCGCACCACCGAGAAACGCTGCGCCTCGACATAGGACTGGATGGCGAAGCCGATGTCGCCGACATGGCCGCCGGGCCTGGCGGCTGCGATGCCGCGCATCATCGCCTCGTAGGTGACGTCGCACAGCCGCCGCGCCTTCACGCCGACATCGCCTGCGTAATACATGCGGCTGGTGTCGCCGTACCAGCCGTCGAGGATGACGGTGACGTCGATGTTGACGATGTCACCGTTCTGCAGCCGCTTGTCCGACGGGATGCCGTGGCAGACCACGTGGTTGATCGAGGTGCAGATCGACTTCGGAAATCCGCGATAATTCAGCGGGGCCGGGATCGCCTTGTGATCGAGGATGAACTCGTGGCAGAGCCGGTCGAGTTCTTCCGTCGTCACGCCCGGCAGGACGTAAGGCGTGATGAAATCGAGCGTTTCGGCGGCCAGCCGGCCGGCTTTGCGCATGCCGGCGAAGCCTTCGGGTCCGTGCAGCTTGATGGTGCGCTCGTCGCGGCGCCAATAGTCGGCGCTGTCGTCGACGATCTCGCGTGAATTGGTCATCCGCCTTATTTGGCATGCGATACCGGCGGTAACAAGGGCGGGACCACGGCTTGGCCCACCGGCCGGGGTCCGATAGGGTCCTGAAACCAAACGATAATTACGCAGGCCTTGCATGTCAGATTCGGCAAAAATCGTCACCGCCTGCATCCTCGTGATCGGCAATGAGATCCTGAGCGGCCGCACCCGCGATTCCAACATCCAGTATCTCGCCACCGAACTGGGCAAGCTCGGGGTCCGGGTCATGGAGGCCCGGGTCGTTCCCGACATCGAGGCGACCGTCGTGGCAACCCTGAACGAGGTGCGGGCCAGGTTCGACTACGTCTTCACCACCGGCGGGATCGGCCCGACCCATGACGACATCACCGCCGACTGCATCGCCAAGGCTTTCGGTGTCGGTATTTCCGAGCATCCCGAGGCGGTGGCCCGCATGACCCGTCACTATGGCGACCCCGCGCTGTTCACGCCGGCCCGGCGGCGCATGGCGCGCGTCCCGCATGGCGGCGTGCTGGTCGACAATCCGGTCTCGGTCGCACCCGGCTTCCAGATGGAGAACGTCTTCACCTTCGCCGGCATCCCCAAGGTCGCCGAGGCGATGTTCCAGTCGATGAAGCACCGGCTGGTCGGCGGCATCCCCGTCCTGTCACGCACCGTGCGGACCAACCTCGCCGAAGGCATCATCGCCGAACCGCTGGGCGCGCTGCAGAAACGCTACGAGGATATCGACATCGGATCCTACCCGGCCTTCCGCAACGGCAAGCCCAGCGTCTCGCTGGTCCTGCGCGGCACGGATGATGCAAGGCTCGTTGCCGCGATGGCCGAGCTGATGGCGACCATCCGCGCCATGAACGGCGAGGCCGAGGAGTTCCTGACCTGAAGATGACTCAAGGATCCTTCGCTGCGCTCAGGATGACACCGTTGTTGGGATTGGCGCGGTGCGTCGATGAAGAAAGCGGTGTCATCCTGAGCGCAGCGAAGGATCCTTATCGTTCTCCCAAGACGCGATGTGTCGGGTGAAAGCCTTCACCCGACACCTCACCTCATGGTCTGCGCTGATCGTCCTCACCGTGCCGATGACGGCATTGTTGCTGTGGCTGCACGCACCGGCCGCACTGATGCTGGGGCCGCTGCTCGCCGGTGTGGCCTTCGCCTCCGGCGGCGGCAAGGTGACCTTTCCGGTGCCGGTCTTCGCCGTGGCGCAGGGCATCGTCGGCAGCATGATCGCAAAGATGGTGCCCCTCACGATCGTGGGTGACATCCTGGGACACTGGGCGCTGTTCACGGTCGGCGTGGTTTCGGTCGTCGCCGCCAGCAGCTGGGTCGGCTGGCAGATGACGCGCTGGCAGATGCTGCCCGGCACGACGGCGTTGTGGGGCGTGAGCCCGGGTGCCGCCTCCGTCATGACCTATATGGCGGAGGCCTATGGTGCCGACATGCGCATGGTGGCCTTCATGCAGTATCTGCGCGTCGTGATGGTGGCGGTCGTCGCGGCGGCCGTGGCCCGTTACTTCGGCGGAGCCTCCCAGCATGCGCCGGCCGCGATCGTGTGGTTCCCCGAGGTCGCCTGGCTGCCGCTGCTCGAGACCCTGGCGCTGGCCGGCGTGGGCTCCTGGCTGGCGCGGCGGCTCAGTATTCCGGCCGGGGCCTTCCTGGTGCCACTGGTCGGCGGCATCGTGCTCACGCACATGGGCTGGTTGCGGCTCGAGCTGCCGACCTGGCTGCTCGCCGGCTGCTACGCGCTGGTCGGCTGGAACGTCGGGCTGCGCTTTACGCGCGCGCTGCTGGTCCACGTGCTGCGCCAGCTTCCCGGTATTCTCCTCTGCATCTTCGCGATGCTGGCGCTGTGCGGCGGCGTCGCGGCCTTCATGGTGCTCGCCGCCGGCATCGATCCGCTGACCGCCTATCTTGCCACCAGCCCCGGCGGCGCCGACTCGATCGCCATCATCGCGGCCTCCACCGACGTCGACGTCTCGTTCGTGATGGCCATGCAGACGGTCCGCCTGCTCGTCGTGCTGTTCGTCGCGCCCTACCTGACCAGGATCATCGCGGACCGGATCGGCGACCTCGGCAGGGGCTGAGGGTCACGTATTCGCGGCCCGGTGCACCGTCGTCACGCGCGTCGCCAGCAGCTTGTCGATGCGGCGGCCGTCCATGTCGAGCACCTCGAACCGCCAGCCGCCGATGTTGACGAAATCGCCTTCCTTGGGCAGTCGGCGCATGGCGGCCAACACCATGCCGGCGACGGTATGGAAGTCGGCGGTGCGTTTGGCGGTGATGCCCAGCAGCTCGATGAGTTCGTCGGCCGGCATGCTGCCGGCCACCAGCCACGAGCCGTCGTCGCGTTCCGTCGCTGCGCGTTCGGCCGGGCCTTCGTCGGTCTGAAAGGCGCCGACGATGGCTTCGAGGATATCGGCGGTCGTGACGATGCCCAACAATTCCCCATACTCGTCCTGCACCAGGACCATGTGGGCGGGTGAGTTCTTGAGCGTGTCGAGCACGTCGAACCCGTCCATGGTGTCCGGGACGATGGGCGCGGGCCTGACGAGGGCGCGCGGATCGGCGGTGCCGTCGCGGATGAAGGCATCGAGAAGGTCGTTCTTGCGGACGACGCCGGCGGCGTGGTTCGCGGCGGGATCCCAGGCGAGCAGGCGGGAGTGGACGCTCGACTGGACGGTCTGCAACAGCGCCTGCGGCTCGAGCGACAGGTCGACGATGTCGAGGTCGTGTCGTGGCGTCATGATGGCCCGTGCGGGCCGGTCTCCCAGGCGCATGACGGCGCTGATCATGCCGCGTTCGCGCGGCTCGATGGCGCCCGAGGATTCGCCCTCGGCGATCAGCGCCTTGATCTCCTCGGCCGTCACAGCCGATTCGCCGCTCTGCCGTCCGCCCAGCAGGCGGAGAATCGCCTTGCCCGACACGTCGAGCAGCCACACGAGAGGCGCAGAAATGCGCGCCAGCATTGCCATGCCGGGCGCCACCGTTGCGGCCACGGCCTCGGCATTGCGCAGGGCGATCTGTTTCGGCACGAGTTCGCCCACGATCAGCGACAGATAGGTGATGAGGGCGACCACGCCGCCATAGGCCAGCGGTTCGGCGAAGCGCAGCGGCACGCCCGTGTCGACCAGTACGGTCGTGAGGCGCGCGCCCAGGGTGGCGCCGGAGAAGGCGCCGGCCAGGATGCCGACCAGGGTGATGCCGATCTGGACCGTCGAGAGGAAGCGGCCGGGGTCGTCGGCCAGGCGCAGCGCCGCGATGGCGCCGCGCGAGCCGCCCTCGGCCATGGCCTTCAGCCGGCCCCGGCGCGCCGAGACGACGGCCAGTTCGGACATTGCGAGGACGCCGTTGATGAGGATGAGAACGACGGCGATCAGCAGCTCGATATAGACCATCGCTTCAGTCTATCTGCGATTCGGGTCCGAACGAAGGCGCCGCGATCGACGTGCGGGGATCGATCAGCTTTCCCAAGCGGCCCGGCAAATCACTCGCGTCGCCAGTTCCTGATCGGCCAGCCCCCAGTTCGCGGGCTGGGTGGGAACAGGCCGTGCCCCCGCGGCCCATCGACTTGCGGGGCGCACGAAGTGACGTTCCACGGACGGTGCCAGCACGGACTTGATTTGCCGCTTGGGGTAGTCGAGCGTCATGCGCCCCTGGTGTGCGAGTTCCGCACCTCCGAAGCGGATCAGGAGTTCTTCGAGCTTGCGCTGCCAGGGGCGCCAGACGACGCCGGTCCGGGCATTGTTCAGATGGCCGTGCCGCGGCTTGAAGACCTTCGCTCCGTCGAGCCATCGGCATTCTCGAACGCCCAAGGCCACGGCCGCATGCATGATGAGCGAATCGCCGTCGAGGCTGAAGACCAGGTCGTCGGCGGGATGACCGTGGAGCGTATGCCACCAGCGCGACGCCATGAGCAGGAAGTCGCCGCTCGCGTTGGTATGCAGGTCTCTCACCCGCCAGTGGGCCTCCTGCTGGAGGAAATCGAGACGCTCGGCTGGTAACGTTTCCAGGGCGGCCAGGAAGGCACTGCCGTCCAAGCGCCACAGCTCGGGCGGTACGACGACATCGTAGCGGTCGACGCGGTAGAGTGTGTCGGGATCGAGATCGCGCCGGGCCATCCGGTCGATCGTCTCCTGCGACAGATACGTATCGCTCGCCTTGGGCGTGACGTAGGCACCACGGGCGCGGCGAAGTCCGACGTTGATGGCCTCACCGTTGTGCATGCCGTGCTTGTCCGCCCCCTTGAAGACGGCGTGGTAGCGTGGGTCGCTCACCACGCCGCGTATGGCGACATGAGGCGAGTTGGCCGGCAGCTCGAGGATATCGACGAGGAGAGGCCGCTCGGGGGGCGGATTCCATTCCGATATGACGATCTCGGCATCGAGCGCCGCGGCCTCCAGTTGCCGCACGAGGCACACCAGCGCCCGCGCCATTCGCTCCGTATAGGAATCGGTATAGCCGTCGTTGCGGCCCCAGGTGACGAAACTGACGTAGGGATGACGTTGCGGCTCTGGCATCTGCGGGTCGTGAACTCTGGACTATGGGCAAGGTGCGAGATGCGGCCGGGATGACCCGTCATTCTCTCTCAGGACACCATGCCCGATGACTACACTACGCCCGTGGCAGGTTTCCTGGCACGCAAGACCACGATCGGCGGGGAACATCGTCTCCGGCAGCTTGCGGGTCAACAAATTACCTGCGAGCGACTGGGAGCGGATGCGTCGTTCCAACCCAGCGGGTTTAAGCGAACATGAAGCGGAATTCGTGTATTTTCACGCCATGACCGCATTGCATGACATGACCGCCGGCGAGTTGCTCGCGGCCTACAAATCCAAGTCGCTGTCGCCCGTCGAGGCCACCGACGCCGTGATCGCCCGTATCGAGGCCTGGGAGCCAAAGCTGAAGGCGCTGTATGCGCCGGACTTCGAGGGCGCGCGCAAGGCCGCGAAGGTTTCCGAGGCGCGCTGGCAGAAGGGGGCGCCGCAGGGCGCGCTCGATGGCGTGCCCATCACCATCAAGGAGAACATCGCCACCAAGGGTGTGCCGATGCCGCTCGGCACGGCCGCGACCGAACTGGTGCCCGCCGCTGCCGACGCGCCCGCCTCGGCCCGTGTGCGAGAGGCGGGAGCGATCATCCTCTCCAAGACCACCATGCCCGACTACGGCATGCTCTCCTCGGGCCGCAGCTCCTTCCATCCGCTGACGCGCAACCCGTGGAACCTTGCCTGGAATCCCGGTGGCTCCAGCGCCGGTGCGGGCGCGGCGGCGGCGGCTGGATACGGCCCGCTGCATCTCGGCACCGACATCGGCGGCTCGGTCCGCCTGCCGGCGAGCTGGAACGGCATCTTCACCCTGAAGCCCAGCCTCGGTCGCGTCCCGGTCGACCCGCCGTTCTTCGGCCGCGCCATCGGGCCGATGACGCGCAGCGTCGCGGACTCCTGCCTGCTGATGGCCGAACTCTCCAAGCCCGACTGGCGCGACCACATGAACCTGCCGCCGGCCGACATTGATTTTGGCGCCGGGCCGCTCGAACCGAAGGGCCTCCGGATCGGCCTGCACATGGACGCGGGCTGCGGCATGCCGGTCGAGCCGGAAACCAAGGCGGCGATCGAGGCGGCGGCGAAGCTGTTCGCGGCGGCCGGTGCGCATGTCGAAATCGTCGCGCCTTTCATGACCCCCGCCATGCTCGACCTCCAGGACATCTTCTGGCGGGTGCGAAGCTGGGTCGATTTCTCGGCGCTGAGCCACGCACGCCAGGCGAAGGTGCTGCCCTTCATTGCCGACTGGTGCCGCGCCGGCGCCGATGTTTCGGGGCCCACGGTGATCCGCGGCGTGAACAACTACATGGCGACCCGCGCCGCCACCGTGAAGGCGACGCAGCCGTTCGACTACGTGCTGTCGCCGACGTCGCCGGTGCCCACCTTCCCGGCCGAATGGGAGATGCCCTCCAACGACGTGAACCGGGCGATGGACCACATCGGCTTCACCATGCCCTACAACATGAGCGAGCAGCCGGCCGCCTCGATCAACTGCGGCTACACCAAGGAAGGCAAGCCGATCGGCCTGCAGATCTCGGGCCGCCGCTTCGACGATTCTGGCGTGCTGCGCCTGTCGAAGTGGTTCGAGACAGTGCGGGGCGAGCAGAAGAAGTGGCCCGAGCCGCCGAAATAGGGCGCCCGCACCGATGGAGTACGACGTCATCGTGGTGGGCTCTGGCGCTGCCGGCCTGTCGGCGGCCCTGGCAGCCGCGCATGATGGCGCAAGCGTGATCGTGCTCGAGAAGTCCCGCTGGCTCGGCGGCACGACGGCAATGTCGGGCGCGGGCACCTGGGTGCCGGGCAACCATCATATGATGGCGGCCGGCATCGAGGACTCGCCCGAGGAGACGATGCGCTACATCAAGGGCGCGGCGCCGCCCGGCTGGGAGGAGAGCGAGCAGGAGTTGTGGCAGGTGCTGGCCGAGCAATCGGCGCCGATGCTGCGCTTCCTGGAAGACGAGACGCCACTCCGCTTCGAGTTGGTCAACCATCCCGATCCCTATGCCGATCTGCCGGGCGGCAGGCCGTTCGGACGCATGGTCTCGACCACGCCCCTCAGCAAGTTCCTTCTCGGCCGCTGGTGGAACCGGGTGCGGGCTTCGGTGAAGACGCAGCTCTTCACCTATCGAGAGCTTGTCGATGGCGTCCTCAAGAACCCGGTGCGCGGCGCGCTCGGCATGGCGCCGACCCTGCTGTGGCGGCTGCTGACGGCGCGGGTCGGTGCGGGCAATGCGCTGGTGGTCGGACTGGTGCGGGGCTGTCTCGACAAGGGGTGCCGCATCGAACTCGACGCACCGGTTCATCGGCTGGTGATGGACGGCGCTGCGGTGGCAGGCGTCGAGGCCACGGTCGGCGGCGAACGGCGCACCATCCGGGCCGCGCGCGGTGTCGTGCTGGCGACCGGCGGCTTCGACTGGAACCGGGACCTCATGGCCAGATACTTCCCCGGCATCGACCTCACCGGCGCGCCCGATACCAATACCGGCGATGGGCAGCTGATGGCGGCCGAGGTCGGCGCCGAGCTCGCGCACATGGACCAGGCGCTGATCTCGCCCGCGACCTTCACGACCTACGAAGGCCGTCGCCATGCCCAGCCTTTGCTCGAGACCTACGCGCCGCACGTGATCCTGGTGAACCGCCACGCAAGGCGCTTCGTCAGCGAAGGCAGTCCGGCGCTCGGCGTCGCGGTCGACGAGCGGGGTCCCGACGGACATCACCTGCATCTGCCGGCTTGGCGGATCTTCGACGCGCGTTACGCCAAGGCGATGACGCTCTCGATGCACTTCGGCTCGAAGGAGAAGGGGTTCATCCGCAAGGCCGACACGATCGAGGCGCTGGCCGCCCAGATCGGGCTCGATCCGCCGGCGCTGCGTGCCACGGTCGACCGATTCAACGGCTGGTCGAAGGAAGGCGTCGATCGCGATTTCCATCGCGGCGAGACGGTGTGGGAGCGCTTCTATACCAAGAACCGCGCGCTCGGCACGGTGGAGCAGGGGCCGTTCTACGCCGCGCCCTTCCTCTATGTGAGCCTCGGCACCAAGGGCGGCCCGCGCACCGACCGGTACTGCCGCGTGCTGCGGCCCGACCGCAGCGTGATCGGAGGGCTCTATTGCGCGGGGATCGCGATGGCCAGTCCGATCGGCACCAAGTCGGTCGGCGCGGGCACGACGATCGGGCCCTGCCTCACCTTCGGCTATGTCGCCGGCCGCGCGATCGCGAAGCGCAATGTCTGATCGTCCGCCCCGTGATGCGTTGGGCATCCTGATGCTCGACACGCGGTTTCCGCGGATCGTGGGGGATGTGGGCAATGCGGCGTCCTACGACTTCCCGGTGATCTTCCGGCGCATGGAGGGCATCGGCTCGGCCGATGCGGTGGCGGCGCATCCCGACCGGCCGCGCGTGCTGGCGGCGCTGAAGGCGAATGCCGAGGCGTTGGCCGCAGAGGGCGCGGTCGGGCTTGGGACGAGCTGCGGCTTCCTGGCGCTGTATCAGGACGATCTTGCCGCGGTGTCGCCTGTGCCGGTGGCGACCTCGGCGCTGCTCCACATCCGGAAGCTCGCAGGTCGCAAGGCGGGTGTGATCACGGCGTCGGCGAAGAACCTCACGCCGGCGCATTTTGCGGCGGTGGGCGCGCCTGCGGATACGCCGGTGGCCGGACTGCCCGAGGACGGCTCCTTCGCCGCCACCTTCCTGCGCAACGGGCTGATGCTCGATCGCGCGGCGGTCGAGCGCGAGGTCGTCGCGGCGGGGTTCGATCTGGTGGCGCGGCATCCGGCGGTCGACACGGTGGTGCTCGAATGCACCAACCTGCCGCCTTACAAGCAAGCGCTGGAGAAGGCGCTCGGCCTTCCCGTGCTCGACGTGCTCGACCTGCTGAACGACTTCTATCGCGAGGTCAGCGCGCGGCGTTGACCATCATGTCGGGCAGGAAGCTCACGAGGCCCGGGAAGAAGTACAGCAGGAACAGGCACAGCACCATCGTCAGGAAGAACGGCAGGGACACCTTGCCGATCCAGAAGATCGACTTGCCGGTCATGCCCTGCAGCACGAACAGGTTGAAGCCGACCGGCGGCGTGATCTGCGCCATCTCGACGACGATGGTGATGAAGATGCCGAACCAGATCTTGTCGATGCCAGCCTGTTCGATCATCGGCAGCACGATGGCGGCAGTCAGCACGATCATCGAGATGCCGTCGAGGAAGCAGCCGAGGATGATGTAGAGGACGGCCAGCACCAGGATCAGCATCCCGGGCGTCAGGCCCATCGCGGCAATGGTCTCGGCGAGGTGGCGCGGCAGGCCGGTGAAGCCCATCGCGAGCTTCAGGAACGAGGCGCCCGCCAGGATCAGCAGGATCATGGAGGTGAGGCGCGTGGCGCCCATCACGCTGTCCCAGAAGTTCCGGAGCGTCAGGCGCCGTTGCCAGAAGGCGATGGCGAAGGAGCCCAGTACGCCGAAGGCCGCCGATTCGGTCGCCGTGGCGACGCCGGCATAGATCGATCCCAGCACGAGCAGGATCAGCAGCACCACCGGGATCAGCGAACTCGATTCGCGCAGCTTTTCCCTGAGCGGCATCGCCGGATCCGGCGGTGGGATCTTCGACGGGTTGAGCAACGACCAGCCGCCGACATACGCCATCATGAGGCCGGCCAGCAGGACACCCGGAATGATGCCGGCCGCGAACAGCTTGGCGATCGAGACTTCGGCCTGCACGCCGTACACGATCATGATCAGCGAGGGCGGGATCAGCAGGCCGAGCGTGCCGGCGCCCGAGAGGCTGCCGATGGCGATGGCGTCCGGATAGCCGCGGCGGCGCAGCTCGGGCACGGTCATCTTGCCGATCGTGGCGCAGGTCGCGGCCGAGGAGCCCGAGACGGCGGCGAAGATCGTGCAGCCGATGATGTTGGTGTGGACCAGCCGCCCAGGCAGGCGGCGCATCCAGGGCGCGAGCCCGCGGAACATCTCCTCCGAGATGGCGGTGCGGAACAGCACCTCGCCCATCCAGATGAAGAGCGGCAGCGCCGTCAGCGTCCAGGACGACAGGTCGGAGAACACGACGGTCGCCATCGCGTCGCCGGCCGGCTTGGCGGGGGCGAACATCCACATGACGGCGATCGACACGCCGATCATGCTCATGCCGATCCAGATGCCGGTGCCGAAGAGGAAGAAGAGGGCGCAGATGGCGAGGAGCGCGATCTGGGCGTCGATGCTGCCCATCAGCGCTCCAGGTGGGCGGCTTCCTCGCCCGAAGGTTCTTCCATGAGGGGCCCCCCCGCCGCGACCACGACGAGCTGCTCGATGACGGCGATGCACAGGACGACGGCGCCGACCGCCATGCCGACCTGCGGGATCCAGAGCGGGATGGCGATCAGCCCGGTCGAGACGTCGTTGATCTCGTAGGACAGCCAGCAGAGCTTGATCGAGAACCAGGCGAGATAGCCGGTCAGAAGGCTGCCCAGCGACAGGCACCAGATCTCGGCCAGCCGCCGCGGCGTGCCCTGCAGGCGCTGCACGAACAGCGTGACCCTGATGTGCTCGCCGCGCCCGAAGGTCGAGGCGAGTGCCAGGAACGCCGACGCCAGCATGGCGTAGCCCGCGAACTCGTCGGCCGAGCGCGCCACGTAATTGATCGGATTGGGCAAGCCCAGGGGCTGCTCCAGCCACAGGCCGACGCCCGGCCCGACCGAGTAGAGGACGAAGACCAGGAGCAGCACCATGAAGATGCCACCCAGGATCCCCGTCACCTCATAGAGTGTCTTCAGTGCGGACCGCACGGGAGCGGACGGACTAGTTCTTGGTGTAGGCGTCGACCACGGCCTTGCCGTCGGTCCCGGCCTTCTCGAGCCACTCGGCCGTCAGCTTCTTGCCGAGCTCCTTGTACTCGCCGGCCAGCTTGGGCGAGGGCGGCTGCACCTTCATCCCGTTCTTGGCGAGCGTCTCCAGGAAGCCGGCGGAGAGCCGCTCGGCTTCGGCCCAGCCCAGAGCCTCGGCCTTCGCGGCCTCGGCCAGCACGACCTTCTGGGTCGCGGGGTCGAGCTTGTCGAAAGCGGCCTTGTTCATCAGCACGGCGTTCTTCGGCAGCCAGGCCTGGGTGTCGTAGAAGTGGGTGAGCTGCTCCCAAACCTTGGAGTCGACGCCGGTGGCGCCCGAGGAGATGAACGAGTCGACCTTGCCGGTCGCCAGCGCCTGGCTGAGCTCGGCGGCCTGGATGGTGATGGGCTGCGCGCCGGTCAGTTCGGCGATGCGCGAGGTGCCGCGATTGTAGGCGCGGAACTTCATGCCCTTCATGTCGGAAAGCTGGTTCACTTCCTTCTTGGCGTACAGGCCCTGCGGCGGCCACGGCACGGCGAACAGGACCATCATGCCCTGGGCAGCCGCCTTCTTCTCCAGCACCGGCTTCTGCGCCGCCCACAACTTCTTGGCCTCGGGAAACGAACTCGCCAGGAACGGCACGACGTCGACGCCGTAGACCGGATCCTCGTTCTCGAAGTTGGAGACCAGGATCTCGCCGATCGGCGCCTGACCCGTCTGCACGGCGCGCTTGATCTCGGGGGCCTTGAACAGCGAGGCGCCGGGATGGACGACGATTTCGAGCTTGCCGCCCGAGCTCGCCTTCACGGCATCGGCGAATTTCTGGAGGTTGACCGAGTGGTAGTTGGTTGCCGGGTAGGCGGCCGGCAGGTCCCATTTGGTCTGGGCGAAGGCGGGCGCCGCGACGAGGGTCGCGACGGTGGCGAGTAGAAGTCTGCGCTTCATGGTCAGGTCTCCCGGTAAATTCCCCTGGGCCGGATCGTTACAACGGCCTCAACGGGGCAGCAAGCGGCGGTAGAGCGGCTGCAGCAGCGCCGGGATGATGTAGATCGGGAACTGCACGGCGGCGATGAACAGGAAGATGTCGGGATCGGCCGTCGCCGGCAGGACCGCCATGAGCAGCGCGTTGTGGCGCCCGCCCGAGCAGTAACCGACCGTGAGCGCGCTGCGGCGGTCGAGGAACGGCCAGGTCGCCACCGCCATCACCAGATTGCACAGCAGCATCCCGGCGAAGGAACCGGCGATGAAGCCTCCGAGCTTTGCCGGTTCGGTGATCGCACGGGCCACCACGCCATCCATCAGAGGAATGGCGAAGACCATGAGCACCAAGACCGAGAAGCCGTCGAGGGTCGGGCCGGCCTCGACGAGGCGGGCCCCCAGCCAGCGGCGGATGACCAGGGCGCCGGCCAGCGCGAACGCCACGATCATCGCCAGCCTCATGCTGAGCTCGAACAGGCCGATCTTGAGGTCGAAACCGAGCAGCCACAATGCCAGCGGCGGCAGGGTGAAGGGCACCAGGAAATTGGTGAACAGCGAGAGCAGCAGCGCAAGCGATGAATCGAGGCGCAGGAAGGTGGCCGTCGTCGCGGCCGAGATGATGCCGGGCGCCATGGCGCTGAGGCACAGCGCCGTGACGAGGCTCGGCCACAGACCCAGCCCCTGCCAGATCGGCCAGACGACGAGGGGCACCGCGATCAGGTTGAGGGCGGCCAGCAGCAGCGCGGGTCCCGGCCGGCGCAGCAGCGCCGAGAGGCGCCCCCAGTCCATGCGCGCCAATGCCAGCATCAGCAGGATGACGACCAGCGGCAGCAATAGCGGGCGGGCAGCTGCGGCCAGGTCCTGGAACAGCAGGCCCAGCAACAGCGAGAAGGGCAGCAGCGTCGTGGCGCGCCCTCCCATGCGCCGCAGGACCGATACGAGCGGATTCATTGAAGCGACCGTAGCACGTGCTAGCCTGCGGCCGATGAACACTCCGCACGGCGTCTGGCTGGACGACCTCACCCGGCAGGAAGCCGTTTCCCGTTTCCGCGGCGATGCCGTCGCCGTCATTCCCGTTGCCTCGGGAGGCCCGGATCTACCTCACCTGCCGCTCAAGACGGTGACGGTGATCGCCCGTGCGCTCGGGCAGAAGCTGCTGGAGCGTCTTGCGGTCGTCGTGGCGACCGTGGTCGAGGCCGAGCCCCTCCCGCGGCGGGACGCACTGGAGCACATGCTGACGGCGCGCCTGGACGGGCTCCGGTCGCTTGGCGCGCGCCGCATTGCGATTCTCGACGTGGCTCCTTCGGGTGGTGCGCCTATCGACATTGCAGGCGATGTGCTCTTGCTGCGTGTCTGCGATCGGTCCGATGCGAACGAATACGTCACCTCCTGCATGATGGCGCTGGACCCGCGCAGCGTTCGCATGTCGCTTCTGCCGGCCGGCTCGCGCAGCGACGCCTTTGCCGGCGAGCGCGGCATGGCGGCTGAGGTCGACGCCATCGCCGCGGCCCTCGTTTCGAGGTGGAGCAATCTTATTTGACGGTACGGTACCTTACGCTATAGCGCTTCCAGCCATGCCGCTGCACTGGACCGTCGACTCCAAGGAAAGACTCGTGATCGCGATCGCCGAAGGCGCCGTCACCCGTGCGGAAGTCGAGAATTATCTCACGGTGATGAACGGCGCCGGCACACTGTCCTACCGCAAGCTGTTCGACTGCAGTCGCAGCGATACTGCGATGACCGCCGAGGACATGCTGGCGATCGGGGTGCAGATCCGCGCGCGACATGCCGTCGTCGGCACGCTGGGACCGCTCGCCATCGTCGTGCCGCCGGACAAATCCGAGCTGATCTCGCGTGTGCTGGGCATCCTCGCCGCGGCCGAGCGCCCTATGCGGGTCTTCTTCGACACCGAGCCGGCACGGCGCTGGATCGAGAGCCAGCCGAAGTAGGCGGCGCGGCGCGCCGTTGTCGGCTATGCTCGCGGCTTGAGGGCCAGCAGGAGTTGTCATGAGGTTGTTTGGACTGTGCGCCGCCGTTTCCGTGTCGCTGAGTGCCGCTGCCGCCGGTGCGCAGACGGCCATCCAGGCGGGTGAATGGGAGACGACGGAGAAGACCGTGATGGAAGGCGTGCAGCCGATGCCCGCGTCGTCGAAGAAGGTCTGTCTCAAGGCTGACGAGGCCCAGCTCGAGCGCCTGCTGTTCCCCACGCCGGACGAGATCAAGCAGCACGGTTGCAAGTATGAGCCCGGCGCGAAGAAGGCGGGTGTGCTCGCCGCGACCCTGACCTGCCCGCCGAACGACCAGACGCCGGGCGTGACCGCCAAGGCCGAGATCACCTACACGCAAACCAGCTACCAAGGGGTCGGACAACTCGAGGCGGCCGACAAATCCGGCACGACGATCAAGGGCAAGAGCGAACTGAGCGGCAAGCGCCTCGGCGACTGTCCGAAGTAGGCGCTCCCTTCATGCGAAGGCGGGCATGACCTGCTCGCCGAAGCGGCGCATCGAGGCGAGGTTCTGGGCATGGCTCATAGCGCCGAAGCCGGTCTGGCAGAGCAGGTGGTGGACGCCGACGTCGTGTAGCTCGGCCACTTGTTCGCGCACGCGCTTCGCCGAACCGTAGAGACAGCCGGTGCCCAGCAGGAACGGCACTGCTTCGGAGTCCGGAACCTTGGGATCGGTCCACGCGTTCAGCGTGGCGGGCTCGGGTTCGAAGTCGGCGGGATTATGCGCCTCGCGCACGTGCATCATATGGGCGCGCGTCTCGACCAGCAGCGCGGCCAGCGCGTCCTCCGCCTCCGCATCCGATTCACCGACATAGACGTTGCGCCAGAGGGCGCTCTGGGCCAGCAGGCGCGCCTTGGTCGCGGCATCGTGGCCGCCTTCGTCGATGCCGGCGGCGTAGGTCGCCCAGCGTTCCTTGATTCGCTCGACTGGAAGGCGCGCGGTGAGGATCGGCATGCCGAGCCTGCCGCATTCCCGGAACGAGCCGGGCGAGATCACGCTGCGCCACAGGGGTGGGCCGGGCTGTTGCACCGGCCTGGGCCGGATCGCCGGCACGTGCAGCTTGTGGAAACGGCCGTCATAGTCGAGGGGCGATTCCGTCCAGGCACGCTGCAGGATGTCGACCGTCTCTTCCATCCGCTCCCGGCTGTCGGTGCTGCGCAGTCCATGTCCGACGAACTCATATTCATTGTAGGCGGTGCCCTTGCCGATCCCGACGTCGATGCGGCCCTTGCTGAGATTGTCGAGCAGCGCCAGCTGGACGGCGAGGCGCACCGGATGATGGAAGGGCGTCTGAACCACCGCGAATCCCAGCCGCACCTTGCTGGTCTTCATCGCCAGCGCCGCCGCGAACATCAGCGAATCGCAGTAGACGCTCTCGCCGGTGAAATAATGCTCGGTCAGCCAGACGTCGGAGAAGCCCAGCCGTTCGGCCTCGCAGGCCTGCGCCACGATCTCGTCGATTCGCGCGCCGTCCTCCTCGGGCGAGGGTGACATTGCGAGTGTAAGCCAGCCAAACTGCATTCCGCTCTCCGCGTGACGCCCTGCGATCTATAGCATGCCCGCATGACCGACCGTCTGGCATCATCCGGTCCGACATACTAACAAGTCGGCCGTGGCCTCCATTCTGAAGAATGCTCTCCTGATCCTGGTCTCCGTCGTGCTCTGCACCGCGGCGGCCGAGGCAATGGTCCGCTGGCTGGAGGCCCAGGAGCCGAGTGCCGCGTTGACGCACCTCGATGGGATCCGCCTGGCGGAGGGTGTGCAGCGCGCGTGGTTTGCCGAGGATCCGCCGCCACTGCCGAACCGGCGGACGGTATCGGCCGATGCTGTCGAACTGGTGCGTCGGGTCGAGGCGAGCGGCGCGACCGACGGCACGCGCCGCGCCGACATGTTCAAGGCATGGAACAGCGTCTTCGTCGGTCCCGATCCCTGCGCGCATCCCTATCTCAAGGACGCGCCGGGCCAGATCTACGTCTATGATCCACCCGATGGCAGTCCGTGGCCGCGCTTCCGCTTCCTGCCCGACACCACGACGCCGATCGGGCTGGTAACCAACGCCTACGGATTTCGCGGCGGTCCCGTTCCGGTCGCGCGTCAGCCGAAGACGATCCGCATCGCCTTCCTCGGCGCGTCGACGACGGTGGCCTCGCACCACTTCCCCTATTCCTATCCCGAGCATGTCGGCTACTGGCTCAATCGGTGGGCCGCCGCGAAGAAGCTCGACCTTCGCTTCGAAGTCCTGAATGCCGGGCGCGAGAGCATCGGCTCGCCCGACATCGCGTCCATCATGAAGAACGAGGTGGCGCCGCTCGCGCCGGATCTCGTCGTCTACTACGAGGGAGCCAACCAGTTCTATCTCGAGCCGCTCGTGCCCGATCTTCCTCCGCGTCCCGCCAGGTTGCCGGTCGCGACGCCGCCCGCCGCCGGGCTGTTCGGACGCATCCTCGAGGATCTCAGCTACAGCTCCGCCCTCGCCAAGAGACTGAAGAACCTGCTCGCCGAGTACACGTCGTCCCGGGACTCCAAGCCGGCGCCGGGCGGCGGCGCGCCGGGCGCCGATGGGCGCGAGTGGCCCAAGCCCGACTACACGCTGGTGTGGCCGAAGGACGTCGATGAGAACGATCCCGACCTCGCGCGCAAGGACCTTCCGGTCACGCTGTCGGCCATCCTGGCCGATCTCGCGCGTATCGACGCGACGACCCAGGCGGTGGGCGGGGAACTGGCGCTCGCCTCGTTCAAGTGGCTCGTCGCGGACGGGATGGTGCTCGATCCGGTGCGCCACCGCTTCATCCTCGAATATCTCAATTACGGCTATGCGCCGTTCCGCTACCGGGACCTGGCGCGGCTGGCCAGGTTCCAGAACCGCGTGCTGGAGAAGTATGCGAAGGAACACCGGATCGACTTCCTCGACGTCGCCCGCCTGATGCCCTCCGACCCGGACCTCTTCGTCGATGCAATCCACGGCACCCCCGAAGGCGTGCGGCTTCGAGCCTGGATCATGCTGCAGCTCCTCGTCCCCGTGATCGACCGGCATTTGGCCGACGGCACCTGGCCCAAGAAGATCTTCCCGGCCGTGCCACCGCCGGCGCCCTACGCGCCGCGCGTGCTCACCTTCCGCTGCCAGCACAAGGCGGGGTAACCCGCAGAATGGTTGCAGTCTCAAGGAGATAATCCTAGGCTGCCTTGTTACTTGGGGGAGTGGAATGAAGCTGGGATTGATGGCGATGGCCGTGGTTGCCGTTGCGTGTGCGGATGCCCGTCCGGCGGTGGCGCAACAGACGACGCATGGCTGCGCCTGCCTTCACAACCAGACGCAGGCGCAGATCAGCTATCGCTACAAGTGGGGAGAGGGCGAGTGGAAGACCATGCAGCTCAAGCCCGGCTACAAGAACTGGATCTGCTGGCAGTACCAGAACGGGCAAAAGAGCTCGCCGAACCTGCTCTTCCAGCTCGACGTCGACATGTCCAAGGGCAGCGCCTGGACGACCTACACCATCGCGCGCGTGCAGACCGTGGGCGCGAGCTGTGATGCGGTGGGAGCGGGCGGCCACTACAATGTCAGCTACCGGCCCAACACCAACAACACCTTCATCCAGGTGACGAAGCGTAATTGAGTTCTGCGCCGCGACGCGCTCGCGTTGACACGGCCCAGGGGACGCCCGCACGCTTCCGGCAAAACACCGGAGGAAACGAATGGCGCGCTATGATCGCGTGATCCGCGGCGGGATGATCGTCGACGGCAGCCGGCTGCCGCGCTTTCGCGGCGACATCGGCATCAAGGACGGCCGCATCGCCGAGATCGGCCAGATCGCCGCCGGGGACGCCGACGAGGTCATCGATGCCGGCGGCCTGATCGTGGCGCCGGGTTTCGTCGACCTGCACACGCACTACGACGCCCAGCTCTTCTGGGATCCCTACTGCACGCTCTCGTCGTGGCACGGCATAACCTCGGTGGTGATCGGCAATTGCGGCTTCGGCTTCGCGCCGGTCCGTCCGGCCGAGCGCGAGCGTGCGATGATGTCGATGACCCGGGTCGAGGCGATTCCGATGGCGTCGATGAAGGAGGGCATGCCGTGGAACTGGGTGACCTTCCCCGAATTCCTCGACAGCGTCGATGCCGCGCCCAAGGCGGTGAACGTCCTGCCCTATGTGCCGGTATCGCCGCTGCTGATCTGGGTGATGGGCTTCGAGGCCGCCAAGGCCGGGAAGATGCCGACGGCGGAACAGCACGCGGAGATGAAGCGCCTGCTGGGCGAGGCGATGGATGCCGGCGCCTGCGGCTGGTCGGCCCAGCGCATGAAGCCGACCGGCCCGGCGGCGGTGCAGCGCGACTATGACGGCACGCCGATGCCGACCGACGTGATGCACGACGAGACCTGCCGCGAGTTCGCGCGGGTGCTGGCCGCGCGCAATGAGGGCTTCATGCAGATGCTGCTGATCTCGGGCGACAATGCCGCCGACCGCGCCTTCTACGAGGAGCTGTCGACCTTGAGCGGCCGGCCCATGATCATGAACGTGATCCAGGCCTTCGATCACCGCCCGGAGATCCATCGCCGCGGGCTGGCCTGGCTGAAGAGCTGCCGCGAGCGCGGCATCAGGGTCGTCGGGCAGGGGCTCACGACCGACGCCGGCTTCACCTTCACTTTCGAGGACTGGAACCTGTTCGACGATTCGCAGGCCTGGTGCGACGCCACGACCGGTACGCGCGAGGAGCGGCTGGCCAAGCTCGCCGATCCGGCGCGGCGTGCGAAGTTGCGCGAGAACCTGCCGATCACGGCGACGGGCCCGTTGCCGCAGATCGCCATCGTCGGGCCCAAGCTCGAACGCAACAGGAAGTGGCTCGACCATACGCTGGCCCATGCCGGCGAGAAGATGGGCAAGCATCCGGTCGACGTCATGCTCGACATGGCGGTCGAGGAGAATCTCGAGACGGAGTTCTTCGCGGCACCGCCCAACGGCAGCATCGAGTACCTGAAGGAGCTGGTCGACGATCCCTACATCCTGTTCGGGGTCTCCGATGGCGGCGCTCACACCAAGTTCCTCACGGCCGGCCGTTATCCGACCGAGACGATCTGCAAGGTGGTGCGTCAGCACGGCATGCTGAGCCTCGAGGACGTGCACTGGCGGCTGTCGGCACTGCCGGCCGAGGTCGCGGGCTTCCGTGGGCGCGGCATGCTGAAGAAGGGCGCCCCGGCCGACATCGTGATCTACGACTATGACGGGCTGAAGGTCCTGCCCGACGAGATCGCGCACGACCTGCCGGGCGGCGAGTGGCGCCGCGTGCAACGGGCGTCAGGCTACAAGTACATCCTGGTCAACGGCCAGGTGACGATGCGCGACGACCGCCCGACGAACACCTATGCGGGGCGACTGCTACGGCACGGTGCGTGAGGGGGCGCTGGCTGGCTATTCCACCACCGTCGTCTCGAAGTCTGCCGGCATGGTGATCTCGATCAGCTCGAGATCGTCGCTGTGGTCGATCTCCTTGTGCTTCACGCCGGGCGGCTGATAGACGGTCGAGCCGGCGACCAGCTTGTGCTGACCATAGCCTTCGTACTCGAAGATCGCCCAGCCCTTCAGCACGTAGACGAACTGGAAGTCGAGCGCGTGGCTGTGGCGCGGCGCGTCGGGATGCTGTCCGGGCACGGCGCGGATGACGTGCGCGCCGACCCTGCCACCGGTCAGTTCCTTCAGCCCCAGCGGGCGATATTCGAAGAAGGGCCGGAGCCCGTCCTTCTGGAAGGAGTCGGGTCCGAGATGGTTCACGATGCCGGGGCCGCCGGTCGCAGTCGCTTCCTTGAGCTTGTCTTCCTCGGCTTCGCCGGTCGTCGGAAAGAGATCGGGCATGCCATCCTCCATCTTGTGTTGGAGGCGAGCATGCCCTGTTACGCGCGCGCGGTCAGCAGCGTGTGACTTCGCGCATCTGCCAGCATTGCACGTCGCCTTCGATCGGCCGCCCCGAATTGCAGTAGTAGAGGTCCTTGTCCTTCTGCAGCCAAAGGCCGTTCGGCACCGCCGCCTTGATCTCGTACCCGGCCCTGATGATGGTGATCGCCGATTGGCCCGGCATCGGCGTATACTGTGTAAGGCACGAGGGAGCCGGCGCTTGGGCTTGGGCCCGCGCCGGGCTCGGGATCTGTCCCTGGCCAGGCTTCGAACCGGTCGACTGCGAATAGGCGATGGTTCCAGCGGCGACGGCGGCCAGCGCGGCAAGCCCAACAGTGCCCGCGACGAGCATCTTCATGTCCAGCTCCTCGGTCAATTCCCCGATCTCGAACTGACGGGCCCGGCATCCCCACACCGGCCCACCCACACGGCGCGGAAGCTAGATATATTGCAGTAGCGGCGCAACCTTGAAAATTACGGCGCCGTTACCGAGATCGTCAGGGCACCCGGAAAGGAGCGTCGCGGGTCACCCGGGCAGACAGTTCGCAACCCGCAGTTTATCGTCAGGGAAGACTGGAGGAGAACCACCCTGCCGAAGACCTTGTTCATCGATTCGACACCCGACATCGACCGCATGTGGAAACAGGTCCACCGGCCGACGGACATTCCGATCGACGTCGGCATGGGTCCCGTCTCCGAGGAGGACGTGCCCGGCAAGGTCGAGGGCTATGACACGGTCATCAACGATGCGACCTATTTCAGCGAGCCGACGCTGAAGCGCTGCACCGGGTTGAAGCACATCGTCTTTCTCGGCACGGGGGCCGCGAGCTTCGTCGACCTCGCGGCGGCGGAACGGCTCGGCATCAAGGTCTCGACCATCGGGGGCTACGGCGACACCACGGTCGCCGAGCATGCGATGGGCCTGGTCTTCGCCGCGGCCCGCCACATCGCGACCATGCACGTCATCGTGCGCGGCGGTGGCTGGCGGCCGATGCAGGGCATGGAGCTCAAGGGCAAGACGCTGGGTGTTGTCGGGCTGGGCGGCATCGGCCGCGAGATGGCGCGCATTGCGCAAGGCGTCGGCCTGAAGGTGATCGCCTACAACCGCTCGCCCGTTCCGGGCGGCAGCGTGCCCATGGTGACGATCGACGAGCTGCTGGCGCAGTCCGACATCGTCAGCCTGCACCTCGCGCTGAACGAGGCCACGCGTGGCTTCCTGGATCGGGCGAAGCTGGGGAAGACCCGTCGGGGCGTCATCATCGTCAACACGGCGCGGGCCGGCGTCGTCGACGAGCCGGCGCTGGTCGACCTGCTGCGCTCGGGCCGCATCGGTCACTACGCGACCGACGTCTTCGGCAAGGAGCCGACCCCGCCGGAGGAGCCGCTGCTCGAGCTCGACAACGTCACCCTGACGGCGCACGCGGGCTACAACACTCCGGAAGCTGCCATGACAATGTACCGCCGAGCCATCGACCTGGCGGCAATGGGATAGGCCGGGAGCGGCCTCGCTTTTGGCCGGATCTTCGGGCAATGTTCGGTGGCATGATGGAAGAGATTTGCACTTCTATCGGGCGGGACGGCGGGGCGGCAATGGTTGCCATGGCGTCGGCGTTGGCAGCCACCGATCTCCGAGGACCATAGCAGGCAATGAAGCGCAAGATCGTAATCCCCTCCTTGCTTCTTCAACCGATGCTCGTTGCAGCAGTCGCCAGCGTGGCGCGGGCCATAGTCTATGTTGTGAACCCCTTGGCGGAGAACGGCGACGCCTGGGTCGGTTGCCTCCTTGCCGGCGCGTTTGCCGGTTCCATCGCGACGGGGCTCATCGCCAGGGCCTGGCCGGAGACGGACGACACGAACCTGGATCGAGGCATTGCCTGGGGCGGATTCTCGGTCGAGTTTTCCGGTGGCGGTGGAGGCGATGTGCACGATCATGGCGATGCGGGTAGTAGCGATGCCGGTATCGGCGATGCCGGTGGGGGCGATGGCGGCGGCGGTGGTGGTGGCGGCAAGTAGCCGACGCGCTGGCCGCGGCTGAGGGGGCAGCCCCGCGTCACGGTCCGTGAACGTCCCGGCAGCGATGCCTCTGCAGGGGCGTCCCAGCGTCTTCCTTTGGTCATCCGGCCGCTGTAAGCTTCCTCGCTTTCCCGCTCCCGGAGGACCGGAAAGCACATGGCGCACATCAGACTGAACACGCATCCCAGCCAGGGCGGCCAGCCGGCCCCACCGGTCGTCTGGGGCGCGCGCGATCCTGCGGTCCGCGGGCCGGTCGTTGGTACCGTCGGGCTCACGTCGCGCCGCAACGTCATTGGCGTCCATTCCGGCAGCTACGGCATCTATCGCGCGCTCGCGATCGCCGCGCAGGAACTCAAGGCCGATCACCGGCCGGACCTCACCAACACCTCGCCGGCCGAACGCATCGGGCCGTTCGAGAGCTGGTTCGACCCGAAGAAGATCGTGTCGCTCGATCCGTGGGGCCACCTGGTCTCCGAGGTCTTCGCCGACAAGCTGACCGCTGGATGGGACATCCGGCCGACCATTGCCATCACGAAGGCGCATGTGAACATGCCCGAGATCATGGAGGCCCTGGCAGCCGGCCGGCTGAAGCCGGACAACGACATCCTGAGCGGCATCGGCGACGTGAAGGTGACCAAGGCGGCGATCGAGCCGGTCTGGTGGCTGCCCGGCATCGCGGAGCGTTTCGGCGTCAAGGAAGTCGACCTGCGCCGCACGCTCTTCGAGCAGACCGGCGGCATGTATACCGAGCTGGTGACGCGGCCCGACCTCGAACTGTTCCTGCCGCCGATCGGCGGCGCCACGGTCTATTTCTTCGGCGATGTGTCCAAGCTCGGCCGTCCCGAGACCAGGATCGCCTGCCGCCTCCACGACGAGTGCAACGGCTCCGACGTGTTCGGCTCGGACATCTGCACCTGCCGGCCCTACCTCGCGCACGGCATCGAGATCTGCATCGACATGGCCCAGAAGGGCGGCGTCGGCGTCGTCATCTACAATCGCAAGGAAGGCCGGGCGCTGGGCGAGGTGACCAAGTTCCTCGTCTACAACGCACGCAAGCGCCAGCCCGGCGGCGATTCGGCGGCGCAGTACTTCAATCGCACCGAATGCGTGGCGGGCGTGCAGGACATGCGCTTCCAGGAGCTGATGCCCGACATTTTCCACTGGCTGGGCATCAGCCGCATCGACCGCTTCGCCTCGATGAGCAACATGAAGTCCGACGCGCTGCGCGAGCAGGGCATCGACATCGTCGAGCAGGTGCCGATCCCCGAGCACCTGATCCCCGCCGATGCGCTGGTCGAGATGGATGCCAAGAAGGCGGCGGGCTACTTCAGCCCGACCAAGCCGGGATCGAACGAGCTGGCGCGTGCGAAGGGAAGAGGCTTGGATGAGTGACTCATTGGAGCGTGCCACTCCAGTGGCGCTCAAGCAAGGATCCTTCGCTGCGCTCAGGATGACACCGTTATGTGAGCACGCATCTTGAGAAGCGATCTCGCCTATCTGCGCACGCCCGTCGCCATCCGCGAACGGGCAGCGAAGGTTCTGAAGTATGTCGTTGACGGGCAGTCGCAGTGGTTCCAGCTCGATCCGAACGGGCTGGAGACCGCCGTGCAGGCGACGCTCGCCGTCGCGCGCGAGCGCTTTCCCGATCCTGCGTCGATCCCGTTCCATTCGCGCTGGCGGCATTTCGAGGCCGGCGGACGCGATCGCTGGAGCGCGCTGGCCGAGCGGCTGAAGGGCCTGCCAGCCGAGGAGATCGCGCGGCGGCGCATGGATCTTGCGGTCGTGTCCGTCCTGCTCGATGCCGGCGCTGGTGCGGCCTGGAGTTATCGCGAGCCCGGGACGGACGAGACTTACGCGCGCTCCGAGGGGCTGGGCGTGGCGAGCTTCCATATGTTCGCCAATGGTGCCTTCAGCCGCGACGCCAAGGGCGATCCTTTGAGGGTCGATGCCGAGCGGCTGGCGAAGCTCACGCCGATGGACATCGCCATGGGCTTCCAGGTGAAGGCGCACAATCCGCTGCTCGGCCTCGAGGGCCGTGCCGAACTGCTGCGCAGGTTGGGCGGCGTCGGGCTTGAGCGGCCGGGCGCTTTGTTCGACATCGTCGCGACGGGGATTGAGGTGAAGGCCGAGGCCATTCTGGCTGCCGTGCTCGACAGGCTGTCGCCCATCTGGCCGTCGCCGCAAGGCGACGTGTGGGAGCATCCGGTGCTCGGTCTGGTGCCCTT
This sequence comes from Rhodospirillaceae bacterium, assembly GCA_009772935.1. Classification (GTDB taxonomy): domain Bacteria; phylum Pseudomonadota; class Alphaproteobacteria; order Reyranellales; family Reyranellaceae; genus Reyranella. The sequence goes on from WOUR01000017.1 coordinate 104,401, forward strand.
CCACAAGCTCTCGCAATGGATGAGCTATTCCCTGGTCGAGCCGATCGAGGGCGCCGGCCTGAAGGTCGTGGCGCTCGATGCGCTGACCGGCCTGCCCGAGTATCGCAACGGCGGCCTGCTGGTCGATGCCGGTGCGCTCCGGCCCAAGCAGCGTGCGCTGCTGGAGAGGAGCTTCGCGCCGGGCGACGAGGCGATCGTGGAATGGCGGGCGCTCACCGTGGCGCTGCTCGACCGGATCGCCGAGCATGTCCGCCTGCATCTGGGGATGGACGCGGCCCGACTGCCGCTGGTCAAGGTGCTCGAAGCCGGCACGTGGTTTGCGGGACGCCGGCTGGCCGCGGCGCGCCGGCCCGGCGGCGGCCCGCCGATCACCGTCGAGAGCGACGGCACGGTGTTCTAGAGTTTTTGGGGAGAATCAAGACGATGTCATTGCCGCACTCGATCCATGTCGTGTCGCATCCGCTGGTCCAGCACAAGCTCACCAAGCTGCGCGACAAGGAGACGTCGAGCACTAACTTCCGCCGCCTGCTGCGCGAGATCGGGCTGCTCCTGGGATACGACGCCACGCGCGACCTGCCGACGGTGCAGTCCCGCATCGAGACACCGATCGAGGCGATGGACGCGCCGCTGCTCGATGGCAAGAAGTTGGTGGTGGTGCCGATCCTGCGCGCCGGCCTCGGCCTCGCCGAAGGCGTCACCGACCTCGTGCCGCTGGCGAGGGTCGGCCATGTCGGCCTTTATCGCGATCCGCGCACGCTGCAGGCGGTCGAATACTACCTCAAGATCCCGCAGGACATTTCCGACCGCGACGTCATCGTCTGCGATCCGATGCTCGCCACGGCCCATTCGGCGATCGCTGCTGTCGACCGGCTGAAGGAGTCGGGTGCCAAGCGCATCAAGTTCATCTGCGTGCTGGGCTCCGAACAGGGCGCGCGCGCCTTCGCCGAGGTCCATCCCGACGTGCCGGTGTTCGCGGCGGCAATCGATGCAAAGCTCAACGATCACGGGTATATTGTGCCCGGGCTCGGCGATGCGGGCGACCGTCTCTTCGGGACCAAATAGCGACAACGGGAGAGCGCCGATGTCTCCGGACCTGAAGTACCTGCTTTTCTCCGTGATCCTGACGTTTGGGCAGATGCTGGTGGCGGCGATGGGCGCCAATCAGGCGGTGGGAATCAACACGCTCGCCGGCAATCGCGAGGGCCTGCCCGAGATCAAGGGCTGGGCCGGGCGCGCCAAGCGGGCCCACCTCAACATGGTCGAGAACATGGTGCTGTTCGCGGCGCTGGTCCTGGTCGCGGCGGTCGCGGGCAAGGCCAACGCCATGACCGCGATGGGCGCCGCGATCTTCTTCTGGGGCCGCGTGGCCTACGCCGTGATCTACGTTGCCGGCATCGCCTGGCTGCGCACGCTCGCCTGGTTCGTCTCGATCATCGGCATGGTCCTGATCGCGGTCGAGCTTCTGAAGGCGCTATAGAAAAGTAGCTCCGTCTTTCAGGTAGCTCCGCTCAAGACGACGGGCTTTTGAATTCTTCCCGAGCCCGCGACCGTCGCGAAAGCAAACGGGGTGGAAGAGGGCAGCTGGTCGCCTTATCCTCGGCAAAAGTAGTCTCGGGGGAGAAAGCGTATGGGCCGGAACGATACGCCGCGTGTGATCGCGGCTTTCCTGGACAGCGGAATCGGCTGGTTTGTGGCCAGGCTGGTGCTGACCTTCGTCTTCTGGAGCGCGGGCCTCGCGCACTTGTTCGGCTTCGAGCACAGCGTTGCCGAGTTGAAGACGCTCGGTCTGGAGCCGGCGGGAGTCCTGAATATCGTCCTCATTGCGACGCTATTGGTCGGCTCGTTGCTGATCCTGCTGGATCGCTGGCTGTGGCTGGGCTGCGGCATCCTGAGCGGCTTCCTGGTCGTGGCGATCGTGCTTGCCCATCCGTTCTGGACGATGCAGGAGCCGGCGCGCACCCCGCATTTCCGCGTCGCCATGGAGCACATCTCGCTGATCGGCGGCTTCATGGTGTGCGCGGTCGCGGGCCGGCTGCGTGAACTGAAGCGTTAGCCAGCCCGCTCTCAATCCAGCAGCGCCGCGAGACGCTTGTCCCGGGTCCTGCGGGCATAGGCATCCAGCAGCCACAGCGCGCCGCCCTGGAAACCATGGAACGTGCGGCGGCCGTCGCGCATTTCCTCGAGAAATCGGGGGAGGGGTACTTCGTGCGTCAGGATCACCTCACCCTCGTCGAGCCGGGGCTCGGCCGCCTTTCGCGCGTCGAGCGCCACGAAGCAGTGCACGCGATTGTTGAGGCGGGGCGCGTTGGCGAAGAAACTTCCCAGCGGGTGCCAGTCGTCGCTGGCGAAGCCGGTCTCCTCCAACAGTTCACGCTTGATCTGGTCGATCGGCTCGCCCGGGCCGTCGTGGATGCCGCTCGGCAGTTCCACCACCGTCTGTCGAGCGCCGTGCCGATATTCCTCGACCAGCACGATATTGCCGTCGCGCGTGATCGCGAGGGCGGTCACCCAGTCGGGTTGCTCGATGACATGGAAAGGCGTGAGCACGCGGCCGTTCGGCAGCTCGACGGTGTCGGAGCGCAGCGCCAGCCAGCGATCCCGATAATTGTACTTCGACTCCAGCACCTTCCAGGGCGCGACGGTCTTGCGGTCATCCGTCACGTCAGACCGCCGTCCAGCCACCGTCGACCACCAGCTCGGCGCCGGTGACGTAGGAGGACTCGTCAGAGGCCAGGAAAAGAATGGCATTGGCCACCTCGTCGACCTCTCCGGCGCGGCCGAGCGGTACGCCCTTCAGCGTCTCGGCGCGCTGCTCCGGATCGGCGGTGCGGCCCGAGGTGCGCATCGGCGGCATCAGGCCGGGATGCACCGAGTTGACCCGGATGCCCTCCTTGCCGTGCTGGGCGGCGGCGGCTTTGGTGATCAGTCGAACCGCGCCCTTGGACGCGTTGTAGCCGACATGGATGTAGGACTGGCCGACGATGCCCGAGATCGACGACAGGTTGATCACCGAACCCGGCCTGCCGGTCCTGCGGATGGCGGCGATGCCGTACTTCATGCCGAGGAAGACGCCGGTGGAGTTGATGTCCATCAGCCTGTGCCATAGCGCAGTGTCGTAAAGATCCTCGGCGGCCGACCCCGAGATGCCGGCATTGTTCACCAGCACGTTGAGGCCGCCGTGGGCCGCGACCGTGTGGTCGATGGCGGCCTGCCATTCGTCTTCCTTTGTGACGTCGAGGTGCACATAGGTCGCCGTGCCGCCGGCCTTCGTGATCTCCGCCACGACTGCCTCGCCGTCCGTGTCGAGCACGTCGGCCACCACCACGGCCTTGGCGCCTTCGCGGGCAAAAAGACGCGCGGTGGCTGCACCCATGCCGCTCGCCGCGCCGCTCACCAGCGCGACCTTGTCCTTCATCCTCATGGATTGAACCCTCAGGCCAGTTTGAGGCCGACGATGCCGGCCACGATGAGGCCGATCGAGACGATCCGGATCGCCGAGACGGTATCGCCGAAGGCCAGGATGCCGACGGTGAAGGCACCGACGGCACCGATACCCGTCCAGATCGCATAGGCGGTGCCCATCGGGATGGTGCGCTGTGCCCACATTAGCAGCGCGCCGCTCACAACGATGGCAACCGCGGCGAAAAGCAGCCACCCCGGCCGGACGCCCTGATCCGTCCAGCCCAGTTTCAGCCCCACGGGCCAGCCGATCTCACAAAGTCCTGCGAGGAAAAGAGATATCCACGCCATCCAGTGTCTCCCTCAGAGCAAGTGCTGTCATTGACGGCAGCTTCACAGCCTGTAACGATTGAGGATTGCACGCATCTTGCAGCATAGCGAGGGCGGCATTGGGATGGGCACCGATCTTGGGAGTATCGAAATGAAGGAACGTGAACTGCGCGGCCTCATCGGGAAGGTGAAGGCGGGCAAGCTGTCGCGACGTGGTTTCGTGCAGGCGATGATGGCCGTGGGCATCGGCGCGCCGGCGGCGAGCCAGATCCTCCTGTCGTCGGGCGTGGCGATGGCACAGCCCGCCTCGACCTACAAGCCGACCAAGCGGGGCGGCGGCGGCCCCCTCAAGCTCCTGTGGTGGCAGGGCCCGACCCTGCTCAACCCGCATTTCGCGGTCGGCACCAAGGACCAGGACGGTTCGCGCCTGTTCTACGAGCCGCTGGCGGCGTGGGATCCCGAGGGCAACCTCAAGCCGAAGCTGGCTGCGGAAATCCCGACCAAGGAGAATGGCGGCCTTTCCGCCGACGGCCTGACGGTGACCTGGAAGCTGAAGCAGGGTGTCACGTGGCATGACGGCAAGCCGTTCACGGCCGACGACGTCGTGTTCAACTGGGAATATGCCAAGGACCCGGCGACGGCCGCCTATACGATCGCGTCCTACCAGGACGTCATCGTCGAGAAAGTCGACCAGTACACGGTCAAGGTGAAGTTCAAGAAGCCGACCCCGTTCTGGGCCGATGCCTTTGTCGGAACGCGCGGCATGCTGATCCCCAAGCACCTGTTCGCCGACTATATCGGCGCGAAGTCGCGCGACGCACCCACCAACCTGAAGCCGGTCGGTACCGGGCCCTACATGTTCAAGGACTTCAAGCCGGGCGATCTGGTGACGGGCGTCATGAACCCGAACTACCACCAGGCCAACAAGCCGTATTTCGACACCGTCGAGATGAAGGGCGGCGGCGACGCCGTCTCGGCGGCGCGCGCGGTGCTGCAGACCGGCGAGTTCGATTTCGCCTGGAACCTGCAGGTCGAGGACGAGATCCTCACGCGCCTGGAAAAGGGGGGCAAGGGCAGGGTCTCGGTCACGCCGGGCGGCAATATCGAGTTCCTGCTCCTGAACACGACCGACCCGTGGACGGAGGTCGACGGCGAGCGGTCGAGCCTGAAGACCAAGCACCCGACGCTCAGCGATCCGGAAGTGCGAAAGGCCCTGGCGCTTCTGGTCGACAACAAGTCGATCCAGGATCACATCTACGGCCGCACCGGCCCGGCGACACGCAACTTCCTCTACGGTCCGCCGCGCTTCGATTCGAAGAACAATCCCATCGAGTTCAACGTCGACAAGGCCAACGACATCCTCGAGAAGGCCGGCTGGAAGAAGGGCGCGGACGGGATTCGTGCCAAGGACGGCAAGAAGCTCAAGTTCGTCTACCAGACCTCGATCAACCAGCCGCGCCAGAAGACCCAGGCCATCATCAAGCAGGCGGCCCAGAAGGCCGGCATCGACATCGAACTCAAGTCGGTGACGGCGTCGGTGTTCTTCTCGTCGGACGTGGCCAACCCGGACACCTATACGAAGTTCTACACCGACCTCGAGATGTACACGACGACCATGGGCCAGCCCGATCCGGGCACGCACATGCTCCAGTTCGTCTCGACGGAAGCCGCGACCAAGGCCAACAAGTGGCAGGGCCGTAACATCACCCGCTGGCAGAGCCCCGAGGCCGACAAGCTCTACGGCGAGACCGTAGCCGAACTAGATCCCGTCAAGCGCGCCGCTTCGTTCATCAAGTTGAACGATCTCGCCATCCAGAACCAGATCGTGATGGGCATCGTGCAGCGCCCGACGGTCTCGGCGCGGAATGCGAAGCTCAACTGCAACATCAGCGGCTGGGACAACAACACCTCGGACCTCAGCGACTGGTTCAAGGACGCCTGAGAGCGCTTCGCCCTCCCCGCCATGCGCGGGGAGGGCCTTCTTTTTGCAGGTCCATCGCGTGAGCAGGCAGTACGTAATCCGGAAGCTCCTGATCATGATCCCGAGTCTGCTCGGGATCAGTGTCGTGCTTTTCTCTCTTCTGGCCCTGGCGCCGGGAGACCCTTTCGACGAACTGGCGACCAACCCGGCGGTGCCCCCGGAGGTGCGCGCGGCGCTGCGCGCCAAGTTCGGTCTCGATGATCCGGTCTGGATGCGCTACTGGCACTGGCTGATAGCGCTGCTGCAGGGCGACTGGGGTTTCTCCTTCGTCAGCCGCATGGACGTGAGCACGCTGATCATGCAGCGCCTGCCGGTGACCCTGATCGTCATCGGCGCGTCGCAGATCCTGGCCATCGCGATCGCCATCCCGGTGGGCGTTCTGGCCGCGACCCGGCCCTATTCGCTGTTCGACCAGGTCGCCAACACCTTCGCCTTCATCGGCTTCTCGCTGCCGACCTTCTTCACGGGCCTGGTGCTGATCCTGGTCTTTTCCATCCAGCTCGACTGGCTTCCCTTCGTCTACCGCGCGGACATCGCCGCGACCGGCTGGGCGTTCTACTGGGAGCACATCAAGCAGTCGATCATGCCGGTGACGGTGCTCGGCCTGTTCCAGGGTGCGGCGCTGGTGCGTTTCGTGCGGTCCTCGGTGCTCGACGTCATCCGCCTCGACTACGTCACCACGGCGCGGTCGAAGGGCATCGGCGAGCGCAAGGTCATCACCCGGCATGTCGTGCGCACCGCCCTGATCCCGGTGGTGACGCTCGTTGCGCTGCAGATGCCCATCGTGTTCAGCGGCGCCATCGTCACCGAGCAGATCTTCCGCGTGCCCGGCATCGGCTCGCTGCTGATCTCCTCGATGCTCGCCAACGATACCCCCGTCGTCATGGGTGTCACCTTCGTCTCGGCCTGCCTGGTCGTCATCTTCAACCTCATCGCAGATATCCTTTATGGCTGGCTCGACCCCCGCATCGCTTTCCGCTAGCGCTCCCGGCGGGACGCCCGCCGCGCGCAAGGCCCAAGGCTTCTCGCCCTGGCAGGAGGCCTGGCGGCGCTTCCGGCGGCACAGGATGGCGCTGGTCTCGGCCTTCGCCCTGGCCGTGATCCTGTTCGCCGTAGTGGCCGGTCCATTCATCTGGCGCGTGCCGATCAACGAGATCGACTTCGCCGCCAAGCTGCAGGGACCGTCCTGGACCCATCCGCTGGGGACCGACGACCTCGGACAGGACCTGCTGTCACGATTGATCTACGGCGGCCGCATCTCGATCGCGGTCGGCTTCGCGGCGATGGTCGTCGCGATCTTCTTCGGCGTGCTGGTCGGCGCCATCGCCGGCATGTCGAGCGGCCGGGTCGACGCCGCGCTGATGTGGGTCACCGACCTCTTCCTGTCGCTGCCGCAGCTTCCGCTGCTGCTGCTGGTCATCTACCTGTTCCGTGAACCGGTGAAGGGCGTGCTGGGCGTCGAAGGCGGCGCCTTCGTGCTGATCGTGGCGGTCATCGGCGGCACGCGCTGGATGTCCGCCGCGCGGCTGGTGCGCGCCCAGTTTCTCTCCTTGCGCGAAAAGGAGTTCGTCGAGGCGGCCCGGGCGCTCGGCGCGTCGCGCCTGCGCCAGGTGACGCAGCATATCCTGCCCAATGCGCTGGGGCCGGTGATCGTGGTCGCGACCATCGACGTCGCCGCCGCCATCATCGCCGAGTCGACGCTGTCGTTCCTGGGCCTCGGCTTCCCGTCGGACGTGCCGACCTGGGGCAGCGTGCTGCGCGACGCCAAGGACTATCTCGACATCGCCCCGCACTGGGCCCTGTTCCCCGGCGCCCTCATCTTCATCACGGTGCTGGCGATCAACTTCATCGGCGACGGACTGCGCGACGCGCTCGATCCGCGACGCGTTCTCTAGGGCTGGTGTAGCGTGGTCGAACCTCTGCTGGACATTCGCGGTCTCAAGACCTGGTTCAAGACCGACGACGGCATGGTGCGTGCCGTCGACGGCGTCGACCTGCACATCGACCGCGGCGAGACCCTGGGCGTCGTGGGCGAGTCGGGCTGCGGCAAGACCGTGACGGCCCGTTCGGTGCTGAAGCTGATCGACATGCCGCCCGGCCGCTTCGAGGCCGGGCAGATCCTGTGGCAGGGCAGGGACCTGATTCCGCTGTCCATGGACGAGATGGACAAGATTCGCGCCAAGGAGATCGCGATCATCTTCCAGGAGCCGATGACCTCGCTCAATCCGGTCTACACGGTGGGCGACCAGATCGCCGAGGTGATCGCCCTGCACCAGAAGCTGTCGCGCAAGCAGGCGATCGCCGGCGCCGCCGAGATGCTGCGGCTGGTCAACATTCCCAACCCCGAGCGCCGCGTGCACGACTATCCGCACCAGTTCTCCGGCGGCATGCGCCAGAGGGTGATGATCGCCATGGCGCTTTCCTGCCAGCCCAAGCTGCTGATCGCCGACGAGCCGACCACCGCCCTCGACGTCACCATCCAGGCGCAGATCCTGGAGCTGATGCAGGAGATGAAGGAGCGGTTCGGCATGGCGATCATGCTGATCACCCACGCGATGGGCGTCGTCGCCGAGACCTGCCAGAGGGTGACGGTGATGTACGCCGGCAACGTCGTCGAGGAGGCCTCGGTCGAGGCGCTGTTCGGCGATCCGCGGCATCCCTACACGCAGGGCCTGATCCGCTCCATCCCGCGCGTCGACCGCTCGGCCGAGAAGAAGCAGCGGCTGGAGGCCATTGCCGGCACCGTGCCGAACCTGCTCGAGCCGCCGCCCGGCTGCCGCTTCGCCGCGCGCTGCAAGTTCGCGATGGACGTCTGCACCCAGGGCCTGCCGCCGCTCAAGGAAGTCGGGCCCGGCCACTATGTGAGGTGCGTGCTGTGAGCGCCCCCGTTGCTTCCCAGGCGGCCGCGACGACCCCGGAAACCGCCAAGCCGCTTCTCTCGGTCCGCGACCTGCGCAAGCACTTCGCGATCCGCGGCGGAATCCTCTCGCGCGTGGTCGACAAGGTCCATGCCGTCGACGGCGTCAGCTTCGACATCAAGGCCGGCGAGACCCTGGGCGTCGTGGGCGAATCGGGCTGCGGCAAGTCGACGACCGGCCGCTGCATCCTGCGCCTGATCGAACCGAGCTCGGGCGAGGTCTGGTTCCAGGGCGCCGACGTCATGAAGATGGATCACAACGCGCTGCAGGCGATGCGGCGCGACATGCAGATCATCTTCCAGGATCCCTACGCGTCGCTGAACCCGCGCCTCACGATCGGCGCCATCATCGGCGAGGCGCTGATCATCCACAAGCTGGTGAAGTCGCGCCAGGAGATGGAAGACCGCGTCGTGCAGCTGCTCGAGACGGTGGGGCTGCGGCCCGACCACATGCGCCGTTTCCCGCATGAATTCTCGGGCGGCCAGCGCCAGCGCATCGGCATCGCCCGCGCGCTCGCCGTCGAACCCAAGCTGCTGATCTGCGACGAGCCGGTTTCGGCGCTCGACGTGTCGATCCAGGCGCAGGTCATCAACCTCCTGGAGGACCTGCAGGAACAGTTCGGCCTCACCTACCTGTTCATCGCCCACGATCTCAGCGTGGTGGAGCACATCTCGACGCGCATTGCGGTGATGTATCTCGGCCGTGTCGTCGAGATCGCGCCGGCGGCGGAACTCTACGACACGCCGATCCATCCCTATTCGGAGGCGCTGCTGTCGGCCGTGCCGATCCCCGATCCGACGGTCAAGCGCAAGCGCATCATGCTGGAAGGCGACGTGCCCAACCCGATCCGGCCGCCGTCGGGCTGCCACTTCCACACCCGCTGCCCGATCGCGCGCCCCGACTGCAGCCAGCGCTCTCCCGTCCTCGAGGAGAAGCGCCCGGGTCATTGGGCGGCCTGTCATTACCGGGATTAGCGCTGGTCCCTTTCGTAGATGGGGGACGCCGGCTAGAAGTCTGGCCCCAACAGGCGAGGCTCCCATGTCAGAGGACAGCAAGAAGGCCGCGAGTGCGATCCTCACCGAGAACGAGGAAGCACTTTTCCAGATCATGAAGATCGTCATCGCGACCGTCGCGGCGGGCGATCCGGTCAAGGGCAAGCAGCTGGACGAGCAACTCACCTATCTGAAGAACGCCTTCTACTCGAACGGAAAGAAGAAGGCGGCGATCATGACGGAATCGATCCGGATCGCGTCATTTGCCTCCAGCCGCGATGCCGCCCGTCTGGCAGGCTTGCGGGGAAGCCCGAAGGCGACCCCGTAGTACGCACCGTTGGTGCCCCCGGCCGGACTCCAAAAAGCCAGTAAAAGCGAGGCTTTCAAGACGCCTTGCGTAAATTCTGGGGAGTGAGCAGCGCGTCGACGGCGCCGATCGGGATCAGGCCGCAGCCATTCAGCTTCAGTTTTCCGGCGGCGACGTAGTTCCGCACGGTCTTGGGATGGACGCCAAGGATCTCGGCCGCCTGCTTCTGGGTGACCTGCGTCGGCCTGGGATGCGTCTCGGCGTAGAGCTGCACGGCTCGAGCTGCGATCCTGAGTTCGCGGTCGTCGGTCACGTCATGCGCAGCCATGGCTTAAGCCTCCTTCTCAAGTATATCCGAAAACGACCGCGCTTGCGGCGCCTGATCGGCCGGCCCGCGCGCGAACACGACGACGTCGCCCGGCGCGATCTCGCGCTGCGCCCGGAGGTCCCATCCGATGTGGATGAAGTCCGGCCGGCCAAAGACCCGCTGGGCGCGGACGTATTCGTCGCCGCGGAAGCCGACGAAGTGGAGGGCGGGACGGCAGCCCATGGCGAGCATCGTGGCGGCGATCATGGCCGCTTCATCCTCGGGATCTCGACGATCCCCGCGCGGAGCAGCTCGTCCATGCCGCGCCGGAAGACATACGTCGCGGCGTCGGTGACGTTGTTCCCGTAGTTGCCGATGCAGACCAGCTGCTCGAGATGGCCGATGGTCTGGACGGAGACGGTCAGCGGGATGCGCGTCGTCTCGTTGTGGTTCTTGGGCAATTGCCGGCCTCCCTTGGTCATGCGTCGCGCCCCGCGTAGTCGAGCGGCTTGCAATTGCTCGGCAGATAGAGCGGATGTCGCGGCATTCCGCCCGCCGTCTCAGCCAGGCTCTTCGGGAAGATGTCCCACGCGCCCAGCAGTGCCATGACTTGCTTGTCGCGATCCCTGTGCCCGCCGTGCGCGCCCCAGGCCGCGATGACCATGCCGCCGCTGTTGTGGGCTTCCTCGGCGGCGCGCCGGATGTGGTCGTTGTTCTCGGGGCCGATGGGCTCTTTCTCGGCCAGCAGCACCTTCGGCTTGGTCGCCCGGAAGGCGAACAGGTTCACCACGATCAGCCTTCCAGCGGCGAGATTCCGCGCAAAGCCCTTGCAGCGCCGGATGGTCGGGTCGTCTTCGTGCGCGTCGGCGGTCGACGGGTTCAACATGATGAACGTGACGACCTTGTCGGCGCATCCAATCGTGCGGGTGAGCGTGTAGCGGTAGCGTCGGCAGTCCGAAATGATGGCGGTCGAGCCGAAGCCGGGCAGGGATGTGAAGAGCGTCATGTCGCCCGCCGATCCCGCTCGTCGAGCGCCTTCGCGCAGGGCTCACACCCGGGCGCCGTGCCGGGCCACCATTCGCGGCCGCACTGGTCGCAGATGTAATACCTGCCATCCGGCGAAAGTCGCGGCGAGGACGGGTAGGTCGGCCCCCATTCATCCGGATCCAGCCTGTCCCACGGCAGCAACGCCGCCTCCGCGCCGGCCCGCGTCAGGTAAAACAGCACGTCGCCCGGCGGCAGATACGGACTCTCCAGCCGCTTCGTCTGCCCAGCCGCGACCATGGCCTGCCAGTCGGCGTAATCGGGGTGGCCCGGCCCGGCGAGGAAGCGGTTGCGGTAGCTGACCAGGCAGCCGGACTTCAGACCGAGCGCGTGGCGTGCGAGGGCGATCTGGCGCGGGGTCATCGGTTCGCGATCTCCAGCAGCACGTCGGCGTGGCAGGGCGCGCCTGGCTTGCACCAGCAGGCGAGGTTCTTGCCGCCAAGCGCGTTCTTGATCTCCTGTCGCGAGGGCGCCGCGCCGGCCTTGATGGCGGGTCCGAGGGCGAGCTCGCCGCCAGGGCCGACCATCTTCGGCTGACGCTCCATCCTGACTGTCTGGCGGCCGTGGGGCGGGTCGATCCAATCGCGGAAGGCGCGGACCGATGCTTCCTGGCGGCCGGCGGGATCGGCGCGGCAGCCGAAGGACAGGGCGGCCCAGCAATAGTCGGACCTGCGAAAGTCGAACGGGTTGCCCCACTTGGTCGAGCGGTCGACCTTCACGGTCTCGGCAGGCATGCGCCAGCCCTTCGCGCGAGAGAGTTGGATGCGGGTCGGCGCGCTCATCTCGGATGCTCCACATTGAACTGCTCGATCAGCCGGCAGACGCGCTCATATTCGCGCGGGTCGCTGACGCTGAGGTGGTTGAGCTCGATCACGTTGGCGGCCCACCAGACGTCGAACTCGGCGCGGTTGGACCAGGGGCCCGCAATCATGGCAGCGGCCTCATCTCGACGACCTCGACGCGCGTCGTCTGCGGCTCGTCGATTGCCCGCCGCAGCCTTTCAAGTTCCCGTCGCAATGCCGCGTCCGTTGGATACTCGCCGAGCAGGCTGTCGATCGCTCGAATGGTGCTGAGCGAGTGCGTGCGGTGCAGCGCGTTGAAGATGCGCTCCCATGTCAGTGTGGCTTTGCGCGGCGGGCGGCCATGACGATCGATGAAGTCGAGCGCCAGCCGGCAGTTGAGATAGCGGATGTCGAGGCGGTCGCTCATGTGCCGGCCCTCTCCACCTTCCGCCCCGACCCGCCGCACGCGATGCAGCGCAGGTTGGAGCACGAACAGTTGAAGCCGTGGTCGAATCCGGGCGGGACGCGCCAGCCCTTGCCGTCGCAGAGGGTGCAGGGCTCGGGCACCTTGCCGGCGCCGTTGCAGCGGGTGCAGATGAGGGCGGTCACGCCGGGAATTCCCGGTGCGGCTTGCCGTCGAGCATCGCACCGGCGCGCCTCTTCCCGATGCGATAGATATCGTCTCGGGGCTTGGCGTCCGGTTGCTCGGAGACGAGCCCAGTCCCGTCGAGCGGCGCCCACTCTCCCCATTGCTTGAAGAAGAACGGCACGCCGGCCGCAGCGCATTGGTCGCGCAGCGCGCGGAACCAGTCGGGATGCGAGGCGCGGGCCTTCGGGCCGCTCTCGCCGCCGGCGATGACCCAGTCGAGGCGGGGCCATTGACGGGGCGACGTGGCGGTGAAGCCACCCATGTGATCGGGCGTCTGGAAGAAGGTGATGGATGATCCGAAAGAGCCGACTGAATCGATCTGGGCTCCGCAGATCGAGCCATTGCCCGATCGCGGGCGGCCGCGTTCCTCTCGGACGATGATGGTGGGCATGGCTTCCCTGATGGCTTCCAGGCAGCCGACCCTCTCAAGATCGATCGCCGCCAGCAGAGGCTCGGCCGAGATGAACCGCTTTGCGGCCGGCGTCGCCAGCAGGTGTGGGATGCGCTCGTCGGCGCGCGCCTGGTCCTCGGTCGAGACGCCCAGCCAGACATTAGGGAGGGGCCAGTCGAAGCGTGCAATCTTAAGCCGGCCCTTTTCGTCCCATTGCTCGTCGATATCGGGGTCAATCATCCCCCGTTGGTCCGCGATCTCGCGCAGCGCCTGTTCGATCTGGTGCCGTCGGCCCGTCTCGCCGCCGCGAGGACAATGCAGGATTTCACCGTCTGGCATTCTGATGTCCTGCGCCGGCGTGCCTTGCCAGCGCTCCTCGAACCACTCCCGCATCCGCGCCGCCCGCTTCGTCAGCACCATGAACGTCAGGTGCGGGCACAACGCCATCACCGCGAACGCTCGATCGATGACCTCGTCCGGCACATCCTCATGGAACATGTCGGCCATAGAATTGGCGAACACCCGGGCCGGCTTCTTCCAACCGAGCGGCGCGAGAAAGATGCTGTCAGCCGCGACCGCCACCTTGCCGGTCCAGACCGCGCCGGCCTTGGTCTTCATGGTGAGGCCGGCGTAGTGGTTCCGGCGACCGAGCGCGGCGTTCATGCCCTCGATCCGGTGCGCCATCTTCATCGCGTAGCAGTTGGTACAGCCCGGCGAGACGATGCTGCATCCCGCAATCGGGTTCCAAACCCTGTCGGCCCATTCGATGTTCGTGTCAGCCATCACCCGATCTCCTTCAGCGCTTCGTCGCGCGCGGTGTTGAGCATCGCCATGGCTTCGTGCGACCCGCCCTGCAGGTCCGGATGAAACCGCGCGGCCATCATCCGGTAGCGCGCCTGCAGGTCGGCCTTGGACGGCCGGGCGTCGTCGGCGTACTCGAACACCTTGCGCCACGGGATCTTGGCGACCGCACCCGGAGGCGGCAGCGCATCGTAGCCGGCGAAGGCCTGATCGAGCGTGCCGACGCCGTAGCGATCAATTCCGCGAATGCAGTCGATGTGGGCGGCGATGGCGGCGATGTTGCCGGCGACGGTCGTCCAGCTATCGCAGGCGAGGACACGATCCTTGCCGTTGATCCGGAAGTAGACCGCAGCGCCTGGATCGTCCGGAGGGCGACGGCCAGACCGTGGCTCCCCGTAGGTCGTTAGCTCGACGTTCGTCGACAGCAGGCAGTCGCGCGCGCCAAGCCGCTCAAGCTCAAGGTCGAGCCGCTTGCGGGCATCGGCGACAGTCAGCTCGCGAGACCGTCGATACGACCCGCCGCTCGAATAGGTGCCGTAGCTCGTCGCGCTGAAGCGGGACGCCTTGCGCTGGGCGGCTGGCGTGCGCTTCCAGCCGGTCGGCCACGACAGGGGATAGCGGGTCGCGTCGGTCACGGTGATGGTTCCTGCTACGCGGCCAGCGACTTCGCGAGGCTGCACACGGCATCGCGGTGCAGGGGCGACTTCAGCGCCCTGAAGTGCCGCGCCAGCGTGAGCATCCCGGGATCGACCTCGGGGGCGGCGACCTTCTTCGCGCGACCACCTTCCGGCAGGCCTTCGAAAAAGCTCGCGACCGGCACGCCGAGCGCCTGGGCGAACTGCCACATGCGGGATGCGCCGATGCGGTTTGAGCCCTTCTCGTACTTCTGGATCTGCTGAAAAGTGATCCCGACAGCCTGGCCGAGCTTCTCCTGGCTCATGCCGAGCAAGGTCCGCTGCTGGCGGATGCGACTGCCAACGTGCAGGTCGACGGGGTGCGGTGTGGTCTTCGGCATGGTGGCGTTCCCTTTGGATTGTGTTCTGACGTCGCCTTCGATCAGTGCAGCGCCGGATCGGCGGCGCCGCCTTTCAGCTTCCGCAGCTGCCCCAGTGTGTCGGCGAAGATCTTGTTGAAGGACTCGACCGTGGCGGCCTCCTCGGCGGACGGCAGGGCTTTTGCGCCTATGGCGATAGCCCCCATCCTCGCAATGACGGCGAGGATCTCTGCCTCGCTGCCCGACGTGCCCACGAGATACTGAAGGGCGGATGTCGCGTTGCGGTAGATTCGCGCGTCGATGGCGTCGGCAGCCTCGGGGATCTTTGAAGTGGCCTGGCTCATGATGGTCCTCTGGATTGATCGCCGGCCCGTTGAGCGAGCCGTCCGGGTGGTGGTTAAGCGTCCTGCAGCGCCTTCAGCTTCGCGGCGACGGCTTCATTGACCTCCTTGAACAGCTCCGGCCGCTTGTCCTTCAGCCAGGCCAGCTGCTTCGTCTCGGTCTCGCCGGCATGGGCATTGAGCAGCTCGGTTTCGTCGGCGGCCTTGTTGGCGGCGTCGATCAGGGCCTTGGCGGCGGCCGTCGCGCGGTCGACGACCTCGTCACCGCGCGCCCACGCAGCCAGAGCAGCCCCGGCTTCCTCGGTGATGTGCTTGCCGTCGGGGAAGAACGCGAGATGCTGCTCCTGGATCTTGCAGGGCAGGTTGTGATTGACCCGGCCCGGCGCCTCATTGGACAGCGTGAGCATGGTCGTCAGTTCGAACATGAACCGGGAGTCGCCGATCGGCATCCAACCCTGCGATTCCGGCCGGCCGCCGGCGCCGACCTTCACTTTCTCCTCGGCGCGGAAACAGAACACGAGCGGGATGCGCCGTGTAAGGAACGACGAGATCATCGCCTTGTGCGCGCCCTTGGGCTTGATCCAGCCCTGCATGTTCTTCTTCGGATCGTCGCCCGCGATCTCGTCATGCCAGGACAGCACGCCGCCTTCGCCGGCCCATTCGTGCGTCATGGAGTCGATGACGCAGACCGCATAGCCAGCCCGCTCGGCATCCTCTGCGGCCTTCGCGAAAAGATGCGGGCGGAACGGCGGCACCAGATCAGCAACATCGAACTGAAACCGGTCGGAGTAGTGCGACATCCGACGCGCCTCGGTGTCGACGGCGGCGATCTTGCCGTTCGGTCCGGCGATCCCGCGAGCGATGCGCAGCGCGGAGAACGTCTTGCCGCTCCCGGTGCCGCCAGCGACGCCGACGAAGAGGCCGACGCCCTGGCGCTTGGCAGGGGCGAAGGTGAGGGGCTGGATGTGGGTGTCGGGCATGGTCTACTCCGCCGCCTGAGCCATCGCGGCCCGGCTCTCCGGTGTGCTGGCGACGTGGCCATCCTCCAGCACGATGCCGACACGCCCGCTGCTGTCGACGGCCTCGACCCAGACCTGGCAGTCGTGGGCATCGGCCATCTCGCCGAGCAGCCGCATGCCGTCCTCGTCGAGCAGGGATCCGTCGCGGACCCGGATCACCCGCAGTTTCGGATTGGATGCCATGGCGATGGCGCATGAGGCCCGCAGCCGTTCGGCATCGGACGCCTGTTCGAACGGCAACCCGTACAATGTGATCGCCTCGTCGCCGAAGCCCAGCCCGTCGATCGGCAGCTTCGCCGCGGCGATGGCCTCGACCTTGGCCTTGTCGCGGGCCTCGATCCGGGCGGTGAGGGCGTCGGCCTCCGCCTGGGCGGCCTTGGCCTGCTCCTGCAGCTGCGTCCGGCGCGTGGCCTGGTCGATCAGCGCGTTGGTCCGCTTCGCTTCCTCTAGGCGCCTCGTCACCTCGGCCGCGTCCTTCTTCTCCTCGAGCGGCGGGGCGTCGGCCAGCTTCTTCTCAAGCTCTTCGCGCGCTCGGTCGTAATCGCTGATCTCTTTCTGCAGGTGGTCGATCTTGGCCTGCAGCTCGGTGATCTCCTCGCGATTCTGCTGCGCATCCGCCAGCAGCCCCTTGATCGAGTTGGCGACTTGCGTGCGCCGATCGGCCCGCAGGTCGATCTGGGCGTTGAAGTTTCCGACGTCAGCGATCTCGGCGACCAACGCTGAATCGTCGACACGCTCAGTCGGCAGCGCCTCCGGGATGGCAATCGCCTGCGCCTGGGCGTTCAATTCCTTGACACGCCGATTGATCGCCGTGCGCTTCTCGAAGTCCGCCCGGTTCAATCCCTCGATGTTGGCGAAGTCGATGCCGGGCACGAAGCCCTTGAGGGCGTCGAACTGCTCCTTGGGCTTCATCCGCGCGAAGGCCAGCGGATCGAAGGTCAGCGAGCCCAGCAGCTCGTCGAGCATGCGCTGCGGGGAGGGATACCGGGCGCCTTCACCGTTCTCCACCGCGATCGACGTCCGGAAGCTGCCGTCTTCCTGCTTCGTGAAGGTCCGGGTGACGATGAGGTCGCCGAGGTCCAGCTTCACCACGGCGCGTTCCTGACCCTTGCGGATCGGATCGGCCTGGATGTTCCCCGCGCCGGCCAGGGCCCACCAGATGGCATCGAGCACACTGGACTTGCCCTGGGCGTTCCGGCCCCTGATCTCGACGAGATTGCCGCGAGGATCGATCCGGACGGCCGTGAGCCGCTTCAGGTTCTCGGCCTGCAGCGAGATGATCTTCAAGCCCTTCGGGGCCGGCGACCCGCCGAGGTCGAGCTGTCCGTCGGCGGCCTTCGTGCTCTTTGCCATAGTGCGTGCTTCCTTTGGTCGGGTGAGGGGGATCAGGCGGCCTTGTCGGCATCGAGCGGGCGCTGCCAGTGTGAGATGCGGTTCTTCATCCGCATCCTGGCCAGTTCGCCGGCGGTGGAGCGCCATACCGGCGGATCGATGTCGACGATCTCGCCCTCGTAGAACGGCCAGTGCTCCAGTGCGGTGCCTCGCGCGAGGCATTGGCCCCAAGTCTCGATCGCCAGCGCGACGGACTCCTGCGCTTCCTCGCGGGTCTGGCCGCTGGACCGGCAGAGCTGCACGGCGCAGGGCTCGTCCTGCTCGATGACGACGAACACGAAGTCGATCGTTCGCGCCTCCGGGATCAGCTTCTTGATGCCGCGCCGATAGAGCGCGTCCTGAATGTCGCCGCCGAAGTCGAACATCGTGCGCGACCAATCTTCGGCCTTGGCGCTCTGTCCCGTCGTCTTGAGATCTAACACGGTGATGTGGCCGCCCTCGCGCGCGGCATGGGGCAGCCAATCGATCCGCATCTTGCACCAGACGCCGTTCGCCTCCTGCCAGATGCCGGTGACCTCGGCGTCGCCCTTGTCGGCACCGATCAGGTGAGCGATCGGCGAATCGGCCAGACGGCGACGGGCCGCCTCGGCAATGACCTCGGCTCGGTCCATTTCCTTGCCGAGCAGGGGCGTCGCGCCTTCAGCGATGGCGGCGTCTCGCGCCGCCCGCGCCGCGTTCGTGCGGTAGTCATCGAAGTTGAGCACCTTCAGCGGCCGACCCTTGCCTAGGATCAGCTTGTGCACGGCCGTCCCCATGCCCTGCGTCTTGGTCGACTGCTCGACCTCGAGCGCCTTGGACTTGTTGAGGTCAGGATGTCCCCACCAAGCATGCCCCGGCGACTGATTGATCAGCACCTTGGTGATTGAAGACGAGAGTGGCGGCTTCGGGGTGAGCCCGGCGCCGTGATAGGCCTTCTCCGGGATGTCGAGATACAGGCCGGGTTTGTCGATCATGCCGCTTCCTTCCGTTGAGTGAATCGATCTTGTCTCGCCACGATCTCGGCGCGGCCGACATGCGGGCAGGGTCGCAGGATCTCGCCCTCATGCCCTCGCGCACAGGCGGCCGCCTCGGCGTTGTCGCGGCATCGGCGATCGCAGACGCTGCAGCGCGGGGCTTCCGGATTCCTCACGCCGCCCTCCGCGCCGCCATGTCGGCATTCCAGTTCTTCGCGGCGCGCTCGGCGGTGATGGCGTTGACGCCCTTGGTTCCGCAGGCCTGGCAGATGTAGTGGACCAGAAAAGACCGACTGCCCCGGCGTCGCAGCGTCGGCAGCCGATCGGTCCCGCAGTGGCAGCGGTGCACCTGGACCGCCGTCGCCTGCGTGATGATGACGCCGCTCACGCCCGCACCTTCGGCGGCATCAGATCCTGGTACGGCAGCTTGCCGGGATGCTTGCCGTCGGCCTGATAGCGGACCACGTGGTCGGCGTCCTCGCGCCGCACGACGGCCACCAGCGGACCCGGATAGCCGACCAGATCGTCCGCGATGATGCGGTAGGGCCGCCGGGATGCGGTGAGGCCGGTGTCGCCGGTCTTCCATGCGATCATCGACGCTGCCTCCGCTCGATGATGGCCCAGAGCTTGGTGGCCGTTGCGTCATCCGCCCGGATGAACCAGCGGTGCGGGTCGCGCGTGAACGAGAGCCATGCGGCTGTGTCTTCTGGCTTGATGACGCCGGCCTCGACCAGCTCGTGCTTGTCGATACTGGTCAGTATCCGCAGGCAGTTGTGAAACTCGGCAAAGGTCATGCTCCGTCCCCTCCATCACCCATCCGCCGCCGCTCCAGCGCGCCGAACAGCCGGCCGGCCTCGGTTGCGATTGCCGGGTTGTCCGACCGGCAGAGCGTCGGCAGGGCCTTGCGCAGCTCGTCCGTCGCGACCTGGTGGCGCACGATCTGGCGCGCCATGAAGAGCGCCCGCGTCTCCATCAGGAAGGTGTCGGTCGTCATGGTTTGGTGGCCTTCACCCGCTGGCAGGCGACACGGCTTCCCTTCGGCAGGACGTTCGCCTCGCTCGCGGCATCCAGCAGGCACGCGGTCTGGCCCTGCGGCTTGCCGCGCGGGCGGCACGACACGGCGCCGGTGCAGACCCACAACTGGTGCGTTGCCGGCGAGCGTCCGACGTCATCGGCGGCCCGTGCGCGCGGCGCGAACACCGTGAAGACGATCACGCCGGCCAGCACCATCGCTGGGCCCAGGAGAAGCCAGGTGCGGGCGGGGGTCATACGATCCCTCGCCAAATCTGCCGCAACACGCGCTGATCAAAGTCGGACGACACGAAGCCGACCGACGACCACATCCGCTGCCAAGCGGCGATGCGGAAGGCGAGGTATATCGCCCGGACGTGCCGGATGATGGGCAGGCGCCATGGCCATGCGGCTGGGTAGACCAGTGGCTTGGTGTCGTCGGCGCTCACCCTCCGGACTCCTCGTCATCGGAGTCGATCAAGCCGAGGTCGATGTAGCCCTCGCGCTCGTCGGCCTCTTCGTCGGCGCAGAACGCTTCGGCCTCCTCGGCCGTCATGCGGCGGAGGTCGCCCAGCGACGGCGACAGCTCGGCGATCAGATCGTCGACCACCTTGGCGACATCGAAGGATGCCGGGACTTCCTTCCCGATCATCGTGGTGCTGGGCACGACGCTCATGCCTGGTCGTTCTTCATCAGGGCGCGGATGCGGACTTCGATCATGTCGAGGCTCCCGGCGTGCGCCTCCGCAGGAAGTCCGCGTAGAACGTCAATATCTCGCGAGACCGCTCCTGCGGGTATTCGGCAGATGGGTGTCGCGATTCGTGGACGCTCCAGAACTCGACGCCGATGTGCAGATGGCCGTCCGACCGAACCGTCAGATTGCCGGCCTCATCGCGACGGAGGCCCGCCGATCCCATGACGCGGATACGTTGGCTGGACATCAGGGCGCGCCAGCGCGCGGCGTCGGTGTAGTCAGTGCTGGCCGTGGACAGAACTGCCCACTCCTCGAGGTCGAGCGGCACGCCGGCAACGCGGGCTTGTGCCATGTGGAAGCCGGCAATGACGAGGGCCGCGGCCTTGGTTGGCGCGTCGGTCAGGGCCTCGCTGTCGCCGTCCTTGGTGCGGCCGTATAGCGTCCAGAACTGGGCCTCATCGTCGGGGCACGCGACGCACTCGGTCTTATCGACGCCGGTCTGAGAGCGGAGATCGCGGACGCCGCTGATAGTGAGCGAGCGGAAGCGCGACCAGACCGGCTCGGCATTCTTGAGGCAGCAGTTGTAGAGGATGGCTGGGGTAAGGACGCCGCTCATGCCGCCACTCCCGCCGCCGCTACCGGCAGCATCTTGTCGGAAGCGTCGGCGGCCTCGTACAGCGCGTTCGCCATGGCGCGGGCTTCGGTGGCCGGCATGTCGAGGCTCGTCATCACGCCGCCGCTGATGTGCCCGATCGCCAAGGCGACGCGGTCCGCATGTGCCGGGAACGCGATGCCATCGGTCCTGCCAATGGTGAACCGGAAGATCGGCTTGCTCACGCCGCCGCCCCGTCGCGCGAGTACACCAGCCGCAGCCTCGGGTTCACCGGCAGCCGAACCGCCATCGGCAGCGCCCGCTCGACGGACAGGTGCGCCACCCGCACCGGACGCGGACGGGCCTCGCCATCGAACTGGACGCTTGCCAGCGGGATGCCGCCGGCCTCGAGCAGCTCAAGCACCTTGCCGCGGCCGTAGCTGACCGGGCCGTGGTGGATGACGATGGTGCCCTTGGTGATATCGGACATGCTGCCCTCCCGGAGCGGGGGACCGGCGCTGTGGGGCAGACGCCGGTCCGTGTGTCTCGCTCGCTCCGGGTGCGGCCCGGCCCGTGTCTGCGTGGTGCAGGACGGGTGGAAACGTACGCAAAATGCGTTCGACGGTCAAACGCAAAATGCGTTCCATGCGGCCCTATAGTTCGCGGGGAGGCTCCAATGCGGATTTCTGCGACTGGTTTATTGGCTCTGCTGCTGCTAGCGGCGAGCCCGGCTCACGCTTGGTGGAACTACGCCAAATGGGGGGATGACCCTCGACGAACTGCGGAAAGCCAGCGGCGACAAGATCGAAGAATGCACCAGCCCGTGCCGTCTCAACACGACCCACGTAGCGCGCGGCGTCCAGGTGGTCGGGCTTACAGGCGATGCAGGATTCGCGTTTGATGCGGCCGGATTGCTTGAAGGGACCGTGCTGTGGTTTGAAGATCCGCTTGCGGAAGGTGCGCTAAAGCGGGCCTTGCTCAGCATCTACGGCGCGCCCGTAAGCGAAACGACGGGAGCCACGAGATCCACGATCTGGCGGGGCGACGACCGAACGACGATCGGCCTGACGGTGTATACTCACCTCAAGGGATTGGCGCTCAGCGGAGTTTTTGTAGTTTACCGGCCGCCCGCGAAAGGCTTGTAGCTGAAACGCGGGCAGCGCTGCGGAAGTGACGGCGCGCTACATTTCGTGTAGCGTCCACCAATAGAAACGGCCCGCCGACTGGCATCGGGGGCCGTTGAGATCATCGCGAAGGAAGGGCTGCGCGCCGGTTGAGATCATAACCGGAGCGAAACGCGATGCCAAGCGCAGCGGGCCTAGCCGTCTTGGGGCTTTGGGGTATACTTTTCGGGAACATCAGTGGCTGGGACGAAGGCAAATTCGTCGGCGCCGACTCTCGTCCATCGGTAGCAAAAGCCAGCGTGCCTGATGTTACGCATGAAGTCTTCGAACTCCATCATGACGAAAAGATAGAGCGTCGCAGTTCCAGCGTTGATCTCGTCAATCAGCGGGCCGTCGATATCGACGACGCCGGGCATGTCCATGGGGCGATGTTCAGCACCCTCAGCCAAGACATGAACCGCTGTGAAGTGATGGCTAGCAGTGAAGGTCGGGGCGTCGGGAAGTTGCTCTACCCCCGCCCAATAGCCAGTAGAGACACGGGTTATCAAAGCGGGCGTCCGGCCGTGGTTGCTCACCAAGAGAGCGGAGATTCTGCGACGTTGCCCATCGGCAAGTATTGCGACCGTAGGAGCGCCCTCCCAAGCGGCGCGAGCGACGGCCATATCCGAGAGGTATGGTGGGTGCGTTATGGTGAGGATCGGAAGTTCGATGGCAACAGAGGCATGAGCGGCGCGACTGGCGGCCTGCGCGGCTTCAATGCCGGAATCGGCGGTACGCTTGGCCTCCCGGAAGGTCAGCCAAAGAAAAACGAGAGTGACAGCGCCCACCGCGAGTTGGACGGCCGCCGCAACGACCATGTAAAACGCCCAACGCGCCATTTCGTTTTGAGCCTGGAGGTCTTCGAGTTCACGCTCCTCTCTTTGCTTATCGGCTCCGGCATTTGCAGCCTTCTCGGCGGCGTATATCTTTATCGCTTCGTCGAACAGCAACCGAAGCACGCTCGTGTCCGCAACGGCTTCCTGGCTGCGGTTTTTCTCGTGGGAGCTTTGGTCTGGATCCCGATCATTGCTGTGCTGCGCCCATACGTGAAGTGGTGACATCAACAAGAAGGCGGCCACCACCAGCGCGCCGCAACGCGCTACCTTCGGCCAGAGGATCACGTCGACCTCACCGCCCGCCCGTCGCCAGCAGCGCCACGTACGCCGCCATCATTTCCGCCGCCTGATCGGCCGATAGGTCGCAAGCACGACCGCCACGACCCGGACCTCTTCGTCGCCGTCGTGACCCTCCTTGGGGTTAAACTCGATCGGCTTCCACTTGCTCTCGGTCGAATCCGGCGACAGCACGATCAGCTTCCCGCGCTTGGTAATGCGCTTCGCTGTCACCTCGCGCTGGCTGGCCTGAGCGCGGATGCGTTCGACAATCACGATGTCTTCCTCTTCCGGCTCGATGGGCGCCTTCCAAACATCCAGGCAGTGCAGCACCTCGCCGCTCCTGAACACCCTGTTCATCGAGTTGCCGCGCACGATCAGGCCGTATTGCGCGTCATGCGGATAGGCGGGGTCGGCGGCAATGGGGAACTGCTCGAAATCGCGTGGATCCATCTCGACGTCGATATCAAGCCACTGGCCAGCCGCCACTTCGCCGTTAATCGGGATTGTTTGGGCGGCGGCGCTCTTCTTCACCTTGCCGGGGAAGGGCCCTCCCTCGTGGAGCCAGAGCCACGGCACCGAAAATGCCTGAGCATAGCGTTTCAGCTGGTCAATCTTCGGTCGGCGGTGTCCATTTTCGTGGTCGGCATAGGTCGTTTTCGTCCAGCCAAAGGCTCGCACGGCATCGGCCGCGCTCTCATAGCCGGCCTTTTGCCGCGCCCACCGAAGCCGTTCCGCAAGTGAATCCATCTCAGCCAAGGTTTCACACGGGGAAACGCAAAAGGCGTTGACTTACAGAACGCAAAATGCGTTCATGCGCCGCATGATTACTTCCCCTGCGCACGCGATAGAGCTTCTCGGCGGATCTCGAGCCGTTGCAGGCCGGATTTCTCGTCCGCTTACGACTGTGTCGAGCTGGGCGTCGCGTCAGTCGATTCCCGTCGATGTGTGGGCGCTTCTGATTGAGTTTGCCCGCGAGAAAGCCGTGGATGGTTTCGACTATGAAACCCTCACTCGCGCGCATGCAGGCGCCGCAACGAAGCTGCCGCGCTCAAAGAGGGCCGCCTGATGGCATTCCAGTCCTTCCCTCTGTACCTCGCGCGCCCGTATGCGCCGGTGTTGGTGTGGCAGCGTCGAGCGGGCTTCGGGATGATGACTGTCGCCGACGTTCGCGACCTTCTTGAGGATCGCTCGACTCCCGAGCCCAACAGCGGATGCCGCCTTTGGACGAGCTATGCCAATCACCGGGGATACGGATATTTCTGTCCGTTCAAGGGATGCAATATCGCAGCGCACCGAGCTGCATTCGCGATTTCCAACGGCTTCGTTCCACCGAACCTGCAGGTCTGCCATCACTGCGACGTTCGCGCCTGCATCAATCCCCGCCATCTCTTCTTGGCCCTCCCCAAAGAGAACACGGAAGACATGTGCGCCAAGGGGCGTGCGCGAGGTGGAGTGTCTCGTGGCGTTATGCAGAGCCACGCCAAGCTCGACGACGACAAGGTGCGCGAAATAGCGGCTTGGACGGGGCCGGACATCGTTCTGGCCGAGAGGTTCGGCGTTAATCGATCGGCGATCAACTATGCGCGCCGCGGGATCACTTGGAGTCACGTCGAGCGTCCGATCCAAGGTCCGCGTATCTCCCGCCAGCCCCGGAAGAAGGCGGCCTGAGCGATGCCCATGCGCGAACGCCCCACAAGCGACATTGCCGAGGCGGTCCATATGGCCGCGCTCGACGACCTGTTGGACGCGCTGGAGTTGGCCGCCCGGCGCCCCGATGTCATCGCGGTCATGCGCGAGCGCGAGGTTGCCGGCGAAAACCACGTCCGCAAGGTCTTTGGCGAGTTGCCGGTCACGCCCGGCGACGGGCCGCTGACTTGCCTGACGCTGAAGGCGGGGGTGCCTCAGTGATGCTGCAGCCACTCCCAGCCGCGCGAGTTGCCGGCGCCGCCCCATTCTTCGCCAACTTCGGTCACCATCACGAAGGTCTTGTCGCCCTTGATGTATTGATTGGTCAGCGTCGCAGAAATCAAGCCTGCAGCCTTTCGGGACTTCATGAAGACGCCGAAGGTCTCCCCCTTGAGGGAGGAGAAAGCCAACCGCGTCTCGCCGAGGGCCAATCCTTCGAGTTTCGTCATCATGAGTTTGACGGCCGGGCCGAGGTCCTGCGGATCGACGCGGATCACTACCAA
The DNA here is from genome assembly GCA_009772935.1 of Rhodospirillaceae bacterium. Classification (GTDB taxonomy): domain Bacteria; phylum Pseudomonadota; class Alphaproteobacteria; order Reyranellales; family Reyranellaceae; genus Reyranella. Next base: position 129,765 of record WOUR01000017.1, read on the forward strand.
GAAGCGCCGGTAGGCTTCGTTCACTGCCATTCCTCCATCGGTTGCCTCGCAACACCGATGATGGAAGGCCGGGGGAGGGGCGTCGAGTCCTTCTCCCGGTCGACAACTCCCGGTGGCCGCCATGAGTAGCCGCCTGACCCGCCGCACCCTGTTCGCCCTGCCGATCGCGCTGCCCGTTGCGGCGGTGGCTGCGAAGGTGGGGGCCGGGAAAGGCGTCGTCCTCGCCGAGGAGGTGCACGTCATGCGGCCCGTCGACTGGACGAAGGCGGCGGCGTTTCTTCGCGAAGATCGCCTGCGTCGGATAAGGGACGCAGGGCTTCTTTCTGTGAACGGCATGCGCTGGCTTGAAGGCAGAGCGCCAATCGCCGTCGGCCTCGACGCCGGCGGCAATGACGACAAGGTCGCCGTAGCCGTGCAGCCTGCCCAGCCGGTGGTGGCCTGAATGGGCGCGCCGACCCGCGTCACCAACGGCCATCGCGCCGCCGTCTGCGGGCTTCTCCTGGCGGGCGTGTCCTTCGGTGATGCCTGTCAGATCGCGGCGGCACCGCGCGACCGGATGCGGCAGTACATCCCGGAGGACTGGCGTCGCGCTCCGACTGTCGGCGTGCGGTCCATGACCCGCGCGCAGTTCGCGATCTATCGCAAGATCGTGCCCGTTCTCGGCCGCAACGCCGCCGTCGCGATGGCGATGGGCCGATGACACATTTACCTTTCGAGGCAGCCATGACGGCGCCATCACCAGACATTGCCGGTCAGGCCATCGGCTCCAGCGTGGGGCTCGACTTCCGCTGGCCTGACCGGCCGGCGCGGGGCGGGGATGCCTCGCGCCTTTTCATTGCGAGCGGCCCGGTCCCTTCGTCCCCCCGAATGGTGATCGCGCTCGCCTGCGGCGGTCGGTGTGTACGTGCCGGCCGCCGCGCCCTCATCCCCTTCGGGTCCAACCCGCTCGTCCCTGGCGGAGCTGACGCTCGACGCCGGGGCGCTGAATTCTTCGTGGCGCCGCCTAATCCCTGGCAGGACGCGGCCCACGATGATGTCGCTGAGGCGCGTCATGCGCCCGGTTCGATGCTCCTTGGTTTGGCTGCTCTTCATGCACGCAACGTCGCGCATGGAGGCAATCAGTGTCCGGGCAAGAATCTACGCGAAACAAGTTTCGGGGGCGCACCGTGAGTGTCGCTCTGGAGAACACCTACGATCTGGCCACAGCATGGGGCGCTGCGCTGCGCAACTTCGCGCCGCAGGCCCTGGCGAAGCGCCTCGGAATCTCACCACGCACCATCGAGAACTGGAAAGACGGCGAGCACGGTCCGACGTGGCGGCACACCGTCGCCATGCTGCGCGATGACGAACTCTGCAAGGCGCTGCTCGAAGCGGCGGGCAGGGGCGATCTCGCCAAACACCAAGAAACAATCGCCGCACTCAAGCGCGCGCTGGTCTCGGAGGGCAAGTGACCGCGATCTATCTTCGCTTCCACGCATGGCGGGCGTTCCACCTGCAGGCCGATGAGCCGGAGCTGTTCCACGTCGTGATCCCGATGGGCTTCGTCTCGCTCTGCATCTGCCGCATCTGCCTCATCGACGTGCGCCGGAAGCTGCGGCGGACCATCGAGGAGGCCGTGAGCAAGAGCGAGGCCGCCACCACGCGCGGCCACGGTTGGACGAGCGACAACGCTGGGCTTCATCCGGATGACAGGGAGGGGCGGTGATGGTCTGCCTCTCAGGATACCGGTCCATCGGCCGACCGACAGAGGATGAGGACGAGAACCTTCGTCGCGCCGAGCGCAAGGCGTTCAACGTCCTGCGCATCGCGCTGATCGATCTGGCGGACAGTCCGCTCAGCGACGAACTCGGCGTGGCTCGCGCTCGGCAGAAGTATCGTTTCGCAAAGGACAACTGGGCGTCGGCGCTGCGGACGCTGGACGCGATGGCGGGCAACCAATGACTCAGCCCGTCCGCAAGTCCGCGCATGAGATGGCCCGCGAGCGCGAGGCCCTGGCGAAGGCCGAGGACGAGGCCCGGCAGAAAGCGCTCTATGGCGATCTCCTGTCCCACGTGCAGGTCCTGCGTAAGCGCGGCTTCGTCGTTACGGCGGCGGGCGGCGGGAAATACCTTGTCGGCAACAAGCTGCTCGACAAGGCCGAGGTCCGCGCCATGGCTCGCCGCGAGGGTGGCCTCGCCGGGATGGCCTTCACGCGGCCCGGCCAGACGGCTTCGGGCCTCAAGGTCGGCGACACCGTTGCGCTGGTGCCGAAGAAGCCCGCCACGGCGACGCCGCTGCCGACCACGAAGGAGAAGGCCGTTGCGGCAGCCGTCGCACCGCCGCCGAAGCCGGCAAAGCACTCCACCGACCTCGGCGTGAGGCCCCGCGTGGTCTGGCTGGATCTGGCGTTGCTCGTCATCGACAAGACCTACCAGCGCGAGATCAGCAAGATGGGTGCCGCGCATGTGAACCGCATCCTGCTGGCGTTCAACTGGAACCACTATCAACCCATCGTGGTCAGCGAGCGCGACGACGGCACCTATGCCGTGATCGACGGCCAGCACCGGCTCGAGGCGGCGAAGCGGCACCCGCTGATCGACAGCCTGCCTTGCTACATCATCGAGGCACCGGACGCCGCGAAGCAGGCCGCGATCTTCGTCGCGGTGAACAGTCGCCGCATCGCACTGACCAGTCTGCAGCAGTTCCATGCCGCCGTTGCCGCCCGGCAGCCCGAGGCAATGGTCGCCGCTGGTCTCTGCGCCGATGCCGGGGTCACGATCCTGAAGTCGCCGCCGAGCTACGACATCCCGCCGCGCTCGATCATTTCGCCGTTCACGCTGCTGAAGATGGTGCGCCATGTCGGACGGCCGGCGGTGGCCACCGCGATCAAGATCCTCGCCGAGACGCATCCGGCGACGCTGAACGCCTTCCGATCGCCGACCATCGCCGCGCTCTGCCGCGTCGTCGCCGATCCCAAGATCGATGTCGCCAAGGTCCGCGCCGTACTGGCCGCGACCGATCTCGCCCGCTTCTACGACGACACCCGCAACGGCCGCGTCACGTCCGGCGGCACACTCGAAACATCCGCCGAGCGCGTGCTGCGGGAGCGCATCGCCAGGCATCGCGAGGTGTCGACCACCTAAGCGTCCGCGTACCCGCGCGCCGGCAACGATCGGCGGGCGGTCCCTCTCTAACAACGGAAACCAGACCATGGCCAAGAAGCCGACCGCCCGCCGGGCACAGACGCAGAGCGATTTCGCCAATCACGACGCCGACAAGGAGAACATCGAGCGCATCGCGGCGGCACGGGCCGCGGAGAACAAGGCTGCCGGCATCGGCCACAACAGCGAGCCGTCGAAGGAAGCCATGGAGCGTAGCTACAACGCGATCATGGCGGCGACGCTCGAAATCGAGGCCGCCGGACGCATCATGCAGAAGGCGCGGCAGGAATTGTCCGCGGCCGAAAAGACGGCAAAGAAGGACCTCGGCAGCAAGAGCTGGGTGGATTCGGTCAAGAAGACGATCGCGAAGGTGCGAGCGGCGGAGAAGGGCGGCGCCGGACCACAGGTCACCGAGCATCGCCAGATTGGTTACGTCATGAAGATCATGAACGTGCCGCTCTACCACCAGTTCAGCATGTTCGCGCTGCCTGACGAACCTGCACCCGACGAGAGCGGCGTCAAGGTCGTTTCGACGGCCGACGCCTATCTGCAGGGCGAGGCGGCCTACAAGAACGACGAGAAGCCAGAGAACAATCCGTTCCCCGCGAACTCCGATCAGTACCACTCCTGGATGGATGGCTACACCGACCGCCGACAAGCGGCTCTCGACGGCCTCGGCCTCGGCAACGACGGCGGCACCTCCAACGGCATCACCGATGGATCTGCGGCGCACTGATGCTGGCCCACAATTTCATCGACATCGCGGGAGAGCGGTTTGCGCGGCTAAGGGTGATCGCCCTTGCCGCTGAGCGCACTTCGCGCGGCCAAGCTAAATGGCACTGTCTGTGTGATTGCGGGCAACCAGTCGTGGTCGCCGCGGCAAAGCTTCGGCACGGACACACCAAAAGCTGCGGTTGCCTGAAGAGGCGAAAGGGTGCCGATCATCCCAACGCGGATACCCGCCCGATTCTCGATAGGCTGAACGAGCAGAGCCATACCGTTATCGCCACCGGCTGCAAAATTTGGAATGGGCCTCGACAGGAATTCGGTCACGGCACCGTTGCGATGCTCGGCAAGCGCGTGTTCGTACACAGGGCCGCCTGGGAGGCAGAGAAAGGCCCCATCCCCGCCCACCTCGACTGCCTACACAACTGTCCGGGAGGCGACAATCCCGCGTGCTGGAATATTGACCACCTTTGGCTCGGCACGCAGGGCGACAATAACGCAGACCGCGACCGGAAGGGGCGTCAAGTCGCGCCGAAGGGCGAAGCGCACGGCATGGTGAAGCTGTCCAATCACCTCGTTCTGGCAATCCGCAACGACGCTCGTCTCAACCGCGAAATCGCGAGCGACTACGGCATCAGCTTCTCTCAAGTGGGCCGCATCAAGAGTCGAAGAGCGTGGAGCCACCTGCCATGAGCGGGCTTTTAGCCCTTGATCTCGCGTCCAGCGTCGGCCTAGCGCGCTTCCGTGCGCGCGGCCAGGTCCCGACGTTCGACACCCTGCGTCTGGAGGGGCTCGATCTCTCGTACAAGATCGGCCAGCTGCTGGCGCGGCTGTTCGACGAGTACGACCGCGAGCCGTTCGAGGGACTGGCGTGGGAGCGGCCGATCCTGACGCCCAAGGATACCGTCGACCTGATCGAGCTGCTCTATGGGCTTGTAGGCGCCTGCTACGCCTTCGTCGGCCTGATGCGGCGGCGCGAGGGCATCCACCTGAAGTGGACCGAGGTCTCGACCGACGACGTAAAACGCGCCCTCTGCCACGACCTGTTCGTCTTCGACGAGCGCCTGCAGAAGCGCCGTAAGGTCGACAAGACCGACATGCTGCACGCCGCCCGGACCACGATGGGTTGGCGGGTGCGGACTGACCACGAAGCCGACGCTGGCGGGGTAGGCATGACGGCCTTCGACCGGTTCTGGCCGCGCCCGGTGGCCGCCTGATGCGCCCGCCGAAGCCCCCGATCGTGCACCGCCTCGAGACGCGCCGTGCCGAGCAACGTGTAAGCCCGCGTTACAGGTTCGACGACGTCGGCCCGATGTTCTGGGCTGCGGTCGCGGCGGGCGTCGTGCTGGCGGTCGGGATCGCGACTTGGGGAGGGCCGGCATGAACGATGATGCCGCGAGCTATTTCGCCGCGATCAAGGCGCGCCGGCTGCTCGGGCTGCTGCGCGCGGAATGGTGGGCGCAGGAGGAAGACACCTTCGACCTCATCTTGGCGTGCGTACTGGCGAGGCTGCCGTGAAGGGCGTGCCTGTGTTCTCCATTCGCCGACGCGGCAAGGCCTGCGCCGTCTGCGGCTTCGGCCTGAAGGACGGAGTACCGCTGTTCACGGGGCCTCCCGGATCGGGCGATCCGTGGGCCTGCGCCAAGCACCTGCGGTTCGTCAGCAGCACGCCAGTCGACGACTGGACGCAGCGCGTCGTCGATGGCCTGGCAGACGGGTCGATCCGATGACGAAGCCGGCAACCGCCTACGACACCCGCCAAAGCGCGATCTGCCGCTCCAGCATCTGCCGCGCGAGCCGGACGTCGGCGTCGTCTGTCGAGATGTCCTCAATCGCGGCCAGGGCGCCGTCCAGCACGTCGATGATCGCGACGCGCGGGAGATCGCCTCGCTCCTCCAGCGACCGGAGCAAGCCCATGACGACGGCATACGCGGCGACTCCTGGTGCGGACATGGCGGACCTCCTGCGGGGCCAGCATGGCACAGTGCCGAAGGTGCGGGTATGACGGCGCTCGAGCTATCAGCCTGCGTCTGCGGCCGCCCGCGCCACCGCGGCATGTGCTCGGAGCGCTGGGCGCTGCGTCGGTCAGGCGAAGGGTTGCCGCCGCGACCGAAGCCGGAGCACTCGGCACCGGGCACGCCGAAGCGTCGCTTCACCGAACACACCCCGCCGGGCGCGCCCTACACGCTGGCGGCCGATCACTCCGCCGTGCGGGAGGCGCGCACGCTCTTCGCCGCTCGCCGTGTCCGTGCCGCCCTGCAGGATCGCCTCCTGAAATCAGCCGAGCATAACCGCAAGATCGGCGGCTCCGTCACCAAGGGCCATCTGCGGGGCATCAAGGTCTTCACGCTGACGCTGGAGGAGAGGGCGACCTGCCCAAAGACCTGCGTCAACTTTCGAGATTGTTACGGCAACAACATGAATTGGTCGTCTCGCATCCAAGTCGACGGCGATCTCATGATCCTGTTGTCCGCCGAGGTGCGGAAACTGGTCGCCGTGCACGGACGCATCTTGGTCCGGCTTCATGTGCTTGGCGACTTCTTCTCCACGGCCTACGTCGCCTTCTGGCATGCACTGCTGCACGCGCTGCCGGGCCTGCACATCTACGGCTACACCGCGCGCAACGGCTGCGCGATCGGCCGCGAGATCGAGCGAATGAATGAGCACCCGCGGTGCTGGATCCGGTTCAGCGGTGGACGCGCCGGTCAGTTCCGGGCGCTGACCGTCGACGCCATCGGCCAGGCCACCGAGGCCGGCGCCATCGTCTGCCCGGTCCAGACGAACCGAACCGACTGCTGCGGAACCTGCGGGCTCTGCTGGTCGACCCCGAAACCCATCGCGTTTCTGAGGCATTAGATGGACCTGCTGTCGCTCCCTCGCGTCGGCGAATACCGCGTGATCCTCGCAGACCCTCCTTGGCAGTTCGAGAACTGGTCGGGGGCTGGCGAGGAGAAGAACGCGGCGGTCCACTACGATTGCATGACGCTCGACGAGTTGAAGGCGCTGCGAATCGGGTCCGGCCTCGACTTCGTGTGTGCGCCGGACTGCGCCATGCTGATGTGGGCGACGTTTCCGCTACTCCCCGAGGCACTCGAATTGCTCGACGACTGGGGCTTCGCCTACAAGTCCGGCGGCGCCTGGGGCAAGCTCACGAAGCACGGCAAGGTCGCGTTCGGCTCCGGCTATCTCTACCGCTCAGCCGCCGAGCTCTGGCTCTTGGGCACGCGCGGATCGCCGGCGATCCGCAGCCATAGCGTCCGGAACCTGATCCTCGAGAAGCGGCGCGAGCACTCCCGCAAGCCCGACCAGATGTACGACGACATCGAGGCGCTGTTCGACGGGCCGTACCTCGAGCTGTTCGCGCGAGCGCGCCGCCCTGGATGGGATGCCGCCGGTCGCGAGGTCGGCAAGTTCGATCGGAAAGAGGCCGCATAGACAATGGCCATCAACCCCAAAAACCCGTCGACGCTGCTGTTCTGGAACGACCTCGCGAACGACGAGGAGCTGAAGTCGTGCAGCAGGGCCGCGCGCGGGCTCTGGACGACGGAGTGCCTGCCCAAAGCGGCGGCACAGCACGGCGTCGTCCAGATCGGCATGCACCCCTGCGTCTGGAACGACGACCTGCCTCGCCTGTTGGCGAATTCCGGCGGCGGCACCGCCGAAGAAGTGCTCGAGCTGCTTACCGAACTGGTGAACAGCGGCGCGGTCTCAGTCGACGATTCCGGCCGCCTCTATAACCGTCGCATGGTTCGTGCCAGCGGCCTCAGCAAGGTCCGCTCCGAGGCCGGAACCCGGGGCGCAGAGGCCGCCAACGCGAAGCGGCAAAAGTCCGGCAAAGGGGTCGGCAAAGAGAGTGGCAAGCCCGTCGGCAAAGATGCTGGCAAACATTCCGGCAAAACCGATGGCGGCGAAACTGGTCTAAGTGACGGAAACGAAACGACAAATCTCACTGCTGGCGACAACGACGGTCGGCAAAACTCCAGCAACGATGCCGGCAAAGACGACGGCAAAGACGACGGCAAAAGTCCGCCTTCTTCATGCTTCTCTCTTCAAGCTTCTTCTCCTGTAACTACTACCGAGTCTCTCATTGAGAGATCCCGTGTATGTACGTCGACGCCTGCCGGCGGCGGCGCTGACGCGCCCGACGCGGATGACGAAGCTCAGCCTGGATTGCCGCTGGGGACGAGCCGATCTCGCGAGGCGCGCATCATCGCCGCCTGGAATGCCGCGGCGGACATCGTGAACGAGGATCTCGGGCACACCGAATGGGCGCGGGTGATGTCCGCGACGCCGACGCGGAAGAAGCTGATCAAGAAGCTGCTCACCGTTCACGACATCGAGGCCGTCGATAGGGCGCTCGACAACGCCATGGCGAATCCCTGGGCGCGCGGAGAGGTCGGCCGGACCGGTAGCCACGAGAACTGGCGGTTCAACTTCGATTACTTCCTCCGGATGGATGCCTTTACGCGCTTTCTCGAGGCACCGAAAGGCAGCGCCCCGCAGCGCCGGCCGACGCCACCAACGACGGGCCGAATGGCCGCTCTCCACACCGTTCGGGAAAATCTCAGACGAAAGGAAACCGAGGCATGAGCGCGAATCTGCCCGCCAAACTGACTGCCGCACTGCCGGCGACCGTGGCCACTGCGATCGTCTGGACGAAGACATCGGTCTTCGGTGCCGACGGGCAGTTCGATGGTGTCGCCATAGCGGGTGCCTCGATCAAGGCCGGCGCCAGCCTCAAGGACCTGACCGCGGCGCTTGCGGCGGTAGAGCGGTCGCTGCTGCCATGCGCCAGCGGCGACGACGTGATCGAGGCTCTAGGCGCGATGTACGCCACCCGTCGCAGCAGGCCGGGTGAGCAGATTGACGAGGTGGCCTCGCTGCAGATCCTCGCCGAGCGGGTGCGCGGGTTTCCTCGCGACGTGCTGGTCGAGACCGGCAACCACTTCATCGACAGCACGCCTTGGATGCCCGCGGTCTCGGAATTCCTGCAGATCGCGGAGCGCAAGATGCGGCCGCGCCGGGCGCTGAAGAAGGCGCTCGACGATGCCATTGCGCGGGCTTCAGCACCGAAGCGCACCGCGCTACCCGCACCATCCCGTCCGGAGACCCAGCGCGAGCGCCTCCGCACTGCCGTGGTGCTGCGGCGCCAGGCCAACGATGACCGCACCGCCGCCCGGTTCGAGATTCAGCTGGCCGCCCTGGAGAAGCGGGAGCCGGAAGCCTGGGCTCGCGATGCCATGGCCGCTCAGATCGCCGAGCAGGCAGCCAGGGCGGCGGAGTACCAGCGCCTCGCCGACGAGGAGGCCGCGAAGGTCGCGCCGGCGACGGCGACGCAGCGCGCGCTCGACGACCTCGCCCGCCGCCATCGCGAGCAGTCGCTCGGAAGCGAGGCGGCATGAGCGCGAAGATCAGCAAGGCCATACGCGACGCCATCGCCGACCCGTTCGCTCTGGGCGACGAGCAGCCGCCATGGACGCTGCCCACGGTGCTGCCGCCGATCGCCGAGGTCCGTGAGGCACTGATGGCGCTGCGGGCCGATCTCGAACCGACCTCGGCTAAGGACGCCCGGTGGTGCCTCGGCAAGATGCGGCAACACTTCGGCATCGGGTCGACCGAAATCGATGCCGCGGCCTGGCTCAAGGCGCTGGGCGAGTTCCCGCGGAACCTGATCTTCGAGGCGGTGCGTGTCGCCGTGACCGATGACAAGCGGCCGACGCTGGAGACGTTCACGCAACATCCGACGGTACTTCGTCGGCGGACCGATCTCGCGCGCGCCGAGGCGATCCTGGCGGCCCTGCTGAAGCCGAAACCCGTGGCGCCGGTGGAGCGCCCGCCTGCGGCGGTCAGGCTGAGGCAGTGCCGGGATGCGGCGCTGAGCCGTCGCGACACCGTGGCGGCAGCGAAGTGGGAGCGGGAGCTTGCGGTGGCCGAGGGCAGGGAGCCCGAGCGCTGGGCGGTCGATGCGGGGATTTCCTCTTCGGGGCCGCTGCTGACAGTGCCGGTAATTAAGCCCAGCAAACGAAGCGCGGCGCTGCTGCTGAACGCGCGAGCCAGGTGGTGGCGGAAGAACCGGCTCGACCAGCACGCCGACCAGCTGGAGCGCGAAGCCGACGCCTTGGCGCCGGAACACGTCGAAGAGCCCCTCGGCGATGAGCATGCGGAGGAAGCGGCGTGAAGCCCGCCATGTTCCGCGAGATGACCCACGTCTTGGGCGCACCCGAGGGCTGGGATGCCGAGGCCAAGGGCGAGTGTCTCGGCCTTCCCGTGGCGGCCGATCGGGAGCAGCAGACGCTGACATCGTGCTGGGTGCTGGAGCCCGAGGAGGTCGCGCTGATCGCCCAAGGTGGCCGCGTCTACCTGACCGTCCATGGTCTCTGCCAGCCGCCCGTCGCGCTTACCGTGAGGGCGAAGGAATGACGCAGCGCACCGGCGCCTTCCGTTACCGCGTCGGCGGCATCTTCCGGCATTCGCTGGTCTTGCAGCTTGAGTTCGAGCATCAACGGCTCGTCTCCACTATCGGCTGGCCGCCGCGATACGCGCCTGAGCGCTACTGGCGCGACGCGACACTGGAAGACCTGACGGCCGAGCCGCGCACCGCGCCAATCCCCAGCCCCACGTGGTCTGAGACGCGACCGGCAACTGGATCTGGCGCACCGCCTAATCCACCGAACAAGGGCAGCGGCGCGCAACCGCCGAAGATGAAACCATGAACCGCCAACCCGTCCGCGAGCACCGGATCCCGACGTCGCTGGAGCGGCATATGCCGCGGCGGCCGGTCTCCGAAGGCGCGCTACGCAAGCTGGTGGCTGAGGCACGCGAGGCCGGTGTCGTGGTGTTCCTCGAGGCCGATCTAGCCCGACTGCCCGACATCTCGCGACGGCTCATCGAGACCGAGCACAAGCGGCTTTGCGAGCGACGCTGAGCGACGAAGAACCTTTCCTCCGAGGAGTACGACATGCCGAACAAGAACCTGAAGCGGCTCGGCAAAGTGAGCGGCACCAGAGGCGAACCCATCGCCCCGAAGGCGAGACCGGACAACCATTGGTCCCGCCGCGTCGGGCCCACCCCGGAGACGGCTGCCAAGCTGCAGCCGGACTTCCTCGACCAGTTGCTCCGTAAGGGACCTGAGAACGGCGGCATCGATAACACCACGTTCGAGGCGCTGTTCGAGATCGAGGAGGCGCATGCCGTGGTGGGAAGGCGGACCGCGGCACGAGCGTCTACCCTGGAGCTGGCCGGTGGTGGCGACCCCGGCAACATGTCTGATGGCGAGGCCCGGACGTGGACGGTCTGGCTGGCCTGGGCGAAGGACTTCTACGATCAGACCGGCGTGACCGGCGCCAAGATCGCGGAACTGATCGAGATGCGATACCCGGTCGATGCCGTGTTCGTCGGCCACTATCGCCGGGCTGCCGGCCTGTGGGACAAGACCAAGCGGGACCTGGCGAAGGCTGCCACTTGACAGCGGGCACCCATTTGACAGATGTTCCGAACGATCTTCTGTGTCCAAAGCGCCCGCCCGGCATCCCTTGGCGGGCGTTTTCGTGAGCGGGTAACGGCATGACCAAGCTCACGATGCTGCGGCCGAGGGTGGCAACGGCGGATACCCGGCGCGTGAAGCCGCCTCCGAAGCAGGTCGACGCAGAACTCGGCACCCGTGACTGGAAGGCGATGCGCCTCAGGGTGAAGGAGCGAGCCCGCGGCATGTGCGAGGCAGAAGGCTGCACGAGGCCGGGCTTCTACGCCGACCACATCGTCGAGCGACGTGACGGCGGTGCGGTGTTCGACATGGCGAACCTGCAGTGGGTCTGCCCGTCGCATCATCAGCGGAAGACGGTGCGTGAGCGCATGAAGCGGGCGCATTCGCAGTCGCGGTAGTGCGGCGCAGCACAACAAATAGGCACTATCCATAGTGTTTCGGCGGCGCTCCGTAGCCCTATATATCTGGCAATAAATGGAAAGAAAAAGGCCCGGGGGGGTAACAAAATTACCAGCCCTAGGGGCCTGTCCACCGCGTGGGGTCTCAGCGACGGGTTTTTTTCTAGCGTTCAGAGTTTTGGGAAGGTCGAAACCGTATCCCTTTGCCAAAGAATTCGCAACGCCCGCGCGGCTCATTTCTTGGCGAAAACACGGAGATTTCCGATGGCTGGCCGACCGGCCTTTAAGCCCACGAGGGACCAGCGCTCGGACGTCGAGATCATGAAGGCGGACGGATGGTCAAACGAACGGATCGCCCTGCAGCTTCGGATCTCGCGGCCGACGCTGGAAAAGGCGTTCGCCAACGAGCTTCAGTACGGCCGCGACACGGTGCAGTTGGAGAACCTGAAGAGCCTTCGAAAGATGGCGAAGAAAAACGCGAGCGCGAATCGGCAGCTCAACGATCGGCTCGACCTGGCGGCAACGCGCCGGCCGGACGGGGGCGACGAGCCGCCGGCGCCGACGAAGGAAACCAAACTCGGCAAGAAGGAGCTGCAGCAGATCGCGGCCGAGACGCCGGACACATCGACGGAGATGGGCGAGCTGCTCGCCAAGCGGATGTCGTTGAACTGAAGGAATGGCGCCTGGCGCAGCCGGATTGGCAATCCAGGATCAGAAACCGGCTACCGCTGGTGCCGGAACTGCCGCTCTTCAGCGACGAAGCTGAGATCGCGGTGCAGTTCTTTGATCGTCTTCGGCTTTCGAATGTCGGCGGGACCCCACTTTTGAAGGATGCCTGCGCGGACTGGTTCCGCGACATCGTGCGGGCGCTGTTCGGTAGTCGCGATCCAGCAACCAACATCCGGTACATCCGGGAGATATTCGCTCTTGCGCCGAAGGGCAGTTCGAAGACCACATATGGCGCCGCGTTGATGGTAGTGGCGCTGCTGATGAACACCCGGCCTCGAGCCGAGTTCTTGCTTGTCGGCCCAACCCAGGCCACCGCCGAGCGGGCTTTCGAGGCGGCAAAGGGTATGGTGGCGCTCGACCCCGTGCTGGAGAAACGGTTCCGGCCGCGCGACCACAAGAAGGATATCCGCGACCTCGTGACGGGCTCGCGGCTGAAGATCGCGACGTTCGATCTCAAGATCCTTACCGGTGCCATGCCGGTCGGTGTCCTGGTCGACGAGCTGCATGAGATGTCGAAAAACGCCAACGCCGCGAAGGTGCTGGTGCAGATCAGGGGCGGCATCAACAAGAACACCGAGGGCTTCCTCGCCTTCATCACGACGCAGAGCGATGCCGTGCCGGTCGGGGCGTTCAAGGCCGAGCTGCACATGGCGCGGAACATCCGCGACGGTCGAACGACGGGGCGCATGCTCCCGGTTCTGTATGAGTTCCCCGATGACATCGCTCGCGATGAGGCGAAGTGGTCCAACCCGGAAAACTGGTCGATGGTCAACCCGAACCTCGGCCGGTCGATCCACCTCAACGACCTCGTCGAGGGCTTCAACGCCGCCAATCAGAAGGGCATGGCGGACAAGCGGGTTTGGGCGTCGCAGCATCTCAACATCGAGGTCGGCGTCGGACTCCGGACGGACATGTGGGCTGGCGCCGAGTATTGGACAGCCCGCGACGACGCGCAGATCGACCTGGAGGCGCTACTCGATCGCTGCGAGGTCGTGATCCCAGGCGTCGACGGCGGCGGTCTCGACGACCTTTTCGGGCTCACCGTTCTGGGCCGCTGTCGCGAAACGAAACAGTGGCTGTCCTGGTCGCATGGCTGGTGCCACCGCGGCGTGCTGGAGCGCCGGAAGTCGATCGCGTCCACGCTTGAAGATTTCGCCGCCGCCGGCGAGTTGACCATCGTCGACGACGAGCTCGACGACGTCTCCGCGATCGTGGCGATCATCGCCGGCATCAAGCATCGCGGCCTTCTCGCGTGTGTCGCGGTCGACCCGGCTGGCCTGGGTGAAATGGTGGACGCCCTGGACGAGATCGGGATCACGGCCGAGAACGAACTACTCAAAGGCGCGCCGCAAGGCTTCGCCATGATGAATGCCATCAAGACCGCGGAACGGAAACTGGCGAACCGCACGCTCTGGCATGCACCGTCGAAACTGATGGCCTGGTGCGTCGGCAACCTCAAGATCGAGCCCATGGCGACCGCGATCCGGGCGACCAAGCAGAACGCCGGCGACGCCAAGATCGATCCCGTCATGGCGCTGTTCAATGCGGTGACGTTCATGTCGCTGAACCCGCAGCCGCAGGGCGGCTCGGTCTACGACAACGAAGAAACCTACCAGGAAGCCTTCGGTGCCGCAGCAGCGCCCGACGAAGACGACGGCTCTTGGAAATCATCGATCCTCGCCGATCCCGATCACCCGCTCTTCGCTGAGCACCGCCGGCGCTTCGAAGCCTGGCAAGACCAGCAGGATGACGACTGATGGCGAAAAAGCACCGTAAGGCGGCTAAGCGAGAGCAGCGAGAGCGTGTCGATGCGCTGCGAAGGGCTGCCGAGTTGAGGGATCCCGATGCGCAGCGCCTGCCATTCGTCGGCAGGACGCTGGCAGGTGTTTACGTTACCGGTGACAATGCCCTGCAGCTTGCGACGGTGTGGGCCTGCCTGCGATATCTGACGCAAACCATCGGCATGCTGCCCTGGAATGTGATGGCCTCGACAGATGGAAAGGGCGCCGAGGTGCAGCGGTCGAACCCGGTGCAATGGCTGCTGCACAACCGGCCCAACGACGAGTGGTCGTCCTTTCAGTTCCGCGAGACCCTGCTTCACTGGGCGCTGCGTCACGGCAACGGCTACGCCGAGATCGAGCGCGATCGCGCCGGGCGGCCGTATGCGCTGTGGCCGGTACATCCAGACCGAGTCGATCCGACGCGTGATCTCGACACCAACAAGCTGTTTTTCCGGGTCGACAACGGTAGCGGCGAGAAAGTCGACATCGCTGCCGCCGACATGTTCCATCTTCGCGGCTTCGGCGAAGGGCCTGTCGGCGTCAACGTCATGGCCTACGCCGCCCAGTCTCTCGGATGGGCAAAGGCGCTGCAGCTATTCGGAGCCAGCTTCTTCGGAAACGGCGCCAATATCTCCGGAGTCGTCACGAAGAAGCGGAAGTTCGATCCCGGCTCCCTGGCTCGCGTGAAGACGGAATTCTCGAAGCTCTACAAGGGCCTGCAGAAGTCGAACCAGACGGCCTTTCTCGACGACGAAATGGACTTCAAGCCCACCGGCGTCGATCCGAGCAAGGCGCAGATGATCGAGGCCAACTATCTCATGATCGAGGAGACCTGCCGCTGGTTTGGCGTGCCGCCGCACAAGGTCGCGCACCTGCTGCGGGCGACTTTCTCCAACATCGAACACCAGTCGATCGAGGTCGTGCAGGACTCGGTGCTGCCTTGGGTGCGCCGTCTCGAGGACGAAGCGGACTACAAGCTCTTCGGCCAGAACCGTCAGGGCCTCTACACCAAGATCGAGCTGCGCGGCCTGCTGCGCGGCGACTTCAAGAGCCAGCAGGAAGGCCTCGAGGTCATGCGCCGAAACGGCATCATCAATGCCGACCAGTGGCTGGAGCTTGTCGACATGCCGCCGATGCCGGCCGATGCCGGCGGCGACAAGCGCATCGTGCAGTCGCAGTACATCACCCTCGACAAGGTCGGCGAAGATCCGCCGGCACCTCCGCCGCCCCGGACTGCCGAGGATGAGGCCGCTGCACAGGCCGAGATCGACAAGATGGCGGAGGAGGATGTCGATGTCGCGTGACCTCCTCGTGCTGGCGCGTTCGAACAGCACTCCGCCCGGCGAGCCCAAGGGCGGGCCCTGGGCCTCAGTGGCCAGGGTTCTGCGCTCGCTGCGCGCCCGGCTCGCAGCCATCGAGGCGCGTCCGCTGGCCGTCAATGGCAGAGATGGGCGGGACGGAATTGACGGCGCCCCGGGTGTCGCCGGCCGGGACGGAATAGATGGCCGCAATGGCATCGATGGGACCAACGGCGTCGACGGTCGCGACGGCAAGGACGGCGTCGACGGAAAGCAGGGTGCCGACGGCAAAGACGGCTCTCCCGGCGAACCTGGCAGAAACGGCGCCGACGGCAAAGACGGTGCCGATGGCACGCCCGGCGCCGCAGGCCGGGATGGCAAGGACGGCGCGCCTGGCCGAGACGGCATCGACGGCAAAGATGGGCTGAACGGCGTCGACGGAAAAGACGGCCGCGACGGCGCTGAGGGTGCTCCAGGAAAGGACGGCGCCGCCGGACGGGACGGCGTCGACGGTCGCGACGGCAAGGACGGCGTCGACGGTCAGAATGGTCGAGACGGACGCGACGGGATTGCGGGGCGCTCCATCAGAACTGCCGCAATCGATGACGACGGGCGCCTCGTTCTGCGCTTCACGGACGGTAGCGACGAGATCGTTGGGGTCGTGGTCGGCAGGCAGGGCGAACAGGGCAAGCAAGGCGAGCCCGGAAAGGACGGCTTTCCCGGTCGCGACGGAATCGACGGCCGTGACGGCATCGATGGCGCTGATGGCAAGGACGGCCGTCGCGGACCGCCCGGCGAGGCCGCGGCACCTGTCGATATGCAGATCGGCGAAGAAGAAGACATCGACCTTTCGTCCGCCGATCTGTCGCGCCTTCGGCTCCGTGCCGTGCGCATCGGTGGCGTCACGCTGCCGGTCCTGACCCTGGCTGACGACTAGAACGGAGCAATCATGCAGAACCGACGCAACGCCCTGGTGCTCGCCAGCGGCGCGAAACCGCTTGGCTTCACCGCCTTTAAGGGCGTGCCCTGCAAGTATCGCGCGACCGCGAAAGCGGGGAAGGGCGAACTGGATCTCTATGGCATCGTCGGCGCCGACTGGTTCGGCGACGGTATCACGTCGAAGATGGTTTCGGACTCGCTGAAGGCCATGGGTTCGGTGTCGTCCATCGAAGTCAACATCAACTCCCCTGGCGGCGACGTCTTCGAAGGTCGCGGCATCTACAATCTTCTGAAGGAGCATAAGGCGAGGATCGACGTCCATGTCATCGCTGAGGCCGCTTCGGCGGCAAGCCTGATCGCGATGGCGGGCGACTCGATCACGATGTCGGAAGGCTCCCTGATGATGATCCATCGCGCCTCCGGCTTCGCCTACGGCAACGCCGAGGAGATCGAGCCGCTAATCAAGCTCCTGAAGACCATCGACGACACCATGGTCTCGACCTATGCGGCGCGTTCGAAGAACACGCCCGAAGATGTCCGCGGCTGGCTCAATGCCGAGACGTGGATGACGGCCGACGAAGCCGTCGCCCGTGGTTTTGCCGACAAGGCGGAGGCAGCCGCCAAGGTTGCTGCCATCTCCATCGATCGCCGCATTCTCGGCTTCAAGCATATCCCGGAGTCGCTGCGGCCGAACCGGGCCCGCGCACTCAAGATCATCGCCGGCGGAAAGTCCGCGGCCTGAGAAATCGGCGGAAGCCGATCCAGCCCCGAAAGCCCTTGGGCAAGGCGTTTCACAAAGGACTATGAACATGCGAAAGGCCCTACTTCTGGGTTCGACCATGCTCGCCCTCCCGTTCGCCGTCTTCGCGATGGCTGGCGAGACCGACGAGCGACTGACGGCACTGCGCGACGAGGTCAAGGAACTGACCGAGGAGCGGGACGGCATCGTCGCCAAGGCCGACGAGGCGAGTGTCGACCTCACCGACGACGAGCTCGAAGAGATCGAGACGATCACCGCGAAGATCGAGGCGAAGACCAAGCAGATCGCGGCCCGCGAGCGCGTCAGCGCTGCCCGACAGCCCGCCGGCCGTCGTTCGGCCCCGGAGCCGTCCGTCAACGCCAACGGCGATCGCATGGTTGGCACGCCGAGCAACACCCGCAAGCTCGGCGCCAAGGGCGGCTTCAATTCCTTCGGCGAGTTCGCGGTTGCCGTGCGCAAGGGCATCAATGCCGGCAACCCGGACCAGCGCCTCGTTGCCGCGGCGACGACGTACGGCAGCGAAGGCACCGGCGCCGACGGCGGCTTCGCTGTCCCGCAGGAGTTCCGCTCCGCCATCTGGCAGAAGGTCGTTACCGACGACAATCTGCTGACCCGCACCGACCAGCTCGTGACCGGGGCGAACTCCCTCACGATTCCGAAGGACGAGACGACCCCCTGGCAGAGCTCGGGCGGCATCCTCGCCTACTGGGAAAGCGAGGCCGGGCAGGTCACGCAGAGCAAGCCGGCGCTCGAGATGTCGACCATTCGCCTGAACAAGCTGATGGCGCTGGTGCCGATGACGGACGAGCTCCTCGAGGACGCGGCCGGCATGGACTCGTACCTCCGCGCCAAGGCTCCGGCCAAGATGATGGCGAAGCTGAACACCGCCATCGTGCGCGGCACCGGCGCAGGCCAACCGCTCGGCATCCTGAGCGCCGGCAGCACGATCGCGCAGGCGATCGAGGCCGGTCCCCAGACCACCGACACGGTGATCTACAAGAACATCGTGAACATGTGGTCTCGCCTGTACGGGCCCTGCCGTCGCAATGCGGTGTGGCTCATCAACCAGGATATCGAGCCCCAGCTCCTGCGCATGGCGTTCGACGAGGGCGCCACCGACAAGTACCCGGTCTATCTGCCGGCCAACGGCGCCGCTGGTTCGCCCTACGCCACCCTGATGGGCCGTCCGGTCGTGCCGGTCGAGGCATGCAGCACCCTTGGCGACCTCGGCGACATCATCCTGACCGACCTGTCGCAGTACATGACCCTGACGAAGGGTTCGGACATCAAGACCGATGTCTCGATGCACCTGTTCTTCGACCAGGCGCTCACCGCGTTCCGCTTCATCTTCCGCGTGGCCGGCCAGCCGTGGTGGGGCAGCACGTTGGCCCCGCAGCACGGCACCGTGACGCGCTCGTGGGCCGTCACGCTCGCGGCTCGATAGGCCGTCCGGAACTGCGGCCCTAGCGGCCGCGACGTGAAGGGGTCGCTTCGGCGGCCCCTTTGCGGTTTCTCCACTCAATTCACCCCGGAAGGGACGGACTATGAACAAGCACATCCTCGAAAAGACGCAGATCGTGGCGGCCATCATCCCGGTCGACACGCAGTCTGGCGCGAACAACGGCGATTGGGTGAGCCTCAAGGGTTACGGGCGCTGCGCCATCGTCTTCTACAAGGCGGCGGGCGTGGCCGGAGACGATCCCGTCTTCACCCTGCGGCAGGCGACGGATGTTTCCGGCACCAGCGCCAAGGCCTTGGACTTCACGCGCATCGACACCAAGGTCGGGGCGCAGACCGGCATCGGCCAGTTCACGACCAACACCCAGGCTGCGGCCAACACCTATACCGATGCCGTCTCGGCCGAGGCACAGGCCATCATGGTGGTCGACATCAAGGCGGAGGACCTCGACATCGACAACGGCTTCGACTGTGTCCAGATCCAGATCCCCGATACCGGCTCGGCTGGCGCCCAGCTGGGTTGCGCGCTCTACCTGCTCCACGAGCCGCGCCACGCCAAGGCGACGATGGACAGCGCCATCATCGACTAGGTCGGCAACAGCCATTTCGACGCAAGGCCGATCGGGTAAGACCGGTCGGCCTTTTCGTTCCGCCATCAAGGAAGGCAGCGAATGTCCGACAAGATCACCACCATCCTCTTCACGGCGAACGCCAAGTTCGAAACATCGCCTGCCACGATTTACTACGGCGCCGGGGAAGTGCATGAATTGCGCGACGACCTCGCCAATCGCTGGATCAGGCGCGGAGTCGCGACGGCGGATCCCGAGCTGATCGCTCAGGCGAGAGCGCCCGGCCCCGTGGAAGAGACAGGACCGTCGGGTCACGACATTCCCGACGACTGGCGCGCGCTCAACGCCGCCGACACTGTAGCGCTGGCCGTGACGCTCGGCGCGGACCCCGAGGCGGTGCGGTTCAAGGCGCAAGCGGCGGCTTTCATCGAGGGCAAGATCGCCGAGCGTGCCGCGGCGCTGACCTGAGTCCATGCAATGAACGCGGGGCCGGACCTTCTCGAGACGACGGTGGCCGCCGCCGCGGGCGCGACGCGCCGCCTGACGACCAAGGAAAAGGTCAAGACCCTGATCGGTCTGTCCGGCGCGACCGACGACACCCTGCTGGATCAGCTCATCGACCAGGTGTCCGACGACGTCGCCCGCTACTGCGGCCTTTCGGCTGATACCGCCGGAGCCTTCCCGACCTTTGGCGCCGAGACGTTGCGCGCTACATGGTATGCGCTCACCGGAGATCGAGACGACATCCTGCTGCTGCCATGGCGGCCATCGGCGGCGCCGACCACGGTCGTCGAGAACGGCGTCACCCTCACGAACGATACAGATTACCGCTTGCTCCCCGGTGGCGCGCTGCAACGGGTTTCAGGGGGCTGCCCGTCCATCTGGGATCCCTGCTTCAAGGTCGTCGTTACGCTCACCGCCGGTTGGTCCCTGCCGACTGGCGTTCCGCCCGGCGTCGAGGCTCGCATCATCGACCAGGTGAAACTCGCCTATCAGGGCCGCAAGCGGGACCATGCCATCCGGTCGGAAACTATTCCCAACATCCACCAAGCGAGCTACGCCGTACCGGGCGGTGACAGCATCGGCCAAAGCGGCTTGCTGGTAGCGCTCGAAAGCGTGCTCAGCCCATACTATCGCGACGCGCTCTGATGGACCCCTACGCCTACGCCCGCGAGCGCACCGTCGACGCGCTGGCTCAGTGGTCGACCGGCACCGTCACGCTGACCCGCACCACGCCCGGGACGCCCGATCCTTCGACGCCGTGGATCCCGGGCTCGCCCTCGACGGCGATATACACCTTGGCAGCCCGCGTAGACGGCGTGGCGGCCGACCGCATCGACGGCACGACCATCCTCGCCACGGACCTGATGGTGATCGCCTCGCCGCGCGCGACGCTTGCGGGCGCGGCCGTCGACCTGGTGCCGCAGATCTCCGACACGCTGTCGATCGACGGCGCCGCGAAGACCATCAAGAAGATCGAGCAGGTGCCCGCCGCCGGCGCCGCCGTGCGCTACCACATCTTCGTCGCTTCGTGAGGGCGCCATGGCCGAGTCCTTCGCTGCCGCCGTCGCCGACTGGGAGAAGAAGTGCGCGGTGCAGCAAGCCGCCGTGCAGCACGAGGCGCTGCGCCTGCTCGACGGCGAGATTCTCGACGGCACGCCGGAAGTGACCGGCAATCTCCGCAGGTCCCGCGCCGTGTCGACCCTGGGCCCGGTCACCATCGACTGGCGCACGAAGAAGTTTCGCGACCCGTCTGATGCGATCAACGGCGCCATCGCCGGCTCTGAGGTCGGACAGACCATTCACCTCGGGTTCCGCGCGCCCTATGCCCACAAGATCGAGCCGAAGTACGCCATGATGCGGCTGGCTGCCCAGCGCTGGAGCGCCATCGTTGCCGAGGCCGTGCGCATCGTGCGGGGCCGCGGCTGATGGCGACCGTCGAGGAGAACATCGAAGCGGCACTGTTCACCCGCGTCACGAGCCTCAGTCTGACGCCAGCGCGACAGGTGGCCTATCCGAACGTACCTTTCTCGCCGCCGGCCGCCGGCTATCTCGAGGTGCTGCACTTTCCCAACCGTCCGCAGCGCGTGTTCCTGCGCGGCAGCGATCCGCATTTCCGCCAAGGCATCCTGCAGTTGACGGTGGTGTCTCCTTTGAACGAAGGCGCGACGCCAGCGACGAAGGCCGCCGGCGAGATCGCGGCACACTTCCCGGCCGACCTCGCGCTCTACAGCGAAGGCGTCAAAGTCAAGGTGCAGGCGGCGCCGCGTACCTGGCCGGCCGAAAAGACCGACACCTCGTGGACCGTCCGCGTCGACGTTGCATACGAGTGCTTCGGGTGACATCCGCGCGAGATTGGCAGCACCATGAAGCGGGCGATTGGGCGATACGCGCCCGCCCGAAATCCGAAGGACCGGGCTGGTACGCTGAGGCAAAGCGCAAGAGCGATGGCCCCTTCGCGGAGCACGCGCTTCTTGAGTCTTGGCATCTGGACATCCATTTCGAGTTCGCTGACACCGAAGCGGCCGTCGTAGCCAAGCTGCGCCGCCAACTGACCAACTGACACAAGATTCCCGGCAATGTCTGACCGGGATCACCGCCCCGCCCGTGCGGGGTTTTCTGACGCCATAAGGAGAACCCCATGGCAGCCGACACCAACAAGGGCCGGAAGGTCTACATCTGCGCGACCGTCAAGCCGACCGATCTCACGCAGGAGCAGTTCGAGGCGCTGACCTGGGTGCAGGTCGGCAAGGTCGGAAGCGTCGGCGACTTCGGCAAGCAGACGAACATCGTGAGCTACACGACGCTCGACACCGAGTTCCAGCAGAAGTCGAAGGGCATCTCCAATGCCGGCGACCCGGTCATCGAGTGCGCCCGCAGCTACAACGATGCCGGCCAGATCCTGATGCGCACGGCCGGTGCGCCGACCTCGCGCTACAGCTACGCGCTGAAGATCGAGGAGAACGACAAGCCAACGGCGGACTATACGAACACGATCCACTATGTGCGCGGCAAGGTCGCCGGCCCGGTCAACCTGGGCGGCGGCAACGAGGACTTCGTCCGCGAGCAGTACACGATCGGCCTCGAGCAGGTGCTCACCGTGGATCCGGAAGCCGGCTCGGCCCCGACGAACACCGTACTGCCGAGCATCGTCGGCACCGCGGTGCAAGTCGGCGTCGTGTTGACGGCGATCGAGGGCGAATGGACCGGCGATCCGTCCAGCTTTGCCTACCAGTGGCAGCATGACGCCTCGGGCAACGGCACCTTCGCCGACGTGGCCTCCGGCGGCACCAGCCGGACCTATACGCCCGTGGTCGGCGACATCGCCGACTCGATGCGGGTCCAGGTCACGGCGACCAACGGCGCGGGCTCGTCCTCGGCGGCCAGCTCGCTCGGAACCATCCCGATCATCGCGGCCTAAGCGAACCTCGCGCGCGCGAGAGAACGGCTGCCGTTCCGCCGGGGACGGCGGCCGTTCACCCGGCATCCCGGCACAGGACGAACAATGGATATCAGCAACCTTGTCGACTATGAGCGGCTCCACCGGCTGGAGCTGCTGCACCCCGTCACCGAGAAGCCGCTGGGCATCACGATGGACGTGCGGTCCATCGGCTCCGCAGCCGTCGAGCGGGTGCTGCTCGACCACACCAACAAGCAGATCAGCCGCTTCGCGAAAAACAAGCTGCCCACGGCCGAGCAGGGCAAGCGCGCCGAAATCGAGCGCACCGCCGCCTGCATCGCCGCCTGGAACTGGGGCGACCAGAAGTTCAACGGCGGCCAGCCCGAGTTGACGATGAAGGCGGCCGTCGAGGTCATGTCGGTCTCCTGGATCGAGCGGCAGGTGCGGGCGGCTGCCGAGGCCGAGCAAAATTTTACGATGACCTCGCCGCAGGACTCTGCCGGATAGTCTCCATCCTCGTGCGGTACGACATGCCGCGCGAGAACGGCGAGACCCGGCGGGCCTTCAATGCCCGCTTCGACCAGCCCAGCCCGGAAGTCGATCCGGACGACAGGTCTCCCGAGGGTGACCGGCTGTTGCAGGTCTTCTGGCGGCTCTGCCGCTTCCGCACGCAGGGGCTCAACGGGCCCGACCCGCTGCAGCCCGGCCTGATCCGCGACTGGATCGTCACCGCCGGCTGGCCGCTCAGCCAGCCGGAAATCGAGATCGTCTTCGCGATGGATGCGGCCTACATGGCGGCCTGCCAGCGCGAGACGGAAACGAAGGAAGGAGGGTAGCGCATGGACATTGCCGCCCTCAACATGGCCGTCAAATTCGACCAGGTCGAAGGCGCCACCGCCGCCCTCAAGGAGCAAACCAAGGCCGCCTCGGCCTCGGAGCGTGCGGCGCAGCGTTGGGGGCTTGCGACCAAGGAAGCCGGCCGCACCAGCGATGACTTCTCGAAGCGCGTTCAGCGCACGATCCGCGACCTCGAGTTCGAGCGCCAGCAGTTGACGCGATCGGCGGCGGCGAAGGAGCGCTATGCCGTCCTGCGCCGCGCCGGCGTGTCAGAATCGTCTGCCGAAGGTCGCGCCATCCTGGCTTCGGTATCGGCACTGCAGGCGCAGCGGTCCTCGATCCAGAAGAACACCGAGGAAACCAAAAAAGGCGCCGAGTCCACGCGATCCTTCATTTCGTCGTGGCGAAGCATGCTCGCCGTCGCCGCTGGAATCGCAGGCGCCGGCGCCATCAGCAAGGCCGCGGACGCCTTCACGTCGCTGACGAACGCAATCAAGGTCACTGGAGCGGAGGGCGCCGCCCTAGAATACACGCAGCAGCGCCTCTTCAAGTCGGCCAACCAAAGCGGCGTCGAGATCGATGCGCTCGGCCAGCTCTACAGCCGCGCCGCCATGGCGGGCAAGGAACTTGGCGTCAGTCAGGAAGGGTTGCTTGAGTTCGTCGACGGCGTGACTGCGGCGCTGCGTGTGCAGGGCGGTTCCACTGAGGCGGCCCGCGGGGCACTTCTCCAGCTATCGCAGGCTCTGGGCGCCGGCACCGTTCGCGCGGAAGAGTTCAATTCCATCCTCGAAGGCGCGCTGCCGATTGCACAGGCCGCCGCTCGCGGCATGGATGGCATGGGCGGGTCGGTCGCCAAGCTGCGCACGGCCGTGCTTGAGGGAGCGGTCACATCGAAGGCCTTCTTCGACGCTACGATGAAAGGCTTCGCGGAGACCAAGCGGCTTGCCGAGGGCTCCACCCTGACAATGGGCCAGTCGCTGACGGCCCTCAGCAATCGCTTCACCAACTTCATCGGCAAGCTCGATCAGACCAGCGGCGTCAGCCGGGCTCTTGGTGCGGCCTTCGAATATGTCGGCCGGAAGCTTGACGAGACCACGAAGGAAATCGAGGCCGGCCAGAACGCGCCGGCGAATGCCCTGGATCGGCTGGTCCGCGGCATCGCCGATGCCATCGACTGGTTCAAGAAGTTCGATCAGCAGATGCTTGCCAACGGTGCCGCTCTGCGCGCCTGGATGAGCGAGAACATCACGGGCTTCGTCGATAACTTTGAGGTCGCTGGTGTGCGTGCCGTTGCCGGCTTCCTCGGCGCCTTCGCTGGCCTGCCGGACAAAATGCGCGCGGTGTTCCGGGATTCAATGAATGCGGTCATCGAGACCGTCGAGGCCGGCATCAACGCCGTCAATCGCAATGCCAGTTCCTGGTTTTCGGCCAAGGACAAGGCGCCGGTCAGCATCCCTCGCGTCGGCGGCGGTGAAGCGCAGCAGTTCGGCCCCGTCATGCCTCCCGGCGAGGCCGCGGCACAGCAAAAGCTGGCCGAACAGCAAGCGATTCGCGACGAGCGGGCGCGGCAGCAGTTCATCGCCCGCCAGGCTGGCATGCAGGACGACGAGGCCCGCGCCCGAATCGGTGGCATGCCGGTATCCGGTCCGCTCGGCCTCGGCGGCATCGTCACGCCGCCCAAGAAGAGCGGCTCCGATCCCTACGCCAAGGCCATCGAGGGCGCGAAAGAGTACGTTCTCACGAAACAGGCCGAGACCGAGGCCGTCGGCCAGACCGTCCTGGCGGCGGCGCAGCTGAAGCACCAGCAGGATCTGCTGAACAAGGCGACCGGCGAGGGCAAGACGCTGAGCGAGGCCCAGAAGGCCGCGCTGCAGGCTCTCGCCGGCCAGATGGCGGAGGTTGACAACGCCCTCGCCAAGGCGAAGTTCATCGACGACTACAAGACCAAGTCGGAAGAATTTCTCGCCCAGCAGGAGATGGAGCGGCAGGCGCTATTCATGTCGACGCAGGCGGCCGACGCGCTGCGTATGTCGACGGAAATGCTCAACGCGGCGAAGCGCCAGGGAATCGAACTGTCGCCAGCCGAGGTCGAGGCGATCCGGGCCACCGCCGATGCCATGGCCGCCTCCAAGGCCAAGACCGACGAGCTCAAGGAGATCACCGGCCTCGGCCGCGAGGTCTTTAAGGGCTTCTTCTCCGACATGCGCGAAGGTCTCATGAACGGGCAGACGATCTGGCAGTCCTTTGGCGACGCCGCAGTGAACGCGCTGAACCGCATCGCCGAGAAGCTGATCGAGATGGCGGCGACGCAGCTGTTCGAGGCGGCCTTCCCAAGTGGCGCCGGCGGCGGCGGTGGCGGCGGCCTCGGTGGCCTGATCGGCGGGCTGTTCGGGGGCGGGTCCAGTGGAACGGCGACAGGCATATTCGACGGGCTGATGGGCGCGGGCTTCTTTCCGACCTTTGCCAAGGGCGCAGCCTTCCGTGCTGGCAACGTCATCCCCTTCGCGAGGGGCGGCATCTTCAACAGCCCGACCATGTTCCCGATGTCCGGCGGACGCCGCGGCATCATGGCCGAGGACGGCGAGGAGGCCATCATGCCGCTGCATCGCGGCAGCGACGGCGGGCTTGGCGTCCGTATGGCTGGTGGACGCGGTGCGGCGCCGCAGCCCGTCATCGTGCATGTCTATGCCAACGAGGGCTTCGTCCGGGCAGAGGCCGAAGGCGCGGCGGTGCGCGTTGTGAACAGCGCGACGCCGGGCATCGTCAAGCAATCGGTGAAGAAGTCCGGCGAACAGGTGCCCGGCGTCATGGCGCGGCATGAGGCACAGCGCGGAGGCGAGTGGCGATGACCGAGTTCATCGTCTGGCCGTATCAGCTACTTGTTCCCGCCGCCATCGAGGCGAACGTCGTGCCGTTTTCGCGGTCCGGCGGCACGACCCTGGGCGGCCTGCAGCGCGTCACCCGCACTGATCGCGGCTGGTGGAGTATCGTCTATAAAGGCGTGCCGCTGAAAACCGCGGCCGACCGGCGGATGTTCAACGCGCTCGGCGCGCACTGCAGCGGCATGGCGGCGCCCATCGCCATTCCGGTATGGTCACACGATTCGGCCGAATGGCCCGCCGGCTCCGCCAATGGCGTTATCCTGACGCCTCATTCTGACGGCACCCATTTCGATGACGGCAGTCTCTATTCGCAGCCTGCCATCGGCGTGACGTTGATCGACGCGGCTGAGATCGGCGACACGTCAGTCAAGCTGCGGATCGTGTATGGCATCGAGGAACTAATCGGCGTCCGCTTCAGTTACGAACACGCCCTCTACAAGACCGGGTATCCCACGCTCATCGACGGAACAGACTGGACGGTGCCGATCACGCCGGCGATCCGCGCACCAATCCCGGCGGGCGCCGATCTGGAGTTCGGCTTGCCGACCTGTCTCGTGCGGCTGGCGTCGGATCGCGAGATGGATACCAGCTTCGCGGCGGGCTTTTTCGACAGTGTCGATGTCGCCTTCGTCGAGGCGGCCGATTACTGGAACGATCTCGCGGCGGATAGCTGATGTCTGTCGCCTCGCTCCGCATCCTGGTCCAGTTCGACTGGCCGACCGACGCCGTGTCGCGGCTGTGGGACGGCTCCGGGCCCTTCGTCGATTCGGATGGCAATGTCTGGAGGGGCTGTAGCCTGGCCGACGGGATCGACGACATCGAGATGGCGATCAACGGCGAGGCGGCGGCGCTGAACGTGGCGCTGATGGGGGTCGGCGCGGCCGATGCCGATGCGGTCTGGCTGTCCTATACCAACGACCAGATCGTCGGTGCCGTCGTCCGCATCCTGATCCAGCCCTGCGATGCCAACGACCAGCCGGTCGGTGCGCGCGAGGTGATGTTCACCGGCCGCATCGATAACGTGATCTTTGACGATGCTGTTTCCGGCGACCGGCCGGTCTCGGCGATCAGCGCCGAGGTGGTTAACCGCTTCACCCTGCGGCGCCTCGAAAACGGTGGCGTGCTGTCAGACACCGATCAGCGGGCGCGTTCGGCGGCGGTCAATCCAACTGCCGATCCGGACCGCTTTGCCGAGCGCGTGTCGGAGCTGGAGGACAAGTCGTTCGGCTGGCCGAAGTGGCGGTCCTGATGGCAGATCTTGCCACCTTCCTCGCCGAGAACGGCGCGCTGCCGTGGGCGTGGGGTTCCGTCGATTGCTGCATGGCGCTGGCCGATTGGATCGTCGCCAATGGAAGCGGCGACCCGCTGGACATGTATCGCGGCACCTACGCTGACGAGGCTGGGTATCTTGCGATTGTCGTCAAGAGGGGCGGGTTACTGCCCGTCATCGCCGACGGTTGCGCACGGGCAGGGCTCTCCACCGTCACCGACCCGTCAATTGGTGTCGTGGCGGTGATCGGCGCCCTGATCGCACCGACCCTTCAACAACCCGCGATCTGGGGCGGTTCGGGCTGGCTGGTGCGTGGTCCTGACGGCTTCGCCACGATGGACGCGCCTGCTCTTGGAATGTGGAGTGTCTGATGGTCGCGCGCTCGCCTCGCACCGATCTGCGGCGTCTCGACGGCTGGCAGCCTCGCCTCATCGCCCTGGCGAACGAGTGGCGGAACAAGCCCTATGCCTACGGCCTGACGGACTGCGGTCGGTTCATGCTGTTGGCCGTCACGGAAGTCACCGGCGTCGATCTGATGCCCGACGTGGAATGGCCGCGCGGCTGGCTGGGCGTCGCCAAATGGATGATCGCGAACGGCTGGGACAGCGTGGAAGCGGTCATGGATGATCTGCTGCCGCCGATGTCGGTAGAGGAGACGCGGGGCGGCGACATCGTCTCATTCGAGAAGGGCGGCGAGTTCCATCTTGCCGTTCGATACGGCGATACCGCGCTGACGCCTGGCGCGGATGGGCTGATCGTCGTCGGGTCGCCATGGCACCGCGCCTGGCGGGTTGGCTGACAATGCCGATCTTCACGACAGCTTTCTTCGTCTCGCTCGCGATCACGGCCATCTCGATCGGCGTGCAGATGATCCTTGCATCGTCGCAGAGGAGGCCGCAGCAGCAACGGCAGGCCATCCCCAAGCCGGCCGACGGCAAGGTCACGTCGCAGCAGAACGTGCCGTCGCTTCCCGTGGTGCTGGGGCGCGCCAAGAGGACTGGCGACCAGTTCTTCATGGAGGAGCGGCAGGGCGCGCTGTTCTGGGGCATCGTTTTCGCCGGTCATCGGATCGAGGGCTATGTCGATCACTACCTGCACGACGAGAAGATCACGATCAGCGGGACCGCCGACAGCAGCAACGTCGTCGCGCCGCTGCACTTCTACACCTATTACGACGGCGGGCTGTTCGTATACGTCACGATGGCGTGGCGCCTCGGCCTGCCACTGGAGTCTGCCTATCCCGCGCTGACGACCAGCTTTTCCGACATCTGGAGCGCGGACCATCGCGGCGACGGACTGGCTTCGGCCCTGTACGCCTTCCAGACCGCGCCGGACACGCATTTCGCCAACGTCTATCCGAACGGCCGTCCGGAACCTTCGGCCATCATCGAGGGCGCGCTGGTATACGATCCGCGCGACGAAGCGCAGGATCCGGCGGACCCGGACACCTGGGCCTTCTCGACCAATCTCGCCCTGTTGCGGCTTCACCACCTGACCCAGCCCTACGGCGGGCGGCTTTCGCTCACCGATGACATGAACCTCGACGACTGGTCAGCGGCGGCCGATGTCTGCGACGAGACAGTCTACAATCGCACGGCGCAGGAAGAGGCCCGCTATCATGGCGGCCTCTGGTTCCGCTACGACAGCGACCAGATCGACATCGGCCGGCTGATCGACGAGGCGGCCGAGCTGGTTCTCTACGAGGGGTCTGACGGAAAGATCGGAGTCCACCCTGGCGAGATGGTCGAGCCGGACGTCCGCATCACGGCCGACGACATCATCGCCATCAAGTACGACGCCAACCGCCGGACCGCGACGAACGTGTTGGCGGTGCGCGGCCGTTTCACCGATCCCGAGCAGGTCTACAACACGGTCGATGCCGCGATCTATGGGGACCCTTATGCTGGCGACGACACCCAGCGCACGGCGACGATCGACAACCAGGCCGTCCAGTCGCATAACCACATGGCGCGGCTGCAGAAGCTGAAGTTCATCCGGGCCAACGCGCCGCGGGTCAGCATCACCCTGCACTACGACGCCTCGGGGACCGCGCGTAACATCCGCTATCGCCGCTGGGTCACGGTCCATTACCCGTCGCGCGGCATGGACGAGGCCACCGTCGAGATCGTCGGCCGCCCGAAACTGTCGCTGCAGAATCTGACCTATACCTTCGATGGCATCATCGTGCCGGCGGGCCTCTACGATTTCGACCCGGCGACGGAAGAGGGGCAGCCATCGGGGTCGGCGGAAGAGGCGGTGTCGCTTGGCATCCCGGTTCCGGAGGACTTCGCCGTCGCGATCGAGAGCGAGACTGTCTCCGCCGGCCAGACGCAGTGCTTTGCCGTCGCCTCCTGGACGCATGTATCCGACGCTCTGACCTACGAGCTCGAGTACCAGATCGCCGACGAAAGCGCGCCAGCCAAGTCAGTGATCTCCCTGCCGGGTAACGACGAGGTCCGCACGCCGTACCTGGCCGACGGCACGGAATATCGCTTCCGGCTGCGGACCAAGTCGAATGGCGCGAACTCGGTCTGGACTTCATACATCAACGAAACCACCGCGTCGGATGCGGTCGCGCCGGGCGCTCCGGCAGACCTCGCCTCCTCGACCACCAGCCCGTCGAGCGCACAAATCACATGGACGAACCCGAACAGCCCCAACCTGTTCCGCACGGTTCTTTATCGAAACACGGCCAACGACTTCAGCACCGCCAGCCCGGTCTACATCGTGTATGGCGGCATCGCCGAAGGGCGCGTCTACGACGATACCGGCCTCGCGGCCTTCGAATATTTCTACTGGGTCCAGTCGTTCAACGCCTCGGGCGTCGGATCCGCCGTCGTCGGCCCGACCTCGCAAGACCTGTCCTAGCACCAGCCAACGCCGCGAGGCGCGGGCCAGCCCTTTGATGGAGCTTATTTATGACCTCGATCACTGATCTTGGCGCACAGGCTTGGCGCGACTATGTCACCGACGGCGTGCCGTCGAGTGGCGCGCTCAATACGCCGAAGTCGGCCGCCCGCGCCGTGATGGCGGCGATTGATGTCCAAAAGCAAGAAGCCGTCGAAGACCTCACCGCGCTTAAGGCGCTGACCTCAAGGCCCGGATCGGTTCTGGTAAAATCTGGACAGGCCGCTGGTATGTGGCAGTGGGTGGCGGGCTCCAGCACGACGGCGGACGATGCTCTTGTCGTCAATCCCACAAGCGGTGAAGCGGGACGATACAAGCGCTTGGATGCCCCGTTCTATTCGACCGCCGCCGTCCGCCTGTCCGCAACTCAACCCTATCTCGGCGTCGCTCAGAAGTTCGGCAACATTATAGAAGTGGCGGCAGCTAATCCGATAGCCCCGGAAACTGCGGCCATCTTTACGATGACGAGCGCTGTCGGCTCCGCTGACATCACCAACTATTTCAAGTCCGCCCTGGCGGCCTGCACGATTGTAAATGAAGGATCGGCAAGCGGATGGGCGCAGACGAATGTACTCACTCTTGGTGCTGGGGGCACAAAGCGCGGAGGCATTGTTTTCGAGGCTGACTTAAACAATTTCTGGGGTAACTACACCGGGACACCGGCCAATCCCTACGCCGCCAATATCTTCCTGACGGGCCAAAATACAAACGGATCAAGTGGCGGATATGCTTCGGCGGCGATGATCGTTGCCTTCGCCGCAAACAGCAACCCGATGTGGAAATATGGCGCCATCTTTCAGGGCGCTACGGCAATTGTGACGGCGACGATTGCCGATGAGACCAGCACGCCGACCAGTATCCTTATTACGGGCGCACACAACGCCGCAATAATGGATTGGTCCGGCGCGACCACGAGCGGCGACCAGATCAGCGGTATCGACTTTTCCGTGAATGCTGCCGGCAATATCGCCGGCACACTTCTATCGATCGCGGGAACGTCGCTAATCAATTTTTCTGCGGCCGAGCTAGAGAATACGAACGTCGCCAACAACGTAACCAAAGGCGTGAGTCTCGATTTCTACGCTCGTGACACGGCGGATGCGCGAAAACTGGTAGGCCGTGTCGGCGTTATTCCGAGTGACGCGAACTGGGCGGGCGGCGGCGTCGGCGGCATAGTGATTTCGCCAGAGACGACGAACGGCAACGTGTCGAAGACGGCGCTCTTCCCGCACGCTGGAGGATTTGTGGTCGGAACCGGCTCGGCGCTGACGACCACGGCAACGGACGGCTTCATCTACGTGCCGACGTGTGCGGGAACGCCGGCAGGAGTGCCGACCGCGTTCAGTGGCGCCGCTGCTCTAGTCATCGATTCCACAAACCACAAACTCTACTTCTACTCCGGCGGCGCATGGCGCGACGCCGGGCCATGACAGGAGAACACATGATCGACTTTAAGAAAGTTCTTACGGACCTCACGGGCGCCGCGCTCAAGTTCGACGAGAATGGCAAGGACATCACCCTTGGCAGCGTGTGCGAGACAGCATTGCTGGCGGCTTTCGTCGACGAGCGCGACCTGTCTGGCGAGGAAAAGACACGCCGCGCCCTGATCGCGATGCGGGTCCATGCCGGAGAAGCGGACCTGACCGTTGACGAAATCAGCCTGACCAAGAGGCTGGTCGGCAAGCTCTACCCGCCGCTGGTCGTCTTGCGCGCCTGGGAGATCCTTGATCCGGCGAGCATCAAATGAGGCGGCTGGTAGATCCCGAAGAGTTCCGCGACGTCGATCGCGAGCGGCCGACGCTACCGGATGAGTTCCAGGCGCCAACCTCTCGCGAAACGGACGGCGAGGACTTCAGAGAAGCGTCAGGCGTGCAGCTTTGTCCGCGAAGCCACGAAGTTGATACACGGGCCATTGGGGTGCTTCCGTTCGTCGATATTGCAATCGATGTGACTGAATCCCATCTCGTCCAGCAGGGCGAAGATATCGGATTTCGTGAGCCATGCGCAGGTCTGGTAGACGCCGCCGCAATAGACCGGGCTGGCGCCCATCTCGCCGTATGATTTTATCCAGTGCTTGATGCCGTCGCGCTCTTCGACGCCGACAATGCTCGACGCCCAAGGCTCATCTTTCCGAAGGTCATCGGGGATGTAGTGCGTGTACATATAAATGCGGCCGGTGGACGCCCCGAGCATCTTCAGGAGTTTGACCGGCTCGGTCATGTGATAGAGCACGCCAGCAGCAACGATCAGATCGAACTGCCGCGTGGCGGCTTCCAGCCAAGGCTGGAAATCACCAAGCAGGAAGCTCGCCCGCTTCAGGCCGAGCACTTCCTTGACGATGAGACACTTCAGGAAGCAGCGGCGGTTCGCCTCTATCGCCGTGATTTTCGCGGCCCCGGCCTGTTCGAGCATGTAGGTGTGGCCGCCTTCAAGGGGCCCCAGTTCGAGTACGCGCTTCCCTTTGACGCCGCCCAACCGTTGAAGCGCCCAAACGAGGCGCTGATCCTCGAACAAGGCGGCGTTGCCGCCTGTGAGACCAGAGCCGCTCGGAAACTGGCTGGACCAGTCCGAAATGCAATCAACGGCGATTTGGGTGGTCGGCATAAGGCCGACGCAAATTTCTTGTCGAGTGAGATAATCTTCGGGCATTTGCAACCGTCCCATGGAGTGCACGGCCATTCAAGAGCCGCGCCTGTTTTTGATGAGGCCGCCGACCATGTGCCACCACGGCCGAGAGCCCGACCGCAGACCGACCAAAGGAGGGCCGGGCCATGGCTGAGGCAAGATTAGGCGGGAAAGGCTGTGTCAGTCCATGAGCGATCAGACCCTCAAAGGGACACAGGCGTACCGCTGGCTTGTCGGCGCTGGGATGGCTGCAACCATAGCGCTCCGCATCGACGCCGTCTTTCGGCTCGCGGCTACGAAGTAGGGGAAGTGGAATGCAGCTCGATCCGGAAACCCTGCTCGGCATAAAGTCCGAGGTGCTGAAGGCTGCCGTCTCGGCGTCCCTGCTGGGCGTGCTGTGGCGGCGGCAGTTCAAGTTCGCCGAGGCCGTGTCGGCGCTGGCGGCCGGGCTAGGCAGTGCCGTCTATGTCGCCCCGCTGGTGCTGGCGCACACCGGCATCACGCATCCCGATATCCGGGGCGGCGTGATCTTCATCATCGGCCTGCTCGGCACGCACGTCTTCGCCGCGTTGACCACGGCGGCGCCCGATGTGCTGCGCAGGATCATCTACAAGTGGACCGGCGTCGCGGCCGATCCTCCGCCGCCGCCGCCACCGCCCGGCCCCACTGGGGGAGGCGCTACATGATCGACATGCCGACGATCACCCTGGCCGGCGCTATGGCCTCGATCGGAATGGTGGCCGGTGCGGCCGCGTTCCTGCTCGGCGTCGCGCAGTTGACCTGCGAGCATGGCGGCTCGTCCTGGCTGCCGCGCCTCACCACGGCGCTGCTGTCGATGACCGCGGCCTACACCGCCGTCGACAGCTGGGATTTCTGGTCCGGTGTCGACGACACGCTCGACGCCAAGGCCGTCGCGTTCTGCATCGCGCTCGCCCTGTCCTGGGGCTACCGCCGGACATTCGGCTTCACCAGCCAGAGCCGCCGCCGACCGCCGGCATAGCGCGGTCCCTCCAACCGACTGAGGTCCACATGCTTTCCGAACAGACGCTCCGGCAGATGATGCCGGCGGCCGGCGCGCGCCTCGACGCCCACCTGCCGTTCATCGCGCCGGCTATGCAGCGCGGCCGCATCGACACGCCCGTGCGCATCGCGGCGTTCCTGGCCGAGGTCGCACACGAGAGCGGCGAATATCGGTGGCTGGAAGAGATCTGGGGGCCGACCGAGGCCCAGCTCGGCTATGAAGGCCGCGCCGATCTCGGCAACATCTATCCCGGCGACGGCCGCAAGTTCGCGGGTGTCGGCGCGATCCAGAACACCGGTCGCGCCAATATCACGGCCTGCGGCGTCTGGCTCGGAATCGACGCGGCATCCAATCCAAAGCTGCTGACGCTGCCGCAGTACGCCACCGCCTCGGCGGTGTGGTTCTGGACCATCGGCAACGGCCAGATCGACCTCAACCTTCTGGCAGATCGCGGCTGGTTCAAAACCATCACCCGCGTGATCAACGGCGGGCTGAACGGCCTCAGCGATCGCCGCCAGTATTGGGACCGCAACCGGGCACTGCTCGGCCTGGCGCCGATCGACCTCGACCTCGAGGCCGGTACCATCAAGGCGTTCCAGAGTAATCGCGGGTTGACGGCCGACGGCGTCGCCGGGCCGAAGACCTTCGCCGCGGTGCGGGCGGCGGCATGAGCATCACATCCATCGTCACGGGTGCCGTCTCCAAGGCGGCCGGCCCATGGGCTCTCTATGCGGCGGGCGGCCTGCTGATCGCGCTCGCCGCGCTGGGTTTCCTCTACCGCGACGCGCTGAAGGATCTCGGCGCGGCCGACGCCAAGCTGGAACGCGCGGCCGAGGCGAATGCCGGGCTGCTCAAGGCCATCCAGAACATCCATGAATTCCAGGACGAGGTGCGCCGGGGATTCGAGGCCATGCAGATCGAGGTCGGCAAGGCTCAAGCTGTGAACCGCACCTATCAGGGAAAGGTCGCCAGCGATGCGGGCTCCAATACTCCTCTCACTGCTGGCGAGCGCGATGCTCTCGGCGTCCTGTTCCCCTCGGGTCCTGTTCGAGCCGGCGCCACCCCGCCAGTTCGAGGTGCCGGCGCACCTTGATCGGCCTGTCCCTGAGCCCGTTCCGGTGCTCGACCAGGTGAGGACGCGGGGCGACAAGGACCGGCTGCTGGGCGACTACGTCACCTGGGGCCGCGAGCTGTTTGCCCAGTTCGGCGAGCTGCGGCGGCTGATCGACGTGTTCAATCGGCAAGAGAAGGCGACGCCATGACCGCCATCCTGCTGATCGCCGCCGCGTTCCTCGCCCTGGCCGGTCTCTGCTGCACCTGGGCCTGGCTGATCTGCCTCGGCCGTGGCGCCGAGCGTCTGGCGGCCCGGCCGGCGGCTCTATTCGCCGTGGTGCTGTTCGTGCTGGCGGTCATGTCGGCCGGGGCGGCGCTGGCGCATGACCCGTACACGCACTGGCGGCAGCCTGGCACCGGCGCGAGCTGCTGCAACCAGATGGCTCCGGACCGCTCGACGGGCGACTGCCGGCCGATCCGGGCGCGGCTCGACGGCAACGGCATCTGGTGGGTGCTGCTCGACAGCGGATGGCGGCCGGTGCCGCGCGCGAGGATCCTGCAGCAGGCCTCGCCCGACCTCAGCAGCCACGTCTGCGCGAACCTGTCGACCGAAGAAATCTACTGCTTCGTGCCGGGGCCGCAGGGCTCCTGACACGCTCGAAGTCGGGGTCTGGATCATCCGGAGCCGACATGGCCGATGAGCCATCCTCCCTCGGCGCTCCACGCGCCTGCCTCGCCCGTCGGCCCTTCACCGGGTCGGCGGGCTTTTTTCGTTGGGCCGGATCGTCCCTTGATGCGCGGAAATCATTGGGTTTCGCGCGCTCCAGAGGTCGGAAAGCGGCTTCCGCGGATCGTACCCCGAGACGGGAATTCCCGCTTCGGCCGCGATCTGTATGCAGTGGCGTGGACGAGCGCGCCGGAAAGTCAGATATCAACCGGCGCGCCGGTGTCCCATTTCCCGACGCCGCGCGAGGGAGTATGATCCGGCCAGCACACGCAAGGTGATCCCCTTGTCGGGCCCCGGAGACGACCATGTAGCCGCAGCCGCGCGATCCATTCTAGCCCCGCCCCGGTGAAAGCCGGCCGCGGGGCTTCTTCGTTTCTGGCGGCCAGTTGGCCGCCAAATGACAGCCTCCCACCCGGTCGAGAAACTTAACACCGGCATTATGTAGGAAACGCACCTAGGGGGCATATTGCAGAGATCGCGCTCACGGGAGGGGAGAAACTTGCATGCCATTTGATATTGAGAAGCTTAGG
>WOUR01000069.1 GCA_009772935.1 Rhodospirillaceae bacterium
GCTGATCCAGCCGATCGCCATGGACGAAGGCCTGCGCTTCGCCATCCGCGAGGGCGGCCGCACCGTCGGCGCCGGCGTCGTCACCAAAGTCGTAAAGTAGTGCTATAGAGGATCACCGCCGGCACCAAGCGGCGGTGATGGTCTGCAGGAGTGTAGCTCAGTTGGTAGAGCATCGGTCTCCAAAACCGAGGGTCGGGGGTTCGAGCCCCTCCGCTCCTGCCATTTTTTGAAGAACGGCGATCATGACGACAAAGAATCCGATCGAATTCGTCCGGGAAGTCCGGGCCGAAGTGGCCCGGGTCACCTGGCCGACGCGTCGCGAGACCATGATCACCACCAGCATGGTGTTCATCTTCGTCGTCATTTCGTCGCTGTTCTTTCTCGTGGCCGACAAGATCATTGGCTTCGTCGTGAAGCTTCTCCTCGGGGTTTCCTGACATGGCTCATCGCTGGTACGTCGTTCACGCCTACTCGGGCTTCGAGAACAAGGTCGCCCAGTCGATTCGCGAACAGGCTGGAAAGAAGGGCCTGGACGACGAGATCACCGAGGTCATCGTGCCGACCGAGGAGGTCGTCGAGATCCGCCGCGGCAGCAAGGTGAACACCGAGCGCAAGTTCTTCCCGGGCTATGTGCTCGTGAAAATGGACCTCACGGACGATTCCTGGCACCTGGTCAAGAACACGGCCAAGGTCACGGGCTTCCTGGGCGGCGGCGGTCGCGGCAAGCCGGTGCCGATCTCCGACGCGGAAGCCAATCGCATCCTGAAGCAGGTCCAGGAGGGCGTGGAGCGTCCCAAGCCCGCCGTCAGCTTCGAGATCGGCGAGCAGGTCAAGGTGGCCGACGGCCCCTTTGCCTCTTTCAACGGCACCGTCGAGGATGTGGACGAGGAACGGGCCCGCGTGAAGGTCGCCGTCTCGATCTTCGGCCGGTCGACTCCGGTCGAACTCGACTACGCACAGGTGGAAAAGATCTGATTCGTTCCCATATCGGGGGACAAAATCAGGGTTGTGGCGGGCGATCTTATTTGGTAGATCGCGCGCCCTTGAGCGGGCTGGCCGTGTGCCAGCCTTTTCTCATGAGGTGGGTCGAGGCCGAAAATCCTTCCGGATCAAGGGCTTGACCATATTTTGGTGCGGGAGGCCTGCCATGGCCGGACCGCGCCGCCCACAGGAAAGGGGCATGCATGGCTAAAAAGATCCAAGCCTACGTCAAGCTGCAAGTGCCGGCTGGCAAGGCCAATCCGTCTCCGCCGATCGGGCCTGCGCTCGGTCAGCAGGGCGTCAACATCATGGAATTCTGCAAGCAGTTCAACGCCAAGACGCAGAAGATGGAACCGGGCATGCCGATCCCGGTGGTCATCACCGTGTTCCAGGACCGCAGCTTCACGTTCGTCACCAAGACGCCGCCGGTGACCTACTTCCTGAAGAAGGCCGCCGGTATCGAGTCGGGCGCCAAGACGGTCGGCACGCAGATCGTCGGCAAGGTTACGACGAAGCAGGTCCGAGAGATCGCCGAGC
Organism: Rhodospirillaceae bacterium; assembly: GCA_009772935.1. Classification (GTDB taxonomy): domain Bacteria; phylum Pseudomonadota; class Alphaproteobacteria; order Reyranellales; family Reyranellaceae; genus Reyranella. The sequence continues at coordinate 1,519 of WOUR01000069.1, forward strand.
AGAAGATGCCGGATCTCAACTGCGACAGCGTCGACTCGGCGATGGCCCAGGTGGTGGGCTCGGCCCGCTCGATGGGCCTCCAGGTGGTGGAGTAGGACCATGGCCCAGGGCAAGCGTTACAAGGCGGTTTCCGCCACGGTCGACCGCGAGAAGATGTACCCGCTCGATGAGGCGGTGAAGATCGTCAAGGCCAATGCCAAGGCGAAGTTCGACGAGACCATCGAGGTCGCGATGAACCTCGGTATCGATCCGCGCCACGCCGACCAGGCGGTGCGTGGCATGATCGAGCTGCCGAACGGCACCGGCAAGTCGGTGCGCGTGGCGGTGTTCGCCCGTGGCCCGAAGGCTGACGAGGCCAAGGCCGCCGGTGCCGATCTGGTCGGCGCCGAGGATCTGGCCGAGAAGATCACCGGCGGCGAGATGGCGTTCGAGCGCTGCATCGCCACGCCGGACATGATGGGCATCGTGGGCCGTCTCGGTAAGGTGCTGGGCCCGCGCGGCCTGATGCCGAATCCGAAGCTCGGCACGGTGACGCAGGACGTGACCGCCGCGGTGAAGGCCGCCAAGGCCGGCTCGATCGAGTTCCGTGCCGAGAAGGCTGGCATCATTCATGCTGGCGTCGGCAAGGCCTCGTTCAGCGAGGAGGCGCTCGCCGCCAACGTCAAGGCGCTGGTCGCGGCCATCAACCGGGCCAAGCCGAGCGGTGCCAAGGGCACCTTCATCAAGAAGGTGTCGCTGAGTTCCACGATGGGCCCGGGCATCAAGCTCGACCCGGCTACCGCGCTCACCTGAGTAGCGGCCGCCAGAGTTTTGAGAGTTTCCGCCGCGGGCCCAGGCCGGCGGCGGACGGAGCGAAGGGACCGCATGGTCTCCCGCTCCACCTGTCCGAGACCACCGGTACCTTGCCTTTCGGGGCGGGGTGTAAAGGGGAAACCCGCCAGTGCAGACGGGGGCAAGGGAATCGACGCTGCATCTTTTGATGTGCGAACGCGCCCGAACTTCCGGGGCAGGCGAACCGGACCGCAAGGTCTCCGTTCGCGCTAACCCGCTAACGGAGGCTGCGCAGTCTGTAACGCAGCCGGTCCGATCCGGATCCTCCGGAGCGGACCTTTGTTGGAGAAAGCCGTGAATCGTTCGGAAAAGGCCGAAGCGATCGTCGAGCTGAACCAGATCTTCAAGGACGCCAACCTGATGGTGATCACTCGCCAGTCGGGTCTGACGGTCCAGGAAGTGACGGACCTGCGTCGCAAGATCAGGGCAGCCGGCGCGAGCTACAAGGTCACGAAGAATCGGCTCACGCTGCGTGCCCTCGAGGGCACGTCCTTCACGGCGCTCGGCCCCATGTTCACGGGACCGACTGCCATCGCCTATTCCAAGGATCCGGTCGCAGCGGCGAAAGTCGTCGCGGCCTATGCCAAGGGCAACGAAAAGCTGACCATCGTCGGCGGTTCTTTGGGTGGAGAAACTCTGGACGTCGCTGGCGTCCAGGCTCTCGCCACCCTGCCGTCCCTCGATGCTCTGCGCGGCAAGATCATCGGCCTCCTGCAGGCTCCGGCGACCAAGGTCGCTGGCGTTCTGGTGGCGCCCGCCGGTCAGCTCGCTCGTGTGTTCGGCGCGTATGGAGCCACGGAAGACGGCGCGAAGGCGGCGTAAGTCATCATCATCGACATCACGAAATCGAAGTTCGGGTTATAGGAGACTAAAATGGCTAATCTCGAGAAGCTGGTCGAAGAACTGTCGGCCCTGACGGTCCTCGAGGCCGCTCAGCTCAGCAAGCTGCTGGAAGAGAAGTGGGGCGTCAGCGCCGCTGCTCCGGTCGCCGTTGCCGCCGCCGGCGGTGGCGCTGCCGCCGCCCCGGTCGAAGTGAAGGACGAGTTCAACGTCATTCTCACCGCCGCCGGCGACAAGAAGATCAACGTCATCAAGGCGGTCCGCGAGATCACCGGCCTCGGCCTCAAGGAAGCCAAGGACCTGGTCGAAGCCGCGCCGAAGCCGATCAAGGAAGGCGTGCCGAAGGCCGATGCCGAGAAGCTCAAGGCGAAGCTCGAGGCCGAAGGCGCCAAGGTCGAGCTCAAGTAGAACGTCTACCGGCCGGGCCGGCTTCCTTCGGGAGGTCGGCCCGTTCGGGCCTCTTTTCCGAACGGACTTCCCTGCGGGGTCCGTTCCGACAAGTGGCCCACTGCGACGGATGGGGCGAACGGCTGGCGGGCCGGGAGCTCCGAGAAAGCAGCGGGTGTTTATCACCGCCCTTGAACCTTCGAGGACGCAGGATGGCCACGGCCTTCAATACGCGCAAACGGATTCGTCGTTTCTTCGGCCACATCGAATCGGTGGCGCCGATGCCGAACCTCATCGAGGTCCAGAAGAGCTCCTACGAGAACTTCCTGCAGCGCGTCACGCCGGCGGCCAAGCGCACCCAGTCCGGGCTCCAGGAAGTCTTCCGCGGAGTCTTCCCGATCAAGGACTTCGCCGAGCGCGCCAGCCTCGAGTTCGTGAAGTACGAGTTCGAGGAGCCCAAGTACGATGTCGAGGAATGCCAGCAGCGCGGCATCACCTTCGCCGCCCCGCTGAAGGTCACGCTGCAGCTCGTGGTGTGGGACATCGACGAGGAAGCCGGCTCGCGCTCGATCCGCGATATCAAGGAGCAGGACGTCTACATGGGCGACATGCCGCTCATGACCGACAACGGCACCTTCATCGTGAACGGCACCGAGCGCGTCATCGTCTCGCAGATGCACCGTTCGCCGGGCGTCTTCTTCGACCACGACAAGGGCAAGACCCACAGCTCCGGCAAGTACCTGTTCGCCGCCCGCATCATCCCGTACCGCGGCTCGTGGCTCGATTTCGAGTTCGACGCCAAGGACCTGATCCATGTCCGCATCGACCGTCGCCGCAAGATCCCGGTGACGACGCTGCTGCTGGCGCTCGACAACGACGCCACGTGGAAGAAGCGCATGGCCGCCATTGCCAAGGGCCAGACGCTCGACCCGGCGGAGGCCCAGGGCATGTCGCCGGAGGAAATCCTCGCGGCGTTCTACGGCCAGGTCGTCTACACGCGCGAGAAGGACGGCTGGAACACGCCGTTCGAGGCCGATTCGATGCGCGGCGTGAAGCTGACGCACGATCTGGTGAACGGCAAGACCGGCAAGTCGGTCGCCGATGCCGGCACCAAGATGACGCCGCGCCTGCTCAACAAGCTCAAGGAAGCGGGCCTGAAGGAAATCCGTGTCTCGGCGGAAGAGCTGATCGGCCGCTACGCCGCGCTCGACGTCATCAACGAGAAGACCGGTGAGATCTACGTCGAGGCCGGCCAGGAGATCACCGAGGCCGTGCTCGAGCTGTTCGACGAGAACGGCATCGACCTGCTGCCGACGCTCGCGATCGACCACGTCAATGTCGGCCCGTACATTCGCAACACCCTGGCCGCCGACAAGAACTCGAACCGCGAAGAAGCGCTGCTCGACGTCTACCGCGTCATGCGCCCGGGTGAGCCGCCGACCCTCGAGCAGGCGGAGAGCCTGTTCCAGGGCCTGCTGTTCGACATCGACCGCTACGACCTGTCGCCGGTCGGCCGCGTGAAGATGAACATGCGCCTCGATTTCGAGGGGGTGCCGGACACCCAGCGCACGCTGCGCCGCGAGGACATCCTGGCGGTGGTGCGCGTCCTGCACGGCCTCAAGGACGGCCGCGGCGAGATCGACGACATCGACCATCTCGGCAACCGCCGCGTCCGCTCGGTGGGCGAGCTGATGGAGAACCAGTACCGGGTCGGCCTGCTGCGCATGGAGCGGGCGATCCGCGAGCGCATGAGCTCGATCGACATCGACACCGTGATGCCGCACGACCTGATCAACGCCAAGCCGGCGGCGGCGGCAGTGCGCGAGTTCTTCGGCTCCTCGCAGCTCTCGCAGTTCATGGACCAGACCAACCCGCTGTCGGAAGTGACCCACAAGCGTCGTCTCTCGGCGCTCGGGCCGGGCGGTCTGACCCGCGAGCGTGCCGGCTTCGAGGTGCGCGACGTGCATCCGACGCATTACGGCCGCATCTGCCCGATCGAGACGCCGGAAGGACCGAACATCGGCCTGATCAACTCGCTGGCGACCTATGCGCGTGTGAACCAGTACGGCTTCATCGAAAGCCCGTACCGGAAGGTCGTGGCCGGTCGCGTGACCGACGAGGTGGTGTATCTCTCGGCGATGGAGGAAGGCCGGTACACGGTCGCCCAGGCCAACGCCGAGATCGACGCCAAGGGCAAGTTCGTGTCCGAACTGGTGCAGTGCCGCAAGGGTGGTGAGTACATCCTCGGCCGGCCCGATACGATCGACTTCGTCGACGTTTCGCCCAAGCAGATCGTGTCGGTCGCTGCGGCGCTCATCCCGTTCCTCGAGAACGACGACGCCAACCGCGCGCTGATGGGCTCGAACATGCAGCGCCAGGCGGTGCCGCTCATCCAGGCCGAATCGCCGCTGGTCGGCACCGGCATGGAAGAGGTGGTCGCCCGCGACTCGGGCGTCGCCATCTCGGCGCGCCGCACCGGCATCGTCGACCAGGTCGACGCCATGCGCATCGTCGTGCGTGCCACCGACGATGTCGGCCCGAACCGTCCGGCGGTCGACATCTACAATCTGCTGAAGTTCCAGCGCTCCAACCAGAGCACCTGCATCACCCAGAAGCCGCTCGTCCGCGTCGGCGACACGGTGAAGAAGGGTGACATCGTGGCCGACGGGCCGTCGACGCAGAACGGCGAGCTGGCGCTCGGCCGCAACGTGCTCGTCGCGTTCATGCCGTGGAATGGCTACAACTTCGAGGACTCGATCCTCCTCTCCGAGCGCATCGTGCGCGATGACGTCTTCACCTCGATCCACATCGAGGAGTTCGAGGTCATGGCCCGCGACACCAAGCTCGGCCAGGAGGAGATCAGCCGCGACATCCCCAACGTCGGCGAGGAAGCTCTCAAGAACCTCGACGAGGCCGGCATCGTCTATATCGGCGCCGAGGTGAAGGCGGGCGACATCCTGGTCGGCAAGGTGACGCCGAAGGGCGAGAGCCCGATGACGCCGGAAGAGAAGCTGCTGCGCGCCATCTTCGGCGAGAAGGCGGCCGACGTGCGCGACACCTCGCTGAAGGTGCCGCCGGGCGTCGAGGGCACGGTCGTCGAGGTCCGCGTGTTCAACCGCCGCGGCGTCGACAAGGACGAGCGCGCACTGGCGATCGAGCGCGACGAGATCGAGCGTCTCGCCAAGGACCGCGACGACGAAAAGGCGATCCTCGAGCGCAGCTTCTATGGCCAGCTCCAGGAAATGCTGCTGAACCAGGTCGTGGCCGGCGGGCTCAAGGGCCTGAAGCCGGGGACGAAGATCATCGACACGGTGCTGGGCGAGTACACGCCCGGCCAGTGGCGCCAGATCGCCGTCAAGGCGGACAAGAAGCAGGCCGAGATCGAGGCGCTGAACAAGCAGTTCGACGAATCGATGAAGCGCCTGCAGGACCGGTTCGACAGCAAGGTCGACAAGCTGCAGCGCGGCGACGAACTGCCGCCGGGCGTGATGAAGATGGTCAAGGTCTTCGTCGCGACCAAGCGCAAGCTGCAGCCCGGCGACAAGATGGCCGGCCGTCACGGCAACAAGGGCGTCATCTCGCGCATCATGCCGCTGGAGGACATGCCGTACCTCGAGGAGGGCGGCCCGGTCGACATCGTGCTGAACCCGCTCGGCGTGCCGTCGCGCATGAACGTCGGTCAGATCCTCGAGACCCATCTCGGCTGGGCCGCGTCGGGCCTCGGCAAGAAGATCGGCAAGATGCTCGAGGACGCGCGCGAGGTCTCGGTGGCGCAGATCAAGAAGCAGCTGCGCGAGATCTACGGCGAGAAGGCCTTCAAGGCCGACATCGCCGACCTCGGCGACGACCAGACGATCGAACTCGCCCGCAACCTGAGCAAGGGCGTGCCCTTCGCGTCGCCGGTGTTCGACGGCGCGCACGAGCCCGACATCGTCGAGATGCTGGAGATGGCCGGTCTCGACAAGTCGGGCCAGGTCACCCTGATCGACGGCCGCACCGGCGAGCCGTTCGACCGCAAGGTGACGGTCGGCTACATCTACATGCTGAAGCTGCACCATCTCGTGGACGACAAGATCCACGCGCGGTCGATCGGGCCGTACAGCCTGGTCACCCAGCAGCCGCTGGGTGGCAAGGCGCAGTTCGGCGGACAGCGCTTCGGCGAGATGGAGGTGTGGGCGCTGGAAGCCTATGGCGCCGCTTACACGCTGCAGGAAATCCTCACCGTCAAGTCGGACGACGTGGCCGGCCGCACCAAGGTCTACGAGGCCATCGTGCGCGGCGACGACACGTTCGAGGCGGGTATTCCCGAATCCTTCAACGTGCTGGTCAAGGAGCTTCGCTCCCTCGGCCTCAACGTCGAACTCAACCAGTCGATCACCTGAGGGTGATCGGCCTCCCGACTTCGCGAATTACGTCCACAGAACAGTAGGACAACAATGACCGACCTTATCAACGTACTGGGCCAGCCGCAGGGCACCCCGACCTTCGACGAGATCCGCATCTCGATCGCCAGCCCCGAGCGCATCCGCACCTGGAGCCACGGCGAGATCAAGAAGCCGGAAACCATCAACTACCGCACGTTCAAGCCGGAGCGTGACGGCCTGTTCTGCGCCCGCATCTTCGGGCCGATCAAGGACTACGAGTGCCTGTGCGGCAAGTACAAGCGCATGAAGTTCCGCGGCATCACCTGCGAGAAGTGCGGCGTCGAGGTGACCCTCACCAAGGTGCGGCGCGAGCGCATGGGCCACATCGAGCTGGCCTCGCCGGTGGCGCACATCTGGTTCCTGAAGTCGCTGCCGAGCCGTATCGGGCTGCTGCTCGACATGACGCTGCGCGATCTCGAGCGCATCCTCTATTTCGAGAACTACGTCGTCAGCAATCCCGGCCTGACGCCGCTCAAGTATCGTGAGCTGCTGAACGAGGAGCAGTACCTCAACGCGCTCGACGAGTACGGCGAGGGGTCCTTCGAGGCCGAGATCGGCGCCGAGGCGATCCGCGGCATGCTGCAGGCGATCGACCTCAACGAGGAGCGCCCGCGCCTGCGCGAGGAGCTGCGCGAGACGACGTCCGAGGCCAAGCGCAAGAAGCTGGTGAAGCGGCTCAAGCTCTGCGAGAACTTCATCGAGTCGGGCGCCCGCCCGGAATGGATGATCCTCGAGCTGGTGCCGGTGATTCCGCCCGAACTGCGTCCCCTGGTACCGCTCGACGGCGGCCGCTTCGCGACGTCGGACCTAAACGACCTCTACCGCCGCGTCATCAACCGCAACAACCGCCTCAAGCGGCTGATGGAACTGCGTGCACCCGACATCATCGTGCGCAACGAGAAGCGCATGCTGCAGGAGTCGGTCGACGCTCTGTTCGACAACGGCCGTCGCGGCCGCGTCATCACCGGTGCCAACAAGCGTCCGCTGAAGTCGCTGAGCGACATGCTGAAGGGCAAGCAAGGGCGCTTCCGCCAGAACCTGCTCGGCAAGCGCGTCGACTACTCGGGCCGTTCGGTCATCGTGGTCGGTCCGGAGCTCAAGCTGCACCAGTGCGGCCTGCCGAAGAAGATGGCGCTCGAGCTGTTCAAGCCGTTCATCTACTCGCGCCTGCAGAACTATGGCATGGCCAACACGATCAAGGCCGCCAAGCGGATGGTCGAGAAGGAACGGCCGGAAGTCTGGGACATCCTCGAGGAGGTGATCCGCGAGCATCCGGTGCTGCTGAACCGCGCGCCGACGCTGCACCGCCTGGGCATCCAGGCGTTCGAGCCGGTGCTCATCGAGGGCAAGGCGATCCAGCTCCACCCGCTGGTCTGCACCGCCTTCAACGCCGACTTCGACGGTGACCAGATGGCGGTTCACGTGCCGCTGTCGCTGGAAGCCCAGCTCGAGGCACGCGTGCTGATGATGTCGACCAACAACATCCTGTCGCCGGCGTCGGGCAAGCCGATCATCGTGCCGTCGCAGGACATCGTGCTCGGCATCTACTACATCACCCTGGAGCGCGAGGGCGAGCCGGGCGAAGGCTCGCTGTTCTCCGAGATCGGCGAGCTGGAGCACGCCCTGCACAGCCGCACGCTCTCCATGCATGCCCGCATCAAGATGCGTCTGGAGGCCTACGACGACAAGGGCGTGTTCGCCAACCGCGTCGTCGAGACCACGCCGGGCCGCGTCCTGCTGGCGCAGATCCTGCCCAAGCACGAGAACCTGCCGTTCTCGCTGATCAACCGCCTGCTGACCAAGAAGGACCTGCAGAACGTCATCGACTCCGTCTACCGCCACTGCGGCCAGAAGGAGACCGTGATCTTCGCCGACCGTCTGATGGGTCTCGGCTTCTATCACGCCTGCCGCGCCGGCATCTCGTTCGGCAAGGACGACCTCGTCATCCCGTCGGCCAAGGTCAAGCTGGTCGCGCAGACCAACAAGGAAGTGAAGGAGTACGAGCAGCAGTACCAGGACGGCCTGATCACCTCGGGCGAAAAGTACAACAAGGTCGTCGACGCCTGGTCGCGCTGCTCGGATCGCGTGGCCGAGGAAATGATGAAGGGCATCTCGACGCCGCAGCCCGGCAAGCCGGTGAACGCGGTGTGGATGATGGCCCATTCCGGCGCGCGCGGCTCTGCCACGCAGATGAAGCAGCTCGCCGGCATGCGCGGCCTCATGACCAAGCCTTCCGGCGAGATCATCGAGACGCCGATCCTGTCGAACTTCAAGGAAGGCCTCTCGGTGCTGGAGTACTTCAACTCCACCCACGGCGCCCGCAAGGGACTGGCCGACACGGCGCTCAAGACGGCGAATTCGGGCTACCTGACCCGCCGTCTGGTCGACGTGGCGCAGGACTGCATCATCATCGAGGAGGATTGCGGCACGGAACGCGGCCTCACGATGCGGGCGGTCGTCGACGGCGGCGACGTGATCGAGCCGCTGTCCGAGCGGGTCCTCGGTCGCACGGCGCTGGACGATATCGTCGATCCGCTGACCGGCGAGGTGATCAGCAAGGCCGGCGATCTCATCGACGAGGTCAAGGTCGAACTGATCGACAAGGCCGGCATCGAGGAACTCCGCATCCGTTCGGTGCTGACCTGCGACACCAAGATCGGCGTCTGTGGCAAGTGCTACGGCCGTGACCTTGCGCGCGGTACGCCGGTGAACATCGGCGAGGCGGTGGGCGTCATAGCCGCCCAGTCGATCGGCGAGCCGGGCACGCAGCTCACGATGCGTACCTTCCACATCGGTGGCGCCGCGCAGCGCGGCGCCGAGCAGTCGAACATCGAGGCGAGCCACGACGGCACCGTCCAGGTGCGCAACCGCAACGTCGTCATCAACAGCTCGGGCGTGCCGGTCGTGATGGGCCGCAACACCGAGATCGTGCTGATCGACGGCGCCCAGCGCGAGCGTGCCAAGCATCGCGTGCCGTACGGCGCGCGCCTGCTCGTCGACAGCGACACGACCGTCTCGAAGGGCCAGAAGCTCGCCGAGTGGGATCCGTACACCCTGCCGATCATCACCGAAAAGGCGGGCAAGGCGGTCTATGTCGATCTCGTCGAAGGTGTCTCGATGCGCGAGGTGATCGACGACTCGACGGGCATCTCCAACAGGGTGGTGGTCGACTGGAAGGGCCAGCCGCGCGGCGGTGACCTGCGTCCGCGCATTGCCATCCACGATGCCGCCGGCAACCCGATCATGCTGGCCAACGGCCAGGAGGCCCGGTACCTGCTGTCGCTCGACTCGGTTCTCTCGGTCGAGAACGGCCAGGACGTCAATGCCGGCGACATCCTCGCGCGTATCCCGCGCGAGGGCGGGAAGAACCGCGACATCACCGGCGGTCTGCCGCGCGTGGCGGAGCTGTTCGAGGCGCGCAAGCCCAAGGATTTCGCGATCATCTGCGACATCTCGGGCCGCATCGAGTTCGGCAAGGACTACAAGAGCAAGCGCCGCGTCCTCATCGTGCCGGAAGGCGAGGGGGCGGAGCCGGTCGAGTACCTGATCCCGAAGGGCAAGCGCATCGCCGTCCAGGAGGGCGACTTCGTGGAGCGCGGCGACCTGCTGATCGACGGCAACCCGGTGCCGCACGACATCCTGCGGGTGCTGGGTATCGAGAAGCTGGCCGAGTACCTCGTGAACGAGATTCAGGAGGTCTATCGGCTGCAGGGCGTGAAGATCAACGACAAGCACATCGAGACGATCGCGCGTCAGATGCTGCAGAAGGTCGAGATCACCGACGCCGGCGACACGACCTTCCTGATCGGCGAACAGGTCGACAAGGCGGAGTTCGAGGTGGAGAACGCCAAGATCCTCTCGGAGAAGCTGAGGCCGGCCAAGGCCGACCCGGTTCTGCTGGGCATCACCAAGGCGTCGTTGCAGACCAAGTCGTTCATCTCGGCGGCCTCCTTCCAGGAGACCACCCGCGTGCTCACCGAGGCGGCCGTCAGCGGCCGCGTCGACAGCCTGCAGGGGCTGAAGGAGAACGTCATCGTCGGCCGCCTGATCCCGGCCGGTACGGGCGGGGTCGTGAACCGCCTGAAGGCCATCGCGGCGCAGCGCGATCGGGCGATCCTGGCTGCCGGCATCGACGGCGAGGACCAGCCGGTCCCGACGCTGGAAGAGGAGCACGCGGCCGACTGATCCGGCCGCCGAGCGACCAAAACGAAAAGGCCGTCCCCGAAAGGGGGCGGCCTTCTTCAATTGTGCCGGAAGTGCGTCGGTGCCACCAGATATGGTTGTTAGATTCTTGCGCTCTACGCCGAATGCGAGTCAGGAACGAGTCGGATTCCGGCGAGTCGGAAATAACCAACGATATCAATGCGAAAAGCATCGCAGCGCGCTTGACGCCTAGGAACAGCGGCCATATAAGCGCGCCACCTCGTCGGAGGGGCTGGTGGTTGGCGGAAGCCAAGACGCAGCCTGACGCCGAGGACCGCTACAAGTCAGGCCACCAGGCCACAAAGTTTTCATTTCGCGCGGGGCAGTGCGTTAGCCGCTATGCCCGCGCATGTGCTTTGTGTCTATGCGTCGATGTTGGGCGGACCCGAGACGGCGTTAAGGAAACCGGAAATCAATGCCGACTATTAACCAGTTGATCCGCAAGCAGCGCCAAGGCCTGAAGGCCCACAACAAGGTGCCGGCGCTCGATGCTTGCCCGCAGAAGCGGGGCGTTTGCACCCGCGTCTACACGACGACGCCGAAGAAGCCGAACTCGGCGCTGCGCAAGGTCGCCAAGGTGCGCCTCACCAACGCCTACGAGGTGGTGAGCTACATCCCGGGCGAGGGTCACAATCTGCAGGAGCACTCGGTGGTCATGATCCGTGGCGGTCGCGTCAAGGACTTGCCGGGCGTTCGCTATCACATCATTCGCGGCACCCTCGATACGCAGGGTGTCAAGGACCGCAAGCAGCGCCGTTCGAAGTACGGCGCGAAGCGTCCGAAGTAGGGCGAGGGAGGAAAACATGTCCCGTCGTCGCGCAGCTGAAAAGCGTGAAGTTCTGCCGGACGCCAAGTTCGGTGATGTCGTTCTCAGCAAGTTCATGAACACGCTGATGGAGCGTGGCAAGAAGTCGGTCGCCGAGCACATCGTCTATGGTGCGCTGGACGAGGTCGAGGCCAAGCTCAAGCAGGATCCGGTCCCGGCCTTCCATGAGGCGCTGGAGAACGTGAAGCCGGCTGTCGAAGTCCGCTCGCGCCGCGTCGGTGGCGCCACCTACCAGGTCCCCGTCGAGGTTCGCCCGGAGCGCCGCCAGGCGCTGGCGATTCGCTGGATCATTCAGGCCGCCCGTGACCGGTCGGGCCACAGCATGACCGAGAAGCTCTCCGCCGAGCTGCTCGACGCCTTCAATCGCCGCGGCAACGCGGTGAAGAAGCGCGAGGACACCCACAAGATGGCCGACGCTAACAAGGCGTTCGCTCACTACCGCTGGTAAGCGACCTCCAGGCCCCCTCCCAGAAAGCCCAGTTCCATGGCTCGCACTACCCCCATCGCGCACTATCGCAACATCGGCATCATGGCGCACATCGATGCCGGCAAGACGACGACGACCGAGCGCATCCTCTACTACACCGGCAAGTCGCATAAGATCGGCGAAGTCCACGACGGCGCCGCGACGATGGACTGGATGGAGCAGGAGCAGGAGCGCGGCATCACGATCACGTCGGCGGCCACGACGTGCTTCTGGCGTGTCGAGTCGGGTCCCTACAAGGACGTCAGCTATCGCGTGAACATCATCGACACGCCCGGCCACGTCGACTTCACGATCGAGGTCGAGCGTTCGCTGCGCGTGCTCGACGGCGCGGTCTGCGTGTTCGACTCGGTGGCCGGCGTGGAGCCGCAGTCCGAGACGGTGTGGCGCCAGGCCGACAAGTACGGCGTGCCGCGCATCTGCTTCGTCAACAAGATGGACCGCACCGGCGCGAACTTCTATCGCACCGTCGACATGATCGTGGACCGTCTCGGCGCCAAGCCGCTGGTGACGCAACTCCCGATCGGCTCCGAGGGCGACTACAGGGGCCTGGTCGATCTGGTTTCCAACAAGGCCATCATCTGGCTGGAAGAGACGCTGGGCGCCAAGTTCGAAGTGGTCGAGATTCCGGCCGACATGAAGGAGAAGGCTGCGGAATACCGCGCCAAGCTGCTCGACATGGCCGTCGAGCAGGACGACTCCGCCATGGAGAAGTTCCTCGATGGCGAGGAGCCGGACTACGAAACGCTGATCAAGTGCATTCGCAAGGGCACGATCAACTACTCGTTCGTGCCGATCCTGTGCGGCTCGGCGTTCAAGAACAAGGGCGTGCAGCCCATGCTCGACGCCGTCGTGAACTACCTGCCTGCGCCGAACGACGTCGAGGACGTCAAGGGCGTGAAGATGGGTACCGACGAGCCGATCACGCTGCCGTCGAGCGATGACGCGCCGCTGTCGGCGCTGGCGTTCAAGATCATGACCGATCCGTTCGTCGGGTCGCTCACCTTTGCCCGCGTCTACTCGGGCGTGCTCGAGTCGGCCACCGGCGTGTTGAACAGCACGAAGGACCGCAAGGAGCGAATCGGCCGCATGCTGCTCATGCATGCCAACAACCGCGAAGACGTGAAGGAAGCCCGCGCCGGCGACATCATCGCCCTGGCCGGCCTCAAGAGCGTCACGACCGGCGACACGCTGTGCTCGCCGGAGCATCCCGTGATCCTCGAGCGCATGGACTTCCCGGAGCCCGTCATCGAGCTCGCGATCGAGCCGAAGTCCAAGGCCGACCAGGAGAAGCTCGGCCAGGCGCTGGGTCGTCTGGTCCAGGAGGACCCGACGTTCCGCGTCTCGACCGACGCCGAGACCGGCCAGACCGTCATCAAGGGCATGGGCGAGCTCCATCTCGAGATCAAGGTCGACATCCTGCGCCGCACCTACAAGGTCGAGGCCAATGTCGGCGCCCCGCAGGTCGCCTATCGCGAGACGCTGGGTCGCAAGGCCGAGATCGACTACACCCACAAGAAGCAGTCCGGCGGCTCGGGCCAGTTCGCCCGCGTCAAGCTGACATTCGAGCCGGGCGAGCCCGGGTCGGGCTACTCGTTCGAGAACAAGATCGTCGGCGGTTCGATCCCCAAGGAATTCATCCCGGGTGTCGAGAAGGGCCTCGAGGCCTCCCGCGAGACCGGCGTGCTCGCCGGCTTCCCGGTGATCGACTTCAAGGTCACGCTGACCGACGGCAACTACCATGACGTCGACTCGAGCGTGCTGGCCTTCGAAATCGCCGCGCGCGCGGCGTTCAAGGAAGGCCTCGCCAAGGCCCAGTGCAAGCTGCTGGAGCCGATCATGAAGGTCGAGGTGGTGACGCCGGACGACTACATGGGCGACTGCATCGGCGACCTGAACAGCCGCCGTGGTCAGATCCAGGGTATGAACGCCCGGGGTAACGCGCAGGTCATCGACGCGATGGTCCCGCTGGCCAACATGTTCGGCTACGTGAACACCCTCCGGTCGATGACCCAGGGACGCGCAGCCTACTCGATGACGTTCGATCATTACGCAGCCGTGCCGCAGGCGGTGGCCGACGAAGTCGTCGCCAAGCTCGCGGGCTGATCAACACCAAAGCTGAATAAGGACTAAGACTATGTCGAAGGCAAAGTTTGAGCGGAACAAGCCGCACTGCAACATCGGGACGATCGGTCACGTCGACCATGGCAAGACGTCGCTGACGGCTGCGATCACGAAGATCCTGGCG
>WOUR01000070.1 GCA_009772935.1 Rhodospirillaceae bacterium
GCCCTCCGCAGCCGACCAGCGCATCAAGCGCCCGGGTGGGTCAGTTTTACTCCGGCGACTACCGCCAATGGTGGGTCAGAATTACCTCGGCGTTGACAGATGCGCGCCCCGGTGTAAGCGAGGAGCCAAGTGAGCCAGCGCAGGGCGTCCCTTCGTTTGCGGGCCGCCTTCAGCAGCTTGACCGCTTCCGCTTCGGTGTAGGGGCGGCGCGGCTTCTCCTTGGTCTTGTCTTCCTTCAGGGCAATCTTCAGGGAGGCGAACGGATTTACCTTGAGTACGTCTTCCGCTTCCGCCGCCGCAAAGATCGCCTTGAGCGGAGCGATGCACGACTCGTTGATCGTCTTGGCCTTGTAGTTCTTCGTGCGGAGGTGGTCGCGCCAACGGCGGAGGTCCTTGCCGGTCACGGCCAACGCATCGTCATGGCCCAGGAACTCGGAGAACTGGCGAAGGCGTCGCTCCCATTCGTCACGGGTCCTCTGGCGGACGTTCTCACGGCCCTTGGTCCAGGCGTCGATTAGCCCCGTGATCTTCACTGAGGGGCGCGCTTGGGGAGCATTCGGGCGGCCCTCGGGGTAGCGCGCTAGCATGGGGCTGTCCGTGAGGTCGCCCCGGAAGCGTCTCTGGAGGTCACCTAGGGCGCCGTCGATGGCGTCGCGCGCCGCTTCACAGAACGCCCTCCGGTCGCCCGCCCCGAGGCCAATGCGCCGCTCTGCAAGGAACTCCCCGACGAACTTCGCCACGATGCCCTGGTCAGCCGCAGGGACGCGCGCGCGGCGAGCTTGCTGAAGCTGATAGCGCTGCCCCGACCACGGTTCATTGGTGGCTCCCCAAGGGCCGTTCGGTGCGGTCTTGGAGAAGGTTTCTGGTGGGGCGGGGGAGGCGGCGTAGCGTTCTAAGAGCCATCGCCACAGGTCTCCCGCGAGCGCGTGGAGGTCGCCGGGGGTGACCGCGATTGTTTGTACCTGTTCGGCCTCGACGGTCGGGAGAGGCGGCGCTTCGAGACGCTCGATAAGAGCATCGTACTCGCCCGCAATCGCGGCGTGGCGCTTGCGTCCTTCTCGCGCGTCGCTCGTGTTGAGCGAGCGTTTGAACTCACGCATTCCAGCGGCCTTCCGGAGGTGCTCCGGGATAGCCTTGCGGAAGTAAAGCTTGCCTGTCTTCGGGTGCCGCCAGGGCCGCGCCATGCAGAGAACCGTCACGACTTTGTACCACTCCTTTGTACCAGCGCGGCTCAAAGAGTGTCGAGAAAGCCTGAAGTTCCTTGATTTACGGGCCTTTCGGAGGCCACTGGCGGACAGGGCGGGATTCGAACCCGCGGTGGCTGTTACACCACGCACGCTTTCCAAGCGTGTGCCTTAAACCGCTCGGCCACCTGTCCGGCATGCGCGGTCGGCCGCTCTTATAGCGCGGTGGATGGATTGGGCAACGTCCTTCCCTGCCGCGGGCCGCTTGGCTAGGGTCGGCGCCGTGGCTGACCGGCGCTTGGGGGAGTAATGGTCGTGTTTCGGGCCCTGGGCTGGCTTTTTCTGGCCCTCGCTGTCGCAGTGTTCGTGCACGACCTGCTGACCTGGTGGTCGCAGGGGCGCTATCCGTTCTCGACCTTCGGCAGCCTGTGGGCGCATCTCGACCCGGCGTCGCTCGGCAACACCCAGACATCGGCGCGGCGCCACCTGTCGGGGGTCCTGTGGACCTGGATGATGCGGCCGCTGCTCACCGTGTCGGCGCTGCCGGCCTTCCTGGTGCTGGGCGTCGTCCTGCTCTGGATCGGGCGACGCGACCTCGGGCGCCCGCAAGGCGACTTCCTGATGGGCTCTCGCCCGCGCCGGCGGCGAGGCGGGCTCCTGTGATCGTCGGCTGGCGATAGCCAGGGTCTGTCCGAGCACGCCCGAACACCACCACCAACCTCATCCTGAGGAGCCGTGCGAAGCACGGCGTCTCGAAGGATGGGAACGCGCACTCGCCGGTTGCCCCTCCTTCGAGACGCGGTCCGGAGTTTACCCCGAGGTATTCGAGGGGGCCGCTCCTCAGGATGAGGTAGGTGCTTGAAGTGGGTGGACGGGAAGCGAAAAGACCCTAGCGGCTGTCCATCTTCAGCGCGGCGATGAAGGCGGACTGCGGGATCTCGACGTCGCCCACCTGCCGCATGCGCTTCTTGCCCTTCTTCTGCTTCTCCAGGAGCTTCTTCTTGCGGCTGATGTCGCCGCCGTAGCACTTGGCCAGCACGTCCTTGCGCATGGCGCTGATCGTCTCGCGGGCGATCACGCGGCCGCCGATAGCCGCCTGGATGGCGATCTTGAAGAGCTGGCGGGGGATCAGGTCCTTCAGCCGCTCGCACAGCGCCCGGCCGCGCTGCTCGGCCTGGTTCTTGTGGACGATGATCGACAGCGCATCGACCGGCTCGCCGTTCACCAGGATGGTGAGCTTCACCAGCTCGCCTTCCTCGTAGCCCACCATCTCGTAGTCGAAGCTGGCATAGCCGCGCGTCACCGACTTCAGCCGGTCGTAGAAGTCGAACACGACCTCGTTCAGCGGCAGGCGGTAGACCGCCATGGCGCGCGAGCCGGCGTAGGTGAGCTCGACCTGCTGGCCGCGCCGCTCCTGGCAGAGCGTCAGGACGGCGCCGAGATGCTCGTCGGGAGTCATGATCGTGGCCTTGATCCACGGCTCCTGCATGCTCTCGATGTTCGACGGGTCGGGATAGTCGGCCGGATTGTGCAGCTCGATCTCGGTCCCGTCGGACATGCGGATCTTGTAGACGACGGACGGTGCGGTCGTGACCAGGTCGAGGTTGAACTCGCGCTCCAGCCGCTCCTGCACGATCTCGAGATGCAGCAGGCCCAGGAAGCCGCAGCGGAAGCCGAAGCCCAGCGCGGCGCTCGATTCCGGCTCGAAATGGAACGACGAGTCGTTGAGGCGCAGCTTCGACAGCGATTCGCGCAGCGTCTCGAACTCGGCGGCGTCGGCCGGGAACAGGCCGCAGAACACCACCGGGACGCTGGGCTTGAAGCCGGCCAGCATCTCGGGCGCGGGCTTGCGGTCGTCGGTGATCGTGTCGCCGACCTTGCAGTCGGCGATGGTCTTGATGCCGGCGATGATGAAGCCGATCTCGCCGGGCCCCAGCTCGGCCACGTCGGTCGCCTTGGGCGAGAAGACGCCGACCTTGTCGAGGTCGTAGGCCGCCGCCGCCGCCATCATGCGGATGCGCATGCCGCGCCTCAGGACGCCGTCCTTGACGCGCACCAGGGTGACGACACCGAGGTAGGGGTCGTACCAGCTGTCGACCAGCAGCGCCTTCAGCGGCGCGTTGCGGTCGCCGGTCGGCGCCGGCAGGCGCTTGACCATCGCCTCCAAGAGGTCGTCGATGCCGAGTCCGGTCTTGGCCGAGACCTTCACCGCCTCCGACGTGTCGATGCCGATCACGTCCTCGATCTCGGTGCAGACCCGCTCGGGATCGGCCGACGGCAGGTCGATCTTGTTGAGGACCGGGATGATCTCGTGGTTGGAATCGATCGCGTGATAGGCATTCGCCAGCGTCTGCGCCTCGACACCCTGGCTGGCATCGACCACCAGCAGCGAGCCCTCGCAGGCCGCCAGCGACCGGCTGACCTCGTAGGCGAAGTCGACATGGCCCGGCGTGTCCATCAGGTTCAGCACGTAGGTCTTGCCGTCCTGCGCCGGATAGTTGAGGCGCACGGTCTGCGCCTTGATGGTGATGCCGCGCTCGCGCTCGATGTCCATCGAATCGAGCATCTGGTCCTGGAACTCGCGTTCGGTCACGGCGCCGCAGCGCAGCAGCAGACGGTCGGCCAGCGTGCTCTTGCCGTGGTCGATATGGGCGATGATCGAGAAGTTGCGGATCAACGACAGGTCGGTCATTTCTGCTGACGCCTACGCTTGTTCGAGAAAGACACCGTTGTCCTATCCACGCAGCACGGCACCCGTCGCCTTGGCGACGGCCGCCACGATCTTTCCGGAAACCGCCTCGATCTCCGCATCGGTCAGGGTACGCTCGACCGGTTGCAGGGTGACGGCGATGGCCAGCGACTTCTTGCCCTCCGGCACGCCCTTGCCGGCATAGAGGTCGAAGACGCGGGCCGCGGTGATCATCACCTTGTCGGCGTTGCGCGCCGCGCGCACCAGCTTTTCCGCCTCGACGCCCGAGTCCACCAGGAAGGCGAAGTCGCGCTCGAGCGGCTGGAGGGCCGACAGGACGAGCTTCGGCCGCGCCTTGGTGGCCTTCGCCTTGGGCAGCGGGGCTGCGTCGAGGAACACTTCGAAGGCGGCCACAGGTCCCTTGAGGTCGGCGGCCGCGACGATCTCGGGATGCAGCTCGCCGAAATAGGCCATCACGCGATCGCCGAGCTTGAGCGCGCCGGAACGGCCGGGATGATACCAGTTCGGCGCGCCCGGCTGGGACGACAGCGTGTCCGGCGCGCCGATGGCGCCGAGCACCGCCAGCGCATCGGCCTTGGCGTCGAAGGCGTCGACGGTGCGCGCGGGGCCCGCCCAGTTGCGCGGCACCGCCATGTTGTGGCGGATGCCGGCGGCGACGGTGCGCTGGCCCTGCGGCGTCGCGTCCTTGTACTGCGGGCCGACCTCGAACAGCGCCGGATCGGACAGGCCGCGCGCCTCGTTGCGCGAGGCCGCGTCGATCAGGTTGGGCAGGATCGAGGGCCGCATCGTGTCGAGCGTCGCGTCGATCGAGTTGAGCAGCCGCACGTCGGCGCCGCCGCCGCCGAAACGCTCGGCCTTCTTCAGCGGCAGGAAGGACCAGGTCACGGCTTCGTTCATGCCGCGCGCGGCCAGCGCCCGGCGGGCCTGGGGCGTGCGCCGCTGCAGCGGGTCGCGCACCGGCCGCGACATGGTCGAGACCGGCGGCAGGGACGTCGTCGGAATCTTGTCGAAGCCGAACACCCGCGTCACTTCCTCGACGAGGTCGGCCTCGCCCACGATGTCGGGTCGCCACGACGGCACGGAGGCGGTCCACGGGCCGCTGCCCTCGACACCGAAGCCCAGCTTCGTGAGGATGGAGGCGGTCTCGGCGGCCGAGACCTCGATGCCGGTCAGCGTCTTCACGCGATCGGTACGCAGCCCGTAGCTGCGCTGCCAGTTCGGCATGACGCCGCTCGACACCAGCTCGCTGCATTCGCCGCCGCACAGGTCGAGGATCAGCCGGGTCGCGACCTCGGCGCCCCACCAGCAGGACTCGGGATCGATGCCGCGCTCGTTGCGATAGCGCGCGTCGGACAGGATGCCGAGCTTGCGGCCCGAGGCGGCGATGCCGATCGGCTGGAAGTAGGCAGCCTCGAGGAACACCTCCGTCGTGCTTTCCTGCACGCCGGTCTCCTCGCCGCCCATGATGCCGCCGATGCCGTGCACGCCCCTGGTATCGGCGATCACCGAGACCGCCGGGTCGAGCGTGTAGGTCTTGCCGTCGAGCGCCAGGATCTGCTCGCCGTCGCGCGCCTGGCGCATGACGAGGTCGCCGGAGAGCTTCGCCGCATCGAACACGTGCAGCGGCCGGTTGAGGTCGAAGGTCACGAGGTTGGTGATGTCGACCAGCGCCGAGATCGGGCGCAGGCCGATCGCCTTCAGCCGGCGTTGCAGCCAGTCGGGCGAGGGGCCGTTCTTCACGCCGCGGAAATGACGGCCGACCACGATCGGGCAGGGGCTGTCCGGCGCGGGCGCATAGTCGTGCGTCCACTTGATCGGGCTCGCGTACGTGCCCTTGATCGCATCGGCCTTCACCGGCTTCAGGGTACCGAGGCCGGCGGCGGCGAGGTCGCGGGCAATGCCGTGCACGCCCAGGCAATCGCCGCGGTTGGGCGTCACCTTGATCTCGATCACCGCATCGCCGAGGCCGAGCGCCTCGGCGGCGGACTGGCCGGTCACCGCTTCGGCCGGCAGGTCGATGATGCCGCTATGGTCGTCGCCGAGCTGCAGCTCGCGCGAGGAGCAGAGCATGCCGTTGCTCTCCTCGCCGCGGATCTTGCTGGCCTTCAGCGTGATGCCGGTGCCGGGGATGTAGCTGCCGGTCGGCGCGAAGATGCCCTTCATGCCGGTGCGCGCGTTGGGCGCGCCGCACACGACCTGGACGACCGTGCCGCCGGTGTCGACCTTGCAGACCCGCAGCCGGTCGGCGTTGGGATGCTGTACCGCCTCGACCACGTAGCCCACGACGAAGCCCTTCAGGGCCTCGGCCGGATCGGTCAGGCTCTCGACCTCGAGGCCGAGCATGGTCAGCGTGTCGCGCACCTCGACCAGCGTGGCGTCGGTCTCGAGATGCTCCTTGAGCCAGGACAGGGTGAATTTCATCGTCCGAGCCCTCCGGTGAGCGAGGGAGTCTCCAGGGCCGAGAAGCCGTAGTGGCGCAGCCAGCGCAGGTCGGCGTCGAAGAAGGCCCGCAGGTCGGGAATGCCGTATTTCAGCATGGCGATGCGATCGATGCCCATGCCGAAGGCGAAGCCCTGGTAGACGGCGGGATCGAGGCCGCAATTGGCGATCACGTTGGGATGCACCATGCCGGAGCCCAGGATCTCCAGCCACGAATCGCCGGCGCCGATTTTCAATTCGCCGTCCTTCCAGGAGCAGCCGATATCGACCTCGGCCGACGGCTCGGTGAAGGGAAAGTAGGAGGGGCGGAAGCGCAGCGGGAGGTCGTCGACCTCGAAGAAGGCGCGGCAGAAATCGACCAGGCAGCCCTTGAGATGGCCCATGTGGGTCGTGCGGTCGATCACCAGCCCCTCGACCTGGTGGAACATCGGCGTGTGGGTGGCGTCGCTGTCGATGCGGAAGGTGCGGCCGGGAACGATGATGCGCAGCGAGCCGCCGTCGGCCAGGCGCTTCTGCACGTCCTTGCCCAGCATGGTTCGCGCCTGCACCGGCGAGGTGTGGGTGCGCAGCACCATCGGCGTGCCGTCGGCCCGCGGCGGCAGGTAGAACGTGTCCTGCATCTGGCGCGCCGGATGGTCGGGCGGGATGTTGAGGGCGGTGAAGTTGTGCCAGTCGTCCTCGATGTCGGGACCGTCGGCCCAGGTGAAGCCCATCTCACCGAAGATCGCGCCGATCTCGTCCATCACCTGGCCGATCGGGTGCAGCGTGCCCTGTCCCTCGGGGCGCGCCGGCAGGGTGACGTCGATCTTCTCGGCGACCAGCCGGGCTTCGAGGGCGGAGGCGCTGAGCGAGCCCTTGCGCGCCTCGAGCGCGGCTTCGATCTCGCCCTTGAGCTGGTTCACCCGCGCGCCGAAGTCCTTGCGCTGTTCGGGCGCGAGCCCGCCCAGCGTCTTCATCAGGCCGGTGACGCTGCCCTTCTTGCCGAGCGCGGCCACGCGGGCCGCTTCCAGTGCGCCGAGATCGGCGGCGGCCTGGACGGCGTCGAGCGCCTCGCTGCGAATCGTCGCAAGATCGTCCATCTTTCCCACTCTCGAAACCGAACACGAAAAAAGGGAGCCTGTGGTCCAGGCTCCCTCTTTGCGATGTCTGCCAGCCGCGCGTGACGCGCGGAAGACTACTTGAGGGCGGCCTGGGCCTGATCGACCAAAGCCTTGAACGCTGCCGGCTCCCGGGTCGCGAGATCGGCCATGACCTTGCGGTCCATCTCGATCCCGGCCTTGAGGATGCCGTTCATGAACTGCGAATAGGTCATGCCATGCTCGCGGGTCGCAGCGTTGATGCGCTGGATCCAGAGGCCACGGAACGCGCGCTTCTTGTTGCGGCGGTCGCGATAGGCATACTGAAGGCCCTTCTCGACCTTCTCGATGGCGACGCGGAACGCCGCCTTGGAGCGGCCGCGATAGCCCTTGGCGAGCTTCAGGACCTTCTTGTGACGAGCGTGTGCAGCCACGCCCCGCTTTACGCGTGCCATGGTCTACCTCTCGTACGGGAAGAAGTTGCGCTTGAGGATCCGGGTATCCGGCTCGGACACGATGGCCATGCCGGTCGCCTGACGGAGGAAGCGGTTGCCCCGCTTGCTCATGCCGTGGCGCTTGCCCACGACCCCATGCTTTGCCTTGCCGGACGCGGTGAAGCGAAAACGCTTCTTGGCCGCGCTCTTGGTCTTCATCTTGGGCATTTTTGTTCCTTTTCAAAGGGTTAGCGCTTGCGCGCCGGTCCCGACCCCCCATGTAAACAGACGGCCGGAAAGTCCTTACGAGGCAGCCGAGGCAATGCCCTTATTGGCCAAGCCACCCGAAGGAACGGGGCTTATACAGAGGCGGCCCGATACGTGCAAGCACGCCGGGGACGGGCCGAAGGGCCATTTGACGGGGATTTTCGCATGAAACTGGCAGGCAAGGTGGCTCTGGTGACGGGCGCCCAGCAGGGTATCGGGGCGGCGATCGCGCGCGCGCTGGCGGGCGAGGGGGCCGACGTGGCCGTGACCTGGCTCGACGACCGGCCGGGTGCCGAGGCAGTGGCGCGCGACATCACCCAGGCCGGCCGCCGGGCCCATCTGCTGAAGACCGACGTCTCGAAGGTCGCCGAGATCGAGGCGATGGTCGCCGAGACGGTGCAGGTGCTGGGGCCGCCCGACATCCTGGTGAACAATGCCGGCGTTTATCCCCGGGTCCCCCTGCTCGAGATGCGGGAGAGCGACTGGGATTATCTCATGGACATCAACCTGAAGGCCGGCTGCTTCGCGGCCATCGCCGCCGCCCGGGCGCTGATCGCCGCCGGTCGGACGGGCGGCTCGATCATCAATCTCTCCTCGCAGGCCATTCGGGGCGCCGTGCGCGGCGTCCACTACAGCGCCAGCAAGGGCGGCGTGGTCTCGATGACCCGGGCGATGGCCCTCGAACTGGCGCCGCACGGCATCCGCGTCAACGCGATCGCGCCCGGCACCACCGACACCGCCCAGCCGCGCTACGGCAACACCGATGCCGAGCTGGTCGAGATGGCGCGCGTCAACATCCCGCTGGGTGGCAAGCTGCTGTCCCCCGAGCAGATCGCCCGCACCGCCGTCTTCCTCGCCTCGGACGATTCAGACGCCATGACCGGCCAGGTGCTGCACGTCAACGGTGGCTCGTATATGCCGTAGCAGGCGTCGAAAAAGCCGGAGTCCCGGCAATCAAACGAAACAATCGAAATAAACGAAACAACTGAATCGAATGTCGCAGGACCTTAATTCCGCGCGGTGACGACCGCCCGCGCAACAATATTGCTCGGCGGTACCGCTCGGTGGCCTGCGATCCCGGGACGGCCGCAACGAGGAGAAAGCTGACGCGTTGTCTGGCGGGCGAAGCCCAAGCCTCCCAACGTCCGCAGGGGTCCGGCACGATGAAGTCTGCAGCTTTCGCGCTCCTGGCGCTCCTGGCGGCGGTGCCGGCCCGGGCGCAGCTGCAGGGGCCGCCCGTCTCATCCCTTCGAACGGAACCGCCGGCCCCGCCGGCAAACGCCCAGGCCGCGGCAACGCCGGTGATCGCTCTCACCAGCTCCACGAAGGCGCGCGAGACTCCCGGCGTGCAATATCTGCTGATGAAGACGGTGGTGGCGAAATCGATCGGCGTCCAGAAGACGCGCGCGCTGCCCGTGGAGGCCGGCGGCTACAATCTGCTGAAGTACTGCTGGACGG
This sequence comes from Rhodospirillaceae bacterium, assembly GCA_009772935.1. Classification (GTDB taxonomy): domain Bacteria; phylum Pseudomonadota; class Alphaproteobacteria; order Reyranellales; family Reyranellaceae; genus Reyranella. Next base: position 9,569 of record WOUR01000070.1, read on the forward strand.
CGGCCAACGTGCTGGGCGACTGGGGCCAAAGCTCGGGCCTCGCCGGCGAGATGGTGGTGCGGGCGCTCGAGACCCTGTCCTGGTCCCGCGACCTCGTACGGGCAGGATATCCGGAAGCACAGGTTGCCGAGGCGATCGGCCGCTACGAAGCGGCGTTGGTTGCCGCGAGCTTCACCGATGCCGCCCGCGCGCGTGCCCTGGAGGCCCTCCGCGCCGACCTCGAAGGGCTGCAGATGCGAACGCCGGGGACGTCGAAGATCGTCGCCCGAGAGCGCTGTAAACGGCAGCCTTCGTCGTTCGCCCTGTCGGTTGCGACATCGCCCGACGACGGGTTCGCCCGCTTCATCCCCTACGTTCTGCACCAGTTCTGCCTCGCGCAGCAGATCGACCCGGGCGACGCGGTGCGGTGCGACTACTGGCAATCGGCGAGGCGCGAGGGGCCGATGTCGTTTGCCAGTGAGATCGTCTACAGCGTGAATTGGCCGGACAAGACCGTGTCCACGGGGCGCTTCAACCCCGACGAGCACCGGACCGCCGGAACGGTGACGCTCCGCCAGCGGCCCCCGAAGAAATAGGGGCCGCGCTGTCGATGGCGCTTACTTGGGCGCCAGCACCATGATCATCTGCCGGCCTTCCATGCGCGGCATCGACTCGATCTTGGTGTGCTCGTCCATCTCGCCGCGTACGCGGTTCAAGACTTCCATGCCGAGGTTGGCATGCACCATCTCGCGGCCTCGGAAACGCAGGGTGACCTTCACCTTGTCGCCTTCCTCGATGAACCGCTTCATGGCGCGCATCTTCACTTCGTAGTCATGTTCGTCGATGTTCGGGCGCATCTTGATCTCTTTGACCTCGATGACCTTCTGGTGCTTGCGCGCCTCGTGGGCCTTCTTCTGGGCCTCGTACTTGTACTTGCCGTAGTCGGAGATCTTGGCGACCGGCGGTACGGCATTGGGTGAGATCTCGATCAGGTCGAGGCTTGCCTCTTCGGCCATCTCGATGGCCTCGCGTGTGCTGACGACGCCGACCATTTCGCCGTTCTCGTCGATCAGCCGGACTTGCGCCGCGCGAATCTCGTTGTTGACGCGCGGACCCTCGCGGGTGGGCGCAGTCTGTTGGGCAGGTCTTGCTATGGCTTCCTTCTCCTCTGTCAAAGCCCCGATCGAGGGGCGGGCATCGAGACCGGACCGCCCTAGAAGGGCGGCCGGGCCTCCTCTGAAAGTTTAGTGACGGCGGCCCCGAGTTCAAGGACCTCCTGCTTTTCCGAGCCCAGGCGGCGGATCGCCACCGTGCGGGCTTCCATGTCGCGCCGACCGACCGCGAGGATCAGCGGCACGTGGGCCAGCGAATGCTCGCGGACCTTGTAGTTGATCTTCTCGTTGCGCAGGTCGGTGTCGACCCGCATGCCGGCGGCCCGCAGCGCCGCCGCGACCTCCTCGGCATAGCCGTCGGCGTCGTTCACGACCGTGACCACCACTGCTTGTGTCGGCGCCAACCAGAGCGGGAACCGGCCGGCATAGTTCTCGATCAGGATTCCGATGATCCGCTCGAAGCTGCCGAAGATGGCGCGGTGCAGCATGACGGGCCGCTTTCGCGATCCGTCCTCGGCCACGTAGCTCGCGTCCAGGCGCTCGGGCAGGACGAAATCGACCTGCAGGGTGCCGCACTGCCAGTCGCGGCCGATCGCGTCGCGCAGCACGAACTCCAGCTTGGGTCCGTAGAACGCGCCTTCGCCGGGATTCAGTTGGAGCTCGAGCCCGGCCGCCTTGGACGCCGCCGTGAGCGCTCCCTCGGCCTGGTCCCACACCGCGTCGGACCCGGCACGCACCGGGGGACGGTCCGAGAACTTCACGAAATAGTCCGGGAAGCCAAGGTCCCTGTAGATCGAACCCAGCAGTTCGCAGAAGCGGATCGTCTCGCTCTCGATCTGCTCCTCGCTGCAGAAGATGTGGGCGTCGTCCTGCGTGAAGTTGCGCACGCGCATGATGCCGTGCAGCGCGCCCGACGGCTCGAAGCGATGGCACGACCCGAACTCGGCCATGCGCAGCGGCAGCTCGCGGTAGCTGCGAAGCCCCTGGTTGAAGATCTGCACGTGACAGGGGCAGTTCATCGGCTTCAGCGCGAAGATGCGCTTGTCGTCGTCGGCCAGGAACTCGCGCAGGCCTTCCTCGTTCTCGCTGAGATACATGTTCTCGCGGAACTTCTCCCAGTGGCCCGAAGCCTCCCACAGCTTGCGATCGACCAGCTGCGGCGTCTTCACCTCCTGGTAGCCGCCGGCATCCAGCTTGCGCCGAATGTAGCTCTCCAGCGTACGCCAGAACGTCCAGCCCTTGGGATGCCAGAATACCATGCCCGCGGCTTCTTCCTGCTGGTGGAAGAGACCCATCTCGCGGCCGAGGCGGCGATGGTCGCGCTTCTCGGCCTCCTCGATGCGGTGCAGGTAGGCCTTCAGGTCCTTGTCCGAGAAGAAGACCGTGCCGTAGATGCGCTGGAGCTGGGCGTTGTTCCTGTCGCCGCGCCAATAGGCGCCCGACACCTTCGTCAGCTTGAACGCCTTGCCGAGCTTGCCCGTCGAGGGCAGGTGCGGACCGAGGCACATGTCGAGCCAGTCGCCCTGCCTGTAGACCGAGATCTCCTCGTCCTTGGGCAGCTCGTCGGCCCATTCGGCCTTGAACTTCTCGCCGTGCTGGACGAAGTAGTCCTTGATCTGCGCGCGATCCCACACCGACCGCTCGATCGGCAGGTCGCGGTCGACGATCTCGCCCATGCGCTGCTCGATCTTCGCGAAGTCCTCCGGCGAGAAGGGCTGGTCGCGGACGAAGTCGTAGTAGAAGCCGTCCTCCGTCGAGGGGCCGAACGTGATCTGCGTGCCGGGATAGAGTTCCTGCACCGCCTGCGCCAGCACGTGCGCCGCGTCGTGGCGCAGCAGCTCCAGCGCATCGGGGTCGCGCGACGTCACGATGCCGATCTTCGCGTCACGGTCGACCACATGCGCGAGGTCGACCATCTTGCCGTCGACCCGCAGCGCGAGGGCCGCCTTGGCGAGGCCGGGCCCGATCGAGGCGGCGATCTCGGCGCCGCTGACAGGCTTGTCGAAGGACCGGACCGAGCCGTCCGGCAGAGAAACATTGATCATTGAATTCACCAGCTAGCGAAAATCCGAACGCAATCCATCCGCCGACTCAACGGGGTCGGCAGCGCAGGCCGGGAAGCCGCACGAGTGCGCGCGCCCGGCCGATTCAAGTTCGGACGGTGGTGATAACGGCAGGAGCGGTGAAAAACCGGCGTTCCATGAGCCCGGAGATAGTTGCCGGGCAACGCTGAGTCAAGGTCAGCGGTCAGCCAGACGGTGGTAGAGGGCCATGAGCTGCTGGTTGGACTGTGCCAGGCTGTAGGTGCTGCGGACATGCTCCTGCGCCGTCCGCGCCAGTTCCGCCCGCCGCTCGACCGACAGCGACAAGGCGGCCTGCAGGGCTTCGGCCAGTGCCGCCGGATCGCCGGAAGGGGCCAGCCAGCCCGTGATGCCGTCGGGGCGGAGCGTCTCGGCGGCACCGCCGCCGTCCTCGGCGACGACCGGCCGTCCCATCGCCTGGGCTTCGACGAGAGCGCGGCTGAAGCCCTGGCGCGCACCGCCGGTCGACACGACGACGTCGGCGAGCATGTAGGCGGCCGGCATGTCGTCGACATAGGGTCCGATCTGGACGCGGCCGTTGAGTTGGGCGGCTTCGATCGCGCGTTCGAGCTCCTTCTCGAAAGGAGTCGCGGCGCCCGTCGAGCCGAGCAGAAGGCAGAACACGTCGTCCCGTTCCAGCCGCCGGATCGCCTCGACCAGGATCTTCTGGCCATTGTCCTCGCCGAAGCGGCCGGGACACAGAACGAGATGGCTGCCGTCGGGCACGCGCAGCTCGCCGGCCAGGCGGATCAGGCGGTCGGCGCGCACGATCGCCGGATCGAAGCGGTCGAAGTTGATGCCGGGGGTGATGACCTCCAGCCGGTCCTGCAGGGCTGGGAAACGTTCAAGCGCATCGCGCGCGACATGCTGCGAGACGGCGATCACGGCATCGGCGCGCGATTGACGCGCCTCGACGAAGCGTCCCGCGACATCGGACGCCAGGAACGGCCGGTGCAGGGTTGCGATCCACTTGACGCCGAGCCGACGCGCGAGCGCGCGCGCAACCCAACCGGAAGCCGGCGAACGCGCCTGGATGATGTCGACCTTCGCGTCGCGCAGGCTCGAGGCGAGCTTGCCGGGGAGGGTCAAGCGTCCCCACACCGCATGAGACGGGACGGGAAGTTCGATGTGGCTCGCGCGCAGCCTCAGCAGGTCGGGCACCATGCTCCCGCCGGGAGACGCCACGATCGCCGAGCCGCCCGCCGCGATGACGGCCTGCGCCGCCTCGAGCGTGGCGCGGGCCACGCCGCCACCGGCCAGGGTCGGAACGATCTGAAGCAGGGTTGGCGCGGACACGGGCGTTGCTTTTGGCTACACGATTGAAGGGAGGCAGCAGGTAACACGGGAGGAACGACGTGGGTAGGGTCGAACAGCTGCAGCGCGACGACGGCAACACCATCGCCTATGCGGTCACCGAAGGACGTGCGCCGACGGTCGTGTTTCTCGGCGGCTTTCGGTCCGACATGACCGGTACCAAGGCGGTGGCGCTCGAAGCCTGGGCCGAGAAGACGAGCCGCGCCTTCCTGCGCTTCGACTATCTCGGTCACGGCCAGTCGTCGGGCCGCTTCGAGGATGGCACGATCGGCCGCTGGCTCGACGATTCGCTCGTCGCCATCGACCGGCTGACCACGGGTAATCTCGTGCTGGTCGGCTCCAGCATGGGCGGCTGGCTGTCATTGCTGGCGGCGCGCGCGCGGTCCGAGCGGCTGGCCGGTCTCGTGTTGATCGCCGCCGCCCCCGACTTCACCGAGCGCATGCTGCTCAGGGGCCTCTCGCCCGAGGACCGCGCGACCCTGGAGCGTGACGGCCGGCTCGAACGCCCGTCGCAGTATTCACCCGAGCCGTCGGTCTTCACCTGGAAGCTGATCGAGGAGGGCCGCAACCACCTGCTGCTCGACAAGCCGCTGGCGCTGCCCTGTCCGGTGCGCCTGCTGCACGGCCAGAGCGATCCCGACGTGCCGTGGAAATATTCGCTGCAGATCGCGCAGCATCTCGAGGCGCCGGAAGTCGTCACCACCTTCATCAAGGGCGGCGACCATCGCCTCAGCACGCCCGCCGACATCGCGCGCCTCATCGCGACGGTCGAGGAGCTGGTGGATTGAAAAACCCCCGTCGTCTCGACCGGGGCCTCGCGCAGCGAGGCGGAGCGGAGAGACCTTCTCTCTATACTTGGCGGGCTCTTGGTTGAGAGAAGGTCTCTCCGCTGCGCGCCTTCGGCGCTCCGGTCGAGACGACGGGTTTATTGGCCTTCTGCAGCCGCAACCGCCTTCAGGCCTTCGCGATAGGTCAGAAGGAGCGCGCCATCGCCGACATTGTGGGCCTCATCACGACGGTCGAAGAGTGGTGAAGTAAAGGGACTCCGTCGTCTCGACCGGAGCCTCGCGCAGCGAGGCGGAGCGGAGAGACCTTTGCGCGCCTTCGGCGCTCCGGTCGAGACGACGGGTCTATAGGCCTTCCGCCGCCGCGATCGCCTTCAGCCCTTCGCGATAGGTCGGATGGCGCAGAACGACGCCCAACTCACGCTTCAGTTTGTCGTTCCTCACACGTCGACTCTCCGAATAAAAGGAGCGCGCCATTGCCGACATCGCCGGCGCGGCTTCCTTCCACGGAATGGCGGGCGGCACCGGGCGTCCCAGCAGTTCGCAGGCATAGGCGATGACGTCGGCGTTCGATGCCGGCAGGTCGTCGGCCACGTTCCAGACTTCAGTTCCGGCCTCGCGCCCGGTGGCCTTCATCGCGCCGGTCGCGAGATCCTCGACGTGGATGCGCGAGAAGACCTGGCCCGGCTTGTCGATGCGCTGCGCCGTTCCCGCTCTCACGCGGTCGAGGGTGCTGCGGCCGGGACCGTAGATGCCGGGCAGCCGCAGGATGTGGAGGGACGCGCCGGTCCCGGCGGCAAGTTCGCGCCAGCCCTGTTCGGCGGCCAGCCGCTGCCGGCTGCGCGGCTGCGTCGGCAGGGTCGGTGTCGTCTCGTCGACCCAGCCGCCTTCGTGATCGCCGTAGACGCCGGTGGTCGAGAGGTAGCCCAGCCAAGGCGCGCGGCCGAGCAAGTCGCCGCAGGTGCGCAGCGCCGGGTCGCCGGTCTGGCCCGGCGCGATCGTGCAAAGGACGTGCGTTGTCTCACCGAAAGCCTGGGGAGCAAGCGGGACGGTGCCATCGAACCTGTGCGCTTCGATGCCGGCTTCGCGCAGCCTGCGCGCTTTCTCCTCGCCGGTGCAGGTGCCGGCCACGGTCCAGCCTTCGGCCCTCGCAAGCTTGGCGATTTCAAGGCCGCTGAAGCCCAGGCCGAAAATGAAAAGTCGTCTTGTCATCTTGTCAGGAACGCCTCCGCACTGTTCTTTTCAACCATGTTGTTCAAAGCAAAGTCGCTGTGGCCGCTGCTCGGCCTTCTCGCCGCGTCGCCGTCGCTCGCCCAGCCCATTCCCGTCATTCCGGCACCCGCCACGTCCTTGCCCGGACCGCCGGCGCTGGAAACGCGGCCCGATCACGTCCGCCGCTACACCGAGTGCATGCAGCTCGCGCGGATGGAGCCGCTGAAGGCCCTGCCGGCCGCCGAGAAATGGATCGTCGAAGGCGGCGGCATGGGCGCCCGCCACTGCGTCGCCGTCGCCATGTTCCGGTCGGGCAAGACTGCGCAGGCCGCGGCGCAGTTCGAGGCCATCGCCCGCGACATGGGCCAGGACCGGCCGGGCCTGCGTGCCGAGTTGTACGCCCAGGCCGGACAGGCCTGGATGGAGGCCGGCGCCGCCGAAAAGGCTGCCGCGGCACAGAGCCGGGCCCTGGAGCTCAAGACCAACGATCCCGATCTCTGGATCGATCGCGGGCTCTCCTATGCCGCCATGCAGTCCTGGGCGCGCGCGATCTCGGACTTCGACCAGGCCATCCGCCTGCGCCAGGACGATGTCGAGGTGCTGGTGCTGCGCGCCGCGGCCTGGCGCAATGCCCGCGATCCCGGCCGAGCCCTGGTCGACGTCAATCGCGCTTTGTCGATCGCGCCGGACAATTCCGAGGCGCTGCTCGAGCGCGGCATGATCCATCTCGCCCGCGGGTCGCGCGATGCCGCCAGCGCCGACTTCAACCGCGTGCTGAGGCTGGTCCCCGCGAGTTCTCCTGCCGCCCGCCGCGCCGAGGCGGGGCTTGCCGGCGGGGCCCCGGCCGCGCCGCCGCC